>CAOKMT010000050.1 GCA_948469885.1 uncultured Sporosarcina sp. | reverse complement strand
AGCCATAAGCGTTACGCTTCATCACTTTAGTTTTGTTGTTGATGCCTTCTAAAAACCCATTTGAATAAGGGAAGATAAAGCTGTTCAATATCTCTACTTGCCAATTTCTAAGTGTTTTAATCGCTTTTAGAAATGCAGGAATTTGGGCTGCTTCTACCTTGCGGTAAAAGGATTCAAGCTCATTTTTATCAGAGATTAATTCGAATATTATACCTTCTAGATTCACTATAATCTCATCTTTATTACTGCTGGCTTTAATTCCTTTTAACTTATCAGAAATATATTCTGCAGTATTCTTCGTCCTAGCTAAAGCGAATTCGGCTAAGACTTTTGTTAACTCTGAATTCATGAAGTCCATAACATATCCCCTTCCTAATGCCGCAATTCGAGCGCTCTAATATGATCATTTACATTCTTAAAGCCTATCAATACCCCATCGTTCTTCCTCGTACTTAGATTCTGCCGCGTCTACGCAAGCATCTTCCCACTTATCATACTCTGTATAGGGGTAGTGTCTTTCTAATTGTTCAAACTTGACTTTAAAATTTGGAATAGATTGAGCATAATAGGATGTCATTTGTTCAATGCAACTTCTCAATTCTTCTGCGAATTGTACCTTCGCTTTATAACTCATTTCAACTGTATAATGCATTAACTTATTTCGTTCTTGAATTAGCTTTATTGCCTTAACATATAGACTTTCATTTAGACCGAAATCTGTTTTGAGCAGTTCTAATGCACGACTTACATTAATTGTACGAAGTTTGGGGTTCACATCAAAAACATTTTTGTGGTGATCTTGCATTTGCTTTACAGCGGCTCTGTATTTCGCTTTGCAAGTAAATATGTCTTCTTCGTTCTTTTCCTTAATAATAAATTTCGTCAAAACTTCCATACCATGAACGCAATTAAACAGACCGTCCTTTAATTGAAACGACTCAAATTCATGATTCAAATAGTTTTCATCAATATTTATTTTTGCTTGCCGCAAAGAATCTATACCATTTTCTAATAAGTCGAAGTTCACTTTATCCCCTCCCTTTCCACATCTTTCGTCAAAAAAGAAAGGAATCCTTCTTGTTGCGCATTAGGGTCCGAATGTGTCGTAGAAAAGAACCTCTCGTGCGGACGCTCAATGCTCAAACCATTTTCCTAAATTAATTTGAGTTTTCTCAGGACTTCTTCTTGTTCTCTCCCGCATTCAATTAATATACTCCGATCTTCTTGAACCCAAAAACATATAAAATTAAGTCTGTTAATGCTTTTTCTTACTCTATCGACCTCACTTCTGATGCGAAGTATATCCGGATTCGCTAAAATAAGTAACGTTTTGTCAGGATTCTCAAGATCTGCATATTTCATGAGGATGTGAATTTGTCTAGCCAAATGATTTACAATTTGACCGTGTTTAAAAACTGTATCATCCGTTAAACCATTAGCCTGTGAACCTTTTGACTCCACAAAAATAGAATGCCCTGAAATGGTTCCTTTAACATCCACCCCCTGTTGCCTTCCGACTAATGGTTTTTCGCATACGACACCTTTACTTATCAAATAATTAAAGACAGAAACATTCACTGTGTCTTCGTTCATGATGAAAGAGTCTGGATTACGTAGTGAACTATTACTTACTGGCATAAAACCATCTCCTAATAACTATTTCTTTAATCATACTATTAAAGAGAGATAGAGTCTTCCTGCCTTCTTATTTCAGACATTGGATAGGCTACTCTAAGAAGTTTAGAAGTTACTAATTCTTTAAGTTTGTAAAGTTCCTCCTACCTATCCTTGGATCGTGTACGTCCTGCTCCGTCGCGCCCTCTTTAACTGGTGTGGCAACCTTTATATTGACTTGTCGCCAAAAATTAGTGGACATCCATCCATTGTAGAAACATCGTGTTAGAAACGCCTTGAGACATTTAAGACGTGTTAGCTTCGTTTGATTGCTGACTCTCATACTTGAAAGCCACGTATAAATATGATCCACCGTCAATTCTTCGATTACCTGCGCCCCAGTTATTTCAACGAAATGCATTACGTGCCTTTCATAGTCGGCAATTGTTCGCGGACGAAGCCCCGACACTTCCATTTGACGGATGACCGTCTTCAAAGCGGTTGCAATTGGTAATCCGTCTTTCGGCGCTATTACCTTTGCTTGCTTGTCCTCGAAATCATCCGCGAAAATATTAGACAAATCTTCCGTAACAATTAACGATGATCTTTTTTTCGACACAAAAAAACCTCCTATTACGATTTTTGAATTTCGGATATAAACGGTGGTTGACCGTTCATTGACCGATTCATTCATCGTATTAGAAGGTTATAACGACGGGCTTTAAGCGCCCTTTTTAGACGTCCCAGAAGGGATTCGAACCCCTGACCCACAGCTTAGAAGGCTGTTGCTCTATCCAGCTGAGCTACTGGGACATTGCCTTAACAACTATGTAAGTTTGTTAACGACAAGTTCTATTATAGGCAGGTATTTATAAAAAGTCAACGCTTTTTTTAAAAGTTTTTTATTTCCATTGCATCGACGATTTCATGTGCCATATTTTTAAACGTGACCCGGACAGAGTCATCCCATTCAATCACTGCATACGTCGGCACATTTCCCCCTCTTGGCACACGGGTGCTGCCTGGATTGACGAATAAGATACCATCTTTCATCTCAGCCCCGTATAGATGGGAATGCCCGAAGAGAGCGATATCCGCTTGTTGTTCTTTTGCACTGTAGTACAATTCGAGCAAAGATTGCTTCACGTTATGCTTGTGGCCGTGCACGGCAAAAATCTTTTTACCACCGACAGAGACGATGACAGATTCGGGGAAATCCGAATCTCCATCACAATTGCCACGCACTTTATGCATCGTGCCGAACGCCGGATCATCAAACGACCGCTCACTATCTCCGCGGTGGAACGACGCATCGGCCGGCAGTTCAGCAATTGCCTTCACCGTTTCTACATCTCCGTGCGAATCACTCATGACAACCAATTTCATCACTTTTCACCTACTTCCTGGATGATCTGCGGTAGTTTCTGCTCCAGTTTCCGAAGGGCTGCCCCTCTGTGGGAAATGGCGTTTTTTTCTTCAGGTGACAGCTCCGCCATCGTACGCTTTTTTTCGGCGACATAAAAAATTGGATCATAGCCGAATCCATTGTCTCCCTGACGTTCAAAGGTTATTTCCCCTTCACAGCTCCCTGAAAAAGTTTCCGTTCGCACACCCGGTCCTGCAATGGCAAGCACACAGCAGAATCTCGCTTGTCGATCGCCTTCTGCCGTCTCCCTGAGCGCGTGTAACGCTTTGTCGATGTTTTCATCGTCAGTGCTATCAACACCTGCATAACGCGCAGAATAAACGCCTGGCGCGCCACCAAGCGCATCGATTTCAAGGCCGCTATCATCTGCCAACACTGGCTTCCCGACGATGGAAGCGACGGTCTCCGCTTTCAAGACTGCATTTTCTTCAAACGTTTCACCGGTTTCTTCCACGTCTAGTGCACCTTCGATATCCCGCAAAGTGAGGACACGGATTCCGAATGGCCCGAATAGTGTTTCAAAGTCGCGCTTTTTTCCGGGGTTATTCGTAGCGATGAGGATTTCCTTCATAGCTTGTCCCCTTCTTTCCCTCCGACAAGTTCAGCAATCGGACCAAGTGCCTCTTTTTGCAGCACGAACAACTCAGTGATCCCTTTTTCAGCAAGTGTCACAAGCCCATTCATTTCCTCTTTTGTAAATGTCGCTTCTTCACCGGTTCCTTGCAATTCTACGAAAGCGCCCACTCCTGTCATGACGACGTTCATGTCAACAGCCGCTTCGGAGTCTTCCAAATAGTCGAGATCTAAAATGAGCTCATCTTCGCCCGTCTTCCCTACACTCGTCGCCGCAAGAAAGTCCGTCACTGGAAACTTTTTCAGCTCTTTTTCTTCATGCAATTTCGCCACGGCTAATGTCAATGCGACAAACGCGCCTGTAATGGAAGCCGTCCGGGTTCCACCGTCCGCTTGGATGACGTCACAGTCGATCCATATGGTCCGCTCGCCCATCGCTTCAAGATCCATTACTGCACGCATCGCACGCCCGATTAGCCGTTGGATTTCCATTGTACGGCCCCCCACTTTTCCTCTCGACGCTTCACGTTGTGTCCGCTGTCCTGTCGCGCGTGGCAACATGGAATATTCTGCTGTCACCCATCCTTTGCCGCTCCCTCTCAAGAAATGGGGAACCCGATTTTCAATTGTTGCCGTACAAATCACTTTCGTCTTTCCAACCGAAATAAGCACTGAGCCTTCCGGATGTATTAAATAATCGGTTTCTATCGTCACCGGTCTTAGCATATCGGACGTTCTTCCTTCATATCTTGTCATCAAGCACCCTCCACAATTCAATTTAGGTCTTCAAATCAGGCTTTTATCTTATCACAACTTCTTTCCTATAAGCAAAAAACGGAATGTCCGATGAAAGGACATCCCGATGTTAACTTCCTTATCCAAAAACGCATGATTGTTTATTTACGTGACATTTACAAACAGATCTGCCGGACATCCGCTTTTTTCATTGCCAACCAGTCACAAATAATGGCCTCGAACTTTTCAAGTGGACCCGTTGTGTAAAATATCGGTTCCACTTGTACAGTTGCATCGCGGAACAAATTGTTTTCCCGTAATCCTTTTTCAACGTCGACGACCGTTTCGATAGCCGACGAAATAATTTGTACATTTTCAGGAAGATGCTTTCGTATAGGGTGTTCCAAAAGGGGATAATGAGTACACCCTAATATGGCTGCATCGAACTCTTTTCCATCCAGTTCACGAAGTGATCGTTCCACCACTTCACTCGCCAGTGCCGATCTATATTGACCACTTTCAACAAGCGGAACAAATTCAGGACATGCAAGCGGGTACACCGTTGTGCCAGGAGATTGTCGTTCGATTTCCTGCTCATACGCACGACTCTTAATCGTACCTTCTGTACCAAGAACGGCAATCTTCCTCATTTTAGATACTTTTACTGCTCCTCGGGCTCCGGGTCTGATGACACCGATCACTGGAAAGTCAAATTGTGCACGAACGTCATCGAGTGCGACCGCAGTCGCTGTATTACATGCGATGACAAGCATTTTAATCCCCATATTGGAAAGCGCTGTCGCCATTTCCATCGTATACTGGCGCACTTCCTCAGACGAACGCGGTCCATATGGACAACGTTTCTCATCTCCTATATAGACGATCGACTCGTTCGGCAACCTTTTCAACATTTCTTTTACGACAGTCAAACCACCGACACCCGAATCTATTACTCCGATTGGTTGTTCCACTTAAATCCCTCAATCCTATTTCATCTCTTCATGGAGTTTCGTCAACAATTTAGATAGTTGTTGGACTTCCCCTTCGCTGAAGTTAGACAACACCGCGTCTAAATAATGGCATCGTTTGTCGATCACTTCTTCGATAATACGCTCGCCTTCTTCTAGAAGATGTATTCTGACAACACGTCTGTCTCTCTCTTCCCGAACTCGTTTCACGAGCTTATTATGCTCCATCCGGTCAACAAGATCCGTCGTCGTGCTGAAAGCGAGGAACATCTTGTTCGACAAGTCGCCAATTGTCATATCACCATGCTCGAACAGCCATTGCAAAGCAATGAATTGCGGTGGTGTAATGGTATAATTCTCAAGGATTTTACGTCCATTGTGCTTGATAATTGCGGAAATATAGCGTAATTCTTTTTCCATATGCGTTACTTCATGTGCTACGTCGGGAATGATTTGTTCCGTCAAGTTTATCAGCTCCTTGATACGAGTACTGTCTCTTTCAATCCCCTTTTCCACGACTTTGACAACGATTTAATTTAACTCTAACTCGCCAAGCCTTAATAACTCGATAATCGCCTGTGCCCTACCCGAAACACCAAGTTTTTGGATTGTGTTTGAGATATGATTTCGGACAGTCTTCTCGCTTATACCGAGCCGCCCTGCAATATCTTTGGTCGTTTGATCTTCGATGAGCAAATTGAAGATTTCTCGCTCTCTTACCGTCAACAAAGAACGATGTTTCGATTCATCCGTCAAGACGCGCCCCTCCTATCCACTTTCACTATAAAATATGTGATGGACGCGCTGGCTGTGACGGCTTTAACCTACATACAAATATTAAGCGACGTGACTTCTCTGAAAAAAATAAGATTTCACTCTCATATCATAGCAAATCTTGATGTGCAAATAAAGAATATCAGAAATCGCCTTTATATAAAAGCTTCAAATGAAGTCTGCTTCACCCGCGGAATATTTGCATCAAGTCTTGTAGGACATTTACAACTTTTTCAAATATATATAAGGATCAATTTCAAAATTGAATATTTCACATAAAGTAGGGATGATTTGATTTATTAATAACAATGGTTCGTATATAAAGGAGTCACTGTTGATTGGAGTGTAGAGCGGCGTCTCCTACGGAAAAAAGCGCGAGCCGCAGACCCAACAGGGCGTGATTTTCGTGACGAGGAGACTGAGGCCGTGCTCGTGGAAAGCGTCCGCTCGGAACGGGATTCAGCGCGTTGTCCGGTTGTGTAATTCAATATAAATATAAAAATGACGTTAGTGAAATTCCATCCTTTCTCCAATTTTAAAGGGAAGGATTTTCTTTCACTAACGTCATAAATTGTACAGTCAAAAATTCTGTCTCACGCACGAGGCGGAGACAGAATGATTTTGGCAGATTAGTCTACCATATGGTCGCTTCCGAAGAAGTTCTTGAACATTTGAACAGATGTCGCACGGTTCATCGCTGCGATAGATGTCGTCAAAGGAATTCCTTTCGGACATGCAACAACACAGTTTTGCGCGTTTCCGCACTCCGCGATGCCGCCGTCTGTCATCAGTTCCGCAAGACGCTCGTCCTTGTTCATCGCACCTGTTGGATGCGTATTGAAAAGACGAACTTGCGAAAGAATGGCAGGCCCCATGAAATTGGTTTGATCGTTCACGTTCGGGCATGCTTCTAGACAAACGCCGCAAGTCATACATTTCGAAAGTTCGTAAGCCCATTGACGTTTACGTTCCGGCATGCGCGGACCTTCACCAAGGTCATATGTTCCGTCGATCGGAACCCATGCTTTCACTTTTTTCAAGGAATCGAACATAACATTACGGTCGACGACGAGGTCACGGACAACCGGGAATGTTTTCATTGGCTCCAGACGAATCGGGTGTTCGTACTGATCCACAAGTGCTGTACAAGATTGGCGAGGACGTCCGTTGATCACCATTGAACAGGCACCACAAACTTCTTCAAGACAACTCATTTCCCAAGTAACTGGTGTCGTCTTTTTACCTTCCGCATTGACCGGGTTCCGCTGAATTTCCATAAGTGCGGAAATCACGTTCATATTCGGTCGATGTTCAATTTCAAAGCTTTCCCAGTATGGACTGGAATCTGCAGCATCTTGACGACGAATTTCAAAACGAACAGTTTTTTTCGCTGTTTGCGGTCGGTCTTGTACGGCAGTATTTTGGTCGCTCATTTATGTCAATCTCCTTTCTTTGAAGTACTTGTATAGTCACGTTTACGTGGCGGGATTAAAGAGACATCGATATCTTCGTAATGGAAGAGTGGCGCCTTTTCAGGTCCATCGAATTTTGCCATCGTCGTTTTCATGAAATTCTTATCATCACGCTCTGGGAAGTCCGGCTTATAGTGCGCGCCGCGGCTTTCGTCACGTTTGAGGGCACCGATTGTGATCACCCGTGCTAAGTATAGCATGTTTTTCAACTGACGCGTGAACGATGCTCCTTGGTTAGACCATTGCTGTGTATCTGTAATGTTAATATTTTCATATCTTTCAAGAAGCTCCACGATTTTAGCGTCTGTTTCTTTCAAACGATCGTTATGTCGAACAACTGTAACGTTATTCGTCATCCATTCGCCAAGCTCTTTATGGAGAAGATAAGCGTTTTCCGTTCCTTCCATTTTGATCGTTGCATCCCATTTCTGTTGCTCTTCTTTAAGGGCTGCGTCAAATACGGAAGATGAAACTTCTTCTGCTGTCTTATCCAGGCCTTTCATGTACTTCACGGCATTCGGTCCCGCTACCATTCCGCCGTAAATCGCGGATAGCAAGGAGTTTGCGCCGAGACGGTTCGCACCGTGTTGTGAATAATCACACTCACCCGCAGCGAAAAGACCTGGAATATTTGTATGCTGATCGTAATCGACCCATAGGCCACCCATCGAATAGTGAACCGCTGGGAAGATTTTCATCGGTACTTTACGTGGGTCGTCTCCCATGAACTTCTCGTAAATTTCAATGATTCCACCAAGCTTGATATCAAGCTCTTTCGGATCCTTATGAGAAAGGTCGAGATAGACCATGTTTTCCCCGTTGATGCCGAGCTTTTGGTTTACGCACACATCAAAAATTTCCCGTGTTGCAATATCACGAGGAACGAGGTTACCGTAATCCGGGTATTTCTCTTCCAAGAAGTACCAAGGTTTACCGTCTTTATATGTCCAAACGCGGCCACCTTCCCCGCGCGCGGATTCACTCATGAGGCGAAGCTTGTCGTCCCCAGGAATCGCCGTCGGGTGAATTTGAATGAACTCACCATTTGCATAGTAAGCACCTTGTTGGTAAACAATCGATGCTGCTGATCCTGTATTAATGACAGAGTTTGTTGATTTCCCGAAAATGATTCCCGGGCCACCCGTTGCCATGATGACAGCGTCACCTCTGAACGTGTGGATTTCCATCGTATGCATGTCTTGCGCTTTAATACCGCGGCACACTCCATCGTCATCGATAACGACACCGAGAAATTCCCAGTTTTCATACTTTTGCACGAGACCTTCTACTTCGAAACGACGAACTTGCTCGTCAAGTGCATAGAGAAGCTGTTGCCCCGTTGTTGCACCTGCGAAAGCTGTTCGGTGATGAAGCGTTCCACCGAAACGGCGGAAATCCAATAATCCTTCCGGTGTCCGGTTGAACATAACACCCATCCGGTCCATCAAGTGAATAATGCTTGGTGCGGCATCAGTCATCGCTTTAACCGGTGGTTGGTTCGCTAAGAAGTCACCACCGTAAACCGTGTCATCGAAATGGATGTCCGGCGAGTCGCCTTCCCCTTTTGTATTGACTGCACCGTTAATACCGCCCTGTGCACAGACGGAGTGGGAACGTTTAACCGGGACAAGGGAGAACAGGTCGACCGGCGTGCCTTCCTCCGCCGCTTTGATAGTTGCCATCAGGCCGGCAAGACCGCCTCCGACAATTATCAGTCTGCTTTTTGTCATTCAAGTTTCACTCCTCAAATTTTCACATAATCTTGTACGTACATGATTAAAAAATTAAAATTGGATCAATCCCGAATCAAACGAATGCAAGGATTGCCCGGATCCCAATACCTGAAAGAATGACGAATACTGCAATCGTAATGTAAGATACGATTTGTTGTGAACGTGGCGATTGAGCGATTCCCCAAGTAACGAGGAAACCCCATAATCCGTTCGAAAGGTGGAACGTCGCAGCAAGAACTCCGACAATGTAAAACACGAGCATGAACGGACTTGCTAAAATATCCGCCATCATGTCATAGTTCACGTCAGCCCCAAGTGCCTTTTGGATTCTAGTTTCATAGATGTGCCACGCGATAAAGATCACGAGGAAAACACCTGTGATACGTTGCCACATAAACATCCAGTTGCGGAATGTCCCGTATCTTTTAACGTTGCCTTTAAAAGTGAAAGCTATGTACACGCCGTAAAACGCATGGAACATCAATGGAATATAGATGACGAACCATTCGAGGAATAATACAAACGGCAAATTCCCCATAAAATCAGATGCAGCGTTAAAAGCCTCCGGTCCTTGCGTCGCGAAATGGTTAATCACCAAGTGTTGTACTAAAAACAGTCCAACCGGGATGATACCTAGCAATGAATGAAGACGACGCACGAAAAAATCAGATTCTCTCGACAAGTTTTTTACCCTCCCTTATTACTGAGGTTGCTAGATCACATCCGTCATCATTTTGACACGATGAAAACGTTGACCGCATACCTCTTCATGGTACAATATCATAACATGTCCATTGTACTCCTCCATTTTAAGGAGGTCAAGATGTCTCGGGCTTTTAAAATGCCGCTACCACTACATAACGCCCCTTATGACACGTGTTAGCTACCATATATCCAGAAAGGTTGTAAGAAAAGTTGGAAAACACCATCTATGAATCACCGACTCGATTCGGTTATGAAATTTTACGAGACCACGTACTCCCAAGCATTCTCGGTCCGCACGAAAGTGATATCCTATATTGGGCTGGTAAAGAAGTTGCCCGGAAGTTTCCAATTTTCAATGTTGAAGAATTGCCTACCTTTTTTGTGGAAGCCGGTTGGGGCACCCTTATGCTTGAAAAAAAGACGAAGAAAGAAGCTTTTTACATACTGACGAATGACGCCGACACGATGAAAGCTGCGCATCGCACATTCCATCTTGAAGCCGGCTTCATTGCGGAGCAATATCAAAAATTGAGTGGACTCCTCACCGAGTGTTTCGCCGAACCAACACAAAAAGGCGAAGCGATCCAGTTTCATGTCAAATGGGATCCGAAAGCCGAAATATGAACCGCTGGCGGGAGATACTTCTTCCGTATCTCCTCAGCTTGCTTTATTCTTTCTGTTCCACTTGCTCTGTAAAGTAAGATGCGATCGACTCTGCGACATTTTGCGGCATCCCCGCATCCCGAAGTGTTTCCACGGTGGCGGTACGGATGTTTTTCACTGAGCCGAAATGCTTCAACAACTGTGTCTTCCGCTTGGCGCCAACGCCTGGAATGTCATCGAGTGCAGAAGCGATCGACTTCGTACTTCTTCGCTGGCGGTGAAATGTGATTGCAAAACGGTGCACTTCATCTTGAATCCTTTGCAATAAATAAAACGCCTCGCTCGTTCTTTTCAATGGAATGATTTCCACAGGATCCCCGTACAAGAGTTGGGACGTCTGATGCTTCTCGTCTTTTGCCAAACCCGCGATCGGGATCGATAAACCGAGCTCGTCTTCGACAACTTCTCGAGCCACTTCCATCTGACCTTTCCCACCGTCAATGACGATCAGATCAGGCAACGGCAAATTCTCTTTTAACACACGGATATAGCGCCTTCTGACCACTTCGCGCATCGCGCCGTAGTCGTCATGCTTTGCCGCCGTTTTCGTTTTGTACTTCCGATAGTCTTTACGGTTTGGTTTTCCATCGACGAAAGAAACCATCGCCGATACTGGGTCGGCGCCGTACGTATGAGAGTTATCGAACGCCTCGATGCGCAACGGGACCGAAATATTCATCGCTTCTCCAAGTTCTTCACATGCCCCGATTGTACGCGATTCTTGCCGTTCGATCAGTTGAAACTTTTCTTTCAAGGAAATTTTCGCATTTTTCTCCGCAAGCTTGACGAGGTCTTTCTTTTTCCCTCGTTGTGGGATAAAAACATTTGTATCAAGCAATTGCTGAACAATTTCTGCATCGATTTTCTCGGGGAGTAAAATCTCAGGCGGCTTTAAATGATCGAAAGCCTCGTAGAATCGACCGATGAATGTAAGCAATTCTTCTTCTGGTTCTTGATACAGCGGAAACAAAGAAACGTCTCGTTCGATAAGTTTTCCTTGGCGCATAAAAAATACTTGTACACACATCCAGCCCCGATCGACAGCATAGCCGAATATATCTCGATCGGTAAAATCATTCATCGACACCGTCTGCCTTTCCATGACGGCCTCAATATTCGTAATTTGGTCACGGTATTCTTTCGCCCGTTCAAATTCAAGTTCTGCCGCAGCCGCTTCCATCTTCGCTGTCAATTCTTTTTTCACTTCTTTATAGCCGCCGTTTAAAAAGCGAGTAATGTTGACGACCATATCTTTATAGGTTTCTTCCTTCACTTCATTGACGCAAGGGGCCAAACATTGGCCTAAATGATAATACAAACAAACACGGTTCGGTAATGTATGACATTTCCGATACGGATAAATTCGATCGAGCAATTTTTTCGTCTCGGTTGCAGCATAAGCATTTGGATAGGGACCGAAATATTTCCCTTTGTCTTTTTTCACCATTCTCGTAATAATCAATTTAGGATGGCGTTCCGCTGTAATCTTCAAATACGGATAGGATTTATCATCTTTGAGCATGACGTTATATTTCGGATCGTATTGTTTGATCAAATTCAATTCCAAGACGAGCGCTTCCAAATCCGATGAAGTGATGATCGTTTCGAAGTCTACGATTTCTCGCACAAGGCGCTGTGTTTTTCCGTCATGGCTTCCCGTAAAATAACTGCGAACCCGCTGTTTCAACCTTTTCGCTTTACCGACATAGATAACAGTGCCTTGCCGGTCTTTCATTAAATAACACCCCGGGTGCTCGGGAAGGATTTCCAGTTTTTGTTTCAGTAACTCTTTCATCTTTTTCACCTGCCAAAAAACCGGGCGCCATGAAGGGTCCCGGTTTTCTTTACTTAATACGTGTGAAACGTCTTATACGTGTTTTTCGATCATTTCGACAAGTGCTTCTTTCGGTTGGAAGCCTGCAACCTTTTCAACGATTTCTCCATCTTTGAAAAGGATGAGTGTCGGAATGGACATGATACCGTATTTTCCTGCTGTTTCTTGGTTTTCATCAACGTCTACTTTGACGATGTTCGCTTTCCCTTCAACTTCGCCGCTCACTTCTTCAAGAACTGGCGCGATCATTTTACAAGGTCCACACCAAGGTGCCCAAAAGTCTACAAGTACTACACCTTCTTCAATGTTTTGTGCAAAATCCTTATCAGTTGCATTAATAATTGCCATTTTAAAAGTTCCTCCTTTATATCTCCAACTACAACTGTCATTGTATCACGCGCCGGAATAAGCGGCGAAATATATGCTTGCTGAGCCAAGCTCGAACACTGTTGATTTCCGCCCCATTCAACACAATTAGAACCCTATGTTAAGGCAAGCGGAGTTTCCGATATTGAATCCGAATCGGTTCATTATGAAAATCAATCGCGTGTCAGCAATCTCTATATATTCATTGCAACAAAAAGCCCTCCCGAAAAAGAAATAGGGAGGACTTGATAATTACACAAGATTTGCTTTTAGTTTTTTAACTTCCTCGATCATCATCGGGATGACTTCGAACAAGTCGCCGACAATACCGTAGTCTGCCACTTTGAAAATCTCCGCTTCTGGATCTTTGTTGATCGCGACGATCACTTTGGAGTTGGACATTCCCGCCATATGTTGGATAGCCCCTGAAATCCCTGCACCGATGTACAAGTCAGGTGTAATGACTTTCCCTGTTTGTCCAATTTGTAGCGAGTAGTCACAGTAATCCGCGTCACACGCTCCACGAGAAGCACCGATGGCACCGCCTAGAAGGTCGGCTAGTTCTTGCAACGGCTTGAACCCATCCGCACTTTTCACACCACGGCCACCAGCTACGACGACTTTCGCTTCGGACATATCAACGCCTTCGGATGCTTTACGAACGACTTCCGCAATGATCGTGCGCAAGTCTTTCACATCGACATCGATAGAAGAGACGTCGCCCGAACGACCTGCATCTTGCTCAAGCGGTGCGATGTTGTTTGGACGAACTGTTACAAACAGCAAGCCTTCTTTATTTTTCACTTTCTCAAATGCTTTACCGGAATAGATCGGACGGATGAATACCGCGTCGTCATCTTCCCCTTCAATTTGCGTTACGTCCGAGATGAGTCCCGATACAAGCTTACTTGCAATTTTCGGGGATAAATCTTTCCCGAGCGCTGTATGTCCAAAGACGATTGCGTCTGGTTTTTCTTGCTCATAGACGGCTAGAAACCCTTGACTATATCCGTCAGAAGTATATTGTTTTAAGTTTTCATGTTCAACAGCAACGACACGGTCTGCACCGCGTTGGATCATCGCTTCGCCTAGCGATTGAACAGCATCTCCGAGTAGGACTCCTACAATTTCGCCGCCTCCTGAAATTTGTTTTGCAGCAGCAATTGCCTCAAATGAAACGTTACGTAAAGCGCCCTCACGCGCTTCCCCCAGTACTAACACTTTTTTTGACATTTTATGCCCCTCCTACATACGATTTCAAACTCTATCTTTCTCGCATTCTGAAATTCTTTTAAATTGCAAATTCTCTGGACATATTTTAGATGACTTTTGCTTCATCTTTGAGCAGATCAATGAGTTCTTTCACTTGGTCTTCCAGTTCACCTTCAAGAATACGACCCGCCGCTTTTGCTGCTGGAAGGAATACTTCGACTGTTTCCGTCTTCGCTTCCACATCGTCTTCATCCAAATCTAAATCATCAAGTTCAAGCTCTTCAAGCGGCTTCTTTCTCGCTTGCATGATGCCCGGCAATGACGGGTAGCGCGGTTCGTTTAATCCTTGCTGTGCTGTAATTAGAAGTGGGAGGGACGTTTCGATCTTTTCGGAATCCCCTTCGACGTCGCGTACGATTTTCACGTCTGTGCCGTCGATCTCCAAATCTGTAATCGTTGTTACATAGTTGATGCCTAAAAGTTCGGCAACACGTGGACCGACTTGACCGGAACCGCCGTCGATTGCAACGTTTCCTGCTAGAATCAAGTCTGGCTCTTTATCTTTCAAGTATTCGGCTAGTATTTTAGCGGAAGTGAACTCGTCACCTTCGTCTAAATCGTCTTCAGTATTGATGAGCACTGCTTTATCTGCACCCATGGCAAGTGCTGTACGAAGTTGCTTTTCCGCTTCTTCGTCTCCAATCGTAATGACCGTCACTTCACCACCGTGCTCGTCGCGTACAGTGATCGCTTCTTCGATCGCATATTCATCATACGGGTTGATGATAAATTCCGCACCATCTTCCGCAATTTCTCCGTTCGTAATTGAAATTCTTTCCTCAGTGTCAAACGTGCGTTTAACTAATACAAAAATATTCATCCTTTACTACCTCCCCAGCTTCTTCTTTATTTCCCCTTAAATATAGGTTCCCTTTTTTCCATGAATGCTTGTATACCTTCTTGTGCATCCTCGGAAAGGAATACATCGCCGAATGATTTCGACTCAGCTTCCACTCCTTTATAATACGACGAGGGTTTAGAAAATTGCAACAAATTTATCGTCGCTTTCATGGCGATCGGGCTCTTTTTCGCAATTTTCTTAGCGATTTCAATCGTTTTTGGAAGCAATTTCTCTTCGGGATATGCTTCGTTTGCAAGACCGTATCCGACGGCTTGATCGCCTGTCAATGGTTCGCTTGTGAGCATCATTTCCGCCGCTTTTGGCATGCCGACATAACGAGGTAAACGCTGTGACCCGGCAAATCCAGGAATCAAGCCTAGTTGGAGTTCCGGCAACCCAAGTTTGGCATCAGGCGTGACAAATCGCATATGGCATGCCATGGCCAGTTCCAGTCCTCCGCCGAGCGCTGCCCCGTGGATCGCCGCAATGACAGGCTTGTGGAAGCTTTCCAACCGTTCAAATACAGCTTGTCCTTCGGATGCAAATTCCGAAAACTCGACGCCCGATGTAATTTCCTTGAACTCTTTAATATCTGCCCCTGCGGAGAAAAAGCGGCCTTCCCCGTGCAAAACGACAACCCGCACCGTATCATCGCTGTCAACTCGGTTCAAAAGTTCATTCACTTCCCGGATTAAGCCGCGCGACAATGCATTAGCCGGTGGTCTATCAATTGTGACAACAGCGACGCCATCCTCAATTGACAATTTCAGGAATTCCATCTCATCCCTTCCTTCCTCCAACGAATGTTGGCGCTTTCATGCCGTTCATCATAAGCTTATGTACTTCTGGTGCCAGCTTCATCAAATCGTACTTTTGCTCGTTCATCACCCATGAAGTAATTGTTTCATCGATTGTTCCGAAGACCATTTGACGAGCAAGTCGAATGTCGACACCGCTATCCAATTCACCTTTTTCGATTCCTTCCGCCAACACCGTATCCAGCAATTCGAGATATGCTTTCAGCACTTCATTAATCCGAAGGCGTAGCTGTTTTCCCGATTGTCTAAGCTCTAACTGAGTGACAATTGCAAGGTGCCGATCTTCATGTAACATTCGAAAATGACTGTCAATCATATTGAATAGCTTTTCTGATGTATCGATATCTTGTTGTAAAATGGTTGAGAAATTTCCGACAAAGGGAGCCATTTTTTCCCTGAAAACGGATACAAGAATATCTTCTTTATTTTTAAAATAAAGATAGATCGTCC
>CAOKMT010000049.1 GCA_948469885.1 uncultured Sporosarcina sp. | reverse complement strand
GAAATTAAGGCACTTTCCAGGAAGTCGCGGTCTTAGACTGCCTTCTTAAAGCTCCTCTGAAATCTGTGACATCCGCGGGCCGACGGGATGTCGGTCATGCAACCGCCGCCACAGGACGTGGCGAACTTAGGTTGCCTTCCTTTGAACTTGAATCAGCAGGGAGTTTGAACGCCCTCTGATTTGAATAGCATTTTAGCATTCATCCCGCCACTTATGGAAGTGGGGGACTTCTGCTGCATCAAGTTAAACTAAAGTACGGCTTTTGTAGCGCTCATAAATCAATTTCGCTGTCAGAACATCAAAAATAGAAACACCGACTGATTTAAAAACGGTCACGCCTTTCTTTGTCTCTTCATTTTCACCGTTTTGAACGAGTGTTTTCAACTCAGGAATGGTCTCCTCACTATGTCCCATTGTTCTTGCCTGAATCATCTCACCACATTCAGAAAATGCCGCATGCGTATCCACGTATAAATGATCCGCTTCTTTAATAATGGAATCAGGAATCTCTTGCATAAAAGATTTGAACGCGCCCGAACCTGCAAAATGTTTGCCGGTCAAATCGACTTGGCCATCATAAGGGATAACCGGCTCTGTCGATGTTGTTGTCGTAATAATCATTTGGGCTTCTTTCAAAATCGTCGCAGGATCTGAAACTTCAAAACGAATGGACGAATACTTCTCCTTCGCCTTCTCCATAAATTGCTCAAGTCTTTCCTTACTTCGATTATACACTAAAACCTTTTGGATGGGTCTCACAGCACAAGCCGCCTCTAAATGGCTCCATCCTTGGTCACCTGTGCCAATAATGCCAATTGTGTCGGTTTCATTGGATGCCAAATATTTCATACCTAAGCCACTTATCGCTCCAGTGCGCATAGCAGATATAGTGCGGGCATCCATAATCACGAGTGGTTTCATCGTCTTTCTTTCATTCAAAAGGAAGATTCCTCTTAAAGTTGCTTCTCCAATTTCAGCATTGCCCGGCGCAATCCCAATCAGTTTTGCACCGTAATAATTCTCGTAAAATGAAGGCATTAATAGCGCAGAGTTATCGTCATCATTAATGAATAATCGTTCTGGTACGAATGATCTCTTCTCACCTTCACTCAAGTAATAATCTTCTATTGTATCAATAATATCCTTCGCTGAAATAAGTTCTCTAATTTCTTGGTCATTAATAAAATGCATACTTACCCCTCCTATAATAACATCCCTTTACTTTCTCTGTCTCGTCCAGCACTTCGTTGATCAAACAACGTAAAGACCAACGTTAAACGTTGGCCCGCTCGCTCTATCATCAATCACGCCACTTTAGAAGTGGGGGACTTCTGCTGAATCAAGTTAAAATCATCTGACTAAGCATGGTCGCTTATTGTCGAATTGCCATCCTGGCACTAGGTATTGCATGCCTACTGAGTCGTCACGGGCACCTAGTTTTTGGTCGATATACAATTTGTTCGCCTTCTCAACTTGCTCCATATCAATTTCAACACCCAAACCTGGTGCTGCTGGCACATCCACTTTCCCATTTTGAATTTGGAGCGGCTCTTTTGTTAAACGTTGGCCATCCTGCCAAATCCAATGCGTATCAATGGCTGTAATTTCGCCAGGCGCAGCAGCTGCAACATGTGTGAACATTGCAAGGGAAATATCAAAATGGTTATTTGAGTGCGAGCCCCATGTCAATCCCCAATCATGACACATTTGTGCAACCCGAACAGATCCTTGCATTGTCCAAAAATGTGGATCAGCCAAAGGGATGTCGACGGCATGTAGCTGGATGGCATGGCCCATCTGCCTCCAATCAGTCGCAATCATATTCGTAGCTGTCGGGAGTCCTGTTGCACGGCGGAACTCCGCCATCACTTCACGTGCAGAATAGCCATTTTCAGCCCCACATGGATCTTCAGCGTAAGCGAGGAAATCATGCTGATTTTTACAAAGTCGAATTGCCTCTTCCAATGACCATGCACCATTTGGATCGAGCGTAATCCGGGCATCAGGGAATCGTTTTGCAAGCGCTGTCACGGCTGCGATCTCTTCCTCTCCGGCAAGCACGCCGCCTTTCAACTTAAAATCGTTAAAGCCGTAACGTTCATAAGCTGCTTCCGCTAGTGCAACAACGGTTTCTGGCGTCAACGCTTCTTCATGACGCAACCTGAACCAATCATCTTTGGCGTTCGGATCACTCAAATAAGGCAAGTCTGTTTTGTTCCGATCCCCTACATAAAACAAATAACCGAGCATTTCCACACGCTTCCGCTGTTGCCCTTCACCTAGCAGTTCTGCAACGGGCACTTCAAGGAATTTCCCCAGTAAATCTAAGAGGGCTGCTTCAAGCGCTGTCACGACATGGATTGTCGTTCGTAAATCAAATGTTTGTGCGCCACGGCCACTCGCATCCCGCTCCGCAAATTGACGGCGAACCTTATTTAAAATTGAATTGTATGTACCGATGGATTCACCAATGACCAAAGGTTTGGCGTCTTCCAATGTTTGACGGATTGCTTCGCCCCCCGGTACTTCTCCAACACCTTGATTTCCCAAATTGTCTTCAAGAATTACAATATTTCTCGTGAAGTAAGGACTATGCGCCCCACTGAGATTTAGCAGCATACTATCATGGCCCGCAACGGGAATGACAGTCATCTTTTTGACTTTCGGCGTACTTGCTTTTTCTCCTGCTCTATTAAACCCCTTCACACTTTCTTTCGTCGCATCTTTTAACATCAACAAACCCCCTATTTTTTGAAAAAGAAGGAGTTAAGCTTGTAATCGCAGAACTCCCCTTCATTCGTCTTATTTGATAAACACCGTTTTAATAGAAGTATAAAACTCTTTTGCCGCTTGCCCTTGTTCACGGGAATGAGAACTAGACTGCTTCATGCCGCCAAATGGCGCTTGTAGCTCGACGCCTGCGCTTTCCGCGTTGATACGCACTAAACCAGCGTCCATTTCATTGATAAATGAAAGCATATGCGCAATCTTCGTCGTAAAGATAGATGCACTGAGTCCATATTCCGAATCATTCGCCATATCAAGCGCCTCTTCGATCGTATCCACTTTCATCAGCGCAAGAACTGGCCCGAAAATTTCTTCTCGTGCAAGCACCATATCAGGCGTTACACCTTCGAATACAGCTGGTTCTACGTAGTAGCCATTCAAACCACCGTCTTTACCATCCAATTCGTTTCCGCCATAGAGCAATGTCGCGCCTTCTTTTTTCCCTTTTTCAATATAGGAAAGCACTGTATTTAACTGACCTTCCGTTACGCTTGGCCCCATCCACGTACCTGCGTCCATGCCATCTCCGACAGTTATTTTCGCAACTTCCGCGAGTAATTTCTCTTTGAATTTTTCATAGATATCTTTTTGAACGATGACACGGCTCGTCGCTGTACACTTTTGCCCGGATGATTTTAAACCGCCGCTTATTGTTGCTTCAACTGCCAAATCAAGATCTGCATCATTTGCAACGATGACTGGATTTTTCCCACCCATTTCAAGTTGGTATTTAATCCCTCTATCCACCGCTATCTTTGCCAGTTGTTTGCCAACCGTATTTGATCCTGTGAATGTGATCCCATCGATTTCTTTATGGTTTGCCATTTCCGGTCCAATCAGAGAACCAGAACCCGTCACCATGTTTACAACGCCTGCTGGAATTCCTGCATCGTGTAGACACTCCACTATTTTGGCACTCGTAACCGCTGTCTCACTTGCCGGTTTAAAAACGACTGCGTTTCCGTAAATGAGCGCCGGAGCCATTTTCCACATCGGAATCGCTGCCGGGAAGTTCCATGGTGTAATGACGCCAACAACGCCTAATGGCACTCTCGTTGTAAACATCAGCGCTTCGCTATCTGTCGAAGGGATGACATCCCCGACCGATCGCATTCCTTCGCCAGCAAAATAACGTAAAATCGCTACACCCCGTAATGTTTCACCTTTTGCTTCCGGAAATGTCTTACCCATTTCAAGCGTCATCGCTGCCCCAATATCATCAGCCCGCTCTTCCATAATGGAAGCAGCTTTTAATAAATAATCACCACGGACGTTTCCACTAAGTTTTTGCCATGCTTTTTGGGCTTTCCGGGCAGCAGTAGCAGCTTTATCGAAATCCTTCGTTGAAGAGAGTTGGTACCCGCCTACAACTTCGTCTTTCCTTGCAGGATTCTTGCTTACATCTGTTTTGCCTGTTTCGGAAGCGACCCATTCACCGTTTATATAGTTTAAATATGTCTTCGTTTTTGTTTCAGTTATTGTCGTCATAATTGCCTCCTATTAATTAACTGCTTCTGCTTTGATTTGCACCGGATGCTTTTCCAACGCATTTTCAATAATTTCCTTCAGTTCTTCATAATGTCCTGCTTCAACAGGTGCGATTGGACCACGTACATTCGTTGTGATAGGAAGACCAACGATTTGCATACCTGCTTTAATAAGGGAAACAGCGTAACCTTTCTTCTGTTTGCGAATACGATGAATCGGGAAAATCACGTCTTCATATAATTCATGTACGACTTTTTTATTGTCATTCAGCAATGCATCATAATACTTCGCCGAAATATGTGGGATGTAATTCGATATAGCTGATGAATAGGATGTAAATCCAAGATTCACATACGCTGCCATAGTCACTTCCGCTAACGGCATGCCGTTAATCCACTCAAGCCGATCGCCGATCAGGTGTGTAAACTCGACGTTCTTTTCCATATTTCCAACGCCGTCTTTAAACCCGACCAGCTGTGGTAATTCACATAATTCCTGTAATGTTGTTGACTCTAAAATACAATTGTCACGCTGGTAAACGATCGCATTCAAATCTGTACTTTGAATGATTGTACTCAAGTAGTTGTAAAGACCGTCTTGAGAAGGGTCAATCAAATACGGTGGTAAGATCAAATACCCTTCTGCACCGAGTTCTTCTGAAATCTTTGCTTGTTCCAGCGCATGTGTAATATTTCCACCGACACCTGTATAGAGAGGAACTTTACCTTTCGTTTTTTCCACAGCCACTTCAACCATTGATCTGTATTCTTCGTTGCTGATTGCATGCAATTCACCCGCTCCACATGCTACAAAAACGGAAGATAAGCCGTTGTCCACCAAAAACTCAATATTCTTTCCTAGTCCCTCTAAATCTAAATTTCCTTCCGCATCCATCGGCGCAACCGGAAATCCTAAAATCCCTTTCGGTGCCTGTCTTCTTTTCGTCGTCATATAAATTCCACCCTTCTAAATAGTTAGTTAATTTTCTATATGTCTTATTGTCTTACAATTAAATGAAAAAGTCAAATGTTAGTGTATTTATACAGAAAACGATCATCAAGTAATCGGCGCAGGGTTAAACAAAGCTAAATCGTTTTGAATTCCCCATTTATCTGCCCATGTTTCTTTTGTTCCACTTGCAATTTCAAGAATCTCGTTGAAAATTTCCCAGCCGACTTCCTCAATCGTCGCTTCACCGGTTGCAATTTTCCCAGCATTCACATCAATCAAATCATGCCATTGCTCCTGCAGCGAATTTCGTGTAGAAACCTTCATGACCGGAGCAACGGACAAATTGTATGGCGTTCCTCTTCCAGTTGTAAACACCTGTAAATGTATGCCTGATGCAAGCTGTAATGTACCGCAAACGAAATCACTGGCAGGTGTTGCAGCAAAAACAAGCCCTTTTTTACATGCCTTTTCACCCGGTGCTAATACATCGACGATTGGTGTCGTACCAGACTTCACAATCGAACCGAGTGATTTTTCAACAATGTTTGCCAGACCTCCAGATTTATTCCCTGGCGTCGTATTTGCACTACGATCTACCCGGCCCTTATTCAAATAATCGTCATACCACTTCATTTCGCGGATTAAAGCTTCTCCAACTTCTTGAGTCTCTGCACGTGGAGTCAGCATATGAATACCGTCTCGTACTTCAGTCACTTCAGAAAACAAAACAGTGGCTCCTGCTCTTACTAACAAATCAGTCGCATATCCTACCGCTGGGTTCGCTGTCACACCAGAAAATGCGTCACTTCCACCACATTGAACGCCGATCACTAAATCTGAAACAGAACACACTTCTCTTTTTCGCTCGTTCAATTTTTGTAGCCGCTCTTCCGCCATCGCTACAATTGACTCAATCATCTTGATAAATCCATCTTCATCTTGCAAGGACAATATGTTATCGTCTTCTTTCCCATCGTTAAGACGGGATGGCACTAACTTTTCACAACCGAGTCCGATAATCATTACTTCTCCACCAAAGTTCGGATGCTTTGCGAGGTTCTGAATCGTACGGATTGGGATAACTGCATCCGGTGCATCAATTGCCACTCCACACCCATAACTATGTGTAAGCGCCACCACATCATCTACATTCGAAAAGGCCGGGAGTAATTCTTGTTTTATTTTCTTTACAGCAAACTCCAGAACACCCGTTACACATTGTACACTCGTCGTGATTCCTAAAATATTTTTTGTCCCTACACTACCATCTGCATTGCGATATCCTAAAAATGTGTACTCGTCTTCTAGCGGGGTAACTTTTGACACTTTAGTTGCGATTGGTAATGAATCCATTTCAGGTGACGTCGGCATGACTATTAGAGACTCTCGAATCCAACTCCCTTTTCGAATAAAATCCCGCGCATAGCCAATCACTTCTCCATATCGAACGATTTCTTCATTGGGATGAATATCTACCAATGCGACCTTATGGCCTTGTGGTACAAATTCCGTAAGGGTAAGTCCACAAGAAAACTCAGTACCTTCTTTCAACCCGCTCGTATTAACAATGATTGCTGTGTTATCTGCCGAGTTTATTTTGATGAATAATGGAATTTCGACCTCTACTGTATTCGTCATTTGGATCTTCCTTTCTTAATTTAGTATTCTTCCGAGACGAAAGAGATTGGCGATTATTCCCTTAGAATTGACGTACGTAATGTATTGGTTGATTACGCTTTAAACTCAACGCGCTTAATCTCCCCAACAAGGAATAAATAACTCAAGACCGCAACAAGTGCACTAGCACTAACAAAAATAAGGGCTCCGTTAAATGATCCAGTCGCAGCAAGGATGAAGCCGATAATAATCGGTGTCGTAATCCCTGCAATATTACCAAATGTATTGAACAGCCCCCCACTAATGCCTGACATTTCTTTTGGAGATGTATCTGACATGACTGCCCAACCAAGTGCGCCAAATCCTTTACCGAAAAATGCAAGTGACATCACGAAGATCACAACCCATTGTGCATCTACATAGTTTGCAGCAATTAAACTCATCGACATCATCATCCCTATAATAATCGGTGTTTTACGAGCTACCGTTAGCGAGAAGCCTTTTCTTAACAAGAAGTCGGAAAAAATGCCGCCTAGTATCCCACCTATAAACCCACAAATTGCTGGAAGTGACGCTACAAAACCTACTTGAAGGATTGTCATACCTCTTTCTTGCACTAAGTAAATCGGGAACCACGTCAGGAAAAAGTAAGTTAGCGTTGTAATGCAATATTGCCCTAGATAGATGCCAAGCAACATTCGATTTCCTAAAAGCTGCTTCACTCTTTTCCAGTTTTCGCCTTTTACTTTTTCTTCCTTTTTCGTCTCTTGCTGATCCATAGATGTCAAACCGCCACCCTGTTCGATATAATCCATTTCAGCTCGATTTACACGCGGATGTTCTTTCGGATTTTGAAACAATTTCAACCATCCAAAAGCAATGACAATACCTAACGCCCCCATAAAATAGAAAACATACTGCCAACCAAATGTGTATGTTATGTATCCCATAATTGGAGCGAAAAGAACCGTGGCAAAGTATTGCGCGGAATTGAATGTCGCAGCAGCAGTGCCACGCTCATGACTCGGAAACCAAGCTGCAACAATACGGCTGTTGGCAGGAAACGAAGGTGCTTCTGCCAAACCTACTAAAAACCGTAGACCAAATAAAATCATAACTGCAGTGCCCGCAGATCCAAAAATGCCAAGGAATCCTTGCAATAAAGTAAATGCAGACCATAAGAAAATACTCCAAAAATAAACTTTTTTCGACCCAAAACGGTCAAGCAACCAACCGCCAGGAATTTGGCCAGCTACATAAGACCACGCAAATGCGGAGAAAACCAAACCCATCATGACGGAATCAAAACCTAGCTGATTTGACATATCTGTTCCTGCAATTGAAAGCGTAGCCCGATCCGCATAATTTAGCGCCGTAACCATAAAGAGCAAGAATACCATAAACCAACGAACGTTCGTTTTCTTCTCTTTCGCATTGATTGGAGACTTACTTCCATCATTATTATTTGGCGTTTGGTAAACTTGTTCTTGAACCTCCTCGTTCACTTTCTTCTCCATTACTACCATAAGCACACTTCCTCTTCTATTTTTTATTTAACATGCCGAAAACGCCTACATCCTAAAGAGCCAAGCCACCGTATTACAGTTGTCCCCTAGATAACCGTCTACATCAGATTTGATACCGCTTACATCGGTCCTAATGACAGATCAGTAGTAATAATCCGAAAACTGTTCCCACTCCTCTCTACAAAAAATACGATAATTTGTTAGTAAAACTATTTATAAGTATTATTGTATGACAAATTAATTATAAGTCAATTGAAAACTTTCATTTTATTTTAATTTATTTTCTTGTAATTAATGTTGTAGATCCCGTTTTTGTTTATTTCATCTTTCAATCTTAAAAGGGTACGCATCCCAAGCAGCAAAAAAAGACACCCCTCATCGGAGTGCCTTTCAAATGAGTTCCGCCAATTTGGCATAAACCCTTTTCATCTCTTTTTGTAAAGTCCACTGATCTTGCCCGAGCCACCTGCAATGGATAGCATTCCCTTCGAGGCGTGTCATACCTGCTTGGAGACCTTCTTCAATGCGTAATGTTTCTTGAAGTGCACGCACATCGATATCATCAGCTTTCGGAGAGACAAGCCAAATGGATCCGATGTACATTGCTCCTTCCAGTACACCAACGGCGCCAAGCCCTTGTTCTCTCGGTGAGAAATGGAGCGAGTCAAATGCGATCAATTCATCCTCGATGAATATTTTAAAATTCGACCGAAATGATTCATATCCATATATTTCCCCGCGCTTTTCACGTCCGGGTGCAATGATTTCGCCCCATAAAACAGTTGAATCGGAGGCTAGTTTCAAGGTCGTATCCACTTGAAATTTTGCATCGATGAATGGAATAATCACTTCTGGCATCCACTCCAAGCGTGCCCCCTCACCAATTTCGACATCGATCCGTTGATGGCATGTTTCCCCGGTGTGAGACGGGTAAATCTTCAATGCCGACTGTTGGACCAACCGGACCTTGCTTTCAGGTGCCAGTTTCACTGTAATATCATTGCGGTCGCCTGAAACCATACCGCCCGACGACTCCATCAAATAGACAGTCGCCGTTGGATCTTTTCCCTCATACAGTTCCCGGCTCGCTTTTAAAGGCGGTTGTTGGAAGACATGGGGCATCCGCGTATACCCTCTTCTTGGTTCAAACTCCAAGTCGAGTCTTCCGTTATGATGCCGACGTGTCGGGTTAAGCATCTTTATTTACAGACTCCGCACCTTCTAAAAGCATATGGTGCTTAATCCACTCGACAATTTTGTCGACGTTTTTCTGCGATTTCACGTCCGCCAAAATATACGGGCGACCTCCACGCATTTTTTTCGTATCGCTGTCTATTAAATCAAGATCGACGCCGACATGCGGAGCCAGTTCTGTTTTATTGATCAACAAAAGGTCGGAACGCGTCAATGCGGGTCCACCTTTACGCGGAATATCTTGACCTTCCGCCACGTCGATGACGTAAATATAGCCGTCGACAAGTTCAGGACTGAATGTCGCGGATAAGTTATCGCCGCCACTCTCGATAAAAATGATATCGAGGTCTTCAAAACGGTTTTTCATCTCATCAATGGCAGCAAAGTTCATGGACGCATCTTCCCGAATCGCCGTATGTGGACATCCTCCCGTCTCTACGCCGATGATCCGGTTTTCATCCAGGACACCATTCTTCATTAAAAACTGCGCGTCTTCCCGTGTATAAATGTCGTTCGTAATAACGCCGACATTGTAGTCTTTATGCATTACGCGTGTCAGTTGGTCGACAAGTGATGTCTTGCCCGAGCCAACCGGACCGCCGATTCCGATTCGTACTGGTTTCATCATAAAAAACTCCTTCCAAACGATTTAAGAAATAAATAATCTTGAAAATAAATATTCGTGTTTCATCGAAGCGAGTTCGATGCCAAGCGCGTTGTTGCTTACATCATCCAGTGTTAACCTTGCTGTCAACTGCGCCGCTTCCGCCACAGGCCCGATCAATTTGTTCATCGCCTGAACACCGGTATTTTGCCCGAATGGCACGGCACGAACCGCGTTTGTAATGAGACCGTTAAGCGTGGCGTACAAATACGTCATCACTGCATGATGGGCACTTACACCGGTCGTCGCGCTGTATATACCGTACAATACCGCATAATGGCCTTTGATCGCCTTCGCATCAATCCGTTCTTTCCATTCGGCGAGAAGTGGATCGGTTCCCAAAGGCGTCACTGTTCGGATAAACTGCCTGCCGACATTGACACTCGCATCCCGAGATTCTTTCGCAAGCTTTATCGCACCGCATAGCTGTTCGAGTTCTAGTAACTTGTCCATGTCTTGCGCCTCGGCCGCCGCATACGCTTCTTGAATAAGAATCGCATCACCCCGTACCAAGTTTTGGAACAAAAACGATGTGCAAAAAGAGATCAGATCTTCTTTGGTACGAATGAGGTCTTCTTGAATATACGTCTCCATCCCGTAAGAATGGGTATAAGAACCGATGGGAAAAGCCGAGTCATGTATTTGAAAAAGCTGTAAAAGCGAAGTATCAGTGAGAGTGGCCGCGGTATTTGAATGGCTGTTTAAATCGTCGTTCTGTCGTTTCATACGCCACACCTACTTCGTCTAATAATGGATCCAACGTATGGTCTGCACGTACGATAATCTCGTTTTCCTCGATCAATGAAGGCGTATGGCGATTGCCGAGTTCAAATGCAGCTTTCCCCATTTCCGTCATATCTTTTGGACGGATCACGATGACCGGCTCCATTTTCGTCCGGATTGCAATCCGGCGCTCCGCGTCTTCAAATAAAATATCACCGTATTGAAGCGGTTCTTCTTGGTTGATTCTTAACGCAATATCTGTGCCGTGATCCGTTTCCGTACGGAGAATGCGCTTGCTCAACTCTTCCCAGTCAAGCTCAATCCATTCAGTCTTCTTGCCGGCAATTTCCTCTTCCTTGCCAACATTTCCAATCACTTTTTCAATTAGCATATGTGTGCCCTCCTTGAAAGACCCGCATGACGCGGGTCATAAATGTTGCCAATTCAATCTTGGATAATTCGTGATCAATCGCGCCTCGGCGTGATTGCGTCCAGATTTTTTTCGAGCTCGCTCGAAAAGCTCCTCTGAAAATCTGTGACATCCGCCGGAGGCTTAACTTGAATCAGCAGGGAGTTTGAACTCCCTCTGATTTGAAAGGCATTTTGGCATTCATCCCGCCACTTATGGAAGTGGGGGACTTCTGCTGAATCAAGTTAAAACAAGAAATAGCGCTGTGCCATCGGGAGAACGTCCACCGGTTCGCATGTCGCCAGCTCACCGTCGATTTTTACTTCATACGTTTCCGGATTGACGTCGATGTCCGGCGTTTCACTATTATGTTTCATATCCGCTTTGGAAATATTACGGCAGTTCTTCACTGTACCGATCATCCGTTTTAATCCAAGCTTTTCATGTAGCCCTTCTTCTACGGCTATTTTCGGAAGGAAAGTCATTGCCGCATTTTGTGGTCCTCGTCCGTGGAAACCGTACATCCGACGTCCCATCATCGGTTGCGGTGTCGGGATGGATGCATTTGGATCTCCTGTGATCGCGAAAACAGCAATTCCGCCTTTAATGACAACTTCGGATTTCACACCGAAGAAAGCCGGATCCCATAGGACGATGTCCGCTAATTTCCCTTCTTCCAAGGAACCCACTTCATGGCTAATCCCTTGAGCGATCGCCGGGTTGATATTCAACTTGGAAATATAACGTTTGACGCGGTAGTTATCATGCCCTTTCCCTTCGTCCTGCGGAAGTGGACCGCGTTGCATTTTCATTTTATTCGCTGTTTGGAATGTCCGGATCGTCACTTCTCCGACACGCCCCATCGCCTGCGAGTCAGATGACATAATGCTCAAAATTCCCATGTCTTGCATAATATCTTCCGCTGCGATCGTCTCCGGACGAATCCGTGAGTCTGCGAATGCGACGTCTTCCGGCACATCATGCTTCAAGTGGTGACAGACCATCAACATATCCAAATGCTCATCGATCGTGTTCGTCGTAAACGGCTTCGTCGGATTCGTCGATGCCGGTAACACGTTCGGAAGCGACGCCACTTTCAATTGGTCCGGTGCGTGACCGCCACCTGCCCCTTCCGTATGAAATACGTGGATGACGCGGCCATCAATCGCATTGATCGTATCTTCTACGAAGCCCGCCTCGTTCAGCGTATCGGAGTGGAGAGCAACTTGAATATCATACTCGTCAGCAACCGAAAGACTTTGGTCGAGCGCTGCTGGTGTCGCGCCCCAGTCTTCGTGGATTTTCATACCGACTGCACCCGCACGAACTTGTTCTACGATCGGCTCAGGTGCAGAGGCACTTCCTTTACCAAGGAGTCCAACGTTAATTGGCAAATCTTCCACGGCTTGGAGCATACGATGGAGATGCCATTCGCCCGGCGTCAAGCTTGTCGCCTTTGACCCTGCTGCTGGGCCCGTCCCACCGCCGATAAATGTCGTCGTTCCAGCGTTTAACGCTGTCTCGACTTGCTCTGGACTGATAAAGTGGATATGCGTGTCAATTGCGCCCGCTGTTGCGATCAGCCCTTCTCCCGCATACACTTCCGTACCGACCCCGATGATCATCCCTTGGTCGACACCATCCATCGTATTCGGGTTTCCTGCTTTCCCGATACCGGCAATTCTACCGTCTTTGATTCCGATGTCCGCTTTCACAATCCCGGTATAGTCAATGATGACGACGTTTGTAATGACCGTGTCCAGAACCCCTTCTTCCCGGGTCGACTTACTATCTTGTCCCATAGAGACACGGAGTGATTTTCCGCCTCCAAAAATACCTTCGTCCCCATAGGTTGTGTAATCTTTTTCGACTTCAATCCAAAGATCCGTATCCGCAAGTCGCATTTTATCGCCGACTGTAGGACCGAACATTTTGGCATATTGTTCATGAGTCACTTTCATTTCTGTTCAGCCCCCTTGTATCCGCCTTCGGTTGCTTTATCCATAATTTCGTCTTTATTATGCGTAGAACCTTCCGTCAGCTTGTTCAATCCGAAAATGTGACGTTTTCCGCCGAATTCCACAAGTTCGACTTCTTTCTCTTCACCCGGTTCAAAGCGCACGGCTGTACCGGACGGAATGTTCAAATGCATCCCGACCGCTTGTTCTCTGTCAAACTCAAGAAACCTATTCACTTCGATAAAGTGAAAATGGGAGCCAACTTGAATTGGCCGGTCTCCTGTATTTGCCACGCGCACTGTTTTCGTCGGACGTCCGACGTTAATTTCAATCAAACCTTCTGCCGGTCTAATTTCTCCTGGTATCATGCAGAATAGCCTCCTTGTATTATTGGATCGGATTATGAACAGTAACTAGTTTCGTCCCATCTGGGAAAGTACATTCAATTTGGACGTCGCTAATCATATCGCCGACACCCTCCATGACATCATCCACCGTCAACACCTGTTTCCCTTCGCTCATCAATTCCGCGACCGTCTTTCCGTCACGGGCCCCTTCCATGATAAAATGGCTCAACAGTGCCACCGCTTCAGGATAATTCAATTTAACACCCCGCGCTTTACGCTTTAGGGCAAGTTCGCCCGCGACGTGAAGAAGCAATTTTTCCTGCTCAACTGGTGATAATTTCAATTCGGACACCTCTTTTCATGTGATAAATAAACCGCGCTTTCGTCGATTTACATAATGGTAGTGCTTATTAAATTGGTTGTTTTCTTTTATAAGTATGCATGGACATGCGTAGTGGACATGGTTTTTTCAATCTGAAAACTGCGTCAAATGTAACATCTGCAGACGATGTAGAGGGGGATTAGGTACTTATTAATTGTAAATGAATGATCGTCTGTATTCAACATTTTGGCAATTGGTGTAGTAGTAAGAATTCACATTTTCCACGCTTATGTACATCTTTGGCTTTACCCTCTTTATTCATTCCGAAACAAGCAATTTTCCCAAAAATATTTCCGTTCTAAACAACTGGCGTCATCGCTTTTTGGAAGAAAGAATTTGTGGTAAGGTAAAGTAACTGTTGAACAACCATAAGTGAAATAGGGGGATGGAATTGGATTTTCGAAAAACTGTATTCTTTATATCTTTCCTCATTGTTTTCGCCTTCTCGACACTTGCAAGTTGGTACGAAGGCGCTCAAATCTTGGATAATCCTTTCGAATGGAAACACTCCGCGATATTTTCCAACTGGCTAAATGGCGAAGTCGTTATGGCCGAAGATATTTTAACGATCGACTACTTTGTCTATGCCCTGAAATTCGCACCCACTTTTCCTTTTCTGATGATCGTCAGTGCCTTTTTAATCGTTTTGCAAATCTTTTCCCTCATTTTGAAAGGACGTGAAATGGGGATGAGTTTATTTTTTGGAGTGGTGGCAATCGGCTCATTGACAGTAGCCGCCCTATTGTCTAGCTCTCCAACAAAAGGACTAACCTTGTTTTCAATCCTTTTTGGCGCATTAGGCATTGCTTCGATTGCTTATATTTTCCTCCATACATTCAAGAGGAAAAAGGGTGACACGCCGGAAATTTGTCCATGAGATTACACAATTTGAATTCCTCTGATTTAAAAGGTGTTTTGACATTCATCCTACCACTTAGAAATGGTGAACTTCTGCTGAATCAAGTTAAAAAACTGCAAGGATATCCTCCTTGCAGTTTGAATTCATTCGACGCCCGGCAAAATGGTCAATGTACGATGATTCCCGTCGAGTTTCGCTTCCACGCCAAGCGGCACTGCGAAATGCGGTTCGCAATGACCGATTTTAAATCCGCTGACGACAGGCTTATCGAGCTTTCCAAAGTAATGCGCGAAAACCTCTTCCATTGTCAGAGATGCTTTCTCTTTTTTGACCTCTGCCTTTGCGAAATCACCGACAACAATGCCTGCCGCGTCCGCCAGCTTTCCTGCCAACCGTAACTGGTTTAACATCCCATCGACCCGGTACGGCGCTTCACCAACATCTTCGATCAATAATAATTTTCCTTTCGTATCAATCTCATATTTCGTGCCGATTCCGCTCGTCAGAAGAGATAAGTTTCCGCCGACTAGTTCGCCTACTGCGACGCCACCTGTGATCGTTTGGAGCGGGGAAATCGCTTCCGTATAATGAAGTTCCATCGGTTCAAACAGCTGTTGAAACATTTGGGCGGATAACGGGTGAAATGTGTCTTTTCCAACACAGGATGCCAGCATCGGACCGTGAAACGTAACAAGGTTGGCGTATAGCCCGATCGCCGTATGAAGGTATGTAATGTCACTGAACCCCCAAAAGATTTTCGGTCTCTCTTTCATGAGTTGTAAATCGATTTGATCCGCGTAACGTGCCGAACCAAACCCGCCGCCCGCACAAATAATGCCTTTAATTTCAGGATCTGCGAACATTTGATGTAAATCTTGCAATCGTTCCGCATCCGTTCCCGCCAAATAACCATTCACTTTTTGCACAGACTTTCCGAGCTTCCATTTCAACCCCAACTTTTCAAGAAATAAAAAAGATCTTTGCAAACTTTCTTGATTGGGCGGACTCGACGGCGCAATAATGCCGATCGTATCTCCTTTTTGTAATCGTGGTGGACGTATTTTCAAATCCATTCCCTTCCTTTCCCTTTTGTTCCTTTTATCCAAGTTACCATATAATGAAGCCCATGACGAAAACCGCCACCTAGATTTTAAGGTAACGGTTTATTTGCAACATGCCTCTAAAGCGCATGCCTCACATCCAATCCCCCCTACAAGGGATCCGAGGTTGGAATACCAGTACAAGACGTTGGACTACTCCACAGATCCGTTGGACGATCCATCGAATTCGTTGGAGGACCTGAACGTAGTTGGATTATCAGCGCGTGACGTTGCACTACTCCACAAATTCGTTGGACGATCCA
>CAOKMT010000048.1 GCA_948469885.1 uncultured Sporosarcina sp. | reverse complement strand
CACTCGCAATCTTCGAAACTTGTGCTTGATGATAACCATTTTCGGCAATCACCACGACCGCTGCATCAATGATTTGCTTATATTTCGGCCTATCACGTTTCACGATACTTTTTCACCACCAAAAAAAAGAGAAGATGAATGAATATTCACTCACATTCTCATCGTATTCGGTAAATAGATTTTAGTCAAGTCTGAAAAGTCCATCGTTCTATTTTTCTGACACTTCTTTCCTTTTTTCTTCCTCGACCAAAACACGGCGCAATATTTTACCAACAGCCGTTTTCGGTAATTCATCCCGGAATTCGTATTGCTTAGGCACTTTAAATGCCGCCAGTTGTTGCCGGCAGAAACGATCTAATTCTTCTGCGGTGACAGCCGCATTTTTTTTCAACACAATATACGCTTTCACCGTTTCGCCTCTGTAAGCATCTGGAATGCCTGCGACGACACATTCTTGAATTGTCTTGTGTTCATAGAGTACTTCTTCGATTTCTCTTGGATAAATATTGAAGCCTCCTGCAACAATCATATCTTTTTTCCGGTCCACAATATAAAAATAGCCCGCTTCATCCATATAACCGAGATCTCCCGTTAAGAACCACCCATCTCGAAACGCATTCTCCGTTTCTTCGGATCGATTCCAATAGCCTTTCATCACTTGCGGCCCTTTCACCGCAAGTTCTCCAACTTCCCCAGGCTTTAAAGCATTTGAAGAAGTAGGGTCAAAAATACGGACGTCTGTGTCCGGCCATGGTACGCCAATGGAACCTTTCCTCCGGTCCTTCGCCTTCACCCAAACGAAGTTCGCATGGGTCACCGGCGATGTTTCGGTCAGTCCGTACCCTTCAACGAGTCTGCCTCCTGTCACTTTTTCAAACTGTTCTTGAACGTCTATGGGTAATGCGGCCGATCCGCTCAAACATGCTTTAATGGACGATAGGTCATAGTTTTGAATGCGTGGATGATTCAACAGACCGATATACATTGTCGGGGCGCCCGGAAAGAGTGTCGGCTTCTGTTTGTCGATCGTTTTGAGCGCCAACTCCGTGTCAAACTTCGGGATCAACACCATTTTATTGGCGAGCATGACGGAAAAAAGAAGAACCGTCGTCATGCCGTAGACGTGGAAAAATGGCAACATTCCCAGAAGTGTTTCTTCCCCCTCTTCACACTTGTACAACCATGCGGCGCACATCGTCGCGTTAGCAATCAAGTTTTTATGGGTCAACATGACGCCTTTCGGAGGGCCTGTTGTCCCGCCTGTATACTGGATGAGCGCGATATCTTCTTCCGCATTCAACGGTTGCAGAATAGGTATAGGTTTCGAGATCTTCATGATTTCAGTAAAAAGATGGCTAATGCCCCGATGCTTCACTTTGACGGAAATGCTATTTTGTTTCTTTTGGACAATGGGATAAAGTAAATTTTTCGGGAATGGCAAAAAATCTTTGACGCTTGTCAAAATAATTTGTTCAAGCGGCGTCTCTTTGACTGCATGTAACGCTTTTGGATACAGTATATCGAGTGCAATGATCACTTTTGAACCTGAGTCTTTCATCTGGTATTTCAGTTCGCGTTCCGTATAAAGCGGATTCGTTTGGACAACGATCCCTCCGCACATTAAAATCGCAAAATAAGCGATGGCACTTTGTGGGCAATTTGGTAGCATGATTGCGACCCGATCCCCTTTTTCTACACCAATTGACCGCAAATAATTGGCCAACTTCAAAGAAGCCTCGTAAAACTCCGAATAGGATACATTTCTCCCAAGAAAATGAATCGCAGTTTTTTTGGGGTGCTTGTCATAAGCTCGTTTCAAATATTGTTGAAGCGGTATACTCTCATAGTGAAGCGTTTTGGAAATTTCCGCCGGATAAAGATCCAGCCAAGGTTTTGCCTTCATGTTAAAACCCCTTTCTCCCCGCTTTCTATTCTATTAGAATATTGCTGTATTTATTAGTATAAAGGGAAATGAAAACCCTTTCAAACTTTCAATCTTGCATTTTTCGCAAAAAATAAAAGCAGAAAGTGAATTTTTGAACCATTCACCTTCTACTTTGTATACATTACCTTTAAAATTTTTCTTTCCGTGCGCTTCCCCAATACCTTGGAAGGCGTCCATAGGCAAATGTGCCCTTTCTACTTCGCTAACCAGTAAATACCGACAACGATAAATAAAACACAGACAACAAGTAATATTTTCGATAATTTTTCCATTTTTTCATGCTCCTATGAAATACTTGCCCCGATGACAAAAGACAAACCGACCGAAATGGTTAACGAGATGAAGCCAACCGCCCGGTTATCGGCTTCAATTTCTTTATCAACGTGAAATTTTGGTGTCAGAAATTCAAAAAGGATATAAGCAAAGATGAGTAAAGAGAAGCCAAACAATCCCCACCCGATCATTTGAGGCAACGTGTTGTGTTGCTGGATGGAATAGCGGAAAATATTCGCCACACCGAAAATCTTTCCACCTGTGGCGAGTGCAACCGCCAGATTTCCATTTTTGATTTGTTCCCAGTTTTGGTATTTCGTTACAAGTTCAAAAAGGACCATCGAGACAATTAAACAAAGGACGGTGACGCTGAAGTATCCAGCAGTCTCGACGAGCGGATTGCTCCAAAATGTTGTTTTCGACATGTTACCTGCTCCTTTAAACGTAGGTCATTCCAACATATACGGACAGTCCGCGGAAAGGTTTCAAAAAGGATCATTTAAATTGACTACATTGCTTCGGCGCTGGGAGCAAGCTTTCGTTGCCAGTCTTCCTACTTGGCCAGCCCCTAGAAAGCGCCTTTGATCACTTCAACTCCACAACTGTTACGCCGTGTCCGCCCTCTCCCGCTTCACCGAAGCGATAACTTTTCACCCGGGAATGATTCTTCAAATATTGTTGGACCCCTTGCCGCAAAGCGCCCGTCCCTTTCCCGTGTATGATGGACACTTGATGGTAATTAGAAAGAAGGGCATCGTCGATATATTTTTCCGTTCGCTGGATGGCATCTTCATACCGTTCTCCGCGCAAATCGAGCTCAAGTTTGACATGTGAACTCCGGCCTCTAACTGCCGAGGTTGCGACTGGTTGCTTTTCTTTTTTCGGCTTCACATACTCCAGTCCCGATTCTTGGATATTCATTTTTAAGATACCGATCTGCACTGTCCATTCCTTATCCGAAATTTTCTCCAGAAGCGTTCCGACTTGTCCATATTGGAGCACTTTCACTTCATCTCCAACAGCAAGCGGCCTCGCACTCTGTTTTGCTTGCTTCTGTTCCTTTTTCTTCTGTTCTGGCGCAGCACCTTCTAGCCGTTTTCTCGCTTCGATCAATTCATGCTCTTTCACACTGGCACCAGCGTTCAGGCGGAGTGCACGCAAATCGGAAATGACAGCTTCCGCTTCACTTTTCGCACCTTCGACAATTTTCGCCGCCTTCTCTTTCGCTTTCGTCTCGAGCTGTTCTTTCAGCTGCTCGAAGTTGGCCAGTTCCTCTTCAAGTTCACGCTTTAACCGTTCCGTTTCCAATAACATTTCATGTGTTTCGTCCGCTTCTTTTTCCGAGCGGATCCGGCTATCTTCAAGGGAGGCAATCATGGATTCCACTTCCCCACTATCCGTCCCGATATACGTTTTCGCACGATCGATCATATACTTCGCCAACCCGAGCCGTTGTGAGATTTCAAAAGCATTACTGCGCCCCGGAACTCCGATCAAGAGCCGGTATGTCGGACTTAATGTATCGATATCGAACTCAACGCTTGCATTGACGATGCCAGGTCGGTTGTAGCCATATGCTTTCAATTCAGGGTAATGGGTCGTCGCAAGCACACGCGCACCACTACCGTGCACTTCATCCAAAATGGAGATAGCAAGGGCGGCCCCTTCTTGTGGATCAGTACCCGATCCGAGTTCGTCAAACAAAAGAAGGGAACGGTCATCGAATTTCTTTAAAATGTCCACGATGTTCACCATATGAGAAGAGAACGTACTTAAACTTTGCTCGATGGATTGCTCGTCGCCAATATCCGCATAAACTGAATGGAAAACTGCAATTTCCGAACCATCCAGTGCAGGGATTGGGAGTCCCGATTGTGCCATCAATGTACAAAGGCCAACCGTTTTCAACGTCACCGTTTTCCCTCCCGTATTCGGGCCTGTAATGACAATGGTCGTAATATCAGTGCCGAACTCGATGTTGTTGGCGACGACTTCATCGACGGGGATGAGCGGATGCCTCGCTTGTGCAAGACGGATATAGCCTTTATCATTCACTTCGGGTTTTGTATATTTATTTTCTGAACCGAATTTCGCTTTTGCCAAAACGACATCTACTGCCGCTAAAATAGCGATGAGCGTAAATAAATCATGTGCCACTTCTTGTACACTTTGCGATAACCCGGTCAAGATTCTTTCAATTTCTTCTTGTTCTTGCAACTTCAAATTCCGGATTTCATTGTTCGCCTGCACGACTGCATCAGGCTCGATAAAAAGTGTTTGCCCCGAAGCCGACATATCGTGAATGACGCCTCGATAATGCGAGCGGTATTCAGCTTTCACCGGAATGACGTAACGATCATTCCGAATGGTGACAATGGCATCAGACAGCATCTTGGCCGCATTCCGTCCTCTTGTAAAGCTTTCCAATCGTTCACGAATTCGACTTTCCAACGTCCGTAGCCGTTGACGAATTGTCCGCAACTTCTCAGATGCACTGTCAACGACCCGTCCATTATCATCAATCGCAAAATTGATTTCATGTTCCAGCGCCGTTAAAACAGGCATCGCCTCTTTTTTGGCGCTGAAATGAGGAATCTCGATTTCCTCTTCTACTTCAACCGATTCGATGAACTGCCGAAGTGTCCGGCTGGCCCGGATCGTATTCGCCGTTTCCATCAGCTCATACGCACTTAGCATCCCGCCCATCTGTGCTCGTTTCGCATGCGGTCGCACATCTGTCATGCCCCCCATTGGGACATGTCCGCGGACGCGTAAAATCGCCAACCCTTCGTCTGTCTCTTCAAGGAGCTGAACGACCTCTTCAAAATCATTCACAGGCGTTAATTGTTCGATTTCGCTACGTCCCGCAGAAAATGTACAATGTGCAGCGACCATGTCGCGGATTTTGTCGAACTCAAGTGTTTTTAAGACACGGCTTTCCAATGTCTTACACTTCCTTTCATTTTTCTACAATTTTCCGAATAAACTTCTCAAGCGGCCATGTATTGACAACCGCTTCTTTTTTCAACCATGCTTTTTGCCCATAATTCACGCCGACTGTCATATATTCAAGTTGGTCTATCGCATGGGCATCCGTGTTGATGGCAATGTTTACGCCCGCTTCTTGCGCTGCAACAAGATGCGCCTGGCAGAGATCCAAACGACGCGAATTCGCATTCAGCTCCAATATTTTGCCGTATTGTTTTGCCCAGCTTATCACTTGTTCCATATTAGGGTTGTACCCGTCCCGACGCCCGATAATACGGCCCGTCGGATGAGCGATCATATCCACATGTGGATTTTGCATCGCTGCATGTAGTCTATCCATAATTTGTTCTTGCGGTTGATTGAAATTCGAATGAATCGCTGCAATGACAAAATCGAGTTCTGCCAGTAAGTCGTCATCGAAATCAAGCGTCGCATCCGGCAAAATATCCATTTCAGTCCCGCAAAAAATTTCAATATCTTCGTATTTCATATTCAATTCACGGATTTCAGCGATCTGTTCACGTAAACGCGTAGGTGTCAAACCGTTCGCCACTTTCAAATAGCGCGAATGATCCGTAATAACCATGTGAGAATACCCTTTCGCACGTGCCGCATCCACCATTTCCTGGATCGAATACGCACCGTCCGACCACGTCGTATGCATATGCAAGTCTGCGCGGATATCGTCGAGCGTAATGAGTCCCGGCAACTCATCCACCCGATCCACTTCCCGACCATCTTGCCGAAGCGTCGGCGGGATGAATGGCAAACCGAAATAATTGAAGAACGCTTCTTCTGACGCAAATGTCGTCACCGAACCGTCTTTCTCTTCAACACCATACTCACTTATCTTCAAACCTTTCGCTTTCGCCATTTGCCGCATCCGGACATTATGGTCTTTCGATCCTGTAAAATGATGCACAGCGGAAGCGAACTGCTCTTCTTTCACAAAACGGAAATCCGCATCAATCGGTTCTTCCAAGTCAAGCGTCACGGAAAGCTTTGCATCACCCGCTGCAATGACATCTTGCACCGGCAAAACGGAAAGCAACTGCTCGCGGACAGTCGCTGGCTCTTCCGTTACGATGATAAAATCGACGTCACTACTTTCCTCTTCCGTCCGGCGGTAACTGCCTGCAACAGAAAATCGACTAATTTCAGAAACGGCTTGCAATCGCCCTTCGATAAGCGCCACCACTTGTTCCACTTTCCAAATCGGAAACTTGCCTGCTCTCGTTTCAAAAGCGGTAATGGCAGCCAAAAAATTCTCTTCCGTCTTCTTGCCAAACCCTGGAATCTTACTGACCGTCCCTTCCATGCAAGCAGTACGTAATGACTCAATCGAATCGATGCCGAGGGTTTCGTGCAACTTGGCGATTCTTTTCCCACCAAGCCCAGGTATTTTAAGTAAAGGAATCAACCCTTTCGGTACCGTTTCTTCCAGTTCTTTTAACAGATCAGACTCGCCTTTCTCCAGCAAGTCTGTAATAACAGCACCTGTTCCTTTCCCGATCCCTTTCAACTTTAAAATATCGTCCATTTCCGCTAAACTGCGGGGATCAAGTTCAAGCACATTCGCCGCTTTCCTAAATGCAGCTACTTTAAAATGATTTTCTCCTAACAATTCCATATAAAGAGCAATTTGCTCAAACGTACGAATAATTTTCTTTTTGTTCATCTTGGAAAAAGCTCCTTCCCTTTTTGAGTACACTAAAAAGCTCGCAATGTTTCATTTAAACACCCATTTTTGACAAGTTCCATTGAGTTAGAGAGAAAGCCGTCACGAATAACAGCTTTTGTGCTCAAAAGCGATAACGTTTGGAACATATGATGACATCCGCCCTTTACATTCAACAGGATTCAAATCTTTCTTAAAAAAACTTCCCTCCTTTAGAAGGGGGGAAGCGATCAACTTTTATAAATATACCACCATTTTTTCACAGTTTCAGATAGTATCGGCGTATGATCGAACATAGCATCTGCCAATATAGAATGGCTCAATAAGCTTTGGATAAAATCTGTCGGAATCATGGCGACGAGGTAAAGCATTAAAAACGTGATGATGTAAAACTCGACAAATCCGAAAAGCGCCCCGGTTAGCCGGGCAACGAATCCTAACACCGGCAAGTATTTAAGGTAGTCAAACATCGAAGCGATCATTTGCAAAACAAATTTGACAACGATAAAAATGAGAACGAATGCAAGCAATCTATAAAACGTCTCATCCAAATCGAGTTCCCCGACCGAAAAGGATAGTTTTGAGCCGGCCGTCACACCGGGGTAGGGAATCCAAAGAACAAATTTCTCTGCAAGTTGTTTATAATACTTATAAGCAACAATCAATGCAACAATGAAGCCCGTCATATGTATAATCTGTACAATGAGTCCGCGCCTGAATCCCGTGATGAGACCGCCGAGAAGCAGGAATACGATGAGTAAATCAAGCATGTAAGTCAGTCAACCCTTCAACTTTTTCAATTGTTCATCCATTTGTTCGACTTGCTCTTTTAATTTAAGATAATCGTGTACACTGTTTACAGCAGTGAGTACAGCGATCTTCGTAGTGTCGAGCGTTGGGTTTCGGGAACTGATCTCCCTCATTTTGTCATCGACCATCGAGGCGACCAGTCGCATATGACTGCTCGTTTCGGAACCGACCATTTTGTACGTCTGACCGTATATGTCAACGGCTAAGCGCGTTTTCTTATCATCTGCCAAGGACTAGACACCCCCCGAAAAACACTGCTCTTATCATACCATGAAACGGGTTTACTTGTGAATCGAAAGGAAGAGATAAATGACCAACCAAGTGATTATCGTCAATGAAGCGGAAATGACAAAAGTGATGAACCATTATGCTTCCTCGAAAGTGGTTCGAAATGCCCCTGGCGTTGTATTCGCCGCAAAAACGCCCGATACGGCAATCACCGCCTACAAATCGGGGAAAGTACTTTTTCAAGGTGCTGGCGCTTCCCGTGAAGCAGCACGTTGGGGAGAAACAAAGACGAAAGCCAGTTCAGCAAAACCGAAAACAACCGGCGATACACTGCCAGCCGATCTTGCACGGCGATCTGTCGTTGGATCCGATGAGACGGGGACCGGTGATTTTTTCGGCCCAGTAACCGTTGCCGCCTGTTACGTACGTGCCGATCAAATCGAACTTGTGCAAGAACTTGGCGTGAAAGATTCCAAACAGTTAACGGATGATTTAATGCGGAAATCGCGCCCGATCTACAAGCAACACTTGTACATAGCGTCCTCACCTTGAATAACGTCAAATACAATGAAATACAAGAACGAGGTTACTCGCAAGGAAAAATAAAAGCATTGTTACACAACCAAGCACTCAAACATGTGCTACGTAAAATGGATGACGAAAAACCTGATTATATTTTAGTGGATCAATTTGCGAAGCGCGACACGTATTATAATTACTTAAAAGCAGAACGTGAAATCGTCCGTGAAAATCTATTGCTATCGACGAAAGCGGAAGGTCTTCACGTCGCTGTCGCCGCCGCTTCCATCATTGCACGCGTTGCATTTCTTAAAGAAATGGACAAATTGAGCCAGTTCGCAGGTGTCACACTTCCAAAAGGTGCCGGCCCCCGAGTGGATGAAGTGGCAGCCCGAATTTTATTGAAAGACGGGGAAGCTACATTGAAAACCATGACAAAATGGCATTTTGCCAATGCCGGAAAAGCGAAGAACATTGTCTCCAAACGAAACAGATGACTGACCATCATGGCAAATCGTCCAAGGATTGGAGCAGCCAATTAGCGGGCCAGCATATTAGCAGCAACAATACTTTCTCCTTCATTGCTTGGATTCAACTTATGCACAAGCAATGCAACAGAACTTCCATAGAATAAGATATAAAGTTCTGTGAAAGCCGAGTTGATAACTATGTGTGCTAATATATTTTCTTCCGGTTGCGATGAAGGGATACCCGGGCCGCCTGGTCCTCCAGGGGAACAAGGCCCCCAAGGCGAACCGGGACCAATCGGACCTGCGGGACCCACAGGTGATACTGGGCCAGCAGGACCGACAGGACCAAAAGGCGACACCGGGCCAACCGGGATGACAGGGCCAAAAGGTGACACCGGACCGACAGGACCACCTGGCACAAGTGTCACGAGCCAATCCATGTACGCATCCAATACGGTCGGAAGTACGATTGCTGTCCTGCTTGGAGGAACAAATATTCCCCTTCCCAACAACCAGAGTTTGGGAGGGTTTACGGTAAATGCGGGCAACAATACATTTACCGTCCCAGCATCAGGACGCTACTAGATCACCTATCAAATGAGCACTACCGTGGCATTGCTCGCCGGTTCGAGAATCATGCTGAACGGATCGACCGCAATCCCCGGCTCTATCGTTTCCCCAGCCGTCTCTACATCGAGCTATAACAATGATTTGATCGTTTCTTTGAATGCCGGAGATCGGATATCACTTCAGTTTTACGGATTGTTGGCCACCGTCATCCTGGTGGGCAGTGGCGCTAGTGGCGCCGCGCTAACAATCATTCGTCTAAGCTGATGAATGGATGAAAAAATCCAGTACGCTTATGAGCATACTGGATTTTTCCATTTCTTCAATTCTAAAAATTATAGTTGAGTGAGAATGAGATTTTAATAGGAGTGGCAGCCGTTCCTGTTCCTGCTCCAACCACTTCAATACTCGTCAAATTATTCATCGTAATCGAGTTCGATTCGCCAGGCGCTACGACAATTGCATCCGCAACGTCAGCCCCATTAATAACGAGTGCGGCATCCCATGCATTCAGCACACCATTATTCTCAACCAGAATTGTCCCGTTGATCAAAAAGTTCGTCGTGTTTTCCCAAATTGGAATAGCGGTCGTCGCATCAGTGACCGTAATCGTAGTGCATACCGCATCGTTTACACTACTGGAGCCTCCCGAACAACCCAAGTTCGCCAATATGATCCCCTCCCTTTTATTTTCTACATCCATCACATTTTATGCACGATGTCTTAAAAAGCTAGGGGCAAACTGGCAATGAAGTTAAAGTCCGGGTTATTTAAGATTACAACGATATATTTATTTTACAATTTCAACATCTGCGTTATTCAATTCCATTACCTTATTGTCATAATTAATAATATCAATCAACGCTTCCTGTTCAGCCGTGATTCCGAGTGAAAATGGCATCGCATGATTTGGTTGTATAACCCCTGCCTCTTCTTCTGTCAGCTCCACTTCAAAATCTTTCCATACAAATTCACCATTTTCATGCCCTAGTGTATAGTCAAATGAAATATTTGTTAATGCAGCAGGTGTACGATTGATTGCTAAAAACATTAAGGCAGCATCTTCTGTTCCACTATCTACAATATCAATTACTTCGATACTGAAATCATCGGGAATGCCTAGCTCCGGTGCTTCTTGTATCATCTCATTCAATTCTATGTACAATGGGTGCGTGTCCAATGTTGCGCCCGCTTCTTCATCTATTTTTAAGAGTTGTAAGGAAATGGCCCCATCTTCTTCCTTTTCAACCTTCTCTGCTTCCTCCACCTTATCTTCCACTCCTTTTCCAGACTTCTCATCATTTGTCGAGCTACATGCCGCCAAAATCATTACTAAAGCCATCATAAATATCATTAAAACTTTCTTCATATACATTCTCCAATCATTTCATAAAAAACTTGTGTTTTCAAAAATCATCACTATTTCTCCGAAAAACTTTCGCTTTCAATTCCACCCACTGGGTCTCATCATCTCCTCGAATGATGTGAAATATAGGTGAGACAATTGCATAATCTTTGTCAATCGCGTACCGTAGGAATTCATCGAAGACAGACTCGGTATTCACTTCCACATCGCCTTTTACTCTTGTCATTATCATGTCGTCAATATAAAAGTAACTTTGAAAATTCAAGTCCCCACCTTCAGCTATGTAGGATTGCTCCACAGGCATATAAATGTCTACCGCTAAAATTTCTTCATCAGGAATATTTTTCAACCCGTAAAAAAGCGGCCCTACAATTGTTAGGTTTGCTTCCACCAATTTCTCATTGAAATCTTTGACTGCTTTTTCAAACTGACTGTTATGAATTTCATACGAGTGCCAGACAACATTTTTATACATGATTGTTTCATTTTCTACAATCATTCTTCACCCTTCTTTCCTTTGATCCTGGCATAGATATCCATGACTACACCATCAAAGACGTCGAAGCATACATGATAATAAGAGTCTTCTATCTCCATATCATTTTCATGGGCATGTTTTTTTAGTAATGCATACGCATCATCTAATTCTTCCATTTCAGCACATCTGACATAAATCGCAGGATAAATTTCCAAATAGTCTAATTGAACGAAAAATGCATCCTCTTCAACTTCCACCTCTTCATTAAGCCCAATATAATATGTATATTTTCCGAGGCCAGGATCATCTTCAATCTCCTCCACTTTAAAAACGACCGGACTTGTATAATAAATATCTTCGTTAACTAAATTTCTACGCAAACTTAATGCAGGTCTGAACCATTCTTCATGTGGAATAACCTCTTCAACACAAATGACATTTTTTATAATTAATGAGTCTTCTCGTACAATCATCTTATCATCCCCTTTGCTTCTTTTTTAGTTTGGGTGCATTCACCGAAAAGGATGGAAAGCGTAAAATACAGTAACTTGCGATGATGAATTCACTTAACGCAAGCATTAGTGAAAAAGTTAAAATTACAACAACCAATAGTATAACTACAACTTCTAAGTCCCCAAGCAATCCATTTTTAGCAACGCTACCAGATACGATTACCAAAGGAAATAAAATTGGAAATAATAATTTATTTTTAGGATTAGACGGTTTTTGTGAACTGCTTAGATTCGCTGCATCTCTTTTTCTCTTTTTTACCCGACCTCTGAAAACAATTACATGGAATACTACCGCACACATGATAATCACTGGAATAATGGGGGCATAAGATTCATAGGTCCCCCTATCTTTACTAAACATTAATATTGCAATATAGGGTTCAAATGCTAACCTATATGTACATGCCACCACTGCTATACTCAAGATTTTTTGGTTTAACCTGTTATTTCCCCAACATAAAATGATTACAAGTACATGTAATATCAACAGAACAAATTCCGTATAAAAAAGCTTATGCCAACCCTCGGATAAAGTATCCCAACCGACAGTATTTGCATTAGCTATCATATATGATAGACCTACAAAAAAACCTGATACAATCAATATAAGGACAAGGTATCTTCTCATACCCGCCACTGACATTCTACCGTCTAATACTTCAACCTTTAAATCTGCGCAGTCTTTCTCTGTTAATGTAAACATCCAAACACCTCAAACTTCTTATTTAAACCAGCTTGAAATTTTCCCCCCGAGCTCCTTAGAAGCCTTCTTCACTGTATTCACCTTGCTATTCACGAAATCCTTTGTGTTATCGATGGCACTTTTTGGAGGATCACCGAATTTCATGTTCGCCATGAGTCCTATGGATACGCCAATGGTAGCTCCGATTACAGCACCGGCTGCTGTACCCACTCCTGGAAAAACTGCTGTTCCAATCGCTGCACCTACGGCAGTGATAGCCGCACCAGATACGCCATCCACCGCAATGCCCACCGCAATTTTTTGTTTATCCCCTTTATATTCCGTAACATTGTCGTGGACAACAATCCCCCATGATAAGGGTCCCAGTGACTTCCCTACAACTTTTCCTGTTTTGTTAAGCGGATTCGCTTTTTTAAATTCTTCACCTGACTTTTTAATGCTTTCTATGCTGTTATTAATTGCGGCTTTTGGATCCTTCCACTCTTTCGCGGAATCGAGTGTCGATTTAACTGTTTTAAAGCTATCCCCAACGAATTTATCAACGAATGTGGTCTTCACTTTTTTTGTGGGTGTTAGCTTATTAAACTCCCTATATTTATCCAAACCATATAAGTCACTAAACTCTTTAATCATTGCATTCTTTCCACGTTCTTTGCCGAACGGTTCCCATTCCTGCATTAATTCTTTCAAATTACCTTTTGCAAAAGCTTTCGTTTTATGCTCTTTAATATACTCAATTAGCTCTTTTGAATTATACTTATACCTATCAAGCGATAATAAGTTATTATATTTTCTAAATTCTTCCTTAGTAAGGAATGAAAGATTGCCAGTCTTGCGAAAATGTCTTTTTTGATCAGGACTTAGTTTATTTTCCATATAAAGTTTACTTGGTAATCTTACTAGGTTTTCATCCTTTAGATTATTCAAAAACTCTAAGTATGTCTTATAGCTCAATGGCACCCCCGGTGATACAATGCCTGGTCGATTTTCTTCTTCCTCAGCCAGAGGCACTTCATCCACCCCGCCTTGGCGTTGCTCCAAATCCGTTTTCAATGTACTTTTTTCTGTTAACTTTGCCCATTGACCACGTTGAAAATCCACATCTGTTAATCCGTCCTTGAACATACTTTCAAGAGTGGAAAGCCATGTTGCCATAGTCTCAAGGTCATTTTCAAACAACCCTAATGCCTGGGTTTGGGTTGCGTCAAATTCATTCAGCTCCGTAACTGTCGTATCCCGCTTCTTTTTCGCCCTTTGTATTCCTTCTTGGACATCAGTATCATCCAGATTTGGTAGGCTAATAATATCCGAGACCTGATTCATAATACGGTTCGCTTCATCAGTAAGATTGCTTGTAATTTGAGCTATTTCTGTGAGCCCTTCTTCGATTTCCTCTTCAAGGTAGGCTTGACTGATGAATCCATTGTCATCCGGCTCCAACCCATCAAGGGCATTATCCATTGCGTTAAGGGTACTTTTAAGATCTTTTTGGGAAACTCTAAAAAATTGGATTAATGGCAAGTGACACTCCTTATAAAAAGAACGTATCGCAGAACCACCCTCTCCTTTCAAAGTGTCTTCCATCCCAACAAGGCCATCGATCGCCTTCTCAATGTTATTCATTTCAATTTCCAACCTATCCAACATGGTCATATTCCGTGCTATACCACTATGGAAAGGGTTTACGTCCAATACCTTCATAACTTTAACCTCCTTTAACTCAGCGTTCCAATATCAATTACATGCAAAGATTTTCTACCTGATTCCCTCATGGATTGCCCTTTGTGACTTCAAGTACCGGAATCCCTTCTATTTCCGGATGTTTTCCGAACTAATTATGTAATATCAACCAATGAATGCATCAATAGATGGGGGCGAGTAATGGTCAAACTCGGGACCCTCTATTAAGGTCAGTATAATTTTACGAACTTAACCGTAAATAGAACTTTTAATATACGGGGATATACTCCTCCAATACTTTCCATATAAATACTATATTGTAGATAAGCATTTTATTAAATAGGAGGATTATCAGGGGGGTACTTTGTAACTGTCGAACTTGGAATATTTCGAAAGCTTTAAAGAATGATATAGGTTAATCCATAAAAAAGCGTGCTCCTTTTTGCTACAAGGAACACGCCTTCATCAGGCTTCAATATTCAATACACTTGCTACAATCAACTTACTCCGCTCAAACAACGATTCCACTATCGCATATTCTTCCGGTGTATGATTCCCTTCCCCTTGGGGTCCTAATGAGCAAACCGTTGGAACACCTGCCAGCACAGCATAAGCAGAGTCGGACGCTCCTTTACTGAAAATAGGTGTCGGTTCCGGGAGATTCAACTCAAGCGCAGTTTTTCGGATCGTTTCAAATAATCGCTCAGTCTCAGGAAGTACTTCCATCGGATCGAAACCGCCCAAATGAGTCAACTTCGTCTTCGTTCCTTCAATATGCGTATGCGCCGCTATTTTTTCCAGTTGAGCATGCATCGTTCGCTGCTGTTCCATCGTCTCGCATCTTGTCCCAATGGTCGCCTTGGCATAGTCCGGACAAGTGTTCATCGCCGTACCGCCCTCCACCACCGTTACATTGTACGTATACCCTTCGTCAAACCTCGAACATCGATCAATCTCCAACATTTTATGGGCTAGTTCGATGATGGCGTTTCGTCCTTTTTTCCAAGCAATCCCTGTGTGGCTCGCGACACCCCATACTTCCAACTCATAAGCTGAGCCGCCTTGCCTACCGATCGACAACTGATTTTCCAAATTGCTCGTTTCTGCGTTGAAAGCGACGAAACAGTCTTGAAATTCCTCCAAGAGTAGTTCCCTGCAAGTTGAATGGACATGCGCAGTTTCTTCATCACCCACAATGACGACTTTCATAGGATGTTGACTGTACCCAATCGACCGTAAAGCTTTGACGACATACAGTAAAGAGACGACGCCGCCTTTCATGTCCAATACACCCGGTCCATACGCCTTTCCATCCGCAATCTTGAATGGATGCTCTTTTAAAAAGCCTAGGGGAAAAACGGTATCTACATGCCCGATAAACCCGATCTTTTTCCGCGTCGGATCCCCTCCGTATTCAGCCACTAAGGTATTTCCAGCTTTCTCATATGGTGTGACCCGACAAGTGAATCCTTCGTCTTCCAATATTTCCTTCACAATGGCAATAATCGCGTCCACGCCTTCCTTAAAATCCGGGCCGCTTTCCATATTGACAAGTCGTTCCCATAGATCCAACATTTCCTGTCTATGCTCATCAATGAATTGAACCACTTTTTCTTTATCCATCCTAACGTCTCTCCCTTCCATCTTATAAAAAATCTATGACAAGACCCGCCAAGATGACAGATACAAGAGTTACAGAAACAAATCCTGCAACAAGCATTTTAGGAAGCGTATGGTCAATGATCGCTTCTTTCTCTTCCTCATTTTTACCAACTGCAGTCGCAATTTCATATGGCAAATAATAGGTCGTTGGGAAACCGAAAAAACAAGATGTCCCGACCGCTATCGCCATTGCGGGCGTCATTTTAAATAGTTTCGCAGTGATCAAACTGACAACGATGACCGAAACAACACCTAACAGCAAGACAGTGATTAATGAAGGCAAGTAAGATAAAATCATATCCGGTGTCGCTTGTGACAGATTTGTAAAGATGACACACATCATAATGAAAATGACAAATCCATGACTTCCTGACTTTTTCAAAATATCTTTTTCCAAAAACCCAATTTCCGAAAATACTACACCTAACACTAAATACAAAATAAACACGCTGATTCCAGTCCAATTCCCGATTTGCTGACAAAGGACAACGACTAAAGATAGTTTGGCCAATAAGATAAATGGCGTCTGTAAATCCTTCGAAAACGCCGGGACAAATTTCAATGATTTTTTAGCGGGAATGTCTTGTCC
>CAOKMT010000047.1 GCA_948469885.1 uncultured Sporosarcina sp. | reverse complement strand
GCGCAGATACGCTAACTTTAGGCGCGATATGCCTCGCTTTGGGCGCAGATACGCTAACTTTAGGCGTGATTCGCCTCGCTTTGGGCGCAGATACGCTAACTTTAGGCGTGATTCGCCCCGCTTTGGGCGCAGGAACGAGAACTTTGGGCGCGATTCGCCACGCTTTGGGCGCAGATACGCTAACTTTGGGCGCAATATGCCTCTCTTTGGGCGCAGATACGCTAGCTTTGGGCGCAGGAACGCCCACTTTAGACACGAAACTGCCGCACCTACTAAATTATAAAAAGCAGACGCCGCTTCCGACGTCTGCTTTTCTTACTCTTTCTCTTCTTGTTGCGCTTCCACCGCTCTGTCCATCGGTGCAACGAGGAAAGCGATCACGATGGATGCGATTAAAATAATAAACGGCGCATAAAAGATAAAGAAATCATTCATAAGACAGTCCCTCCTCTATGCATGATGATTACTTTTTCCACGGACATAGTCTTTGTCGAATAGGAAGAGTCGCATCAATAAGTAGAGCGATGGAATGAGCAACCCAAGTCCCAATATGAAAACAACGATCAACGAAATGGCCATTGCCGTATTCGTAAAGCTATCGTAAATCGTCAAGTGTGGATATAACAAATACGGGTAGTGGGATGCCCCGTAGCCAAAAAATGCGAAAATGAACTGGCCAGCAAGCAACCCGAATGCAAGTCCGTAATTTTTGCGCACCCACAATAAGACGACGGTACCGATGAACATGAGGAAAGAGATTAAAAACATCGGCCAAAACCTCTGGATATTACTGTAATGCTCGGGATTGTGTATTCTCAACTCGAATATAATACCAGCCGCCGTGATCATCGTCGGCAATGCCCAAATGAGTGCATATTTCCGCAACAATTTGGTCGCTTCCGTATCCCGTGCTTTATTTGCATACCACGTTAAGAAAACAGCAGAAATGTAGAGCGTCGCTGCGATACTAAGTACAACGATCGACCAAGTTAAACGACTTGAGAACAATAACCAATAATCGAGTACCGGATGCCCTTCCACCATCGTGACGAATCCGCCTTCCGAAATCGTCAGCACGATTGACAACGAGGCAGGGATGAGTATGCCCGCAAGCCCGTACATGAAAGAATATCCTTTGTGTCCGCGAGCCCCATACGTTTCAAACGCATAATAGGAGCCTCGGATAGCCAATAAAATAATACCGATACTGACCGGGACAAGAAGTGTCGTTCCATAATAGAATGCTGTCTTTGGAAAGAACCCGATAATCCCGACGAAGAAAAAGACGAGAAAGACGTTCGTCACTTCCCATACTGGTGACAAATACCGCTGAATGATATTGGTCAAAATACGCTGTCGACCGGTGATCAGACTGTATGCGTTAAAAAAACCAGCTCCGAAATCGATTGCGCCGACGAGTATATACCCGAACAGAAATGTCCATAAAACGGATATCCCGATAATTTCAAGCGTCATAAAACGTCACCGCCTTTCTCCATTTCCCGGTCTTCAATCTCTCTTTCAACCGGATTTTTCCTAAACATGCGCGTAAGGACGACGACACTTCCGATACCAAGTATGATGTACAGGATAACGAAGAGTACAAGCATCGTGCCGACTTGCCCACTCGTCGTCGCTGCATCTTCCGTCCGCATAATCCCGCGCAATACCCATGGTTGTCTACCGACTTCCGCAAGCCACCAACCAGCTTCAATAGCAATGATTGACAATGGGCCACCTAGCACGATAAGCCATCGGAACCACTTCGTCGTCACCAGTTTCCAACGACGCCGCGTCCCGAGCCAGAAAACGCCCGACAATAACACCATCCACATACCGATCGTCACCATAATATCGAATAAGTAATGAATGTAAAGCGGTGGGATTTCATCCTCTGGAAATTGGTCAAGTCCAATCACTTCCGCGGAAGGCATACTATGCGCAAGAATACTTAACGCATATGGAATTTCGATCGCATATTTTACTTCTCCATCATCCAAAACTCCGTAAAGAATAAGTGGTGCGTTGCCTTCCGTTTCAAAATGCCATTCCGCAGCAGCCAGTTTTTCGGGTTGGTATTCGGCTAAATATTTACCAGAAAAGTCTCCGATCACAGCCGTTGCGATTGAGAAGATCAGACCGATTTTCATCGTTAAGTAAAGTGCTTTTTTATGGTACACATGATTCGATCCTTTTATCATACGGAATGCAGCAATTGAAGCAAGGACAAATGCAGATGTCATGAATGCTGTTGAAACGACATGCGCCACTTTCGTCGGCATCGCGGGATTAAACATTGCTAGAAGCGGATTAATATTAATAATTTCCCCATTCACCAGATCGAACCCTTGCGGCGCATTCATGAATGCATTCAACATCGTAATGAAAACTGCGGAGAACGACGCACCAATTGCCACAGGGATCAGCAACAGCAAGTGTTTCTTCTGATTCTCAAACCGATCCCATGTATATAAATAAATACCGAGGAAAATGGCTTCAAAAAAGAATGCAAATGTTTCCATGAACAGTGGAAGTGCGGCTACATTTCCCGCTAACTCCATAAAATTTGGCCAAAGTAATGACAATTGCAAACCGATAGCGGTACCTGTCACAACACCGACTGCCACCGTAATAACAAAACCACGTGCCCAACGGCGGGCGAGCAAAATATAATGTTCGTCATTTTTTTTGATGCCCACCCATTGGGCGATCATAATCATGAGGGGGACACCGACACCAATGGTCGCATAAATAATATGAAAAGATAATGTCAACTCGGTTAGTACCCTTGAAAAAAAGACAGCTTGTTCATTCCCCATCCGGAAAACCCTCCTTGTTCTCTTCGCTCAAACGGCTTAACATTCGCTTCAACTCCCAAAAATTCTGCCGATGATAGATACCAGCATAATTCCCGCCACGATGAACGCAAGCCACATGAGACGTCTCTCATGTTTTTTATACACGATGACACATCCCTTCAACTACATCTTGTTTCTATTGTATACCCTCTATACATATGTTTAATGATAATCGTAGACAGTTTTCATGAACATTTGATGATCATTTCATGACCTCTTTGTGAATGAAAGAAAACCGCTCGCTTGAGAATATTCCGAATTGTGTGTATCATAGAGGGACATGGATAAAAAGACAGAGGTGACAAGAATGATTAGAAGGAGAAGAGTGCTCGGTTACATTACAAAAGGCGAAGAGCCAGATTGGAAAATCCTTGTGTCGAAGCATAAGGAAGATGCGACAGCAAAATTACAAGTTCCAGGCGGTACGATTGAAAAAGATGAACTTATCATCGATGCGCTTTACCGGGAGATTGAAGAGGAAACAGGAATCGAACGGAAAGATTTGGAACTGAAAGGCAAAGTGAATAAAACGAATTACTTTCCAAAACATAAAGACCGCGTCTACGAGCGAACGGTATTTCATCTTGCCTATATTGGAGAAGATCGGGATGCATGGGAATACCAAGTAGAAGGAAAAGGAAAAGATGCTGGCCTCACATTATGCCATCAATTCGTCCCCGTGGATGAGCTTCCTGAACTTGCGGAAAATCAAGATCAAGCCATCCAATTGCTTATCTAAACTAAACCGATGATAGCAGAAAAAAACTGTATGCGATATCAGCTATGATATCCATACAGTTTTTTCATTCAATAAGATCTTGCTCTCGTAATTGGTCTAACGGTGCAAACATTTCAATATGACGGTATAAGTTTTGGAACGTGGCAGGCAAGACACCGCCGTATTCGCCATCTAAGTTTAGTAACACTTTTTCCTTGGATGTCACTATAATTTTTTCCGCTTTGCTTGAAATGACAAGCGGATCGTCGAGATGCTCCCCGCGCAATGCAAGCGTCACAATGCGGATGAACTCCGCAATATTACATTTCTTTAAAATGAGCAATGTAAATTTCCCGTCATTCAAACTCGATTCGGGCGCGAGTTTTTCAAAACCGCCGACAGAATTCGTAAGTCCGATTAAAAACAACATCGCCTCGTCATCAAACACTTCGCCGTCATACTCAATTTTCACATGGGAAGAATTAATGGATGGTAACATTTCAATTCCTTTTAAATAATAGGCGAGCTGACCTAGCATGGTCTTCAACTTGCTCGGAACATCGTATGTCAATTCTGTCACTCTGCCGCCACCCGCGATATTAATGAAATGACGATCGTTCATCAAACCGACGTCAACTGGAATCGTTTCACCGCGGACGATAATATTAAGGGCTTCATCAACATCACGCGGTATTTTTAACGCACGGGCAAAATCATTCGTTGTCCCCATCGGAATGAGACCGATTTTAGGGCGCTTATCAAATGGACTAATTCCCGCCACCACTTCATTCAGTGTTCCATCTCCTCCAGCCGCAATGATGACATCGAAACCACGTTCGACAGCTTGCTTCGCCGCTTCCGTCGCATCTCCTTCACCTGTCGTTGCATGACAAGATGTTTCATAGCCGGCAATTTCAAGCTTTTCCAACGCTTCCCCGATATGCCGTTGGAACGCTTCCCTTCCGGCTGTTGGATTGTAAATGATACGGGCACGTTTCATCCTAAGATTTCCTTTCTCTCTTCGCTTTGAATCTGTATCTCCTGATTGACCCTTCACTGACGCGCCAACATTTAAAATTGTGTTGGGCTTGCTGGACAATCCACGATTCTTCAGTTCGTTTTCTATACTACTAATTTATTCTTCTTGACGCATTATGATGCCTTTTGGATGACCGGTAAAAATGTTTGCCGAATATCTTCATATACCGCAAGCCAATGCTCGGGTTTTGCTGTATACTCCGTAGTCAACCGGTCCAGCAACGCCTGTCTCTTTTGCTCATAGTCTGCAGCTTCCTTGGGCGGCAATGTTTCCTGAAGGGCTGTAACATACTGTTGAAGCGATGTAGCACGTGGCCCCCATTTTGCGATGACGTTTCCTTGCTCATCGAAAAGTAAATAAATCGGAATGGATCTTCCCCCATTCGTCAAATGACGATCGATCAAATGAGTATCCTCGTCGCGATACACCGCTCGTACATCAAGATCCGCGGCTTCCGCAATTTTCCGCAAGATTGGATTGTTCAACATTGCATCACCACACCAATCTTCCGTGATGACCAGAATACGCGACTTCTTTTCTTTCAATACATCTATGAATTCATCGTCTTCCGGACATTTGAACTGCTCATAAATACGAAAACTGTTCTCTTTAAGCACTTCCATCTTGTCCATATACGTGCTGAGTGAAATTGCCTCGTCGAAATATGCTATTTCAGTTTTCATGCTTACAACCACTCCTTTCTCTCAATTGTACGTTTTTCAACAGGTGGGAGCAAATGCTTCGTTCCTAGAGTCGCCCAATACCGATCAGATTCGACAAAACTTTGACCGACTTTGGAGGATATACATTCAATTTCATGCACAATGCGTCCGACTTCGGGAGAATGCGACTGATTCCTTGCTTCTCCCCTTATTTATACCCATTCAAAAAGCGTCCTATGTACCAACTTGGGTAGTCGTACATAGGACGCTTCAAAATCGTTAACGTTTCTCCACTTCTTCAAGAAGGATTTTATTGACAAGCTGTGGGTTTGCTTGTCCTTTTGACGCTTTCATAATTTGACCGACGAGGAAACCAAGTGCTCTTCCTTTACCGTCTTTATAATCTGCAATCGATTGCGGATTCGCATCGAGCGTTTCCGTTACCATTTTGCGTAATGTCGCATCATCGGAAATTTGGACAAGTCCTTTCGCTTTCACGATTTCAGCTGCATTTCCGCCCTTTTCGATCAGCTCTTTGAACACTTTCTTCGCGATTTTGGAAGAAATCGTGCCATCTTTAAGAAGCTTGACCATGCTTGCGAGTCCTTCCGGTGTGAGCGCTGTTTCTGATAATTCTTTTTGCTCTGCATTCATATAGGCGGATACTTCGCCCATCAGCCAGTTGGAAGCAAGTTTTGCGTCTGCTCCTGCTTCAACCGTTGCATCGAAGAAATCGGACATCTCTTTCGTCAATGTCAACACCATCGCATCGTATGCAGGCAAATCGAGGTCATTCATATAACGCTCTTTACGTGCATCCGGAAGCTCAGGAATTTCGGCACGGATCCGTGATTTCCAATCTTCATCGATATGGATTTCAGGAAGATCCGGGTCGTTAATGAAACGGTAATCATCCGCTTCCCCTTTCACTCTCATCAAAACTGTTTTGCCAGTCGCTTCATCGTAACGGCGTGTTTCTTGTTCGATGACACCCCCGGACAGAAGTACTTTCTCTTGACGTTCAACTTCATAGATCAGCCCTCTGCGAACAAAGTTGAAAGAGTTCAAGTTTTTCAGTTCTGTCTTCGTTCCGAATTCTTCTTGTCCGAACGGGCGCAAGGAAACGTTCGCATCACAACGCAGCGATCCTTCTTCCATTCGACAATCAGACACACCTGTATATTCCACGATCGCTTTTAGTTTTTCAAGGAAAGCGTACGCTTCTTCAGGTGAACGGATATCCGCCTCGGATACGATTTCGATAAGCGGTGTTCCTTGGCGGTTCAAGTCGACGAGCGAATAGCCGTTTTCCGTATGCGTCAATTTCCCAGCATCTTCTTCCAAGTGAATCCGGTTCAATCTGATTTTCTTCTTTTTCCCGTCGACTTCAATTTCAACCCAACCTTTTGTTCCGATTGGTCGATCTTCTTGTGAAATTTGATAAGCTTTCGGGTTATCCGGATACGTATAATGTTTCCGATCAAAATGCATGATATCAGCAATGTCACAGTTCAATGCCATCGCTGCTTTCATCCCGAAATCGACGACGCTTTTATTCAGCACCGGCATAACGCCAGGGTAGGCGAGATCGGTTATATGGATATTCGCGTTCGGCTCCGCGCCAAAATGCGCCGGGGCTGATGAAAAGATTTTCGTGTTTGTTTTAAGTTCTACGTGGACTTCAAGTCCAATGACTGTTTCAAAATTCATGGCTTACTTTCCCTCCCATATGGCTGGAGTACGTGTATGGAATTCGGTCGCTTGTTCGTACGCATGCGCCACTTTATAAACTGTCGCTTCGTCAAAATGGTTACCAATCACTTGTAGACCGAGCGGAAGACCATTTGAGAAACCGCAAGGAACAGAAATGGCCGGCACACCTGCAAGGTTGACCGAAGTTGTTAGTAAATCGCTTGCGTTTTTCGTCGCGATATCGATTGACGTGTCGCCAATTTTATAAGCAGTTGTCGGTGCGGTTGGCCCGATGATTACATCATATTTCGCAAACACATTCGCAAAATCTTGCGCGACCAATCGACGGACTTTTTGTGCTTTTTTATAAACCGATTCGTAATGCGCGGCACTCAATGTATAGGTTCCGAGCAAAATACGTTTCTTCACTTCTTCCCCGAACCCTTCAGCACGGGACTTTCTGTACAGTTCATCCAAGTTTTGGGCATGCTCGGTGCGGTGCCCATAACGGATACCATCATACCGGGCAAGACCCGAAGATGCTTCTGAGGCACAGATGAAGTAATACGTCGGCAATGCATACGTCGCATGTGGTAGGGACACTTCTTCTACTTCGGCGCCGAGTGATTCAAGCACTTTAAGCGCTTCTTGTACTGCATTTTTAGTTTCTTCTGCGACACCTTCGCCTAAATACTCTTTCGGAACGCCGATTTTCATCCCTTTAATATCGCCTGTTAGATGCTTTTGATAATCAAGCACTTCTTTAGCTGATGATGAGGAGTCTTTCGGATCAACGCCCGCAATTGCACTTAATAAAAGCGCATTATCTGTTACGTTACGTGTAATCGGGCCGACTTGGTCAAGTGAAGCGGCCATCGGAATGACACCAAGACGAGATACGCGTCCGTATGTCGGCTTCATCCCTACTACACCACAAAACGCTGCTGGCTGACGGATGGAACCGCCTGTATCTGTTCCAAGCGCAAAAGGTACTTCTCCAGCGGCAACCGCTGCTGCTGAACCACCTGAAGAACCACCTGGGACATGATCAAGATTCCACGGGTTGCGTGTCGTACGGAAAGCAGATGATTCTGTCGTTGAGCCCATCGCAAACTCATCCAAGTTGAGTTTACCAACAGATACCATGCCGGCATTATTGATTTTTTCGACGACTGTCGCATCGAATACAGGGACGAAATTTTCAAGCATGCGGCTTGCCGCTGTCGTCTCGAGCCCTTTCGTTACGATATTGTCTTTGATTCCGATCGGAAGCCCAAACAAAGGTCCTCGTCCGTCCATCGGCTCCTTGTCCAATTGTTCCGCTCTTTGAAGTGCTTGTTTTTCATCCAGCGCTAAAAAGGCTTGCACATCGTCGTCCGTTTTGGCAATCCGGGCGAATGATTCTTCCGTCAAGTCTTTAACCGAGACTTCTTTATTATGTAACAGCGACTGAAGTTCTGCTGCCGTTTTTGAGAATAACGTCATCATTTTTCCTCCTTATATCTAGTCAATCATCAAAGGATTGTCGGTACTTTAATTTGTCCGTCCTTCGATTCTTTTACGTTTTCCAGCATCACTTCGCGATCGAGTACGTCCGTCACCACATCTTCCCGCATAACATTTTCTTGTTGCAATGCATGCGTCATCGGTTCAACGTTTTCCGTATCGAGCTCGTTCAATTTGTTTACATATTCATCGAATACTTCAAGTTTCTCCACATATACTTGCGCTTCTTCTTCCGTAACCGAAAGCATCGCACGCAATGCGGCAGCCTTGATTTCTTCTGTTGTCAATGTCGACATTATTTCTCCTCCTCATCGTCATACCTTATTGTCCCAGTATACCACCAATGAAATATGTTGGAAAGTTACACTGGCTCAGTAATTATATATATGGACAAACGGTTCTTCTTCCCCGACTTCTTTTACAATAAGCGCTTCCGGCCCATTAACAGACGTCACGCTAACGGCAATATTCACATTCGGTAAGTATTCCGGCAGTAGACCTGTCAAATATTGGACAAATCCGATAATCTCGCTCGTGCCAAAAAATTGGATCGGGATTTCGATTTCGAGTGAACTAAGCTTCCCTTTTTGATACAAACCTCGACCAATCACATTGACAAAACTTGGGAAGTAATCATCAATCGCTTGCTTGAAATTACGAAAATCTGTGTTTGTATCCCGATACTTCTCATCATTGGCGGACGATGGGAATAAGACGTATTTTTCATCGACTTTTTTCCATCCAGATGGTTCCTTTCCTCTCTCCGCAAACACAGTTGCAAAGTAGGTTCCCGGTACAATCGAATCTCGACTCTCCTGCTTGAAAAGCCCCACGACGATTGGAATATCTTCTAGCCCTTCCATCGCTCGAAGACGTTTAACGATTTCTTCCGCCATCTTAATCCCTTGTTTTTCTAACTCTTCGCTTGAAATTTTAGTGTCTTTCCCATTTCTTGGGTAGTAAACCGAGTTGAGCGCAAGTCCGACAGATATTCCGTCAAGCCTCACTTTTTTCTCATCGGTCATGACGAGAAAGTTTTGTTCGACGATATGGGCCAAATAGATGGGCGCTTTTTCCGCGATGTCTTCATCCGACATATTTTCGGGTGCTTCAGGATTCAAGCCATCAGGATTCTCTTCTGATTTTCTACCTAACCAAGACCTTGCCGTATCGGTGTCAATATATTGACCTTCCTGAAAAAAATGATCTTTCGGATCAAAATGCTGTGTAGAAAGACGTAATAGCCCTTCTTCCGCTTCTTCGATATCATACTTCGTTCGGATATTGCTCATAATTAAACCGCGACTTGCGCTTTGCTTGAACGGCAATAATGTCCGGTAATACTCGTCTTTCAATTGGGCGTCTGGAATAATGACCGTCTCTTCCATACTTTCCTCGTCATCTTGGACAACTTTGTCATCCTTTCCATCGATATTCGGAAGACAGCCCGCAATCATTAACATCAAGACAAGGGTCGGAATGAATAGTAGTTTTTTCATAATGAAGACCCCTTTTCACTAAGTGCTTCCAAAAGTTCTGCTTCGTCCCAAACGGTTATATTAAGTTCTTCAGCTCGAGCTAGCTTTGAGCCTGCCTCTTCTCCCGCAACGACGAGATCAGTATTTTTACTGACACTTCCAGTCACTTTCCCGCCGCGTGCTTCGATTTCTTTTTTCGCTTCACCGCGGGTCATTTCAAACAGCTTGCCAGTCAGGACAATTGTTTTCCCAGCGAACAGACCTTCTGTTGGTATATCCTGACGCGCTAGACCTTTATAGGTTAAATTGAGTCCATAAGCTTCAAGCTTGCGAAGCACTTCAAGGACATCATCGTTGCTGAAGTATGTTGTAATGGACTCCGCTACTTTGTCGCCGATTTCATGGATTGCCGTCAATTGTTCTGGCGTCGCTTGCATCAATGATTGAAGGGTACCGAATTCCTCTGCCAAAATGCTAGCCGCTTTGACACCGACGTGGCGAATACCAAGCCCGAACAAAACTTTTTCGAGCGAATTTTCTTTTGACGCTTCGATTGCGCCGAGTAAATTGGCGACCGATTTTTCGCCCATGCGTTCAAGTTCGATCAGTTGCTCCCTTGTTAATGTATACAAATCGGATACATCCTGGACGAGGCTTTCACGGTACAGTTGCTCGACGACACGTTCCCCGATCCCTTCGATGTTCATCGCATTTCGGGATACGAAATGAATAATTGCTTCTTTCATTTGGGCTGGACATTTCGGATTGACACAGCGTAGCGCCACTTCTTCCTCCAGCCGGATTAGCTCTGAATCACATTCTGGACAATGTGTCGGCATGTGGAACGGCACTTCCTCACCTGTCCGATTTTCGAGGATCGGTGCAACGACTTCAGGTATGATGTCTCCCGCTTTCCGGATGATGACCGTATCCCCAACGCGAATATCTTTCTCTCGGATCAAATCCTCGTTATGAAGGGAAGCTCTACCAACAGTCGTTCCATCCACAAGAACCGGTTCTAAAATAGCTGTCGGCGTGACAACACCTGTCCGGCCGACACTCAATTCGACATCAATCAACTTCGTCATCACTTCTTCAGCCGGAAATTTGAATGCCGTTGCCCATCGCGGACTTCTGGCCGTAAAGCCAAGCTGTTCTTGGTCTTCGAAAAGATCGACTTTAATGACGATGCCGTCTATTTCATAATCGAGGCTTGACCTTTTTTCGGTCCATTTATTAACATATTCAATGACTTCATCAATTGTCTTGCAACGCTTTCTTTCTTTATTTGTCTCAAATCCAAGCGCATCGACATAATCGAGTGCATCTGAATGACGATCTGGTCCATATTCACTGCCATCCCCGCCGATACCATATATAAAAACAGCTAAATGGCGGCTGGCCGCAATTTTCGGGTCAAGTTGACGTAGCGAACCAGCTGCTGCATTTCGCGGATTCGCGAACGGTTCTTCACCAGCTTCGTCACGTGTTTCGTTCAATCTGACAAACGACCTTTTTGGCATGTACGCTTCACCGCGCACTTCAATGGAGACGGGTTCTTTCAACCGTAACGGAATCGAGTGGATCGTTCTCAAGTTGGCCGTAATATCCTCTCCGATTGTCCCATCACCTCGCGTCGCGCCTTGTACAAATTGCCCGTCGACATATCGAAGGGATATGGCCAGACCATCGATTTTCAATTCACATATATAAGATACATTTTGTCCTGTCGCCTCTCGAACACGTCGGTCAAAATCCCGTAAGTCTGCTTCGTTGAACGCGTTCGACAAGCTCAGCATCGGATACACATGCTCCACTTTCCCAAACCCCGAAAGGATTTCTCCTCCGACGCGTTGCGTAGGCGAATCCGGAAAAATCAAATCCGGAAATTCTTGTTCAATGCCGATCAGCTCTTGTAAGTACGCATCGTAAACAGCATCGGTAACGATTGGCTTATCCAATACATAATATGCGTGACCGTAAGTATGGAGGAGGTTGTTCAGCTCTTCCACTCGCTTTTCGAGTTCGATTTTATCCATTATTTTGTCGTTCCTCCTTCACTCATCAAGCCTTTTCAATCGGGGCAAATTTTGCCAGTAACCTTTTAATGCCGACCGGATCTGGAAATGCAATGTCGAGTTCGGTCTCTTCACCGTTTCCTTTCACACTTACAACCATGCCTGTCCCCCATTTTTTATGGACAGCTTTATCGCCAACGCCCCATCCTATCTTCTCTCCACCGCTCGTCTTGTATACAGGTTTAATGACCGGCTGACGTGTAACAGGTGCAACATTTCGTCTTCCACGTTGACTTCCCATTGTAAAACCGCCGCTCTTAGACACTTCTTCGGTAATATCTTCTGAGATTTCCGCGATGAATCTGGATGGACTATTAAAGCTCGAACGGCCGAAAAGCGTCCGGAATGAAGCAGATGTCAAATACAATTTCTGTTCGGCGCGGGTAATCCCCACATAAGCGAGACGCCTTTCCTCTTCCATTTCCTCATCATCATTCATCGAGCGGGCGTGTGGGAACACATTCTCTTCCATTCCGATGATGAACACGACAGGAAACTCCAACCCTTTTGCGGCGTGCATCGTCATTAGCACAATTTTTTCTTCCACTTTGTTTTCATCTTTGTCGAGCGAATCAATATCTGCAATCAAAGCTAAATCCGTCAAAAAGGCGAGCAAGGACTTATCATCAGAATGCTCTTCAAAAGTATTGGTCACCGACAGGAATTCCTCGATGTTTTCGAGGCGGCTTTCCGCTTCGATCGTCTTCTCCCGTTTGAGCATGTCGCGATACCCCGACTTTTCAAGCACTTCTTCAACAAGTTCCGAGACGGACAAATATTCCTGCATTTTTGTAAAGGCTTCAATCATTTCTCGGAACTTCGCTGTTTCATTCGCCGCACGACCACTCAATCCAATGAAATCCACTTCTTGGAGGGCATCGAAAATCGAACGATCCTGTTCAAGCGCAAAGCGGGCCATCCGTTCGAATGACGTTGCCCCAATACCGCGTTTCGGTTCGTTAATAATACGCGCCAATGCAAGGTCATCGTCATTGTTTGAGATGAGGCGCAAATAGGCGAGTAAATCTTTAATTTCTTTCCGCTCATAGAACTTCGTGCCACCGACAATCGTATAATCGAGATTCGATTTCACTAAAAACTCCTCGATCACACGCGATTGAGCGTTCGTCCGATATAAAATAGCGAACTGATCGAGTTTCAAGTTTTCTTCTTTTTGCAATTCAAGAATTTTCCCGACGACGAATTGTGACTCGTCCTTTTCATCGCCTGCTTTATAAATATAAATCGCGTCTCCTTCGGCATTGTCCGTTCGGAGCTCTTTATCGTACCGGCTACGGTTATTCGTGATGACATCATTCGCCGCCTGTAAAATACGTTTCGTTGAACGATAATTTTGTTCAAGCATGATGACCGTCGCATCATCATAATCTTTTTCAAACGACAAAATATTGCCGATATCCGCCCCGCGCCATCTGTAAATCGACTGGTCGGAGTCACCGACGACACAAATATTACGGAACTTGTCCGCCAACATCTTGACGAGACGGTACTGTGCATTGTTCGTGTCCTGGTACTCATCGACATGAATGTACTGGAATTTGTTTTGATAAAATTCAAGCACTTCCGGAACCCGCTCAAATAATACGAGCGTCATCATGATAAGATCGTCGAAGTCCAATGACTGATTTTGGCGCAAGCGCTTCTCATAGCCGTCATAGACGTCCGCAATCTTTTTCTCATAGGGGTTGAACGCGTTCATTTGCTCTCGGTACTCTTTTGCATCAATGCATTCATTTTTTGCAGAGCTAATCGCACCAAGCATCGTCCGTGGATCGTATTGTTTCGGATCAAGATTCAACTCTTTCAATACGTTTTTGACCACTGTCAATTGATCTGCCGAGTCTAGAATAGAAAAAGAGCGGGACATGCCGATCTGATCGATATTCCGGCGTAAAATCCGAACGCACATCGAGTGGAACGTTGAAACCCACATCCGTTCACTTGTTCCTGAGCCCAGCAATCCGTCGATACGTTCCCTCATTTCACGGGCCGCTTTATTCGTAAATGTAATCGCTAAAATCTTCGATGGATAGACATTTTTCTCGACGACAAGGTAAGCCATTCTGTGGGTGAGCACACGCGTCTTCCCAGATCCTGCTCCAGCCATGATAAGGAGCGGACCTTCCGTCTTTTTGACTGCCCGCGCTTGCTCGGGATTCATGCCAGTCAATAAATTTTCTGCAATTGATTTCATTATATCGCCCTTCCGGAACATTTGTTCTTCCATTGTACAATTATTGCTAGCCAACTGCCAAGTCTTAAACTTCTTTTAACGGCTAACACTTTTGACGACTCTTACTGTCGACAGTGCCGTTTTCAAATCGTCGTAAATAACGTTACCGACAATGACCGTATCTGCAATTTGTGCCATCGTTTCAGCATCTTTTGCAGAGCGAATCCCTCCGCCGTAAAACAAGCGGGTTTCTTCCAATATATCCGCTGCGGCCCGAACAACTTCAGGATCTCCATACGTGCCACTATACTCCATATAAAAGACGGGTAATCTGAAAAGATGTTCCGCCATTCGTGCATAAGCAATTACATCTTCCACGTCCGGTATTTCCGTAATCTCGGTCAGTTTTGCCGCTTTGCAGTCCGGATTCAAAATACAGTAGCCTTCCGGAATAATTTCTTCCCAATTCATCATATGTCCATACTCCCGGAGCGCCCCGTGGTGTAGTCCATTGATCCACTCCGCTTTCGTTGAATTCAACACAGTGGGGATAAAATAATAATCGAACCCTGGTGTAATCGATTCGACTGTCGATGCTTCCAATGCGAGCGGCACGGAATAACGTCGAACTCTGACAAGTAAATCAAGTACATTGTCAAGTGTGACCCCATCCGTCCCTCCCACAATAATCGCGTCCGTACCCGATTCAGCGAGCTGTCCCAAATGCTCGTCCGAAATTGTTTTCGCGGGATCTAATTTAAAGGCATGCCGCCATGTAGTTAAGTCCATTGTCAACCACCTAATTGTATTTTTGTTCGTTCCTTCATTATAACAAAAAAACCAGACGAGTTCTTGCCTCGTCCGGCTGTTTTGTATGAATGTGCCTCACTTGCCTTGTTCCGGTTCAGTCGATTCCGTTCCGTCCGGATAGAGCCGATCAAGAATTTGGTTATACCCGCCTGAACCGTAGTCAACACAACGACGGATTCGTGAAATCGTCGCTGTGCTTGCGCCAGTTTCATGTTGAATGGCATCGTACGTTTTTTTCGCTTTCAGCATTTGCGCAACATCCAGCCGTTGAGCGAATGACTGTACTTCACTAATTGTACAAAGGTCGTCAAAAAACGCATAGCATTCATCGACTGTTTTTAATTCTAGTATCGCTTTAAATAACTGATCTGTTCGCTCGCCGCGAATTTTATCTAGCTGCATACTGTTCCCTCTCTCTTCTAATTTCCTAAAGGAGTGTAGGATACGACCGATTCAAGACCCCGGCTCGTCGGAACGATATGGATCCATGTCTTACCGGGAACAAGTTTCACCGGCACGCCATTTTCAACCGGCACGAGAATACCGTCCATATTTTTCCACTCTATTTCTTGGACACCACCCGCCTGAAACAACAATGCTTGTCCACCTGATTCAAGATCGATCGCTTGTCTTCCCTCGGCGTCGATTGTCTGATGCGCCGTTTCAAATACTAATACGTTTGTAAGTTCCACTTGTTGATCATTCGCTTTATCAACTGTCAATGTGCCGTTCACTGTACGTGTATAGGTTCCAGTCCCTTCATCATACGCATACGTACTTATAAAATCCGCATGCGTCCCATTTTGGACGACGAACGAATCTACACTTGTCTCTAGTTTAGCATCTTCAAGCGATTCATGGAATGAAAGGGATGGCGTTTTCTCAATTTCCATCGCGACATGCTCATTTTCTTCCGCTAGTAAAATGTTTTCATTCGAAATATAGGAATTATGTGGAGCTCTTCGTTCAGCAGAACGTTGAAACAATGTCCCGTCATGTTGCATTCCATTGACATGGTCGACATAGCCCGCTTGTAATAAAGACAAAGCATCCGGACTATACCCATGTGCTACATAGAACGCATCCAGCCCTTTCGCAATCGTTAAAAAATAATCTCTTGCGCTACGGATCGGACCAATTTCCTCTGGCAACTCCGTTTGGAATAAAGCGAGCAATCTCGTCATATTGCCTTCCGCCAGCAATTCATAGACGATATCGGCGTCACTAATGCCAGATTGTGGCCTTGCAAGTGGATGATTGTTAATCGTCGCGAGAACAGGACGCATTGTCTGTTCTTCTTCGGATTCGACACCCGTAAATGGTGCTGTATATGTGACAACTTCTTCCTCTGGCAGTTCAATTTCTTCTGGTCCCGATGTTTCAATCGATTCTGACTCTCCATCTTTTGAACAAGCTACGAGCAGAAGCAGTGTAAGCATTCCATACAATGCAATTTGTATTTTTCTTTTCATCTTTTTCTCCTATCTTCTCTCCGTTTTCGGAATAAGGACTTCTCTTTTCATCACGTCGTAAATCCCAGCTTGGGTAATGCGGATATACGGCAAATGTGTCGACTGTAAGAACAAAAATGTATAGACGGCATCCTCATGGTGGTAACCACGTGCTTGTAGCGCCTCCTTCAAAGCCGCCTCTTGCCCTATCAATATTTCCATCGGTTCAGCGGATAAACCGCCTCCAATCGGCAACGGAATTTCAGCAATCGTCTCTCCGTTTTCGGTAAGCACCATGCCACCTCCGAGTCGCTTGACTTCTTCGAAAGCGCGCCTCATTTCAACCTTGTTTTTCCCAACGATTAAAATATCTCCTGTCAATGAATAAGAGGATGCAAATCCTTGTACATCGGTTGCAAATCCTTTAAGCATCGTATTG
>CAOKMT010000046.1 GCA_948469885.1 uncultured Sporosarcina sp. | reverse complement strand
TCTTCGTCATTATGCGGCATTTACCGCCGGTTCACTCCGGACGACTGAAAAAGTCGCTAGTCCGCAAAATTCAACGGTCCGCTCAGCGATGACCATTTTACGCAATGCGGCTCCAGACGCTGAAACGATCTACTATATATTCGTTGTAGATGACGACGAACGATTGCAAGGCGTTGTTTCCTTACGTGATTTGATTATTGCGGAGGAAGATACGCTAATCCATACAATTATGAATGAACGAGTCGTTAGTGTTCCAGTGAGCGAAAACCAAGAAGACGTCGCTCGTATGATTAAAGATTATAACTTTTTAGCAGTACCTGTTATTGATTTCCAACAACATATGCTCGGAATTATAACAGTCGATGATATTATTGACGTACTCGAAGAAGAAGCATCTGATGATTACTCGAAACTTGCAGCAGTTGCGGATATGAATACATTCGATAAAAACTCTTTTTCGGCCGCGAAAAAAAGGCTTCCGTGGTTGCTTATTCTTTTGGTGCTTGGCATGTTGACAGCGAATTTAATCGGCGTGTTTGAAGCGACAATCGAGAAAGTGGCATTGTTGGCGGCATTTATCCCGCTCATAGCAGGAACAGCTGGAAATAGTGGTACGCAAGCGTTAGCTGTTGCGGTGCGTGGGATTGCTACAAGAGATATTGAAGATGAAAGTAAATTCAAGTTGCTCCTTCGAGAAGCGGGCACTGGGCTAACGACAGGTTTGATTTGTGCAGTTTTCGTTGTCGGTCTCATTTACGTTTGGAAACAAGAGTTTTTCCTCGGCTTGCTTGTTGGCGCGGCGATTCTCGTTTCGATTTTTGTTGCAACGATTTCAGGGTCATTCATTCCATTATTCATGCACAAAATGAAAATCGACCCAGCTGTCGCATCGGGTCCATTTATTACCACATTGAATGACTTGATCAGTACGTTAATTTATTTAGGCTTGGCGACAACATTTATAAGTGATCTTTAACTTTCATCGCTTCGGGCACATCGAATTCCAAAAGCGCATATAGTAAATAAAAAAGGATGTGCTCCCCATTTCACAAAATCAACCGTTATTATTCGTTCAAGGGCCGCCGGTGTTTATTCGTGTAGAGGTGATGGATGAAGAAAGCACATCAGTATTTGTGCCGAACATGGAGAATCCCGAAGAGCTTGGCATTCCGGATGATGTAATGGAAATGGAGCAGCAACAAATAGATTCAGATGTGCAAGTGGATCCGTCTGTTGCGAGAAGGATTGCGTATTTGGAAGGCCCATTTCAAAAGGAAGTCTATCGTCCGCTTGAATTTCGAACTAGCGAGGAAGCGCACAAAGGGACCATTGGCAAGGTAGACGGCAATACGTTATATATAGAACTTGAAGAAGAAGGGACCGTCGCCGTCGAGATGCATCAGATTAAAGAAATTTTTTGGCGTGGTAAACCTTTTGCGGAAGAATAAACGAATAAGTAATGAAGGACAGGACGAGATTTTCGTCCTGTTTTTTTCATTTCTGTATGTACTTGGCGTAATAGTAGAAACTATAAATAAAAGACCGTTCGAACGACGGGCAGTCGTCCGAACGGTTTGGGCATTGCAGGGGGAATCTTCAGTCTTCACAAAAATCGATATAAACGTCATCGATACATTGGATTCCGCAGAAACATTTTAAATCGACCGTTATACATGAATCTGTTGGACCGAAACGTTCCACTTCACATAATTTGTCATAATTAAGATTACCGCAACTGTCGAATAAGTCTACTGGATTTCCATTACGGTACTGTGGTTCTAATACTTGGATTGTCGCACAGCAATCTTTAGAAACATTTTGAACTCTGAAGAACACCGAAAAGCAATTATGTCGTGAAGGACGATGCGGCCCATCTGGCCCTGGTCCTGGTTGTGGCCGACGTCTAAATCTACTTTCAGGTTTGAAAAAACCTTTTACTGGAGAACCATCTTCAGTTAATAACATGAACACTCTCGTATTCACCGGATTCCGTGAAGGAGCAACGAGACTACCAAGTGGCGCCATAAAGCAATCTGTACTGCATTCGATACAGTCATCGTCGGATCCGATATCTTGAACGCGCTTGATGAAGCGAAGCACTTCGCACAAGCAACCTTCGTGATGGTGGATATTTTCGTTGCTACCACAATCTCTACATCCCATTCATTCCACCTCCTTATCTCAATTCTCTATACTTTATGCGTCATGCGCAATTTGGTCAGGGCGGACGCACAAAAGTGAATAAAGTTGAAAATTAATTGCCATACTGAGAAGAAAATGGAGGGGACGATTATTAGAAAAGTTGGATTGATGATGATGTCCATCATTTTAATGCTTGCAGCGTGTGGCACAATGAACGAAGACTCGATTCAAATTTACAATGATACGGACGAGGATATTGAAGAAGCTAAACAAGTGTTTGAAAATGACGATCGTCTCCGAAAAGCTGTTGTTGTTCTTCATGATGATGAGCTTTTGGCAGGGGTAACGGTCGGCACCTTTGAGCGTTTCCGCAAAACAAAAATTGAAAAGGATTTAAAAGAGAAATTGGAAAAAGCGTATCCCGAGGTTGAGGTTTTAGTATCAGCTGACAATAAAGTTGTCATAGAAACAAAGAAAATGACAAAAATAAAAGATCAGCAACAACTAAAGAAAGAAATCAAAAAAATAAAATCACTTTCGGAGGAACAGACATAATGGATGAAAAAAAGTATGCAACGTTAGAGAAAAAAATCTCCCCGAAACCTCAAATTGCACGGAATATGTTCACTGCTTTTGTGACAGGTGGAACGATATGCCTGATCGGCCAAGGAATCTCACTCTTCTATACGACATTTTTCGATTTTACAGAACGGACGTCAAGTAATCCGACTGTCGCGACGATGATTTTTATTGCGATGCTCCTTACAGGCTTCGGACAATATAAAAAAATTGCCCAATTTGGAGGAGCGGGTGCTGCGGTGCCGATAACAGGTTTTAGCAATGCGGTTGTGTCAGCGGCCATTGAGCATAAAAGTGAAGGGTACGTGCTCGGTGTCGGCGGGAATATGTTCAAGCTTGCAGGTTCCGTTATTTTATTTGGCGTTTTTTCCGCTTTTCTCGTTGCGCTCGTTAAAACGATTCTCGTTAAGTTTGGTGTTGTGTCATGGTGAAAAAAGGTCTTTTAACATTTGCTTCCCGACCTTCAATTGCAGCGACAGGCGTGACAGCTGGACCGTTGGAGCAACAAAGCCCATTTGCACCATTATTTGATAAGGTCTACGATGATGAGCGATCCGGACTGCTAACCAATGAAAAAGGGCATGCGAAATTAGTAGAAGATGCGTGTATGATTGCGTTAAGTAAAGTGGATTCGAAACCGGGGGATGTGGATTTCCTGCTGCTTGGTGATTTGGTGAATCAGATGACCCCTTCTAATTTTACAGCGGCCAATTTGGAAATCCCTTATCTTGGCCTATTCGCAGCATGCGCAACTTCTGTTTCTTCCCTTATTATGGCGGCTCTTTTGACAGAGGCGGGTATGTCTCAATGTACACTCGCAGGTGCGAGCAGCCAACATAATTCGATTGAGCGCCAATTCCGATATCCCGTAGAATACGGTTCGCAAAAACCGGATACGGCGCAATGGACAGTGACCGCAGCTGGGGTTGCGGCCGTCACACCGAATAAGGCGGGTAATCCTGCTATTACGAAGGCGACGATAGGGCGTGTCGTCGATCTAGGGATGACAGAACCACTCAATATGGGTGCGGCGATGGCACCTGCGGCCGCAGACACCTTACAACGTCATTTGGATGGACATGGAACAAAGATAACTGATTATGATGTCATCATGACAGGCGACCTCGCAAAAACAGGTTTTGAATTGTATAAAACACTTGTGGAAAAAGCAGGAATGGATACGACGACAAATTTTCGGGATGCAGGTGTGGAGTTTTATGGAAATGACTCCAATTTCCAAGCAGGTGCAAGTGGCGCGGGGTGTTCTTCCACTGTTTATTTTACAGATATTTATTCGAAAATGATGGAGGGCGAATATAAACGGGTTCTTCTCATCGCGACAGGTGCCCTTTTGTCTCCCTTGTCCTATCAGCAAAAAGAGACGATTCCGTGCATCGCGCACGCGATCGAACTAACGATGAAATGAGTGGTTGAAATGGTGTCAATGTTCGTAACAGCATTTATCGTCGGAGGGCTTATCTGTGTAATCGGTCAGTTGTTATTTGACGTTGCAAAACTGACCCCGGCTCATACCCTTTGTACATTGGTCGTTGCCGGTTCGATCCTTGATGGGTTAGGTTTATACGAGCCGCTCATTGATTTCGCAGGCGCGGGGGCAACAGTTCCGATTACATCTTTCGGTAATTCGCTGACGCACGGGGCGATGGCGGAGGCCGAAAAACACGGGTTTATCGGTGTGCTTACTGGTATGTTTGAAGTGACAAGTTCTGGTATTAGTGCCGCTATTTTATTCGGTTTTATTGCAGCGATTATTTTTAAATCCAAAGGGAAAGTTTAACTTGATTCTGCAGAAGTCCTCCACGTCCATAAGTGGCGGGATGAATGCCAAAATGCATTTAAAATCAGAGGGAGTTCAAACTCCCTGCTTGATTCACGAAGGGAAGGCAGTCTAAGTTCGCGACGCCCTGGAAAGTGCCTTAATTTCTGCAAAAGGCACAGAAATACGGCAAATCGAACCCTTCGCTGTTCGATTCGCAACGACTGCATAACCAACATCCTGTTGGCCCCATGCTTGAAAAAATCTGGACGCAATCACGCCGAGGCGCGATTGATCTGAATTCAGCAATGTTTGCTGAGGACGATAGCGTAGCAATAGGAGCAAAGTATATTGCTGTGTTAGGATTGCTGGGTCTTGTAGCAACAGTTGTTAACGAACTTCGTGTCGCCCTCAAGCTCAATTCAAATTTGGACGTATTCCCTCCATACAATTGGTTTTCAATCAAATAGAAGTTTCCCACTAATCAACACGCTGATGAAAGCCGTCTTTTTTTCACTACAACTGAATATATTATAGAAGGAATAGCTGGAAAAATGGTCAACTGCCATTTGTTTTGTGCGAATGTCCCTCCCATCCCTCTTTCTGCTGCATAGGATAAGTCAGAAGCGGAAGGAGGGATTTTTATGTTTGGATGCTATCCACAAGGTTGTCACGGTGGCGGATACGGCGGCGGTTTCGGATGCGGCCATGAAATGGAGCGTGGATGTGGAGGCTACGGTGGTTCAACATTTGTTCTTATCGTTGTACTCTTCATCTTACTCATTATCGTAGGCAGAAGCTTTGTTTAAAATTTAAACAGTCACAATTTGTCACGTCGATAGTAAAAGTAGGCGGTCTAGGTTCACGACGTCCGCAAAGGAAGGAAACCTAAGACCGCCACGATTAAGGAAGATGATCTACGTGTGCGATGAAAAGCAGAAGGGCATCTTAGAATCGCATAACGAGCTTCCTGCTAAGCTCTGGCTTATAGACCAATATCCTAGGTCTGAGTTTCGGGATCTGGTTGACTGAGCTGAAGGGTAATTGCTAGGTGGGAATAACGGAAAGGGAGGGATTAATGGATGAATGATTCATTTTTCAAGAAAATCGAATCAAAGACAGGGGTTCCGATGGAAGAAGTTTTTGCGCTTGCAAACGCCATTCAATTTGCTGATTTCAGGGATGAGCGACAAGTGCGAAAAATTATTCGGAATGTCGGAAAGCTAGCGAATAAAAGCGTACCGCAACATATGGAAGATGAGCTCGTTCGATCTATTGTAAATGACGGGAAAGCATTTAATTTTCAAGATATTGAAGATATGCTTGGCCGCTGATCACTCCTGCGGTTAAAGTCGATAATAGTTCTATCTCATAAACATCCTACTTGATTAGTTTCCATGAAGGTAGCAGTGGAGAGACTTCGGTGAACACCACCTGAAAAGTCTTTTCGTACACTGAAGACGGACTAACATCTTCCGTAGCTTTTTTTAAAAAAACTATCCAAGATTATGTTTGAAATAATAGAGATTAGGGTAAATACAGTAGAAATAATGTCTTCCGACAGAAGGAGTGGGACAAATGGGGTACGTATTACCTGTCAGGCCTATACAATCACAACAATATGCAAACCGGATGACGATGGATTCGTATGATTTTGCGTCGGTCGGAAGCGTGGATGCTGTTAAGTTGAACACGGATTTTCAAGAAGAAATTGGGGAAACTTATCGTTCGATGGAAGATGAAAAAAGTAGCCGCCAAGAGCGGGCGTCTTCGGAAAATACTTCATCTCCTCCATATAAAGCGTATATTCCACCGAACCCAGCGAACTTATCGCCAGCGGTATCCCGAGTTGTCGGTAAAGGAATGTCTGTCAATACCTATGTTTAACTTTAAAGAAGTGCGACGTCTTTAATAGGCGTTCGCTTTTTTTATGGCTACAAATTTGGAAGAAGATCAATATATCCTGCTAAGCGTTCATATAAAAAGGCTGAAACCATCTGTCTGAGAAAGATGATGATTCAGCCTTTTTTTATTCTCTTATCCTTTTTTCCATGGCTCGGTGTGGAATATCTGCATCCATAAATTCAGGTGATGTAATCGCATAACCTAGTTTTTCATAGAAGGGAACTGCGTGTGATTGGGCATTTAAAACAATTCTTTCAAAACCTTTTTGTTTTGCATGCTTTTCCAGTGTTTTCATAATAAGAACCCCTAGATTTTTCCCTCGAAATTCAGGAAGAATACAAACACGTTCGACTTTCCCAGTAAGTGGGTCAGTCTCCCGCAGTCTCCCTGCTCCAATCGGCGTTTCTTGTTGATAGACGACGAAATGGTAGGCTATCCGATCTAGTTCATCGAGTTCCAAGTTTAATGGAACACCTTGTTCTTCAACAAAAACTTTTCTTCTTACGAAAAATGCATCTTCCCGTTCGCGATCAGTAGTGACGATAGCTACGTGAAACAACGGTCAGCTTTTCCCTTCAAGGCGGAATGTTTCATAAACGTTCCAAGAGCCATTTTCGAGCTGGTAAAGAAGGTGGAGACGATCGATCGTTTCTGTATGGTCCACACCGACCATTTTCAGTTGCCCAATAATATCGTCATGTTCGCCGGAAGAAAGCTTTTGAGCTATTGTAATGTGAGGAACGAATGCATATTCAGGTGCTTCGCCAAAAAAATCATAGTTTAAGTCTTTATGAAGACTCATCATTTCTTCGTTCGGCTCAGCTTTGAAATAAATTGCATTCGTAATCGGTGCAAATGAGCCAACTTTTTTTACTTTCAATTCGAAAGGGCCATGTGCATCGGTCACTTTTTTAATTGCTTTTGCGACTTCTCCGATTTCTTTATCGCTCGCCTCGAAGACGCCTTTAAGTGTCATATGTGGTGTGATCAGTTCATAATGTGGATCATACCTTTTCCGATACCCGTTCGCTAAATCTTGCAGTTCTTTTGATGGAAAGGCGACAATGCCGTACTTCATAATGATAGCCTCCTTATTGAGATTATTATGAATAGAAATGGTAATCCTAATTATAACAGAAGTTGACGTTATCTGTCATTAAATTGCAACCGTTACTAGCACAGGCAGCTTTTCCAATCGCTTATTGGCCGAATACCATAGTGATCGCGCGACGAACGTCTGGTTGCCAATACTTCCACGTGTGGTCTCCTTTGAACTCTTCGTAAAAATACGGGAACCCTTTTTTGTCAATCGTCGTCTTCAACGCTCGATTTGGCGTGAGGAAATCTTTGACACCATCTGCAACTGTTTGGACCGCAGTCTCTTCTTCACCGATCACGTGATAAATCGAGAAAGCGGAAGGATCCTTCACGGATTCGACCGTCTGAAGGACAAAATCGTCGACGTAAGGAGAGTGTAAGATTACCTTGCCGAAAAGACTTGGGTATTTCGAAGCGGTTAGTAAAGAAATAGTGGCAGCAAGCGAGTCGCCGATTAACCCTCTGCCAGCTCCGATTTGATAAGTTGGATAATGATTATCGATATAAGGGACAAGCTCGTGGGCAAGAAAACGCATATAAGCTTCTCGTTTATCGCCTTCGGGGTGGTACATCCGGCGCCGTTCACTCACAGTTTTATAGGGAACACCGACAAAAATCACATTCTCAATTTCGCCACTGTCGATAAATTCATCGATGACACGTCCAATGCGACCGTATTGAATATAGTCCTTTCCATCGGATGCGATAAGTACGGCATGTTTATATAGTGGAGAATAATTATGTGGCAAATGGATGAGCACTTGCATATCTTCCCCAAGTTCTTTACTGTGAAGTGTAATTTCTTCTATTTTACCTAGCTTCATGATTAAAAGCCTCCTCATGTACTGATGTATGAAATTGTATCATAATCTTTATATATAGGTATAATGGTTGGATAGTTGAATATTTAAATGTGAAATGTGGAAGGGATGTTTGGAATGGAAGATAAAAGAAAGTTAGTGCACTCAAGAATTGTGGAGAAAGCGACGAACGAGGCATTACAACGACGTGGTGTTACGATAGAGGATATCGCAGAAATCGTTTTTGAAATGCAGTTACCGTATAACGCGGACTTGTCTATGGATTATTGTATAGAATCAGTCGAAAGCGTGCTGAAGAAACGAGAATTACAACATGCTATACTTGTAGGAATTGAGCTGGATGAATTGGCTGAACAAGGGAAGTTATCAGCGCCGTTACAGCAAATTGTCCAGTCCGATGAAGGCTTATTCGGTGTAGATGAAACAATCGCACTCGGTGCTGTATATACATACGGCTCAATTGCAGTGACGACATTCGGTCATCTCGATAAAAACAAAATTGGCATTATTAATGAGCTTGACACTAAAAAAGGTAGAGGTACTCATACATTTTTGGATGATCTTGTCGCAAGTGTTGCCGCTTCCGCAGCATCACGGATTGCCCATAAATCACGTGATCTTGCCGAAGCAGAAGCGGATAATCAACAAATAATTTCCGATGAATCGGAAATTGCGAAGAAAGAAGCCGAAAAAATTATTACAGATGAATCGGAAATAAAAGACGAGCCGAAAAGTTGATATAGCTTCTTAAGAAAAAAATATACCGAAAAAAATATTTATTATGGTTTACCTTTGAAGCGAAGGGGTATATAAGAAATACAAGGCGAAACAACGTAGGAAGTAAGCTACCAAGTAATTAGATATTGAGTGTAAACTTCCAACGAAGAATTGCACAGCCTTGGCGGAAAATTTGCTTTACTGGCGAAAGGGAAATCTCGTCGGGTAACAAAGTGTCACCAAGAACGTGTACCAATTAGCAGTAAACGATCAAGTTTTTTGTTTGAAGTGCAAATTGAAGAGTGACTGTGAAAGTAAAGTTACGAAAAGTGTAATGTAACTCCCTGGCCGATGCTGGCTTTGAAGCAGTCAACTGATTCAAACTGCACTGACGAGGTTCAAAAGTCGTCAGAAAGAACAGTTTGTGAAAGCGAAATGAAAAACTAACAAATTTTCCGTGTGCGGCGTCCCGATTAGGAGGGACAAGGAAAAAGCATGATCTGAAAAAGATCATGCTTTTTTCGTCGTTTTTAGCTTAATTCAGCGACAGCGATAGACGATGTATCCATTAGATGGAATAGTGGTCTATATAGCTGGTAATCGATAGAAATTTCTTTCAGTTTATGAGTGACATGTCCATGAATAGGTTAGAAGTCTTTCGTACACTAGAGAGGAAGGCTGAAAAGAATGGAGGTGAAGAAAATGGTTAAAATTGTTATCGATGCTGGACACGGCTATAACACGCCTGGCAAACGCTCTCCGATTGGCGAGCGGGAATGGTCTTTCAACAACAAAGTAGTACTTGCGGCCATTGCTAAATTGAACAGCTACCAAAACGTTCAAGTGTTAAGGGTGGATGATTCGACAGGGAAAACGGACGTGCCGCTAAAAACACGTACGGATCGTGCAAATAATTGGCAGGCAGATATGTATATTGCAGTCCATCATAATGCGCTCACCGGCACATGGGGGAAGCATAGTGGTATTGAAACGTACACGATGGATCACCCACAAGCGAATCCGAAATCCGTAGCTATCGCCAAAGAGATTCATCCCCGTATTGTCAAAGCGATGGGATTACAAGATCGCGGAATCAAACGAGCCAATTTTCATGTGTTAAGGGAAACGCGCATGCCGGCAGTCCTAACGGAAGGGGGCTTCATGGATTCGACGATCGATATTGCAAAATTGCGCGACGATCGCTATTTAAAAGCGCAAGGGGAGGCCTTGGCTGAAGGGATCGCCGCATATTTCAAATTGCGGCCGAAAGTAGCACAACCGACGCCGCCTAAAAAGGAGGAACCGAAATTGCCCGACTACAAAAAAGATGCACAGCCATCAAAGTCATTAGCCGCTGAGTTTAATAAAGCGGTCGAACTAGGCATTACAGACGGGACGTATCCACAACGTCCAGCCACCCGGGAAGAAGTCGCTGCCATGATTTTACGTGCAATTCGTTTAGGTAAGGAATGACAGCGCTCTGAGTTGTGACCATCCTCGACAGCATCCAACGATACCTTTTCCTCTAAAAATCCTCAGAAGTGAAAATACCGAAAGAAAGCAAGTGTCTTTCGGTATTTTCTTGTATAGAAGACATGATGATTTATCTGACTGTTCAGAAAAGATATTGACCTACTCAAATGATTTTTGTATATTTGTTATGGAACATTCTGTTATAAAGCGTTTTGTTTCGCGATTTGACAAAAGGGGGAGTTCAAGTGCGGAAAATCTATACAAACGGGAAAATTTATACTTTTGATGACGCTAAGCCACTTGTGGAAGCTGTTGTTGTGGAAAATGGTCGTTTTATTGATATGGGGACAAGTGAAGAGATGTTAGCAAACTGGGGAAAGCCTACGTGTGAAGTGATTCAATTACACGGCAAAGCCGTAACGCCTGGGCTTATTGATAGCCATCTTCATCTTTCTGTCATTGCGACCAATTTCCTCAATGTGGATTTGACAGGCATCACGTCTAAACAACATTTATTGGACGCGATTAAAACAAAGGCGAATACGCTTCAACAAGGAGAATGGCTCGTCGGAAGGGGATGGGATGAAAATCTATTTACCGACGGACCGATGCCGACAATTGAAGAGTTGGACGAAGCAGTCCCGCACTGTCCTTTATTTCTTTCGAGAATTTGCGGACATGCCTTTCTTGTAAACGGGAAAGCGTTGGAAGTGAGTGAGTATGCTCCATCCGTAGTGGTTCCAGAAGGAGGGACCGTTGTAGTGGATGAAGTGACAAACAAACCGACTGGCTTGCTACTTGAATCCGCTTCTGAACTTATTACAAAGCATATTCCTGAAAAGTCGTATGATGAATTGAAAGACGGTTTAAGAAAAGCGATCCAATTTGCATTAGAAAAAGGACTGACGAGCGTCCATACGAATGACCCGCGTTACTTGGGAGGTCTGCATCAGACATACAAACTATACGATGAACTACTGAACGAGGAACAGCTCGGTTTACGATGCAATCTTTTGATCGATCATGCCTTTCTGGATGAATTAAAGGAAACAGGCATTTATACCGGATATGGCAACGAGACGTTGCAAATCGGGGCGGTCAAGATTTTTGCGGACGGTGCAATGGGGAGAAGGACTGCTCTACTATCCGAACCGTATGCAGATGCCCCGGGAGAATACGGTGATGCTATGTATGATCAAGCTGCATTACATGAAATCATTAAGAAAGCACGTGATCTTTCCATGCCGATTGCCGTCCATACAATTGGAGACCAGGCATTGGAAAACGTACTCGATATTTTAGATCAATTTCCAGCAGTCGCTTATCGAGATCGACTTATCCATGTTCAAGTACTGAGGGAAGAATTGATTGAGCGGCTAAGAACACCGAGCAGAATTGCAGATATCCAGCCACGGTTTATCGTCGGAGATTATCCTTGGGTAGAAGAAAGGCTAGGCGCGGAACGGAACGAGCTGGCGTACGCATGGAAGTCGTTACTCGATGCGGATATCATTTGTGCGGGCGGTTCAGATGCACCTGTTGAACCGGTTGACCCGCTTTTGGGCATCCATGCCGCTGTGACACGGAAGGCACCGGGACAGACTCACGATGGCTATAATGAAAAAGAGAAATTGACAATGGAAGAGGCATTTAAATTATTTACAACGATGGGTGCCTACCCAACCAATGAAGAAACGATTAAAGGAACTATTACGAGAGGGAAACTTGCAGATATGGCAGTCTATTCTCAAAATCCATTCGAGTTGGAAAATCCCGATGACTTATTGGAAACGGAGATCGATATGACGATTATCGGTGGGGAAGTAAAGTATGAAAAAAGTACGGTCGTTCAGTCGTGAAGGAAAGTTGGTAGTTGGTCTATTTGTTTAAAGATCACAAATTTCATAGTGAAACGACTATCCCTTATTAAAAGGCGTAGTCGTTTTTTTAATGTCGTGTTAAGTCAAAGAATAAAGCCTGAATTGGGTTTAGTGAAAAGAAGTAGTTAAGTGCTTGCCATTTAGATTCGTGTATCGGGAGATTCATAGATGGAACGAGTGGCAGATATAGGGTAAATTAGGGAAAGGTAATAATTAAGCACAAGTGATAGAATTTAAGTTGAAATAATAAAAAAACAGACCCTAGGCATCCGGCCTAATAGGTCTGTTTGTGGAGAAGAACCGTTGTTCCGACGGTCTTCCATAGGGTTTGGCACCCAATGATTCCGAAGGGGCTCGAACCCATGACCTCTACCCTGTCAAGGTAGCGCTCTCCCAGCTGAGCTACGGAATCGTTTGAAATATGTTGTCGTTTTTCTTACTGACAAATAATATTATAGCAAACAGAGAATATAATGCAACTCTTTTTTGGAAAAAGTTTTAATTATTTTAGATTAGCGATAGAATCAAAAGAAAAAGGAGGAAAGTGGACGATGCATATACAAGTTGACTTGGCGTATAAGTATGACTTTGACTTGGCACTTGCCCGACTTTCGGGAGATCCCGTAAATGCGGTTGATCGGGGAAAGCGTCTTGTACGCGTTCCGATGGATGAAGGGAATATTATTGCAGTCCGTGGAATTGGGACGACGGAAAAGCCATCGTTTTCTATTGAAGGGGTTTTGGACGAATATCAATTGGACGAAATTCGTTCGATCTTCCATATGGATGCTTCGCTTGAAGATGTGACACGACATTTTGTGGATACTGATTTGGCACCGATTTTTGCAGAACATGCAGGAACACCGCTCGTTAAAAGTTTTTCTCTTTACGGTACGTTAATGCGGAGTATCGTTCACCAACAGTTGAATATGTCGTTTGCAAATACGTTGACGATGCGTTTTGTGGAAGCTTTCGGCACTGAAGAGGCAGGAGTGTGGCGATATCCGTCTCCTCACCGAATTGCGACACTCGATTCAGCCGTTCTACGGAATATGCAATTCAGCACGCGTAAGGCAGATTATATGATCGGCGTATCGAAAGCAATCGCGGAGGGTTCACTCGATTTGAAAAAACTTAAGCAGCTACCCGATGAAGAAGTAATTCAAGTGCTGACGGCTTACCGAGGAATTGGCCCATGGACCGCGCAAAATTTTCTTTTATTTGGACTGGGTCGTCCGAATTTGTTTCCCTTCGCGGATATTGGCTTACAAAATGCGCTTCAGCAATTGTGGGGGCTTGATCGCAAACCTACGAAAGAAGAGATTGTTGCACGCTTTCCTGATTGGGCGCCCTATTTAAGTTACGCAGCCCTTTATTTGTGGCGCAGTATCGAACCATAAAGCAGCTTCTCCGAACAATTTCGGAAAAGCTGCTTTTTCTTTAGTTTAATGATGTTGTTGTTCTTCAACTTCTTCCTCTTCGAAGTAGAGGAAATTTTCTTCTTCGAGTTCGGTGATTCTTTCTTTATTAATCCCGAGGGAAAGGTTGCCTTCAAAGATTTCTTCCCACCAAGTTCCTGTTGTCGTCATTACATTTCCTCCTTACCGATTAACTTTGTTACCTTTCATTTACCCTGCATGTAATCGTGCAAACCGTGAAAGAACAAAAGGATTCAGAAGACCTAATGCATAAAAAACAATCATAAGGAAAGCGGGACATGAAAAATTCAGGAGTTAAGTGATAACAGATCTTGTCATGTAAGGCCCAGCAGCTTTAGTGTGAGACACCAGTATATCAATCATCAAAAATGAAGCGTTTGTCCAACATATATCCGAGCGGCGATGTACATTTTCGAATTGCTTGAAGTGACATCCTTAGTATATGACGCGAACCGTGTTTTAAAACTGCGTAATTGGTCGGAAATTGTGACCGCAGAAAAAGACAGGGCTTTCGAAATATTGACTTCCTTTGATATGTAAGGAAATGTGAGCGGTCAAATAAGCGGAGATTTTAAGGTTTTGAGTAAAAGCTCTGTATTGACGGCATTTGTAGCCAGTCGATATGAAGTTTATATTGCGTAAAAGTTCGACGCCTCCTGCGGATTGTATTTTTCTTCAATTCTGTCTATCATAAAGAGTACAAGTAGATTGGAGGGAAATGGATGAACTTGAAAATGCACGATGTGGAGTCAATGATTGCAAATCAGCAACAATTTTATTTTTCTGGGAAGACCAAGAGTGTGGAATTCCGGAAAGAAGCGTTGGCGAAATTGCAAGAAGCAATCATTGCACATGAAGACCAAATTATAGAAGCCCTTCGTCAAGATCTAGGAAAAAGTGCATTTGAAGCTTACGTGACAGAAGTCGGATTTGTTTTATCGAGCATTGCAGATATGTTAAAAAACGTGGATATTTGGATGAAGCCTGAACCGGTCAAAACGCCTCTTCATTTACAGCCAGCCAAAAGTTATATCGTCCGTGAACCGTATGGCTCTGTTCTCATTATTGGTCCGTTCAACTACCCCTTCCAACTCATTATGGAACCGCTTGTCGGTGCGATTGTTGGTGGGAATTGTGCCATTGTGAAACCGTCTGAAATAGCGATCCATACGTGTGAAGTCGTTAAGAAAATTTTAACAGATACTTTTCCGCCGGAATATATTCGGGTTGTGGAAGGAGAACGTGAGGAAACGACGGCACTCATCCATGCGCCATTCGATTATATATTTTTCACGGGTAGTGCGCATGTTGGTAAAGTGGTCATGAAAGCGGCAGCTGAAAGATTGACGCCTGTGACACTTGAGCTGGGTGGAAAAAGCCCGACAATCGTCGATCAAACAGCTAATTTGCAGCATGCGGCAGAACGAATCGTATGGGGCAAATTTTTGAATGTCGGGCAGACTTGCGTCGCGCCGGACTATTTGTTTGTGCATCCTTCCGTCAAAGACGAATTGGTATCGGCATTAATTGACAATATCGAAAAGTTTTATGGCGCCTATGCATTGGAAAGTCCAGACTATGGAAAAGTGATTAATACTCGACATTTTGATCGTCTTCAAGCATTGATCGATCAGGAAAGCCAACAAGTTATTTACGGCGGCAAGTCCAATCGACAACAATTATGGATTGGTCCGACATTGCTGGAACGTGTGACGTGGGAAAGCCCATCGATGCAAGAAGAGATCTTCGGTCCTATATTGCCCATTTTGACGTACGATAATCTCGGAGAAGCGATTCATCGCATCAGTCGCTTACCGAAACCGCTTGCAGCTTATATGTTCACCGAGAATGAGCAAGCGGCGAACTTTTTTATTGACCGATTGCCTTTCGGCGGCGGTTGTATCAATGATACGGTTTCCCATGTGGGCAATACGAATTTGCCTTTCGGCGGTGTTGGTGCATCAGGCATCAATGCGTATCATGGCAAGGCGAGTTTTGAATTGTTTACACATGCGAAGTCGATGATGGAAAGAAATACGAAAATTCCGATGCGACTTGCATTACCTCCTTACCGTCAAAAATTAAAATATGTAAAACCGTTTTTACGCTAATTATGCTGCACCTCAATTGTGATAGACCAATCATAATTGAAGGTGCATTTTTTCGTTTGCATACCGAACTGCTTAGTTGTTCCATTTGCTTTGGAAAAAAAGTATACTGGGAAGAGAGTTATTTTTATGGAGAAAAAGCGGGGCTCAACAGGAAAGCATACATACAAACGGAATGAATGATTTCATTGAACGGAGGACGACGGATGGATACGGAAAGTTTACTTTCAATATTACCTGTCAAGAAGGTGACAGGTGCAATCCCTAAAACAATTACAGATCTTGCGGTTGATTCACGAGCGGTGAATGCTGGCGGGATGTTTGTTTGTATTGAAGGATATACGGTGGATGGGCATAAATTTGTGCAAAAAGCAGTCGATCAAGGTGCGCGTGTTGTGGTGGTCTCAAAACCGGTCGAAGTGGATCTTGAAAAAGTGGCTGTTGTGCACGTTGAAGATACATCGAGAGCAATCGGTTTATTGGCAGCTCGTTTTTATGACTATCCATCAAAAAAGATGACAATGATCGGCGTGACAGGTACGAATGGAAAAACGAGTGTAAGCGGAATTATTCATGCGATTTTACAGGCAGCTGGAGAACAGTCGGCCTTATCGGGAACAATTGGTTTCGACTTGGACGGGATACTGTATGAAACAGAAAATACGACAGGCGATGCGTTGACGACTCAAGCGATGATTGCGCAAGCGGTGAACGAGGGGTGTGGGACGATGACGATGGAAGTGTCTTCTCATGGACTGGTGGAAGGTCGCCTGGCGGGTACGGAATTCGATATTGCCATCTTTACTAATTTGACGCATGATCATCTTGATTTTCATGGCACGATGGAAAATTACGGAGATGCGAAGGGGCTTTTATTTGCACAACTAGGACAAGATGTTGAGAAGAGAAACTGTGCGAGCGTCAAGGTGGAGGACGTGTGGAGCGAAAAGTTGATAGAGAAGACCGCTTCTCCAGTCTTGACATATGGCATTC
>CAOKMT010000045.1 GCA_948469885.1 uncultured Sporosarcina sp. | reverse complement strand
GTTTTCACCGTATCATAGAGGGTTTCACCTTTCAGCGTACTTGAAAATCCTGATTCGAAAGGAACGACGTCGAGTCCTAAATTACGCTCCGCTACTTCAAAACTGATTTTCGTTCGTGTACTCGGTTCGAAAAACAGATTGCTCACTATATATTTCCCGGGCAATTCACGCGCCCCGTATTTATAAAAATTTTGTGCCCGATCAAGAAGTGCTTCTATCTCTTCTTTTGAAAGTTCTTTCATCGACACTAAATGTTCCATCCGTCTTCCTCCTCATTAGGGATATCCTTTCTGTCACGCACCGACTTCGCTTTAATTTACATCATCCAACTGTTCTTCAGATTTCCCCGGTAATATAAGGTTTAAGAGCACTCCGACGATAGCGGCAAGTGCCATTCCTTCAAGTGCGAACGTTTCGCTGAACTTGAGCGTCGCTCCCCCGATCCCAATGACCAGGATGACCGAAGAGATGACTAGGTTACGCTGGTTTCCAAAATCGATTTTATGATCGACGAGCATCCGTAAACCTGAGGAAGCGATAATTCCGAACAGGAGAATTGAAATTCCGCCAAGCACTGCCGTAGGAATCGTGGCGATCATCGCCATCACTTTCCCGAAAAAAGAGAACACGATCGCTAGAACCGCTGCCCCCATGATGACATAGACGCTGTACACCCGGGTAATCGCCAAGACGCCGATATTTTCACCGTAAGTTGTTTTCGGAGGTCCACCGATCAACCCGCTGATCAATGTGCCGATCCCGTCTCCTAGTAAGGACCGATGCAATCCCGGTTCTTTTATGAAATCTTTATCGACGATCCGACCAAGGACGAGTTGGTGACCGATATGTTCCGACACAGTGACGATGGCGATTGGTACCATCAGCGCCAACAGCGTAGGTGTGACGACAAACTCGTAGTCGATTCCTGGGATGAGCATTTCAGGAAATTCAAACCATTTTGCTTCCAGCACTGCCGTGAAGTCCAATATGCCGATGATGGCCGAGTAAATGTAGCCGACGATGATGCCGATAAGAATAGGCATCAAACTGATGACCCCTTTAAAGAACATGATGCAGATGATCGCCGCCGCTAATGTGACGAGCGCTGCCGAGAAATGCAGTAAGTTATACACACTCTCTCCGTCAACTTCTATCGTACTTGCCATCCCGACAGCTGTCGGGGCCAACGCAAGACCGATGACCATGATGACAGGCGCCACAACGATGGGCGGCAATATTTTCATAATCCACCGATAGCCCGTTTTCCAGATGACGAGCGAGACAATCGCATAGACGAGCGAGACAAACATGCTTCCGATCATCGCACTGCCGATGCCACCGGTTTGAGTGGCGATCTGAATCGGAATGATAAAGGCGAAAGATGAGCCTAAATACGCTGGTACTTGGAAGCGCGTGACAGCGATAAAAATTATCGTTGCAATGCCGCTCGTCAAAAGGGCGATTGCTGGACTTAATCCAACGAGTTGGGGGACGAGGATCGTCGCCCCGAACATTGCAAACATATGTTGCAAACTGAGTGTCAACCATTTTCCCGCTGTCGGTTTTTCATGTACATCTAAAACTTTTTCGTTCATATATGTGCCTCCATACCTGTTTCATTATTTTTCGTGAATCGTTACGCTATCTTCCCCGTCTGTCTCTTGAACGCTGACGACGACCCGTTCGCTGCTCGATGTCGGGATGTTTTTCCCGACGAAATCCGGCCGGATCGGCAACTCTCTATGGCCTCGATCGACGAGAACCGCCAGTTGGATTTGTGCCGGTCTTCCAAGATCCATCACTGCATCCATCGCCGCCCGAACCGTCCTCCCTGTGTATAAGACGTCATCCACAAGAATCACTTGCCGGTCTTCTACATCATGATTGATGTCGACTTGATGCACATGCGGTTCTTTATCTGCATGTTTAGTTAATAAGTCATCCCGGTATAACGTTATATCAAGCTCGCCTGTCCGAATCGGTTTTCCTTCAATTTGATCGATTTTTGCAGCTAACCGTGTCGCAAGGTAAGCCCCTCTCGTTTTAATGCCGACGAGTATACAATCTTCAATCCCCTTATTACGCTCGATAATTTCATGCGCAATTCTTGTCAATGCACGGCCAATTGCTTTTTCATCCAATATATTTGCTTTTGCAGTCATCCTCATATCCTCCTTTGTCAAATAAAAAACCCTCCTGCCTTAGAGGCAGGAGGGTATACGTGCAGAAAAACCGTACAGTAAAATGCGCGCAGCTATCCCACTGTACTTCCGTGCAACCTTCCCAGCCTCTCTGGACTGATTTTAAAGGTGTCGCTATTCAATTACTTGTTTCACAGTATACAATTAATCCTTTTCACTTGTCAACGTTATTCCGTATATTATCGATTAATTTTTTAAAATCGGCTGGCGGTTCCTTTGTAAACTCCATATATTGCGCTGTTTCAGGATGGACAAAACCGAGCGTGCCTGCGTGAAGCGCTTGTCCGCCGAACGGTATCGTTTTTGAAAATCCATACTTTGGATCGCCGACGAGTGGGTGCCCGATATACTTCATATGAACGCGAATCTGGTGGGTTCTTCCCGTTTCAAGCGTACATTCCACAAGCGTATAGTCACCAAACCGTTCAAGCACTTTGAAATGCGTCACCGCTTCTTTTCCATCGTCTGTTACCGCCATGCTTTGGCGGTCCCGTAGATCACGTCCGATCGGTGCATCGATCGTCCCCAAATCATGTGGGATATGTCCATGCACAAGTGCCACATACACACGCTTCACTGATCTTTCGACGAGTTGGTTTGCCAGTGATGTATGCGCTTTGTCATTTTTAGCGACCATGAGTAGGCCTGACGTATCTTTGTCGGTTCGATGGACGATGCCAGGACGGAGGACGCCGTTAATGCCGGATAGGTCTTGACATTGATACATGAGCCCATTGACAAGTGTACCACTCGTATGGGCATTTGCTGGATGGACGACCATCCCACGCGGTTTATTGACAACGAGTACGTCTTCGTCTTCGTAAACGATGTCGAGATGTAGATTTTCGGCTTGAATATCTAATTCTTCCGGCTCCGGTTCCTCTATCGATAAAACATCTCCGGCTTTCACCCGATAATTAGGCTTCACTTTTCTTTCACTAACTAAAATATGACCATCACGAATCCACTGTTGAATTTGCGTGCGGGATAGATCCGACTTGGCCGACGAAATCACTTTGTCGAGGCGGCTTCCTTCATCCGTTTCTTGTACTTCGATTATGAGTTTTTCCATTATGCCACCTTTTTCTTATTCTTTTTTTCATCCACAAATATATGGATGACGAGTAAACAGACACCGATCGTTAAAGCGGCATCCGCAATATTAAAAATCGGGAAATCATAGCGAATGACAGGGATCAATACGGAAATAAAATCGACAACTTCCCCACTGAGCACCCGATCGATAAAATTCCCAATTGCTCCTCCGAGAAGAAGCATCAAACTGACGCCAAAAAGCGGATGTCCTTTCGCTTCTTTATGAAAATAATAAATAATACCAACGATCACGATAACGGTCACGATATAAAACAGCCACATTTGCCCTTCCAACATTCCCCAAGCGGCACCACTATTCCTATGCGAAAAAAAAGCCACATATGGATCGATAATGCTTATTCTTTCGCCGAGCTGCATGTTGTTAACGACGAGCCATTTCGTCCACTGGTCGAGTAAAATAACGACCCCCGCAATTGCATAATAAATCCACAAATCAACTACCTCCGTCCAACAGATTCACGTTTATTTTATCATAACTCCGCCCACATAACCTACAATTAGCGGGGCAAAAAAGCAGTTGAAGCAGCCTTTTAAACTAGACTGCCACAACTGCTTCTTAAATATGTTGCAATTAGGGCCTTTCAATCTGAATTCGTTGCCCCGTAAAAGGCGATGCGACCAAATAACCTTGGCGAAAAAATCAAGTTCCTCTCTTCATTCGTATCCTTCCACGAATTGTCGCAAAGCTTGGGACCCTAGATCAGTTTGACGGTGTATAATAATTTTTCACGACTTCTGCGCAACGTTCACAAAGCTCAGGGTGCGTGTCGTCATTTCCAACAGTTTCAGAAATGGTCCAGCATCGCTCACACTTTTCGCCATCTGCCTGTTCAACAAGCACACTGACTGTCTCAAGCTTCAATGCTTCTGCTGGGATCGATGAAGCATCGCCTTCTTCAAATTTCGAAACGATAAAGAATTGACCGTAATCGATATCGTCCTTTTTAAAGACATCTTGCAATGTTTCAGGGACGAAGACAGTCACTTTCGCTTCAAGCGACTTACCGATCCCTTGTTCATTCCGCGCCACTTCAAGTGCCTTCAAGACGTCATCGCGAACGAGCATAAGCGTTTCAAAACGACGATTGAGCGTCTCTTCTTGCCCACCGAATTGCTGTGCTTCTGGCATATCTGTCAACTGTACACTTTCTTCTTCAACATACTCGAGATGAGACCACATTTCATCTGCCGTATGCGGTAAAATCGGTGCCAATAATTTCACAAGCGCAAGCAAGGAATCGTACATGACCGTCTGCATCGCGCGACGGTGTGGGTGTTCTTTGTTTTCGATATATACGACATCTTTGGCAATATCAAGATAAAACGAACTTAAAATACCTGTACAGAAATTGTTCACTGCGTGATAAACGCCTGCAAATTCATATTGCTCGTATGCATCCCGCACTTCTTTGATCAGCGCTTGCAGTTGAACGTACACGTATTGATCCACTGGACGAAGGTCTTCGAACGCGACACGGTCGGTGTTCGGATTAAAATCAGCAACATTCCCGTGGATGAAACGGAATGTGTTCCGGATTTTACGATAGACTTCCGAAACTTGTTTGAAGTTCGAGTCAGAAACCCGGACATCTGCCGTATAATCGACGGATGCTACCCATAGACGTAAAATTTCCGCACCGAATTGGCTGATCACTTTCGCAGGAACGACAACGTTACCGACAGATTTACTCATTTTGCGGCCTTTGCCATCCAATGCAAATCCATGACTGAGCAAGCCTTTATACGGCGCATGCCCATTAATTGCCACACTTGTCGTTAAGGAAGAGTTGAACCATCCACGGTACTGGTCAGATCCTTCAAGGTATAAGTCTGCCGGATAGACAAGGTCATCCCGCTCATCAAGCACACCTTGGTGGGAAGAACCTGAATCGAACCAAACATCCATGATGTCTGTTTCTTTTGTAAATTTGCCATTCGGACTTCCTTCATGCGTGAACCCTTCTGGAAGAAGATCCTTCGCTTCCCGTTCAAACCATACATTGGAGCCGTGTTCCCGGAATAAATCCGATACATGTGCAATCGTTTCATCCGTGATGATCGAATCACCGTTTTCCGCGTAAAATACCGGAATCGGAACCCCCCATACGCGCTGACGAGAAATACACCAATCGCCACGGTCACGGACCATGTTGTACAGACGTGTCTCTCCCCAGGAAGGTGTGAATTTCGTTTCTTTAATCGCACCGAGCAACTCTTCCCGGAATGCTTCAATAGACGCGAACCACTGGGCTGTCGCACGATAAATGACAGGCTTTTTCGTGCGCCAATCATGTGGGTAAGAGTGCGTGACAAATGATAGTTTTTCGAGTGCATTCACTTTTTCAAGCGCTTCTGTTACTGCTTTATTCGCATCTTCATAAAATAATCCTTCAAAGCCTGGTGCTTCTGCTGTCATTTTCCCTTGATCGTCAACTGGGCATAAGGCATCGATTCCATAAGCACGTGAAACATAGAAGTCTTCTTCCCCGTGTCCCGGTGCTGTATGCACACAACCCGTACCCGCATCGACTGTTACATGGTCACCAAGCATGACGAGTGAATCCCGGTCATATAGTGGGTGTTTTGCGACGACGCGATCAAGCTCCGCACCTTTCAGTTCACGTTCGACCGTATAATTTTCCCATCCGATTTCTTCTGCCACGAAAGACAATAGCTCTTCCGCAACGAGAAATTTGTCATTGCCGACTTTTACGATGACATACTTGAATTCCGGATGAACGGTAATTCCTAAGTTTGCTGGGATTGTCCAAGGTGTCGTCGTCCAAATTAAAAACTTCACGTCTTCTTCTACAACGCCAAGTCCATCTTTCACAGGAAAACTAACGTAGATCGATGGCGACTTTTTGTCTTTATATTCAATTTCCGCTTCAGCAAGTGCAGATTCACTGGAAGGAGACCAATAAACCGGTTTCAATCCCTTGTAAATATATCCTTTTCTTGCCATAGTGCCGAACACTTCGATTTGACGCGCTTCATAATGCGGTTTCAGCGTGATATAAGGATTCTCCCAATCGCCTCGCACCCCGAGACGTTTAAACTGCGTGCGTTGGCTATCGATCTGATCATATGCGTAGTCTTCGCACATCTTACGGAATTCAGCGAGGGAGTGCTCGTGGCGCTTCACACCCGTATTGACGAGCGCCTGCTCGATCGGTAAACCGTGCGTATCCCATCCTGGCACATACGGTGCATGATAGCCCGTCATCGATTTATGGCGCACGATGAAATCTTTCAACACTTTGTTCAACGCATGCCCCATATGCAAATCACCGTTTGCATATGGCGGACCGTCGTGCAAAATGAAAAACGGTCGACCTTTTGTCCGTTCTTGCACTTTCTCGTAAATGTCCATCTCTTCCCATTTCGCTTGCATTTCCGGTTCTTTATTTGGCAAATTCCCACGCATCGGGAATTTTGTTTTCGGCATCAATAATGTCTCTTTGTACTCCATCCGTAATCCTCCTTAGAATATAAAAAATCCCCGCCCCTAAAAAGGGACGAGGCATGATTCTCGCGTTACCACCCTACTTGCAGTGACTTTTTCAAATTCACTGCCGCTCAGACACCATTAACGGAGGTGTGTCCGGGATGACGTACTTCATTCCACCATCCGGCTCAAGAGTGATGTTCGTTTCCATTTTGTCGCCCGGGCTTTCACCATCCCCGGTTCGCTTTACCCAAATCAAAAGATCACATCGTCATCTTTTATGGAAAGTACTATCTCTTTCAACGCCATATTATCATTATCAGTATATGCACACAATTATAAGTGGGAAGCTAGAATGAGTCAAGTTTAAAGAATATTGTCAACCTTGTTCAGTTATTGTTTGCGAACAAGTTGTTATTCAAAATCCTGAACCGTCCTAACCGTACGCTTTCATCACAATCAATACTGCTGTTTCAAATTAATCGTCTTCCTCTGTCGCTGCATGGAGTTGCTCAGCATCGATCTCGTATTCCAGCAACTTGTCCCAGTCATCCGCCTGTACAAGATCCAACTGTGCTTCGATCAACATTTTGAATCGGTTACGGAAAACTTTCGATTGTTTTTTCAAATCTTCAATTTCCACAGAAATTCTCCGAGCGCGGGAAAGCGCTTCGTTGACAATGCGATCAGCATTTTTCTCTGCTTCCTTAATGATCAATTTCGATTCTTTCATCGAGTTTCGACGGACATCTTCCGCCGCTTCTTGTGCGATAAGAATCGATTTTTGAAGAGTTTCTTCAATGGTGTTGAAATGCGTCACTTGCTCTTTCGTTTGTTGCAAACTATTTTTCAACTCTTTGTTTTCTTCGATCAAGTTTTCATAGTCTTTCAACACTTGTTCCAAAAACTCATTCACTTCATCTTCATCATAGCCGCGGAACGCACGGCCAAACTCTTTATTATGTATATCAAGCGGTGATAATGCCATACGACGAATCCTCCTCTTCCCTATTCACTTATTATTATACAGGTTGATGTGCACGATAACATCCATTTTCAGTATTTTCCACCTTAAGTCAGGTGAAAGTCATTCCAATTTCCCTGTCAACAACCGTACTTTGTCTTTACGCGTCCGGCCTTCAATACCGATCACTTTATAACGTCCCGCCCCGCGGATCGATAACAGATCGGATTCATACAATTCTAGCGACGGCTGGGTCTGCACAGTCCAATTTACTCTTACTTTTTCACTACGGATAAACGTCACTGCTTTTTGCCTGGATACATTCAAGAGAGCGGCGACTACGACATCCAAACGCATCGAGCTGACGACTTGCATCGATTCGATCCATTCATCATCATTGGCGATGAATTGTTCAGGATCTGTCATTTCTGAAATCGAAATTTTCGCTTTTCCGATCGAGGTAAAGTTTGCTACCATATAATCTCGTAGTTCGGCAGTAACTGCAAATTGTACTTCCTCTCCCTCCATTCGGATATCTCCAAATTTAGAGCGATCAAGACCCAGTGACATCAACGACCCGAGTACGTCTTTATGTTTCAGCGTTAAAAATTTAACCGCATAGTTTACTGTAAACACAGCTACTTCATAATCTTTCCATTCAGGCATATAATAGTCCGGATAAAGGAGCACTCGCTTTCTTTCCCCATCCGAAAAAGCGCCATGAGCAGCTATTTTCAAATCCGTCCCGTTAGTAAGTGATTCAACGATGAACCGTTCTCTTGGGTCAAGAAAGTCGGTCAGCTTAGGGGCGTATGAATTTTCCACTTCGCGTAGCCAACCGATGGCCATTTCGATAAACGGTTGCTCGTCTTTTCTGAAATGTTGCATGATGGATTCCATTTTTTGACTCCTTAACTTCTCAAATCATTAAACAAAAATCCTCACCTGAGTGAGGATGGTAGACATGGACAAATTTCACTTCATCGACAGTCGTGTTAGAAAAAGATCTGTTTAGTGATAGGTTTCCGAACCAGCTTCAAAGCAAGTGTCAGCATACCCAGTCCCTTACATGAAGAAGGCAGATTCGATCATTTTAAACACTTGAAAAACACCACGATTTATTAAATTTAGTGCATAGATTGCCACAATCGGAGAAATATCAATCATTCCGAGCGGAGGGATGAACCTTCTGAATACGCTTAAGTAAGGTTCAGCAATTTTCCCTAAAAATCGTCCGAATGCATTCTCGCGCATAGACGGAACCCAAGACATCAGTATATAAATAATGAGTAATATTTGGTAAATTTGTATGCCGCGAGCAATTAACTCGTATATATAACCTAACATTCGATTTCCTACACCTCATTCAGTTTCTATTGTTCAAAATAATCGGAAATGGCACCGGCAACTTCCACGTTTTCCGGGACACAGAGAAAGATATCCGTCCCGATCCGTTGAATGTCACCGCCAAGTGCGTAGACGGTGCCGCTTAGAAAATCGACAATGCGAATACCTTGGTCGCGCTCAATTCGCTGCAAGTTGACGACGACAGCTCTTTTGTTTTTCAAGTGCTCAGAAATATCTTGCGCTTCGGCATAAACACGCGGTTCCACAAGAATGACTTTCGAAGACTTCTGTATGCTTTGCAAACTGACAACTCTGGCGGATTGTTGGGAATCGCTGACAGACTGTTGTTGTTGCTGTTGCTGTGGTTTACGTTTTTTTACCGGTCTTACTTGTTCAGTAACAGCGCGCTGTTCTTCACGCTTTCCCCGCGGTTCAACGACTTCCTCATCTTCATCGTCGAGATAAAACCAATTTTGAAATTTGCTTTTTATACTCATCTGTCAGGCCTCGCTTTCTACACCTACTAGTGCGGTTCCAATTCGTAAGTATGTTGCTCCTTCTTCAATTGCAATCTCATAATCATTAGACATGCCCATTGACAATTCCGTACACGGCGCATGCGGTAAATTCTGTGCGACAATTCGATCGCGCAGCTCTTTCATTTCGCGAAAAACGGATCGGATCGTTTCTGTATCATCCGTGTACGGTGCCATCGTCATGAGTCCGACAATCCGCACTTTGTCGTAAATGGACACATCTTCGATAAACACTTCCAACGCTTCCGGTGTTACACCCGATTTGGAAGCTTCTCCCGAAACATTGACTTGCACAAAACAATTGACCGGTTCTGTCGCCCGTTTTTGTAATTCTTTTGCGATGCTTGCTCTACTAAGTGAATGCAAGTAACCGAGATTTCCGACAATATCCCGCACTCTTCTACTTTGAACGTTTCCGATATAATGCCAAACAGCTTCACTTTCGATCTCAGCTTGTTTCTGAGTGAGACCTTCAGGACGGTTTTCACCGAGATCGACGATTCCGGCTTCCAAAACCTCTTTCGTTCTTTCGGTGCCGACAGCTTTCGTGACAGCGACAACCGTGATTTCCGAACGATCCCGCCCTGCGGCTTGGCAAGCAGCTTGAATATTTTTTTCGATTTCCTGTATACGTTGCTGAAGTTTGCTCATGCTAATCACTACTTTTCATATATCATTCACTATATTGTAGCAATCAAACGCGGACATATCAATGAGAAGTCATTTTTTCTCGTCTTTTTTCCCAACAAGCACGATGTCTTTTCCAATGACCGTCACATCTTCAAGAGGAACTTTTCTTGCTTCTTTTTGTTTGGAATCGAAAAAGAAAGTTCGTTCCCCATCATTTACATGTAATGATTCGACTTTACCGTTTGCAATATCGATCGTTGCATCTTGCACATAGCCAAGAAATGAACCTTTGGACGCGTCAATCACTTCTTTTGTTTGAATTTCAGAAAACCTCATGAAATCACCCCTTTGTCAAGCATATGCGGGAAGAATAGAAAAAAACGCAATGCACCGAGGCATTGCGTCCATCTTCATACTTTAAAATACTGTCGAGTCCGAAGAGAGACCTTCAAGGGGAAATGCAAACTTGATCACTTCGTTTCCCCTAAAAAGGCTCCTTTGTCCAAGACAAACTTCTGTGGCATAAATTCATCCCATTGTTGCTGTAAAACTGCGTGCTTATTCCATACCATCCCGAATAACACGCACAGCATTTTTTTCCAACCTGGAGATCTGGGCTTGGGAAATGCCCAATTCTTTTGCGATTTCCGTCTGTGTCTGTCCAAGGAAAAACCGCTTGGACAGAATGGATTGTTGCCGCTCGTCCATGCCTGAAACTGTTTCTTTCACCGACACATACGTCAACCAACGGTCTTCTGATACAGTTTGATCTTGTAGCTGGTCCATGAGAAACACAGGATCGCCATCCCCTTCGTTCATCGGTTGATGAAGCGACATCGGATCTTGGATTGCATCTAATGCGTACAATATTTCGTCGGCAGGTATGTCGATGATTTCGGACAAATCGGATAATCTTGGCTCATGCTGGTGTTCATTAATGAATTCTTCTCTTGCTCTCATTGCTTTATAAGCGATATCGCGCAATGAACGTGAAACGCGGATTGCATGGTGATCGCGTAAATGTCTTTTGATCTCCCCTACGATCATCGGGACGGCATAAGTAGAGAACCGGACATTGTGTTTTAAATCGAAATTATCAATTGATTTCAGGAGACCGATACATCCCACTTGAAACAAGTCATCTGCCTGTTCTCCTCTATATGTGAACCGTTGAACAAGGCTTAGTACCAATCGTAAGTTTGCGATGACAAGTTCTTCCCTTGCGGACTCGTCTCCGCTTTGTAGTCGGATAAAAGTTTCTTTCATCACATCATTCGTCAGTAGTGGCAATTCGGACGTATCGATTCCGCAAATTTCAACTCTTGTACGTACCATTCGCTTTTCCTCCACATTCTGTAGGTGACTGTACAAGTAGTCTGTCCGCAGACATTTGAAATATGCGAAAAATCCCTTCTCCAATTTCAACCATTATGCAATCGGATGATTCAATCTTTCACGCAGTTCGGAAATGATCTTCTTTTCCAAGCGTGAAATATACGATTGCGAAATTCCAAGCAGTTCGGCTACTTCTTTTTGTGTCATTTCAAGTTTCCCGGTAAGACCAAAACGATGTGCCATAATGTAACGCTCTCGATCATCCAATGTTCGAATTGCTTCAATCATATCTTGTTTTTCAATTTTCCGTTCGACATTATCGATAATGATTGTCGCTTCCGTGCCTAAAATATCCGATAACAAGAGTTCGTTCCCATCCGCATCCGAATTAAGCGGTTCATCAAAAGAGATTTCGGATTTTGTTCGATTTGTTTTGCGTAAATGCATTAAAATTTCATTTTCAATACAGCGAGATGCATATGTCGCAAGTTTAATGTTTTTGTCGACTTTGAACGTTTCAATCGCTTTGATCAAGCCGATAGCGCCTATGCTAATCAAATCTTCGATATGTGTATTCGTATTATCAAATCGACGCGCAATATAGACGACAAGACGTAGATTTCTTTCGATTAAAGTGTCTCTTGCCTCCATATCTCCTTCCATGAATGCTTGAATCATTTTTGCCTCTTCTTCCCGAGTGAGTGGTTTTGGAAGTGAGCCGTGTCCCCCGATGTAATACGTGCCATGTTTCCGTTTGAAAAATGAAGCGATGATGGATAACCACTTTTTTACCTCATGTAGCATGAACAGCTCCCCTTTCTCCGTTTATTGATTCCATGGCAGATACGTGTAAAATTGCTTCGGCTCCGTCCGGATAACGTCTGTCTTCTTGTGTTAAGACAAAATAGCCTTGCTTCAGCGCCTCCCCACCGTCGATGACCCATCGATCGTACTTGATGCCGATCGCCCAAGACTTTCCTTGCACCGTAAGCAGTCGCACAAGTCGGATGTCTTTCAAATAAGCTTCCGGAAAACCCGTCAACGTCGCCCGGCCTTGCGGGTTCCATGAGAAAAGCGGTCCTTTCAACTCCTCGGGTATGAAACTCTCCAATGAACGAGCTGAAACAAAATGAACAGGTGCCCCCGACAATGGTTCTGTACAGCTATTTCCTGAATCAACGAAAACAGTTAATGGAATATCAGCTGCCCAAACATGGAGAGTCGATGTAGCGGTCATTGCCGAGACGTGACGTGCAACCCTGACGTCCAGCCATTTCTTTTTCATGAAATAAAGAGAGATATATGCAATGACAGCATAGATTAAAATGATTGCTTGGCTATCCGGTGTATGAATCCGGGACTGAAGGGCGGTTAATAGACCCCCCGCAAAGACTGCCCCGACTAGAACCATCCCAGCAGACTTTTTCCAATGCTCAAAAGCTTTACCGAATGCACAGGCTGTCATGCCCAAAAATGAGATGATGATCGCGATGACGGAGGCTGGATAAAGCGTAACCGGAATCGCGCCGACCAATGCGGCAAGGATGAGCCGCCCGCGATGTACTTCGATATTTCCAATTTTGTTTGCAAATGTCAGGATTGCATAATTGAATAACATATTGAGACCGACTATCAACTCTCCATACATAGACCGCCCTCCCTAGTTTCAACAATAGCACGGGATGCTTAAAATTTTTGTCGGTTTGGGCAGACCATTCTAAAAAAAGATTCGACACGTTTTTTCTTTACTTGATATGACCTTTTTTCAACGGGGGAAGCCGTGCCCGTGGAAAGCGTCCGCTCGGAACGGAAATCAGCATGTCACAGGATTTTCTTTCACCAACGTCCTAAATTATAGAACCATCAAAAAAAAAGACTTCCCGAAAGCGCTTCTGCACTTTTCGGAAAGTCTTGTTGCCCTATATTTAACGGCGTCTATTGCGTAAAAAGGTTGGTATGTCGAGACCATCGTCAACTTGTCCATTTTGCGGCTGACGCACAGGCTCTTGTTCAGGCTGCTGATATTGCTCCTGTTCTACGCGCTGTTCCCGCGGTCTTTCTACTTTCGGTGGTTCACGGCGCACTTGCGTACGATTCGACGTCTGTGCGCCAAAGCCTGCGCCTCTAGACGGGCGTGCGGCCATCAGTTGTTCTTCTGTAAATCCTGTGGCAATGACCGTGACGATGATTTCATCCTTCAAGTTGTCATTAATGACGGAACCGAAAATCATATTGACATCTTCGTCCGACGCAGAAGCGACGATATCCGCAGCTTCCTGTACTTCGAAAAGACTCAACTTCGATCCGCCTGTAATATTCATCAGAACACCTTTCGCCCCGTCGATCGACGTTTCAAGCAAGGGACTTGAAATGGCTTTCTTCGCCGCTTCGGATGCCCTGTTTTCTCCGGTCGAAATTCCGATCCCCATAAGCGCTGAACCTTTATTCGACATGATCGTTTTCACGTCAGCAAAGTCAAGGTTAATGAGTCCCGGCACTGCGATTAAGTCGAAAATCCCTTGGACACCTTGTCGAAGGACATTATCCGCTTCGCGGGACGCTTCCAACATAGGCGTATTTTTATCAACAATTTCAAGCAGTTTATCATTCGGAATGACGATAAGTGTATCAACTGATTCTTTCATCGCCGTGATTCCGCCGATTGCTTGCGTTTGACGCTTGCGTCCTTCAAATGTAAACGGTCTCGTCACAACGCCGACTGTCAATGCACCTAGATCTTTTGCAACTTGTGCAATGACTGGCGCAGCACCTGTTCCTGTGCCTCCACCCATTCCAGCAGTGACAAATACCATATCTGCACCGCGCAACGCTTCTTCAATTTGTTCTTTGCTTTCTTCAGCCGCTTTTTTCCCGACTTCCGGGTTTGCACCTGCCCCAAGTCCGCGTGTCAGTTTCGTACCAATTTGCAACTTTACTTCCGCAGCTGAAAGATTGAGTGCTTGCGCATCCGTATTGACCGCGATGAACTCTACACCTTCAACTCCATATTCGATCATCCGATTGACTGCGTTATTTCCTCCGCCACCAACGCCGATCACTTTTATGACCGCCAGTTGGTCGACATTCGTATCAAATTCCAGCATCGTCTCTCCTCCTAGACTTCCTCATCAAAACTCTCTTTTTTGTTCTTGCATGTTATTCAAAGAAATTATCAAAAACTCGCTTGGCCCTATTGAAGAAACTAGGCTTGTTCGCTTGTTTTCCGCTTGCTTGTTTCGGATTATTTACTGGTGCTTCAACACTTGTTGCTGCAATGGCTGCCGCTTGTGGCGCATCGGCTGGCATCCCAAAGAAAGTGTCTTGCATATGCGCATACCGGATCAGTCCGACAGCCGTCGTATACATGGGCTCTCTTACACCAATGTATTCCGGTGTATGAATGCGGACGCGTGATTTCAATACATGTCTCGCAAGTTGGAGAAGGCCATCTATTTTGGTAATACCCCCGGTTAATACGACGCCGCCCGGTAAGTCACGAATGCCCATTTTAAACAGTTCCTCCAGCACGAGATCGAAAAGTTCCTCCAGCCGTACACCGATAATTTCCGATATGTACCGCTGACTATATTGATCTTTCGAATCTGCACCGATGACGGGGACTTCGAATAATTCGTCGTCTGAAGCGTCATCATAAAAGGCATGGCCGTACTGATGTTTTATTTTTCGAGCTTTTTCCGTAGGTGTTTTTAAGATGATCGATAGATCTTTTGTGACATGATCTCCGCCGACCGGCAACACACTTGTAGCGATCAATCGATCGTCTTCAAAGACGGCGATCGTCGTGGATCCGCCCCCTATATCGATAAAGGCGGTACCATGATTTTTTTCATCATCCGATAGGGCGAATGTTCCCGCCGCTAACGGTTGTAAATAGATTTCTCGAATCGTCAGACCTGACCGCTCCACACAACGCAAGATGTTATGTACGAGCGTTTTCGAAGTCGTAATGAGTGTTCCGTCCATTTCCAAACGGACACCGATCATTCCGCGTGGATCTTTGATTTCTCCATAATCGTCAACGATAAATTGCTTCGGAATGATATTTACGATTTCACGTTCCGGTGGTACCGACATTACTTGTGCCGATTGCATCACCCGGTCAAGATCGTCATCTGTAATTTCACGATTTTCCGAGTTGACTGCCACGACACCTTTTACGTCTTGCAACGTCACACCGTTTGCAGGAATGCCTAATATCACTTCATGGATTTTCATTCCAGTCATTCGTTCAGCTTGATCAATCGCTTTTTTTATAGACTCTACGGTCGCATCGATATCAATAATCGTCCCTTTTCGTATACCCGCTGATTGGACGTTTCCAACGCCTATGACGTGTAGAGAACCGCCATCTACTTCACCGATCAGTACTTTGATAGATGAAGATCCTATATCTAATGAAACGTATAATTCTGATTGGCTCAATTACTGGCACCTCCCCAAACAACTCTTAACTTCCATTCTATTGTATTATAACCGTATTGTCTAAATATTTTCGACATCCCGCTCTCAATTCCTTTCAATCAGAAGCATTTGTCTCAGAACCTTTACTTCGCTCCGTCCATTTGGCGAGAAGGATTCTCCGAATAACAGCGATATTTTGAAACAATCGAACGCCAAACGCAAACACAGCCGCCAAATACAAATCAACACCTAGATGCACGCCTAAGAAGGCCAGTCCTGCCGCGAGCGCAATGTTAAAGAAGAAGCCCGTCACGAAAACTTTGTCATCATATACTTGCTGTAAATGCGCCCGAATGCCACCCAAAAGAGTATCCAACGCGGCAAGGACAGCAATGGATAAGTAGTTCCCATAAACTTCTGGAACTTGAATATCCGATAAAAGTCCAAGCGCCACGCCAAGAATAAGGCCAAGTAAAGGCAACCACATTGTCATTCTCCTTCCGGCAATTCATGTAAATACAAATTCGTAAACCGCTCTGTCCAACCCCGAATCTTTATATGCTCGCTCGGTTCATTCACTTCAAGAATTAAATTGTCCAAATAGAAGTCGTCTTGGATGGATGAAGCGAGTAACAAGTTGTATAGTTTCTCACTCTCAGCGAAAGTTTGCGTCATGACTTTTATTTTGAACGGCGGTGTCGCTATATTTAATCCGTTAACAGTCGTCTTGCCATTGATATCCCGAATCGCACTGAGCGTGGTAATTCTTTTGCCATCGATCTCAAGCGAATGCCCTTTGAAACGGTTAAGTTCATTGACAAAACGGGTGAGCAAATCGGCCGATATACCGTTGATCGGCATCCCATACGCAATACTTTCCGGAGAGGGACGAACTTCCATGACAATGCCAGGACCTTCCATATCCGTCATTCCAGCTTGTTCGTATAGCTTGTCCACAGTTTCCAATAGTGCATGTCGTGTATTTTCATCTTCCGAAGACTCATATGTATAAATTGTTTTATCCAACTCCCTAATTTCGGACAACAATTCCAAATGAAGTTGTTTTTCGGCTGCGAGCTCGTTGCGGATCGCCCAAATATCGCGTGTATCCCGCTCTTTCGGATTTTGGACGGTATTATACTGGACAGCCGCCATAAAACCGATGATAAATAAGACGATTGTAAACTTGGAACGATTTCGCATTCGGCCATCCCCCTATCCTAACCTTCCTCTCCCAATGCTGATAAATAAACACTTTTCAATTGTTCAGTCGTCACAATGATATTGTCCCGGATCAGACTATCGATGACCCCGCCATTTAACTGTAATGCGGAAGCAAGCACATCCGGTTCGCCGACCGCTTCGATGACAAACGGTGCAGGAAATGTCTTGCCATCGATCGTGATCACAGGGCCGGTACACAGTATGTAAGAATTCGCGGTGAGCCGCTGTCCGTTGATCGCAATTCCTTGGGCCCCTGATATTCTGAGTTCATTCACCACTTTTAACACATGGCTTTCATGGACGATATAATCGTTTGGATTTTGATCGACAGGATCGTATTCAGCATCTGCGAGCGTTACTTTGACACCCGGACCGACAGCAGGAATTACACCAAGCAGCAGGCGAAGATCTTCTGCTTCTTCCACTAAATCCGCGTGATCTTCTTCTCTATTCGAAAAAGAACGTTCATAAGCCCTAATGTCCTCCTGCTTGATGCCGATTTCATCGGAAAGTTCCTTATTGCGCTCTTTTTGTTGAATGAGCTCTTCCCTATACTTCTCTTCTTCAACAAAGGCGGGAGACTTAATATGTTCAGTTTCACTATTTTCCCCAAGCGTTCGATAAGAAAATGCAAGAATGAACCCGAGAATAAGGAAGACAATCGAGAAAAGAATTCGTCTTCCTTTCTTTTCGTATTCATTCCTCTTCTTGCTCGTCAACTTCTTCTTCCCCCTCTCCCGATCCATACACTTCACTGTAAGGGATGAAAAAAGTGCCTACTTCTATATCGATGATCCCTTTTTCATAACCGTTCAATTGGGCAACCATTTCGGGATAATATTTCATTTGCTCTGCGAAAGTGGGAATGATCCCGCGCACTTCATTTCCGTCATCCATATAGGCCGTTACATTATCCGGATGGTCCGCTGTGCCAGTATAAATGATTTCCGATATAAGTTGATATACTTCTTTTTCCATTTCGAGAAGTTGATCGATCATCCGCTTCTGCTGGTCGGAATCGCTAAATCCATTCAGTATGGGCGCTTCCTCTTCTGGCTGTAACAAATCATCGGAAAAGACTTCACCGCTCTTCAACAGCAGCCTGTATCTTCCCGACTCCTCTAGATAAGCAACTGTCCCCCACTCCGAAATATCAATTTGGACATCTCGTAACCAATTTCTGGATACTGATGCACTTTGCACGACGTCGATTCCTTCCAAAGATTCCTCAATTTCTTTCGCTGTAAACCCCCACAAAGGCTCGTCCTTCAAAAGCCCGCTTTCTTCCTGATAAAAAGAGGCGTCATGGAGTACAGCCCCGTTGACGGTAATTTTATCTATTCGACTAAGGGGCGACCGAAAATAAAGAATGAGGAGAAGGGCGAGGACAAATACAGTTAAAATAAATACAAACTTGCGATTTGTCTTCCTGCGTCGTTGTTCTCGCATCGACGGAATCCGCTCTTCGATATCAATCACTTTCTCCATTTCAATCCCCCCATTCAGCTAACCTTTTCCATTGTGCATGAAATGCATGATGACACCTGCCGCCATCCACGTCGTTAATAGCGATGAACCTCCGTAACTAATAAAAGGTAATGTGACGCCCGTAACAGGCAATAAACCCGAGACCACCCCGACATTTAAAAAATCTTGAAAAATAATCATCGTCCCCATTCCTGCTA
>CAOKMT010000044.1 GCA_948469885.1 uncultured Sporosarcina sp. | reverse complement strand
TTCTTGTGGAGCTTGGCTCTGCACCTTCGTGGATTGTCATTGTCATCATTAGCAGGGAGTTCGCAGTGACGGGACTACGGCTTATCCTTGCAGGAGGCGGGGAAGTCGTCGCTGCCAATCAGCTCGGCAAAATCAAGACAGTCGCTCAAATTATTGCGATTATTTCATTATTATTAAACAATATTTATTTTGAATCAATTGGCGTACCTTTTGGTATGATTGCGCTTTACGTGGCACTTATCTTCACAGTTTGGTCTGGTGCCGACTACTTTTATAAAAACAGACGTGTTTTATTGGAATCTATGTAAGGGGGAATTAGGATGAAAGTAGAAATCATTGCGGTCGGATCTGAATTATTACTCGGTCAAATTACGAATACGAATGCGCAGTTTATGTCTGCGCGTCTTGCGGAAATCGGGGCTGATGTGTATTTTCACACAGTGGTTGGAGATAATCCGAAAAGATTGGAAGAAGTGATTCGACACGCCGAAAAGCGTGCGGATGTCCTTATTTTTTCAGGCGGGCTCGGTCCGACGAAAGATGATATGACAAAAGAGACGATTGCGCGACACATCGGTTTGTCTTTAGTGAATGATGAAGAAGCGCTTCGTCAAATTACAACGTACTTCGAACGCACTGGACGGATCATGACCGAAAATAATAAAAAGCAAGCGCTCGTTCTGGATGGATCGCAAGTGTTGCCAAACAGGAATGGTATGGCGCCGGGCATGGCTGTTGAAAAAGCAGGTATCCATTATCTCTTGCTTCCGGGACCGCCGCATGAGATGAAGCCGATGTTTGCGGATGAAGCTATCCCTTATTTACTCGGCGTGAATGGCAAAGAAGAAGTGATTGCTTCACGTGTGTTGAAATTTTACGGGATCGGGGAAGCCGAGTTGGAGCATCGGATTCAAGATATTTTGGAAAAGCAGACGAATCCGACCGTCGCACCGCTTGCGACCGCGGAAGCAGTAACTTTGCGGATAACTGCAAAGGCGATATCCATGGGGGAAGCGAATCGCTTGATAGACCCAGTAGAAGCGGAAATTCGTTCGGTTGTCGGTGAATTCATCTACGGGATTGACGAAGATACATTATCGTCGAAAGTGGCGGAATTATTGAAGGAAAAAGGTTGGACATTAGCTGCTGCCGAAAGTTTAACGGCTGGCCTTTTTACGGCAGAACTAGCGAACGAACCAGGTATTAGTACATCTCTAGCTGGTGGTGTCGTCGTCTATAATGAAGAAGCGAAAAAAGAGCAATTGCATATCGAGGGACAGTTGCTGGACACATATGGCGTTGTCAGTGCACCCTGTGCAGCGGCTTTAGCGACAAATGTCAAGCGCAAATTTGGCACGGATGTAGGGGTCGGAATTACAGGAGCAGCGGGTCCCACGCCACATGATGGGAAGCCTGTCGGGACAGTATGGATCGGCATCGCATGTGCTGACGAACAGCCAGCCACTTTCAAGCTTGTCTTATCAGGGACAAGAAACACGAACCGGACGAGAGCTGCCCGATTTGCCCTTTACTACCTTATCAAACAGTTGTCGAAAAAATAGATCAAAATTCAAATTTGGAGCATATTCTCAATTAAAATTCGAAAATAGCGCCGTTTTTCAATAGAAAATCTCGTTTTACGAAAAATATTCGAATAAGCGTTCGCATTTTTGTTGTGTATTTCGAAATAAAGAGGTATAGTAGAGATAGTAGGAAGAACAGGAAATCACTTTAAGGAGGAAATATATTGTCAGATCGTAAAGCCGCATTAGATATGGCATTAAAGCAAATAGAAAAGCAATTCGGTAAAGGGTCCGTTATGAAGCTCGGTGAACAGGCAGAGCGTAGAGTGTCGACAACATCTAGCGGATCGCTTGCGTTAGATATAGCGCTCGGTGTAGGTGGATATCCTCGTGGGCGTGTCGTTGAAATCTATGGTCCGGAAAGTTCAGGGAAGACAACAGTTGCACTTCATGCTATTGCAGCAGCTCAAGCCGCTGGTGGACAGGCAGCATTCATAGATGCAGAGCACGCGCTAGATCCGGAATATGCCAAGAAGCTTGGCGTCAACATCGATGAGCTACTATTGTCACAACCGGACACGGGGGAACAAGCACTCGAAATTTGTGAAGCACTCGTCCGAAGCGGAGCTATCGATATCGTTGTCGTCGACTCTGTCGCTGCGCTTGTACCAAAAGCTGAGATTGAAGGAGAGATGGGAGATTCTCACGTTGGGCTCCAAGCTCGTTTAATGTCCCAGGCCCTTCGAAAATTATCCGGTGCGATCAATAAATCCAAAACGAATGCAATCTTTATCAACCAAATTCGTGAAAAAGTCGGTGTCATGTTCGGTAACCCTGAAGTGACACCAGGCGGACGCGCACTTAAATTTTACGCTTCCGTAAGGCTAGAAGTCCGCCGCGGGGAAGCAATTAAGCAAGGGAACGACATTGTTGGAAACAAAACACGTATTCGTGTCGTTAAAAATAAAGTTGCGCCTCCTTTCCGCCTTGCTGAAGTCGATATTATGTATGGACAAGGAATTTCTAAAGAAGGCGAAATTGTAGACCTTGGGGCAGATGCCGAAGTCGTCCAAAAAAGCGGGTCTTGGTATTCCTACGGGGATGAAAGACTCGGACAAGGACGGGAAAATGCGAAACAATTTCTCATCGAAAATCCGGATGTAATGGCTGAAATCGACAGTAAAATCCGTGCATCATTCGGTCTTGGCGGAGAAGAAAGTGAAGTCATCGAAGGTCATGATGAGGACGATGAAGCAGAACTCGAACTCCTTTTGGAGGAAGAGCAATAAGTATCGGACAACGACGGTTCATCTTCAAAAGATGGATCGTTGTTTTTTGCTGTTTTAAAAATACCTTGCTTTTATAACAAATCTATATAGGAAGAACTGATGAAAATGGGTTCTGAACCGCTGACCTTCCTACGCGGTAAGCACTCCCTATGCATCGAGCCTATGTAGTAATACGCTTTTGGTCGGATATGAACAAGTTTTTTCAATTGGCAGTGTATCGTTATCCCTTTGATTGGCGCTCAAGTCGCAAGATTGCAAAATGAATGCGATTCAATGACAATTACATTCGTCAATCCTTGACATGTCATTTTTACATAGATACAATTGGAAGTGTATAATTGTCTATCATGATGAATTAATTTTGGGCAGTATGTTGCACGTTAATGTACGAGCCGACTAAAAATGAAAAAGAATAGCAGGAGGAGGTGACCAGGATGTTAGAAATCATCATCTCCGCTTTGCTCGGTTTCATCGTCGGTGCCGTTGTTATCTATTTTGTGAATAGAAAAGTGAATGATTCAAAAGTGACGGGTGCCAAACACTCGGCTATCGCGATCGTCGAAGAGGCGCAACGCGAAGCAGAGTCCTTGAAAAAAGAGGCACTGCTGGAAGCGAAGGATGAAACTCACAAACTGAGAATTGAGGCAGAATCAGAGATTCGTGAACGTCGGTTGGAATTACAGAAACAAGAAAACCGTCATTTGCAGCGGGAAGAAAATCTTGACCGCAAAGATAATGCGCTCAACAAAAGAGAAGCGAGTCTGGAGCGCAAAGAAGAAGCGCTGACCGGAAGACAACAGCATATTGAACAGATGGAACGCAAGGCGGAAGAACTCGTTACCGTTCAACAAACGGAACTTGAAAGGATATCTTCACTTACACGGGAAGAGGCGAGACAGCTCATCCTTGGCGAGGTTGAGAAAGAACTTGCTACAGATATCGCCGTCATGACGAAAGAGTCGGAGTTGCAAGCGAAAGAGTAGTCGGACAAAAAGGCGCGTGAAATCCTTTCTATTGCCCTTCAACGTTTTGCAGCGGACCATGTTGCGGAAACGACAGTATCGGTCGTAAACTTGCCAAATGACGAAATGAAAGGCAGGATTATCGGTCGTGAAGGACGTAACATCCGGACACTTGAGACGTTGACAGGAATTGACTTAATTATTGACGACACACCTGAAGCGGTCATATTGTCAGGTTTTGATCCGGTTCGACGGGAAACAGCGCGTCTTGCATTAGAAAAGCTTGTGCAAGATGGACGGATTCACCCGGCACGGATTGAAGAAATGGTCGATAAGGCTAGACGTGAAGTGGACGAGCTAATCCGAGAAACAGGAGAACAAACGACTTTTGATGTCGGTGTGCATAATCTCCATCCAGATCTGATTAAGGTACTTGGAAGATTGCGTTTCCGTACAAGCTATGGTCAAAATGTACTTAAGCATTCCACAGAAGTTGCTTATTTAACGGGACTTTTAGCAGCTGAACTAGGAGAAGATGTGACGCTTGCAAGACGGGCCGGATTGCTTCATGATATCGGAAAAGCGATTGACCATGAAGTTGAAGGAAGTCACGTCGAAATCGGAGTTGAGCTTGCGACGAAATATAAGGAACATCCAGTTGTCATTAATAGTATCGCCTCACACCATGGGGATACAGAAGCGACATCGGTTATCGCTGTGCTCGTCGCGGCAGCGGATGCTCTATCAGCCGCAAGGCCGGGTGCACGTAGCGAAACGCTTGAAAATTATATTCGCAGATTACAAAAACTTGAAGAGATTTCGGAATCATATGAAGGTGTAGAGAGATCATACGCCATTCAAGCGGGCCGCGAAGTGCGGATTATCGTTCGTCCTGATCAAATCGATGATATTACAGCGCATCGTCTTGCGCGGGACATTCGAAAACGAATTGAAGAAGAACTTGACTATCCGGGGCATATTAAAGTGACTGTCATCCGGGAAACAAGGGCAGTCGATTACGCAAAATAAAAAAAGAGGCTTCCGTACACTAAAAGTCCGGAAGCCTTTTTGGTTGCGTAGGAAATTATAAATACATGGACATGTGGATCACTACGAACGTAGAGAATTCACGTCTAGCTCGCTGTGGAAACGATGAAGGTCAACGGCATTCCTTATTTCCTTCGCGAGCTGTTCAAGGCGCTTGCGCTTTTGTTCATTGAAATGGAGTTTTTTTATGAAAATTGTATTCATTGGTGATATTGTTGGCTCTTTAGGACGAGATATGGTTTATCGCAATTTACCACGACTGAAACGAAAATACAGCCCTGACGTCGTCATTGCGAACGGTGAAAATGCGGCGGCCGGGAGAGGGATTACGAAACCAATCTTCGACGACCTGCTACGCGCAGGCGTCGATGTCGTGACAATGGGGAATCATACATGGGATCAGAAAGAAATTTATGATTTTATTGATGAAACGGATTACCTGATCCGCCCAGCGAACTTTTCGGAAGAAGCGCCAGGGAGAGGGATGACATCCATCTCACGGAATGGTGTGACGCTATCCGTTATTAACCTGCACGGGAGAACGTTTCTTCCGCCTCATGGAGACCCGTTTGCAACAGCGGAGGAACTGATTGAACAGGCTCAAACAGAGTCTCCGCTTATCTTCGTCGATTTCCATGCGGAAGCGACAAGTGAAAAAATTGCGATGGGGTGGCATCTCGATGGGAAAGCATCTGTCGTTGTGGGTACACATACGCATGTGCAGACGGCTGACGAACGCATATTGCCCGAGGGGACGGCTTATTTAACGGATGCGGGGATGACGGGTCCGTATGATGAAATACTCGGCATGAAAAAAGAAGACGTCATTTATCGATTCAAGACGAATATGCCCGTGCGTTTCGAAGTTCCCAAAAAAGGCCGTAGTCAGCTATGCGGGATGTACGTCGAGCTCGATGATAATACAGGGAAAGCACTGCATATCGAACGGATCCTCATTAATGATGATCATCCATTTGAAGGATGAAGTGCGTCTAATTGCGCCTCCTTTCTCATAGGATGTGCTATGGACGTTTCCGTTCCATAGACATCGGAAAATAAGGAGGAAAATAGGTGAACCCATTGAAAGTATCATCTCGCTCGAATCCAAACTCTGTTGCAGGGGCACTCGTGGCAGTCATAAGGGAGCAAGGGCAAGCGGAAATGCAAGCGATCGGAGCGGGGGCCTTGAACCAAGCAGTGAAAGCAATCGCGATTGCACGAGGGTTTGTGGCACCAAGTGGAGCTGATCTCACCTGTGCACCTGCTTTCACCGATATAATGATCAACGGTGAAGGAAGAACAGCTTTAAAATTGCTCGTTGAAAAAAAACGGCGTTAATGACGCGAAAAACTACGGGAGTGGTAAGTTCCCGTAGTTTTTTCAATTTGAAAAGGAATGCATTCTGAAAGCAAAGTAGGGAGGACTTGTTGAAATGCAAGGGGATGCGATTGATTTGTGGAAAAAAGGTTGTGACAAACAACCGACAAAACAAGCCTCTCCTTGTACAGCAGGTACCGAGTTCAGTATAATAGGCATGTATGGAATCGTTCCCGAAAGACGGTAGGAAAGGGGATCCAAAATATGAACGAAGAACAACGCCTAAACGCAGGGCTTATAAAACCGGATTTGGCAACGCCAGACCCGGAACAAAAGAAAGAAAAAGATTACAGTCAATATTTTCAAACGGTTTATACACCACCTTCCTTGAAGAAAGCAAGAAAGCGTGGCAAAGAGGATGTTAAATACTTCGATGACTTTGAAATCGATGAGCGCTTCCTTGGGATGGGAAAAGGGCGGAAGTTTTATATCCGAACGTACGGTTGTCAAATGAACGAACATGACACCGAAGTGATGGCCGGGATTTTTACAGCGCTTGGATACGAAGCGACAAATTCGGTCGACGACGCGAACATCATCCTTTTAAACACATGTGCGATACGGGAAAATGCAGAGAATAAAGTGTTCGGCGAGCTTGGACATTTGAAGCCGCTTAAGCAACGCAATCCCGATGTGCTGATTGGCGTCTGTGGCTGTATGTCCCAAGAGGAATCGGTTGTCAATAAAATATTACGGACGTACGATCAAGTGGATATGATTTTCGGTACGCATAACATTCATAGACTCCCTCACATTATCCACGAAGCGTATATGTCGAAAGAAATGGTGATCGAAGTTTGGTCAAAAGAAGGCGATATCATTGAAAACCTTCCAAAAGTTCGACACGGCAATATTAAAGCGTGGGTAAACATTATGTATGGTTGCGATAAGTTTTGTACGTATTGCATCGTCCCTTATACGCGTGGGAAAGAACGGAGTCGTCGGCCCGAGGACATTATCCAAGAGGTCAGACATCTTGCTGCCAAAGGATACCAAGAAATTACATTACTCGGTCAAAATGTTAATGCTTACGGAAAAGATTTCGAAGACGTTAACTATCGCCTCGCTGATTTGTTCGCTGACTTGCGGAACATCGATATTCCGCGAATCCGGTTTACGACGAGCCATCCATGGGACTTTGACGATGAATTAATTGAGGTGCTGGCAAAAGGCGGCAACCTTGTCGAACATATTCACTTGCCTGTTCAATCGGGGTCGTCGGCTGTATTAAAAATCATGGGAAGGTCTTACACACGGGAAAAGTTCATTGAGCTTGCCTCTAAAATAAAAGAATCGATTCCCAATGTTTCTTTAACGACAGATATCATTGTCGGATTCCCGAATGAAACGGATGAACAATTCGAAGAAACCTTAACATTGTATGAAGAAGTCGGTTTTGAAACGGCATATACGTACATTTATTCGCCGCGTGATGGCACACCGGCTGAGAAAATGGCGGATAATATTCCGATGGAAGTGAAAAAAGAACGGCTTCAACGTTTAAATAAGCTAGTGAATGAATATTCCGCGAAAGCGATGCAACAATTCGAAGGACAAGTTGTAGAGGTACTCGTTGAGGGAGAAAGTAAGCGGAATGATGAAGTGCTGTCCGGTTATACTCGTCGGAGCAAGCTTGTCAACTTCAAAGCCCCGAAATCGGTGATCGGGAAACTTGTCCATGTAAAAATCACGGAAGCAAAAACTTGGTCACTTGATGGCGAATTTATCGGCGTCGTAAAACAGAAAGAGGTTGTGTCGTAATGGAGAAAAAGTATACTAAAGATGAAATTATCGAAAAAGCGAATGAGATCGCACGCATGATTGCAAACACAGAGCAAGTCGAATTTTTTAGACGGGCTGAAGCGCAAATTAATGAAAACCAAAAAGTCCGTGAAAATATTGCCAGCTTGAAATCTTTGCAAAAGCAAGCGGTCAATTTTCAACAGTACGGGAAAGAAAGAGCTTTGAAGATTATCGAAGGTAAAATCGAAAATATTGAAAAAGAAATTGATGAAGTACCAATCGTTCAAGAGTTTAAACAGTCGCAAGGAGAAGTAAATGATTTGTTACAACTCGTTTCCAATGCGATTGCAAACGGTGTGACGAATGAGATCATCAAAGAGACAGACGGCGATTTGTTACGTGGAGAAACAGGTTCTTACGTGAAAAATACAACTTACGGCAAACATTAAATACATGCAGATCGGTTTCCTCTAAATGTGGTGCGGTTTTTCCGAACTTTACGGTAGTTTGCCTTATGCATCGAAGCAACATCTAGAGGATTCTCAATGTCAACAGACCTATCTAATCAATCGGCAGAAAAATTCTTGCCGATTTTTTTCACTCTCTGGGCTCCTGTCGCATAAGATGAATTGAAGCGAATGGAGGAGGAAGAGAACTGAAAAATTTACGTCAAATTGTGACGAAAGCAGTTGTTGCCAAAGGAAAGAAACGGACCGAATGCAACGAAACGTTAAAGCCGCCGAACTGTCCGACGAGCATACTCGGCTGCTGGGTCATCAATCATACCCATCATGCTAAAAAAGTTGGAAAATACGTTGAAGTGACAGGGAAATTCGATATTAACGTTTGGTATTCACACAGCAATCATTGCAAAACGTCTGTATTTACTGAAACGATTCCATATAAGGACCGGATTCGTTTACATTACAGAGATGAGCCGACGTCAAGGCAAGAAGAAATTATCGTCAACGTCGTCCAACATCCGAACTGTACGGAAGCCGTCATTTCCAAATGCGGCGAGAAGTTTATCATTTCGGTCGAACGTGAACTCATTGCGGAGGTTGTTGGCGAAACGAAAGTTTGTGTCACTGTCCATCCATGTACGTTCGAGGAGGAGTGGCCATTCGATGATGAATCCTCATCGTCTGATGGTCACGATCATCACCACGATCATCATGATCATGGACATAAAGAACACGCACATAAAGAACAGGGGCATAAACATGGAAGAGAATCATCATCCTTTTAAGGCCGGATACTTTTTCCGGCTTTTTTTGTCTTTTAATCTCTTACATTTGCGCTTTTGTTCATGACGCTTAAACTTTGATATAATATAGAAAACATAAACTTACAGCGAGGTACATAATGACAGCATATACACCAATGATCCAACAATATTTAAAAATTAAAGCGGAGCATGAAGATGCTTTTTTGTTTTTCAGACTCGGAGATTTTTATGAGCTTTTCTTTAACGATGCGAACTTGGCTTCGCAAATTCTTGAAATCACATTGACAAGTCGGGACGCCAGCAAAGGTGAGCGAATTCCAATGTGTGGCGTGCCATACCATTCCGCCGAAGGTTATATTGAGACACTTGTGCGCCAAGGATATAAAGTTGCGATCTGTGAACAGACGGAAGATCCGAGAGCGACGAAAGGGATTGTCAAACGGGAAGTAGTTCGTATCGTGACGCCCGGCACGATGACTGAAGGGAAAAGCATTGATACGAATACAAACCATTTTATCGGAGCGACTTCATTGGTCGACGATGGTATATATGCACTCGCTTATCTTGATCTTTCTACGGGTGAAGGGAAAGTGCAATACGTCGAAGGGGATGAACGGACGCTTATTTCGGAAATCGAAGCGCTTGGCATGAAAGAAATCGTTGTCGGCGAAAGCCTTCATATCGGCCTTAGCGACAGCATGGAAAAACGAAACATTACGTTGTCCATCGAATATTGCACAGAAGCGCTGGAAAGGCCTGAAAATGTACCCGATGACGTTGCGGAAGCATGTAGCAAATTGATTTCATACGTTAAAAGGACACAAAAAACGGCACTTGATCATATACGACCGTTTGAATTTATTCAAAAACAAGCGAAACTCTCTATCGATGCGAACTCCATGCGCAATTTGGAACTGATCCAATCGATTCGTAATGGAACGAAAGAAGGGACCCTCTACTGGCTCTTGGACGAAACTGTAACCGCGATGGGTGCACGTAAGTTGAAAATGTGGATTCATCAGCCCTTGGCGGAGCGAGCGACCATAGAGCAGAGACTCGACACTGTTTCGGAATTGCTGGAAGAATTTTTCTTGAGCGATGAATTGAAAACGAGCTTGAAAGAAGTATATGACTTGGAACGATTGGCCGGCCGGATTTCAATGGGATCGGCGAGCGGTCGAGATCTTGCCCAACTGCGCAACTCACTTCGCCGCGTCCCGGACATTAAACAGGCGCTTGCGAACTCGAAACGACCGCTTCTCATGCGATTTGCCGAGCAAATTGATATTTGTGAGGAAGCAAGAACGTTGCTGGAAGCATCGATTGCAGAAAATCCGCCGATTACGGTGAAGGAAGGGGGCGTCATTCTAGATGGATACGACGCCCAACTTGACCGTTACCGAGATGCTGCGAGAAACGGGAAAGAATGGTTGGCTCAACTTGAGCGCGAAGAGCGTGAGCGAACAGGCATAAAATCGTTAAAAATCGGGTATAACCGAATATTTGGCTACTTTATTGAAATTACGAAATCCAATATTCATTTGGCCGATATGGAGCGGTATGAACGGAAACAGACGTTGGCGAACGCCGAACGATACATTACGACAGAACTGAAAGAGAAAGAAGAATTGATATTAAATGCGGAAGCGGAAGGTTTGGAACTGGAATACGTTTTATTCAGCGAAGTGCGCGACGGGATGTCAACACATATTAGGGCAATTCAACAGCTTGCTTCCGTATTGAGTGAACTGGACGTGTTATTGGCATTTGCTACCGTTTCGGAAAAGCAAAACTATGTGAAACCGGTATTTCATGATCGTCGATCCCTCGAAGTGAAAAATGGACGACATCCTGTCGTCGAAAAAATGATGGATCACTCATTGTATGTGCCAAACAGTTGTACATTGACCGAAGAAGCGAATATGTTGCTCATCACGGGACCTAATATGTCGGGGAAAAGCACATTTATGAGACAAGTTGCACTGACGGTCGTGATGGCGCAAATCGGATGTTTTGTCCCGTGCGATCATGCGGTCCTTCCGGTTACCGATCAAATTTTCACCCGAATTGGCGCTGCAGATGATCTCGCATCGGGGCAAAGTACCTTTATGATGGAAATGATGGAATCTCAACATGCTCTCGAAAATGCAACCGACAGGAGCTTGTTGTTATTCGATGAAATCGGACGCGGAACATCGACTTATGATGGCATGTCGCTCGCTCAAGCGATGATGGAATATATTCATGACGAAATCGGTGCCAATACGTTATTTTCCACCCATTACCACGAGTTGACCATGCTCAATGAAGAATTACCAAGACTAGAAAATGTTCATGTTGCTGCGATGGAACAAGAAGGAAAAGTCGTATTTCTCCATAAAGTGATGCAGGGCGCAGCAGATAAAAGTTACGGCATTTATGTGGCAGATCTTGCCGGCTTACCAAAACCGTTATTGGACCGTGCGAAAGATCTGCTCGATCGATTTGAAAGTGAAGAGCAAGCGCATATCCCAAAAGACGAACCTGAACAGCTCGCATTATTTGACTTGCCACAACAGCAACAAAATAGGCTAACAGAAGAAGAACGAACTGTCCTTGCTGATTTAGCAGACAAAGATGTCTTGAATATGACGCCATTAAGCGCTTTGCAATATATTGTTGACTTGAAAGAGAAGCTACGCTCCGGGAAAGGGTGAAAGTTATGAACTTGATCAAAGTGATGGATGCGACATTGACGAATAAAATCGCAGCGGGTGAAGTCGTCGAACGTCCTGCATCGATTGTGAAAGAGCTTGTGGAAAATGCAATCGATGCAGAAAGTACAGTGATTGAAATTGCACTTGAAGAAGCGGGATTGACAAAAATCCGTGTGACAGATAATGGCAAGGGAATGTCCGAAGCGGATGCATTGTTAGCTTTTGAACGCCATGCTACGAGTAAAATCACGAATGAACATGACCTATTTAGAATAAGGACACTTGGATTTCGCGGTGAAGCACTCGCTAGTATCGCTTCCGTCTCTAAGATTAAGCTGTGGACTTCGGACGGGGAAAGTACAGGTACAGAAGTGCATATAGATGGCGGTCAGCTTGTCAAGCACGCACATGCAGCTTTTCGGAAAGGGACGGATATGACCGTAGCTCAACTTTTTTTCAATACACCGGCCCGTCTGAAATATATGAAGACGATCCAGACTGAACTTGGCCACACGATCGATCTCGTGAATCGTCTTGCATTAAGCCATCCGGATGTTTCATTTAAATTGACTCATTTCGATCAGACGCTGTTACATACTTCAGGAAGTGGCGACCAACTTCGAGTGTTAGCGGATATCTATGGAATTTCAGTAGCGAAGAAGATGGTGTCGTTCAAAGGGGAGAATGCCGATTACGAAGTGTCCGGATTCGTTTCTTTACCGGAATTGACCCGTGCTTCGAGAAATTATATTACCTTGCTCGTGAACGGCAGATGGGTGCGTAGTTTTTTGATTAATAAAGCGGTACTCGATGCTTTTCATACATTTTTACCGATTGGAAGATTCCCACTTGCGGTGATCAATGTGGAAGGCGACCCTTTCTTGACAGATGTCAATGTGCATCCCGCGAAACAACAAATCCGGTTGAGCAAAGAAAGCGAGTTACTATCTCTTATTCAACAATCGATCAGAGAGGCGCTTCAACAGAACCTGATTGTACCGAACGCAATAAAAAAAGATAAAATCATTCGAAAGCCTTCGGAACAAACGACGATTTGGGAAGACAACCGATGGGAGCGGGCATCTGTTACGGCACCGAAACCGGTTAGCCAGCAAGAACTGCGTCAAGAAGTACAACAAGAACGACAACAAGAACCGACTGTACCGTATAATATGGAATACGAAATGGAAGAGCAGGTGCAAACACCGACAGTAGAAAAGGAAGAGTGGGTAGTGAATGAAGCGCCACCTGTCAACGAACCTGAAGAAAGTGTCCGTACCTCCAAATTTCCAAAAATATTCCCTGTCGGGCAAGTGCATGGCACGTATATCATTGCGCAAAATGAAGATGGCTTTTTTATGATCGACCAACATGCGGCGCAAGAACGAATTAAATACGAATTTTTCAGGGATAAATTAAAAGAAACGGAACATGAACAGCGCCAAATGCTTCTAATGCCACTTCAATTTCATTACTCTATTGATGAAAAAACGAGAATTGAGGAAAATATGTCGCACTTGCAAGATGTTGGCGTTTTTTTGGAGTCATTCGGCCCGACATCTTACGTCGTCAGAGAATATCCGACTTGGTTTCCAGAAGGAGAAGAGACGGAAATGATCGAAGGAATCATTGAACAAGTGTTGGACGCTCAGAAAATAGATATTGGGAAATTACGGGAAGAAGCCGCCATTATGATGAGCTGTAAACGATCTATCAAAGCGAATCATCATTTGACGATGGCAGATATGGAAAGGCTAATAACAGATCTATCCGATGCTGAGAACCCGTTCACTTGTCCGCACGGTAGACCTGTGCTCATTCATTTCACAACGTATGAAATTGAAAAGATGTTCAAAAGAGTTATGTAAGGGGGAGAGAAAGTGGAGAAATTCATCCTTGCGATCGATCAAGGGACGACAAGTTCGCGTGCAATCCTTTTTAATAAAGCAGGCGATATCGTACATTCTGCTCAGCGAGAGTTTACACAAATCTTTCCGCAACCAGGGTGGGTCGAGCATAATGCCAATGAAATTTGGGGTTCTGTTTTGTCTGTCATCGCTTCGGTAATGACAGAGAGCGGTCATAAGCCTGACGAAATTGAAGCGATCGGGATCACAAACCAACGAGAAACAACGGTTGTTTGGGATAAAAATACGGGGAAACCGATATATAATGCGATTGTATGGCAGTCGAGACAGACGCAATCAATTGTGGACCGGTTAAAAGAAGCCGGTCATGAACAAAGTATCCAGAAAAAGACCGGGCTTCAATTGGATCCTTATTTTTCAGCGACAAAAGTGAGATGGATTCTTGATCATGTTGAAGGCGCACAGGAGCTCGCGGAAAATGGAACATTATTATTTGGGACGATCGATTCGTTTCTCGTATGGAAGTTGTCTGGCGGTTCGATCCATGTGACGGATTATTCGAACGCCTCCAGAACAATGCTATATAATATAGAAAAGTTAAAGTGGGATGAAGAGCTATGTGAATGGCTTAACATTCCGCAATCGATGTTGCCGGATGTCCGCCCATCATCGGAAGTTTATACGAAGACGGACGCTTCGGTGTTTTTCGGTCACGAAATTCCGATTGCGGGTATGGCAGGCGATCAGCAAGCTGCGCTTTTCGGTCAAGCATGTTTCAAACGTGGCATGGCCAAAAACACCTATGGGACAGGTTGCTTTGCGCTGCTAAATACGGGGGAGAACCTCGTCCGTTCCGAGCACGGTCTATTGTCAACGATAGCTTGGGGAATGGATGGGAAAGTTACATATGCACTTGAGGGCAGTGTATTTGTAGCAGGCTCGGCGATTCAATGGTTACGAGATGGATTGAGAATGATTCGGCAGGCGGCAGATACGGAGGCATATGCGAGCCGGATTGAATCTACCGATGGTGTTTATGTGGTCCCTGCGTTTGTCGGTTTAGGCACACCGTATTGGGATTCGGATGCGCGCGGCGCGGTGTTCGGTTTAACACGAGGAACGGAAAAAGAACATTTCATCCGAGCTACGGTCGAATCGCTCGCTTACCAATCGAAAGATGTGTTGTTGACGATGGCGTCGGATGCGGAGATGGAAATAGGCATTTTACGGGTGGACGGAGGCGCCGTTTCCAATGCATTTTTGATGCAGTTCCAAAGTGATCTGCTCCAAGCGGATGTAGAACTTTCGAAGTATCAAGAAACGACAGCACTCGGCGCGGCCTATTTGGCAGGACTTGCGACTGGCTTCTGGACATCGCTTGAAGAAGTGGAATCGTTATGGACGAGAGCAAAAACATATTCTCCGGAAATGGATCGTATGGAACGGGATCGACTCTATAAGGGATGGAAGAAAGCGGTGGAAGCTGCACGTCTTTTCAAGCTTTAGTAAAAAATCCAACGGTTTGATGGAATCCCTGAAAAACCTCCGTTTGTTAGAAGTAATTAGTTGATTGGAGTGGAGTGCGTCCAATTGGAGCGGAAATTACCGGGATTGAAGAAGATCGGAGTTTTTCAGTGGTCTCATTTGATTGGCTAGGCATTTGACTGAATGCCATTACGCCGAGGCGTAATAGATGTATGAAGGACGAATGATCGCGAAGCGAAAGGAGAAGTGGAGTGCGGTGAAAGAATTAACGATTGAAATGTCAGATGGTTTTTCACTCTTTGCATTTATTGAGAAGCCGATTGGAAAGCCGGTCGGACATATTCATCTTCTCCATGGCATGGCGGAACATAGCGGAAGATATGAAGTAGCTGTTCGTTTTTTTACGTCCCATGGGTATATTGTATCCGGACATGACCATCGCGGGCATGGCAAAACCGCGAAACTGAACGGAACGAAAGGCCATTTTGCGAATCAAGATGGATTTCAACGAGTTGTTGACGATGTGTTGGAAGTGACTTCCTGTTTGCGACAGGACAATCCGTCTTTAAAATTTATCTTACTTGGCCATAGTATGGGATCTTTTATCGCAAGACGATTTATCCAACTATATGGCAATGATGTTGACCTAGCCATATTTTCGGGGACGAGCGATGCAGCAGGGTTGTCGAGGTATGGTGGGCAAGCTACGGGGTATATTGCTGGGCGACGAAAAGGTTTTCTAACACCGAACAACTTTTTGTTCAACCGTGTTTTTGGCGGATTCAATAAAGGGATAAAAAATCCGTTAACCGCATTTGATTGGTTATCATATGACTTGAAGCTCGTCGTTTCCTATATGACGGATGACAACTGTGGATTTATTCCGACGACGCAATTTTTCATGGATTTATTTCACGGACTAGATGTCATCCATAGGAAATCAGAACTGTTGAAGATTCCGAAATCACTACCAATATTGTTGTTTTCAGGAATTGAAGATCCTGTCGGAGCAAATGGAAAAGGGGTATGGAAAGTGGCAAGGCAATACAATCAAGTCGGCATTGAAGATGTAACCGTTTTATTATTTGAAAACGGCCGTCACGAATTGTTGAACGATACAAACCGGCAAGAAGTGATAGAGGGTGTTTTAAAATGGATGGAAATTCGATGACGAACAGCTACGATGTCATTGCGGTCGTCGGGCCGACAGCTTCAGGTAAAACCGCGTTGAGCGTAGAACTGGCAAAACAGCTTGATGGAGAAGTGATTAATGGGGATTCAACCCAGGTTTATAAAGGACTGGATATAGGGACAGCGAAAATTACGACCGCAGAGATGGAAGGTATTCCTCATCATATGTTTGATATAAAAGAACCTCATGAATCTTTTTCAGTGGCGGAATATCAAGCCGAAGTCCGTAAATGGATAGAACATATCCAAAGCCGCGGCAAAATACCCATCATCGCGGGCGGAACTGGTTTATATGTACAGTCGGTACTATATGATTTCAGGTTCACTGAACAGGCATCCGACATCGAAGTCCGCAAGCGGCTTGAACGGGAACTTGTTGAAAGGGGAGCAACATCCCTTTATGAAAAACTTGTTCAAGAAGATCCAGCAGGTGCGAAAAAAATCCATCCAAACAATCATCGTCGGATCGTTCGTGCACTTGAAATTATTGAAGTGACAGGTAAAACCAAAACGGCCCATGAAGAGGATGTTGGACAAAATGCGCTTTACAATCATTTGCTTGTCGGACTACAAATGGATCGTGAATTACTTTACAGTCGGATCGATAAGCGAGTGGATATCATGATGGCGCAAGGTTTTCTTGAAGAAGTTGAGGCGTTGTGGCAAGCTGGAATTCGGGATGTTCAATCAGTGCGTGCGATTGGGTATGGAGAGCTTCAACAATACATTGAAGGTAAACTACCCTTGGACGAAGCGATTGCATTGATCCAAAAAAATACACGTAATTATGCGAAACGGCAAATGACGTATTTTCGAAACAAATTGGACGTCTCATGGTTTGACGCAGAATTAGGGACGACTAAGATCGTGGACAGAATTATGGAGAATTTGAAGGGTTTAAACAGTTCAAATATAAAGATATAATTGGGAGAGAATAAATAAAGTGACGTTAACGGGAGGAAAAAGGGGTATGAAACAAGGACAAATGCAAGATGTTTTCTTGAATACATTACGAAAAAACAATATTTTTGTCACTGTCTTTTTAATGAATGGATTTCAATTGAAAGGGCTTATCAAATCTTACGATAACTATACGGTCCTTCTAGAGACAGACGGCAAGCAACAATTGATTTACAAACATGCGATTTCTACGTATGTACCATCAAAAAAGATCGACTTAGATGTAGAAGAAAAATGATGAAAAAAGGAACAAGTCGCACCAACGTCTTGTTCTTTTTTCATGAAAGAAATTTCGGCTTCGTCTATATTGATAATATTGACGTGAAGCACCAGACTGATAAGATGAAGTAGTCATCATGAAAAGAAAGAGGCATACAATACGATGTTTAAAAATGAAAATACGACTTTATTAACTAATACCGCTGAAATCGAACAGCGTCTTTCACCATTTTTTAAAGAAGTTGAAAGTATTGCGTTTGACAATCAAAAGAAAGTGCTCGCTGCTTTCCGAAAAAATATGGTGAGTGACTTTCATTTGTCGGGTTCTACTGGTTACGGATACGATGATGAAGGACGAGATGTTTTGGAAAGGGTCTATGCCGATACTTTCGGGGCGGAAAGCTGTCTCGTGCGCAACCAGATCATTTCAGGGACACACGCCATTTCGATTAGTCTTTTTGGCGTTCTGCGACCGGGTGACGAATTATTGTACATAACAGGTAAACCTTATGATACATTGGATTCCATCGTAACAGGGAATGGCAAAGATACCGGATCCCTCCAAGATTTTGGCATTTCTTATAAGCATATAGATTTGAATGCGGACGGGACGGTCAATTTTGAAGAAGTAGCTAAAAATATTCATAGTAAGACAAAAGTGATCGGGATTCAACGTTCGAAAGGGTATGAGGCGCGTCCTTCGTTCACGGTTGAAGAGATCGGGGAAATGGTGAAAAAAGTGAAGGCTGTTCGCCCCGACCTGATTGTATTCGTCGATAATTGTTACGGCGAATTTGTTGAACGGTTAGAGCCCACAGACGTTGGTGCTGATTTAATGGCAGGTTCACTGATCAAAAACCCGGGCGGCGGACTTGTTAGAACCGGAGGTTACATTGCGGGCCGGGAAGGTCTAGTGGAACAATGTGCATACCGTATGACATCTCCTGGGCTCGGTGCTGAAGCGGGCGCCTCTCTTGATACGTTGCGCGAAATGTATCAAGGCTTTTTCCTTGCGCCTCATATTGTGAGCCAAGCAGTGAAAGGAGCGCTCTTTACAGCCGGAATTCTTGACCGTTACGGTTTGGTAACGACGCCGCATTATACAGAAAAGCGCACGGACTTGATCCAATCGGTTTCCTTCAGTAATGCGGAACAAATGATTGCTTTTTGCCAGACGATTCAAGAAAACTCGCCGATTGACGCGCATTTTGCGCCTGAACCTGCTCCCATGCCTGGGTATACGGATGAGGTCATTATGGCAGCGGGTACGTTCATTCAAGGTTCTAGTATCGAACTGACGGCAGATGGACCGATTCGTCCGCCATACACGGCATATGTTCAAGGCGGTCTTACATACGAACATGTCAAAGCAGCCGTCATGTCATCGATTGAAAAGCTAATTGCTAAGAAGCTCATTACTGAATAAGACATGTAGTGTCAGTTGCGCTTTGACGGTTCTATAATTTATGACGTTGGTGAAAGAAAATCCCTTCTCCTTAAAATTGGG
>CAOKMT010000043.1 GCA_948469885.1 uncultured Sporosarcina sp. | reverse complement strand
CAGCTTCAACGCCGCCTGTCAAGCGATTCACAACACCATCTTTGAATGCTTGCGCTTTAGAGAAATCAAGTTTCACATCAGTCGCTGTAATACCCATTGCGTCAGATTCTTTCGCATTTACGTAACGTTGACCAACGGAGATAAGCGCTTTGGAAGGAATACATCCGACGTTCAAGCATACGCCACCTAATTTTTCTTTTTCAACAATCGTTACTTTCTGACCTAGTTGTGCCGCACGAATTGCTGCCACATAACCTCCTGGGCCTGATCCGACGACAAGTGTGTCTACTTCAATTGGAAAGTCTCCTACTACCATTTGTTTACGCCTCCATTAATAAAAGTTCTGGATTTCCTAGCAATCTCTTAAGGTGATTCAATGCATGTTGTGCTGTGGCACCGTCCATCATTCTGTGATCGAAAACGAGCGACAATGCAAGCATCGGTGCTGCAACAATTTCTCCGTCTTTGACAACCGGCTTTTCAGCGATACGTCCGATACCGAGAATTGCAACTTCCGGGTGGTTAATGATCGGTGTAAACCATTGACCGCCGGCAGAACCGATATTGGTGATTGAGCATGATGCGCCGCTCATATCAGCCATTGTCAGCTTACCGTCCCGTGCTTTCACTGCTAGATGATTAATTTCGTCGGAAATTGCAAAGATCGACTTGCGGTCAGCATGCTTGACAACAGGTACGACAAGTCCGCGCTCTGTGTCCGCCGCAATTCCGATGTTGTAGTAATGCTTTTGAATAACTTCCTCCGTCGCATCGTCGTATGACGTATTGAACTGAGGGAATTCACGCAATGTACTTACAAGTGCTTTCACAACATAAGGCAAATACGTAAGCTTGATGTCTTTTTCCGCCGCAATTTCTTTGAACTTTTTGCGGTGGGCGACAAGAGCTGTCACATCTACCTCATCTAATAATGTAACATGTGGAGCCGTATGTTTCGAATTTACCATCGCTTTTGCGATCACTTTTCTCATGCTGGACATTTTTTCACGCGTTTCAGGGAAATCGTCTTCAGGCGCCATTGGTGTTCCCTGAGCTACATTTTCGTGCTGCACATCCGCAGTTTGTGGCGTTTCTGCCGCCTTTTGGTCACCGCTCATGAACGCTTCAATGTCCTCTTTCATAATACGACCATTTTTGCCCGACCCAGCAACTTGACGGATGTCTATATCATTGTCCCGTGCAAATTTACGGACAGAAGGCATCGCAATAATTCTACGGTTCGGATCTACATCTGTTTGTACGTTTGACGATGGCGCAGCTTTTTCAGCGCTTTCGTGCGGCGCTTCTTCTTTTTCAATAGATTGTCCTGCTTCCGCTGTCGCTTGTACTTGTGCTTCTGTATCTCCTGCCGTTGTATCTTCTTCGCTTTCTTCATGCAGATGCTCATAACCTGGCGCATCGATACGAATTAACGCATCGCCTACAATGGCAACGGTCCCTTCTGACACAAGGACTTTCTCAACTGTTCCTGCCACCGGTGACGGAATTTCAACAACCGCCTTGTCATTTTGGACTTCACAAAGAACGTCATCTTCATTGATTTTATCGCCTTCTGCGACAAACCATTTCACAATTTCACCTTCATGGATTCCTTCCCCGATATCTGGTAAACGGAATTCATATGCCACATGATTCACCCTTTCTTTATTTAGAACGCTATCAATCAATTACATCTCCGCGGAATTGCGTTGGGATTTTGATTTGCGCTTAAAGCTCACACGATGCGAGTCATGCAACCGTTGCGACAGGACGTCGCAAATTTAGACTGCCTTCTTTAACTTTTTTCAAAATCCCTAACATCCAACGGAGATTTCAACTCGATTCATTCAAGGTTCTTGTTGAAACAAGTTAGAATGTCAATACTTTTTTAGCCGTTTCCATGATGTCTTTTGCATCTGGCAACCATGCTTTCTCTCCTTGCGCGTACGGATAGATCGTATCCGGCGCAGTGACACGAAGTACAGGCGCTTCCAAGCTTAAAATCGCACGCTCTGTAATTTCAGTAACAACATTCGCTGCAATTCCAGCCTGCTTTTGTGCTTCCTGTACGACGATTGCACGGTTCGTTTTTTCCACTGACTCAATGATCGTTTCAATGTCCAATGGATGTACTGTGCGTAAATCAACAACTTCGACTGAGTAGCCTTCTTTTTCCATTTCTTCGGCAGCTTTCAAACTTTCATGTACCATCGCGCCGTATGTGAAAATAGAAAGATCAGACCCTTCGCGTTTCACCTCTGCTTTTCCAAGTGGAATTGTGTAGGCTTCTTCAGGAACTTCCTCCCTAAACGAACGGTACAATTTCATATGCTCTAGGAAGACAACCGGATTTTCATCCCGTATAGCAGAAATAAGCAAGCCTTTTGCATCGTACGGCGTTGAAGGAATGACTACTGTTAAGCCAGGTTGTGCCGCCATAAGTCCTTCCAAACTATCCGCATGCATTTCCGGCGTCGCTACGCCACCGCCGAATGGAGCACGAATTGTAACAGGTGCATTGTAACGTCCACCGCTACGGAATTGCATCCGTGCAAGTTGACCGCTAATCGAATCCATCACTTCGTAAACAAATCCGAAAAACTGGATTTCCATAACCGGACGGAATCCTGTTAACGAAAGACCTATTGCAAGTCCTCCAATACCTGATTCTCCAAGTGGTGTATCGAATACCCGGTCTTCACCGAATTCTTTTTGCAAACCTTCTGTTGCACGGAAAACACCGCCGTTATTTCCGACGTCTTCACCGAAGACGAGGACGTTTTCATCATTGTTAAGCTCCGAGCGCATCGCATCGGTTATTGCTTGGATCATCGTCATTTGTGCCATCGGTTACTTCGACTCCTTTGCTGTATAAATATCAAGTTGCTCTTGCAAGTTATATGGCAAATCGCCTTTCTACATAATCTTAATGAAATCGCTCACTTTTTGTTTTGGTGCAGCATCTGCAGCTTTGATCGCTTCTCTAATTTCTTCAGTTGCACGCTCGATAATCGCTTCCTCTTGCGCTTCACTCCAAATCCCTTTCGCTTCAAGGTATTTGCGGAAACGAATAAGTGGATCACGTTTCTCCCACTCATTGTCCGTTTCAGAAGTACGGTATCGTGTCGGATCGTCACCTGCCATTGTATGTGGGCCGTAACGGTAACAATATGTTTCAATAACAGTCGGTCCTTCTCCATTTACCGCACGCTCGCGCGCATCACGCGTGACTGCATAGACTGCAAGTGGATCCATACCGTCAACAAGCACGCTTGGAATTCCTGCTGCAATTCCTTTTTGCGCCAATGTTTTCCCCGAAGTTTGGACGTCGCGTGGTGTGGAGATTGCATATTGGTTGTTTTGAATGACGAAAATTGCCGGAGAACGGTATGCACCTGCAAAGTTAATTCCTTCATAGAAGTCACCTTGCGAAGTTCCACCGTCCCCTGTGTATGTCATCGCAACGGATTTTTGTCCTCGTTTCTGCATGCCCATCGCGACTCCTGCCGCTTGGATATATTGTGCACCGATGATGATTTGTGGCGGGAATACATTCACGCCTTCAGGAATGATACTGCCTTCGTAATGTCCACGAGACCATAAGAACGCCATTGTTAACGGCAAACCATGCCAAATCATTTGAGGTACATCCCGGTATCCCGGTAAGATGAAGTCTTCTTTTTCAAGCGCAAAGTGTGACGCAAGCTGGGAAGCTTCCTGTCCCGCTGTCGGCGCATAGAAGCCGAGTCGACCTTGACGGTTCAAAGAAATAGAACGTTGGTCCAAAATTCGCGTATAGACCATACGCGTCATAAGCTCAACAAGCTCCTCATCGGACAATTGCGGATCCATATCCTTATTGACAATTTCGCCTTCTTCGTTCAAAATTTGTACCATTTCAAACTTATCTTCAATCTCATGAAGCGTTTTCACTGGATCGAACTGCTTGTCTTTTTTTGCAGCCATTTCGGCAACTCTCCTTTATAACTGTATTATGATTCAAGTGCTTATCGACTGATACAACCTTTACACTTACAAGTATACTTAACGAACCCGTAATGGTCAATCATTGTATTCACAACGCTATTTCACCACCCGATTAATCTGAATTCACAATCAACTAGAAACTGTGTTAGTACAACCAGACAACTGTACTATATCTCACTTATAACGATTCTATTCACATGAAAAAGGACTAGTGGGCTTCATCCTCCTAGTCCTTCTCTCTTTCCCTGTTTTCTATGCTTTCAATCTTCTGCAAGCCGGTTTAAAACATCTTCTTTCAAACCATTCACTGAAGCCGTCGCTTCATTGAATGCGCCAATTGCCGACTTCACCGTATCATTTTTCGTATTTACCTCTTCCACTTGATTCGTCAATTCGGTTAAATCTGTCTTCTCCTCTAATAGTAGCTCGTACAATTCTTTTTGAAGCGCAGTCAATTCGACGTACTCTGAAACAAATTTGGCATGTAAGTCATAACGATCATTCACCGCTGCTTTCAACTCTTGAAGCATTTCTTTGTCGGCGTCCTCCGCCTTGTCGATCATATCGTCAAAAGCATTTGCGAAATCCATCGCCTTCTTCATCGCTTCCTCTTCTTCTTCGATATAGGTAAGCCGTTTCTCAAGCAGTTCTTCAATTTCATTCACTTTTGTTTCAAGTTCGTCCTTTTCCTCTTGTGTCAACTCCATAATTTCATGAAACAATTGTTGTTCGGACTTTTCCAAACTTGTCAATTCTTTTTGTGCGCTCTCATACGCTTTCTCCGCATCATTCATATCAGCTAAAGTTGCTGCCAATTGCTTTTCGTGTGATGAACCGAAATTGCATCCTGCGAGCAGCATGATCCCTAGAATAATGACTGCCATGTTATACTTTCTAATTATAATCCCCTCCGATTTTTCAATAAACTATAGACTTTTATTGCCATAAGTTCAACTATACACTTATTTACTTTCAAGGAATTTCCCATTCACTTATACTGATGTATATAGTAACTTATACTGATGTATATAATAATCAATGAACAGTGAAAGGATGTTTTATCAATGATTTTAATGAACGACATCGTACGTGAGGGACACCCTACTTTGCGTCAACGAGCGGATGAAGTAACATTTCCATTGACCGATGACGATCGCACACTCTGTGATGATTTAATCGGTTATCTTAAAAATAGTCATGACCCTGAAATTGCTGCCAAATATAAATTACGGCCTGGTGTTGGTCTTGCCGCTCCCCAAGTGAATCAGTCCAAAAGGATATTTGCCATCCATATTACAGAAGAAGGCGGCCGACCACAAAGCTTCGTCGCTATCAATCCGAAAATCGTCAGCCATTCGGTCGAAAAAACATATTTAGCTTCAGGGGAAGGATGCCTTTCCGTCGATCGGGACGTGCCAGGCTACGTTCCTCGTTATACCCGAATCACAATTAAAGCATTCGATCCGGATGGCAATGAATTTAAAAAACGACTTAAAGGAATTGCATCCATCGTTTTTCAACACGAACTTGACCATCTGAACGGCGTTATGTTTTATGATCATATTAATAAAAATGAGCCATTTCAAGAGATCCCAGGTGCTACCCCTCTTGAGCGACGCTGATACAATCCTGTGTTTCCGCAAATCGGATACACAGGATTTTTTCTCCCGTAAAACTTGACAGAACCTTCCGAATGCTCTATAATAGCAACAAGGAGTGAAATAGCCATGTATAAACGCCTAAAACGCAAAGTGTTGAGACGGCTCAATGGCATCCTCGGAAAAAAGACAATCGCTTAAATTACTAGCCGGCCGATTCAATTCGGTCGGCTTTTCTTTATTTTAAGTAAATGTCATGCTACTATATAGAGAATGAGAATGATTTCAAACGAACGTTAAAAGGAGAGCAATGTGAATGATTTACAAAATTTATTATCAAGAAGACATGCTTCAAGTACCTGTCCGCGAAAATACGAAAAGCATGTATGTTAAAGCCGATTCGGTAAGAGCCGTTCGCGAGATGCTGAAAGAACGCAATATTAATATCGAGTATATTCAACTACTTGATGGAGAGCATCTTGAATACGAACAGGCTTCACCGCACTTCGAGCTTGAGCAGGTCTAACAAATGACTTCTCTTAAAAACAATGAAACAGGCGTTTTCGCTCTAGGCGGACTAGGCGAAATCGGAAAAAACACATATGGCGTCCAATTCCAAGACGAAATCATCTTAATCGACGCCGGCATTAAATTCCCGGAGGACGATCTGCTCGGGATTGACTACGTCATTCCTGACTATTCCTACCTGGTACGTAATGCTGATAAGATTAAAGGCCTCTTCATCACCCACGGTCATGAAGATCATATAGGGGGAATTCCTTATTTACTTCGCAAAGTGAATATCCCTATATACGGCGGAAAGCTTGCACTCGGACTCCTCCGAAACAAACTTGAAGAACACGGTCTATTACGGACAACGAAAATGATTCCAATTGATGAAGATGATGTTATTAAGTTCCGAAAGACATCTGTTTCGTTCTACCGGACAGCACATAGTATCCCGGATGCTTTCGGGGTTATCGTCAAAACGCCGTCCGGCAACATCGTCCATACAGGTGATTTCAAATTCGATTTCACACCTGTCGGGGAACCGGCAGATTTGACGAAAATGGCTAAAATCGGTGGCGAAGGTGTCCTTTGCCTTTTATCCGACAGTACAAACGCTGAAGTTCCGAACTTTACGATGTCCGAACGAAAAGTCGGCGAAAGTTTGAATGAAATTTTCAGGAAAGTGAACGGGCGTATCATATTCGCTACATTTGCATCGAATATTCATCGATTGCAACAAGTAATCGAAGCAGCCCAAGAATACGGCCGTAAAATCGCCGTCTTCGGACGGAGTATGGATAATGCGATAAGAATCGGACGTGAACTAGGGTATATCAGTGCACCGAAAGATTTATTTATCGATACACATTCTCTAAATAAGCTGCAAGCGAGTGAAGTGATGATTTTATGTACAGGTAGCCAAGGTGAACCGATGGCGGCCTTATCCCGCATTGCGAATGGGACGCATAGACAAGTTCAAATTCACCCGGGTGATACAGTGATTTTCTCGTCTTCTCCGATTCCAGGCAATACGCTAAGTATCAATAAGACGATCAACTCGCTGTTTCGTGCAGGTGCCGAAGTGTTACACGGATCTTTAAACAATATTCACACTTCGGGACACGGCTCACAAGAAGAGCAAAAACTAATGCTTCGTCTCATGAAGCCTAAATATTTCATGCCGATCCACGGGGAATATCGGATGATGAAAATGCATACCGAACTTGCCAAAGATTGCGACATTCCATTAGAACAAACATTTATCCTAGGTAACGGAGACATGCTCGCCTTGACAGCAGATAGCGCGAGACGTGCAGGCCGTATCCCTTCCGGCGATGTCTATATTGACGGGAGTGGCATTGGAGATATCGGCAACGTCGTGTTACGTGACCGTAAAATCCTATCAGAAGACGGACTTGTTATTGTTGTCGCAACAATCGACAAAAACAAAAATCGGATCGTCTCGGGACCAGATATCATTTCTCGCGGATTCGTTTACATGCGCGAATCAGGTGTCATGATCAATGATGCTCAGCGTATGCTTTCAAGACAGTTGCAAAGAAAACTGGCGAACTCTCAGAACAATCCAGCCGCTTTAAGAAGCGAAATCATCGACGTACTTGGTCCTTACCTATACGATAAAACCGAACGCAAGCCAATGGTACTTCCAGTTATTTTGGAAGTCTAAAACTTTAATCAAATGAAAAACCGCCATGTATTCAAAATACATGGCGGTTTTTTCGTCTAGTTATTAATGCAATGCCCTTTTTTCAAAATTATGGATGTCGAAATCCGAGCCAATAATAATCAAAATATCATCATTTTCAATTCTTTCATCCGCTTTCGGGGAAATGTAAATATTGCTCCCCCGTTTTATCGCGACGATGTTAACCCCGTAACTTGCCCTTATATTCAGTTCAACAAGTGAATGGCCGGCAATCTTTTCGTTTGCCCTTATTTCTGCGATTGAATGTTCATCAGACAAATCGAGGTAGTCCAATATGTTATTGGACACAATATTATTCGCCACGCGGATTCCCATGTCCCGTTCAGGACGAACCACCCGGTCAGCGCCAATTTTGACGAGCACCTTTTCATGGTAATCGTTTTGTGCTTTCACTGTGATCTTCGGAACGCCGATTTCTTTTAATATAAGTGACGTCAATATGCTAGCTTGAATATTTTCACCGATCGCGACAATGACATGCTCGAAGTTTTGAATGCCGAGCGATTTCAATGCAATTTCATCCGTCGTATCTGCAGCGACCGCCTGCGTAGCAATGGCCGCAAATTCATCGACTTTTGCTGGTGATATGTCAATCGCCATGACGTAAGCATCTTGATCAACTAATTCTTTGACGATACTGCCACCGAACCGGCCAAGTCCAATGACGACAAACTCTCTTTTCACCCGAACTTCCTCCTCATACACTTTCGAATGCGCCTAGTTTAGCACACTTGTCAACGCTTCTCAATTTGGACTACATAGATGGTCACTTTTACTCTCCATTGAAAGTCTCTTCGTTCTAATGACTTCTGTAAAGTTACGTTCAAAAAAATCCCCATTGCTTTATTATACAGGGGATTGTCATCTTTCCATGACCGCGGATTATTATTATTTCCAGTTAATCGGACGAATTCCACCGTTTTGAAGTGTTTGCAGAACACGTAAAACTTCATCCACATCGCGACCGATATGGTCGTAAAAAACAGTTTGATAGCGGAGATCGCCTTCAGGATTTATGATAAATAGTCCCCGCAACGTAAAACCTTCCTCTTCAATCAATACACCGTATTCGCGGGATACAGAATGGTTTATATCAGAAGCAAGTGGGTATCTTAATTGCCCAACACCGTTATCCGTCCGCTTGGTGTTCACCCACGCCCGCTGCGTGTGGATGGTATCAGTTGAGACGCCAATAATTTCAGTGTTCAATTTTTGAAACTCATCATAACGTTCAGATAGGGTTGTCATTTCTGTCGGGCAGACCAAACCAAAGGCCATTGGAAAAAAGAGCAATACTGTCCATTGACCATTTTTCATATTTTCTTTGAGGCTTACTTTCCCAAATGACTTATCAGCCATGACAGCTTCCATCGAGAAGACTGGCGCTCGTTTACCAACCATACGTACATTCATCATATAATCCCTCCAGAGCATCTTTTGTGCCATATGGAATTATCATTTGTACAATCTGAAACTAGCGTCACATAAGCATCTACGCATGAAACATTTAACTTACTCACAATCAGAAGGCTTGGCAGGTCTTGCCTCACAATATTCGCAAGTAGGGTCTCCGCATGTCATATCTCGCCACTCATCGCAAGTCGCACAGTAGATGGAGTCATATTCGTCGCTATATGCGATCGTATCAAGGCAACTAAGACAATGATTCGCTAACTCCGCCCAATTGACCATTTTACGATTTGTCGCCAAATATGTACCGCCGATTTTTTCCGGCTCGTCCTTGAAGTTCGTTAAATCGGACCAGTGCTTTCCAAGCTCTTTTGGCGTCCATCTACGATCATCCGGATCTAAATAAATTATCAACTTTTTCCCCACTTACCGTCACCCCTTTGTTCGTTTTATTGTACCATTATTAAGTAGAATTTCAATTTAATTCGAAGCATTGAATCAAATTATTATACGAGTGAAAACTCCGTATTAGAAGTGTATACATGCGATAAATCCACAATTCATCAATAAATTCCTCTTCGGCGCTGGATTGATCAATAAAATCGTATTGAAATTCACTGTATTCAACGCGCTCGCCGCTTCCCATCATAAACTAAGGTCTGTCCCCTTCGCTCCCCACACTGCTTTTCTCTAGCTGAGGCTTAACTTAATGTGGCAAGAAAAAAATATTATTGAATCTATTGAAAATAGTGCTTGATTTCCAGTTGATTTTCCGTATACTTTAGAAATGTTTCATCAATACCACAAAGGATAGAGGAGGGTTTTTATGACCACTCAACCAATTATTCGATTCGATGGCGTGACGAAAAAATACGATAAGGAAACAACAATTCTCCATGACGTTTCTTTCGAAATGGAACGGGGGAAGTTTTATACATTGCTCGGTCCTTCCGGATGCGGAAAAACGACGATTTTACGTCTCATTGCCGGATTCGTTGAGCCAACAGAAGGAACGATCTATTTCAACGAAAAAAAGATTAACGAAGTCCCTGCAAATGAGCGGAAGGTGAATACTGTATTTCAAGACTATGCGCTATTCCCCCATCTCAATGTGTTTGAAAATGTGGCGTTCGGCTTAAGGATCAAAAAAGTAAAACAAGCGGAAGTTGCCCGCCGCGTGAAAGAAGCGCTTAAATTCGTGAACTTGGAAGGCTTTGAATATCGTGAAATTTCCGAGATGTCTGGTGGCCAACGTCAACGGGTTGCGATTGCCCGCGCGATTATTAATGAACCTGAAGTGATTCTACTCGACGAGCCGTTGTCGGCGCTCGATTTGAAATTACGTTCAGAAATGCAATATGAGCTACGCGAATTACAACAACGGCTAGGAAAGACATTCGTCTTTGTCACGCACGACCAAGAAGAAGCCCTTGCCATGTCCGACGAAATTTTCGTCATTAACAATGGAGAAATCCAACAATCTGGTACGCCGATTGACATTTACGATGAGCCGATCAACCGATTCGTTGCTGATTTCATCGGAGAATCGAATATTGTACCTGGTGTGATGATTGAAGACCATGTCGTTGAATTTACCGGTAAAGTTTTTGAATGTGTGGACCAAGGGTTGAATCCACATGAAAATGTTGAAATCGTCATCCGTCCGGAAGACTTGGAACTGACAACAGTCGAACAAGGAAAGTTAACTGTCACCGTTGATACACAGTTGTTTCGGGGTGTGCATTATGAATTGTCCACCTACGATGCGGACGGCAATGAATGGCTCGTCCATTCCACAAAGAAAGCTGAGATCGGCCAGTCGGTCGGCCTTCATTTTACACCAGAAGACATTCATGTCATGCGGCTAAACGAGTCCGAAGAAGAATTTGATGCAAGACTCGAGGCTTATGAGGTGCCAGATAATGAACAATAAGAAAACATCATTTTCGTTTTCTAGCGTCCCTTATATCCTTTGGATCGCATTGTTCGTCATTGTCCCGATTGCGCTCGTCGTCCGTTACTCATTTTTCGACTTGTCCGGTCATTTCACTTTCAATAACTATCAAAGTTTTTTCTCTTCAATCTATTTCAAGCTGACGATCAACTCTTTTTGGTATGCATTTTTAATTACGTTTTTCTCGTTAGTGTTTGCATACCCGACAGCTTATTTTTTAACGAAAACAAAACATAAACAACTATGGCTTTTGCTTATTATCATTCCATCTTGGATTAATTTGCTTTTAAAAACTTATGCATTTATCGGGCTTTTTGGCTTATACGGGCCTATCAATGCATTTCTTAAAATGATTGGCATTGGAGAACACCAACTGTTGTTTACCGATTTCAGCTTTGTCTTCGTTGCCGTCTATATATTCATTCCTTTTATGATTTTGCCCATTTTCAACTCGCTCGACAAACTGAATCCTGCACTTATAGATGCAGCTCGGGATTTAGGAGCCGGTGCATGGACAACATTCAGACGGGTCATTTTGCCACTGACAATGAACGGCGTAAAATCAGGGATCCAAGTCGTGTTTATCCCTTCCCTTTCCTTATTTATGATTACGCGCCTTATTGCGGGTAACAAGGTCATGACACTGGGGACCGCGATTGAACAGCAGTTTCTCGTCACGCAAAATTGGGGAATGGGGTCGACAATTGCAGTCTTCCTCATTTTGTTTATGTTCATCATTATGTGGTTTACAGGACAGAAAGAAAAAGGAGGCACAAAAAGATGACTAAGTTACGCAAGCTTCCTAAAGTGTATTTGACATTTGTCTTCATCATTTTGTATGCACCAATTTTCTATTTGATTTTTTATTCCTTTAACTCAGGCGGCACGATGTCTCATTTCGAATCGATGACATTCGAGCATTACGCCGCCGTCTTTGAAGACAAACGGCTCATCATTATTTTGATCAATACGATTGTCATTGCCCTTCTTTCCGCTTTAATAGCTACTACGATCGGTGTACTCGGTGCACTGACAATCGCTTTCATGAAAAATCGATCGATGCGAAACGCGGTACTTTCACTTAATAACATTTTAATTGTTAGCCCTGATGTTATTATCGGTGCTTCGTTTCTTATTTTATTCACAATCGTTGGTGTCAAACTTGGGTTCGCTTCGGTTCTCATTTCTCATATCGCCTTCAGCATACCGATTGTCGTCATTATGGTATTGCCGAAGCTGCAAGAGATGAGCCCATCCCTTATCGACGCTGCTGTCGATTTAGGCGCATCCAAACGCGATGTATTGATGCGTGTCGTCATTCCATATATTAAACCAGGAATATTGGCAGGCTTTTTTTTGGCATTGACCTACTCTCTCGATGATTTCGCTGTTACGTTCTTTGTCACAGGAAATGGATTTTCCACACTTTCTGTTGAGATCTATTCAATGGCTCGGGCGGGTATTACATTGACGATCAATGCGCTTTCCGGCCTCATATTCCTTGTGACGATCGTTCTCGTCGTCGGCTACTATGCCATTAACCGGAAATCGAAAACGCCATTTGCAGGGGTGAGAAAATGAAAGACATCATACGTGCCGCAGCCATTATTTCAATCGTTTCGATCATCCTAATGCTCGTAAACGCCAAATTAAATGGAAGTGGCAATCGTTCGGACACCAACTCGATCACCGTTTTCAATTGGGGAGAATATCTTGATCCCGCTTTACTCAAACAATTCGAACAGGAAACAAACATAAAAGTGATATACGAAACATTCGATTCGAATGAGGCGATGATGACCAAAATCGAACAAGGCGGTACGACCTACGACATTGCCGTGCCATCTGAATATGCTATCGAAAAAATGAAAGAGGCCGACCAACTGTTGCCCATCGACCATAAGAAACTGCCGAACTTACAAAATATCGATCCCTATTTCCTGGATTTACCGTTCGATCCTCATAACGAATATTCGATTCCTTATTTTTGGGGCACGCTCGGCATCGCATTCAACCCCGAACTTTTGGAAGGTCAAACATTCGAGAGTTGGGAAGATTTATGGAATCCTACCCTTCAACAAGAAGTGGTTCTGGTAGATAGTGCACGGGAAGTGATTGGGATGGGGTTGAATACACTCGGTTACTCGTTGAATTCAACCGACAAGACAGAATTGCAAGAAGCTGTCGACAAACTGGCTACGTTAAGCCCGAACGTAAAAGCGATTATCGGGGATGAAATTACGCAGTTGATGGTGAACGGTGAAGCAGCCGTAGCCCTTACATGGTCGGGACAGGCGGCAGATATGATGGCAGATAATGAAAGCATCGATTATGTCGTTCCACAAGAAGGTTCAAACTTATGGTTCGATAATATGGTCATCCCAAAAACCGCCGCCAACGTGGATGGGGCCCATGCATTCATTAATTTCATGCTGGATGCGGAAGTGGCTGCCCAAAATGCCGATTATGTCGGTTATTCGACACCTAATTTGGCAGCCCTCGCCTTCATGGATCCTGCCGTGACAGGAGATGAGCGCTATTACCCTGATGAAGAAGCGCGAGATCATTTGGAAGTATACAAAGACTTGGGACTAACGATGTTAGGCCATTATAATGAGTTGTTTCTTAAATTTAAAATGAATCTACAGTAATGAACCAGTTTCTTCAAAAAAGTAAAGGATACTTCTAATAAGTCGAGAGCAATTGTCGCTTATCGGAAGTGTCTTTTTTACATGGTCTACAAGATGGAGTAAGTGTATTTGATGGAAGCATATGATAAAATAGTTTGATGATCGAAATAGTTGGGAAAGTTGGGGTACTATGGCAAATAAGTCCAATCATTTAGCACTTTATATACTAATGTTCAATATGTTTATCGCCATGTCAGGCATTGGCCTTATCATCCCGATCATGCCCGAGTATTTAGGAACATTCGGTGTTGCGGGACAAGCGCTCGGCTTTCTTATCGCCGTCTTCTCGCTAGCACAGTTCATCTTCTCCCCGCTTGCGGGAGATCTTTCTGATAAGCATGGCCGTAAAAGGCTGATTATTGTCGGATTGGTCATTTTTGGATTGGCTCAACTCGCCTTTGGACTTTCAACTCATTTGTGGATGTTATACGTAGCAAGGTTCGTCGCAGGGCTAGGTTCCGCTTTCCTCATCCCTCCGATGATGGCATTCGTTGCGGACATCACCACAGTGGAAGAGCGAGGCAGAGGGATGGGGCTTCTCGGCGCTTCTATGTCACTCGGTTTCATGATTGGTCCAGCAATCGGTGGATTCCTTTCCAATATCAGTTTGGAGTTTCCGTTCTATTTTGCAACAGGGATGGCATTGACAGCCGCCGTCATATCTTTCTTCATTTTACCGAATCCTGCTCCACACCCTGTATCAGGTTCAGCCGCTCAATTAAAACGCGAAGGGTTAATTAAGCAGTTGAAACGTTCTGCAACGACTCCGTATTTTGTCATGTTTATCGTCATGTTCGTCTTTTCTTTCGGGTTGGCGAACTTCCAATCGACAATCTCGCTATACGTGGACCATAAATACGGCTATACCCCTTCACAAATTGCCGTCATCATTACAGTCGGAGGTTTTGTCGGCGTCATCGCCCAAACGTTCATTATCAATCCTTTGTTTAAACGGTTTGGGGAAATGCGCGTCATTCTTGTCAATTTAGTGATTGCTGCCATCGGTATGATTTGGATTTTGTTCATCAATACATTTACGATGATTTTAGTCGTGGCAATGGTCTTTTTTACCGCCACCGCCCTTCTCAGACCCGCAGTCAATACGCTCGTCTCCAAACTTGCGGGGAAAGAACAAGGTTTTGCAGCCGGTATGATCACTGCCTACATGAGCCTTGGAAATATGGTAGGTCCCGCACTTGCCGGGACATTATTCGATATTAATATAAGCTACCCGTATATCATCGGGACCGTCTTACTACTGACTTGTTTTACAATCGCTCTCATATGGTCAAAACGAAAAGCCGCCATGCTTTCACAATTGGATGAAATCTGAGTGGATCTCAGTTCCCAAAAGGAAACGTAGGCGACTTTTATAAGTTAACCGGACAACAGACAGTCCGGTTTTTTTAATTTCTATGTCCTTTAGTACAGATAGGGACTTTACGCTGCGCCTTGCTGTTTCTTTTCAGCTTGATCACACAGGCTAAAGCAAAGGCAGGTTTGCCTTCAAAGTATCCAAGGCAAATGATTCGCCGCTTGTAGCTTTTGTGCATGACTTTGCACAATTTCCGTGAATGCCGATACTTGTTTCAATTCGAATGCAGACTCATAACCAATCAACCATGTATCTCGTGTCAACTCAAACTCTTCTTCATGATTAAGGAGGGGAATTTTATGGACAGCTTCATCCCCGGTCAAAGTGATTGCTGGTAAAATCGCATAACCGATTCCATTGATGGCGAGCTGCTTACACGTTTCAATTTGGTCTACCGTAATCTGACGTTCCGGCTTTTGCGCAAAATGGCGTTGCCACCATAATTGGATTTCGCGATAGTAATTTGAATCACTTTTAAACTGCACAAAAGGCCGATTCGTTTCTTTCAACTCTTCTATCGATGTAATTTCACGATCGACAAGATAAAGTTGATCCCTGAACAAATGAGTCTTCCGGCTTTGCCAGTCAAGCTGACCACGGACAATGCCTACGTGCGCTTCTCGCTCATTCAACGCTTTGACAATTTCCGAACTCCACCCCGTCATAAGAGAAATTTCAACGTCCGGATAGAGCTCTATGAACTCCTTCAAGACTAGTGGCAACCACGTCTGTCCGACAATCGAAGCACAAGCGATTTTCAATGTACCATGCACTTGGTCGACCATCGAAGCGACCAGTTCAAACGTCTCTTTCCGTTTTACGATCGCTTCCCTCGCATAGGCTGCGATAATCTCGCCGGCCGGTGTCGGTTGAAGGCCTTTCTGGGAACGGATAAACAACGATGTTCCCCACTCTTTTTCAATGGACTGCAACCGTTGCGATAAAGCAGGTTGCGATAAAAACAATCGCTCTGCCGCTTTGCGCATATTCCTTTCTTCAGCTAACGCTTTAATAATTTCAAGTTCAGTCATCGACATGGAGTAGCTCCTTTCCACGTGGGATTCTTAAAATGAGCACCGTACTGAGAACCGCGAATAAAGCAACGCCTATGTATACCCAATGAAGCGATCCAACCAATGCCTCTTGCAACAACTTGACTTCCCCAGCGGGTATCGACCGCCGTTGTTCTTCCGTTAACAATTGATTGATATCCTCTATGCCGAATCCCGAATCACTCCGTTTAAAATAAAGCAATAACGTACTATTTAAAATAGCTCCGTAAAATGCGGCACCTACTGTATTTCCAAAATTACGCATAAACATATTTGCTGCTGTCGCTGACCCGCGCTTTGTCCTCGGCACAGCTCCTTGAATGGTGACAACGAACGACGTACTCGTCAGTCCCATACCGATGCCTATAAAAAAACTGGAGAGCGCAGCCCATAACGGACCGGATGCCGCAGTCATGAAAACGAATAATAACGAACCGAAAATGAGCGAAATCCCCCCGATAAACGACACGGTAAACGTTCCATACCGGATCAATAAATGCCCTGCTGCGGAGGATGCGAGCGGCCATCCGATCGACATCGTCGTCAAGGTGAACCCTGCAATAATAGCCGGTTGTTCCATAACACCTGTCACAAAAGTCGGCAAATAGGAAGAGATCCCAATTAAAATAAAGCCAGTCGTAAAAGAGACTAGATTGGCGTATAAAATAACTGGATTTTTCCAAATCGAAAATGGCATAATCGGATTTTCCACAGAGCGTTCTACGATGACAAACAATCCGAATAAACCGAGCCCCGTCGCTAACAATACCAAACTATACAAAGATAACCGGCTGAAGGATTGCCCCCCTTCGACGAGCCAAAATAAAATTGCAGACAAGGAAGAAGTTAATAGTACCGCACCTTTATAGTCGATCGACACGACTTTCTCCTGTTCAGGCTCATGAAGAAAACAACCGATACCGATCATCGCCAAAATGCCGAGCGGTACATTAATCCAGAAAACATATTCCCATTTTAAATAATAAACGATGCCTCCCCCAATCGCCGGTCCGAGTACAGCAGAAATTCCCCACACACTCGACAAATACCCTTGAACTTTCGCCCTTTCTTCTGTTGTATAAATATCACCAACAATCGTTGTTGCAATGGGCATGACCGCTCCGGCGCCGAGACCTTGCAACAACCTGAAGACGATAAGTTGCTCCATCGTGCTGGCAAATCCACATAAAATGGAGCCAACGAGAAAGACCGTCAAACCGATGAAGAAAATGGGCTTCCTTCCAAATAAGTCCGCTAGCTTACCATAGATAAGAACTGTAACAGCACTCGTTAACAAATAAGCTGAAAAGATCCAGCTATACCTTGAAAAGCCTCCGAGATCTGAAGCGATCACAGGCATCGCTGTCGTGACAATCGTCGCTTCCACGGCACTCACGAACATCGCCAACATAACAGAAGCGAGAACAAGCGGGCGATTCGTTACTTTATTTTTCATCATAGGCCGTCAACTCCCTCCAAATAGAAAAAGGTCCCTAATTGGAACCTTCCTTTTCTTTGCGTTCTGTTCTGCCCTCTCCGTACTTTGCTGACTGATGATGAATGCGTAGATTGTTTAGCGTTCAAGACGCCGCCCAATCAATCTTTTATTCTATTAGGCAGAATAAATATATTTCTTCAATTCTTTCAAAATCACTCTTCTTGTCAAAATCCCTACAAACGTTCCATCTTCTTCAACAACACAGAGGAACGGATAATCAATGAGCATATCCAATCCACGTTGAAAACGGTCTGTCGTTAAAATTCTCGGAATGTCGGTTTTCATTATTTCCCCGACTTTCAAATCAGGTAAGCGTTCGTATTCAATATGGGCAAGCCCTAAAATGGAATCAGTAACCGTCCGCATACTAAGAAGTCCTTGAAGACGGTCTTGTGCATCGAGTACCGGTATTGATGAATAACCCGTTTTCGTTAGAACGAGGAGAGCATGTTCCGCATTATTACCGAGTTGGACGTGCGCGACTTTTTCGGCCGGAATAATATAGTCACCAATCGGTGTGAAAAGAAATTCTTTATTATTTACAGAAATCATGGAAATCGGCTCCTTCTATCTCAATGCTGTTCAGTCATAGCTTCTGACTCTATCATATCACAAGAAGGAGATGTGAGCCTATTGGAATGCAAAAAACTCTTTCGGTTTGAAATATGTGGAGGTGAGAAATGGGAAGGCGTCTTACAAGGGCAGGCAGGTTGGTAAGCTTGGCAACAAATCGAAAAAAGAAAGGACGGCTTATAATCTGTCACTTCCGTCGCAGAAATTTTACACCTTTTTTTGCCAAGTCCCGGCTTCTTCTTCCTCAACTTGGGAGGAGCCCGCCCCAAACGCCGTACATAGCGCTATCCACCTTAATGAGTGTCAGTCTTCAGAAATAAGATGTCGCATAATAGACGATCACAATCCCAGTGAATGCTGTTACGATTAAAATGATCCAAAAAATCGGGTTCAACGTAAATGGATGATCCTCAATCACCTCAGGTATCTCAGGATCTTTTCCCGTCACTAGCGCACTCGCCTTACTCGACTTACGTACAGACATAATGCTGATCAAACTAACAATGATAACAACTCCGATGAATGGTATGATCCACATAGACATGTTGGCCATCCCTCCTTTACTGAAAGGATGCGCGAACCAACTATTTTTAACCGGTCAAATAAATGCCAATTCTTTCTTAACTAAAATACCGCTCAACAATTTCTTCAGGCGGAACAGCTTTGCTAAACAAAAAACCTTGCGCTTTTTGACAGTTTGCTTGGCGTAAAATCTTCGCCTGCAAAGCCGTTTCAACCCCTTCCGCAACTACTTTCATCCCGAGACTGTGGGCAAGGTTAATAATCATTTTAGCGATCGTGACATTTTTTTCATCGACTTCAAGGTCTTGGACAAATAACCGATCGATTTTAATAATATCTATCGGGTAATTTTTCAAATAACTGAGCGAGGAATAGCCCGTTCCGAAGTCATCGACTGAAATACAAATTCCCATCTTTTGCAAGGCACTTAATGTCATTGCCGTTTCATGTGTCCGTGTCAAAGCATTTTCTGTAATTTCCATTTCCAAGTCCGTAGGTGTAATGCCATACTGTTCGATCTTCTCTCGCACTTTTCTAATAAAACCGCCCATATGAAGCTGTTTCGGCGAAATATTAACAGCGATCCGAACCGGGCGAAAATGTTCGGCTTTCCATACCTTTAACTGTCTGCACACTTCCCCGAGTACCCAATCGCCAATACGATGAATGAGCCCTGATTGTTCTGCAACCGGAATAAACTCTCCCGGGGAAACAAATCCGAGTTGCTCATTATGCCAACGAAGAAGTGCCTCGAAACTGCTAATA
>CAOKMT010000042.1 GCA_948469885.1 uncultured Sporosarcina sp. | reverse complement strand
CGGACGGTCTTGAATATAGGTAATTTGACCATGCAAAATATTCACTTTAATACCGAAGCGAGCCAATGTTTCGCCGATGATCCCTTCTTCCGCCGATGGCCCGCGGAACACAATTTGAATAATGGATCCTTTCCGTCCAGCCAATAACCGTTCCGGTAATGTCAACGAGTGAACCGTTTGGACAAATTGTTTCGTCAATGCCGTTTGCGGTTCTGCAAACAGATCGTAAACGTCTCCACATTCGACAACTTTGCCGTTTTCCATCACTGCGATGCGATGACAGATTTCTTGGACGACTTCCATTTCATGTGTGATCAAAACGATTGTGAGGCCTAATGTTTCATTGATTTCCTTTAACAACTTTAAGATCGAAGCAGTCGTTGTCGGATCAAGTGCGGATGTCGCTTCATCGCACAGCAATACTTTTGGATCATTCGCCAATGCGCGGGCGATGCCGACCCGTTGTTTTTGCCCACCGGATAATTGAGCAGGATAGTGATTGGCCCGATCAGTGAGGCCGACCATTTCCAATAATTCTGGCACCCGCTGTTTAATATCCGCACTCGTTTTCCCCGCCGCTTTCAATGAAAAAGCAACGTTGTCGTATACAGTTTTGGAACTGACGAGATGGAAATGTTGAAAAATCATACCGAGTTTCAACCTTTCCTTTCGCACTTCCCTTTTGGTAAGCGACGTAATTTCTTTCCCGTCAATGAAGATTTTTCCTTCCGTCGGCGCTTCCAATAAATTCAAGCACCGGAGCAATGTGCTCTTTCCGGCGCCACTATAACCGATTATGCCGAAAATCTCTCCTTGCTGAATGGTCAAGTTGACATTATCCACCGCAGTGACATTGTCATATCGTTTTGTTACGCCGGCAATCTCGATCACGTTGCATCACTCCTTCTCTAATTGGTACGGTGGCTTCACATAGCCCTCGGAATTTTCATTCGTATAGGTTAAAAATTCATCGGAATAATAAGCTTCTTTCAATGCTTTCGCAAATGGCTTATTTTCATCTTCTTTTCGCACTGTAACGTAAATCAAAAAGTCTTCAGGCGTCTGTTCCACATTGACCGCTTCCGTCAGTTTCAAACCTGAGGCAAGTGCGAAATTCCCGTTGATGAAAGCAAAATCGGCATCGCCTAAGGAACGAGGTGTTTGTGCCGCTTCAAGCGGTGTGATTTTTAAATTGTATGGATTGTCGATGATGTCTTTTTCCGAAACGATTGTCGGATCAACCTCTTTGTCCACTTTGATCCAGCCGTATCCTTCCGCCATATGTAAAGACCTTGCCAAGTTTGTCGGGTCATTCGGCAATGTGATCGTCATCCCTTCTTCCAAGTCATCGAGCGATGTATGCTTTTCCGAGTACAGCGCAATCGGTGCTGTCGGGACGCCATAGGAAGCGACGAGATCCATGTCGTGGTTTTCATTGAAATTCGTTAAATAAATTCGGTTTTGAAACAAGTTTGCATCGATATTCCCTTCGTCCAACGCGTTATTCGGTTGGATGTAGTCGTTGAACTCAACAATTTCAACTTTGTAGCCGTCTTTTTCCAAAATCGGGACGATTCCTTCTTTCAACTGGTCACTGTACGGGCCTGCCGTTGCACCGATTTTGATTAATTTCTCATCATCTGCCGCCGCTGAACCACAAGCGGTTAATACAAGTACACTGACAATCAGGAACAAAATGTTACGGATGCTTTTTCTCATTTTCCATTCTCCCACTCTCTATTAATAATAAAAATTTGTAATAAAAAACGACCTCTTTTGAAATAAGAGGTCGCGCACTACTGGAAGGATAGGCAAAACCTCTCATCTATCAGATTGCTAGCAATCTGCTGGAATTAGCACCGTTTGAATACATTCAATGGTTGCCGAGGTATCGTAGGGCCAGTCCCTCCACCTCTCTTGATAAGAGTTTGTTATTATTTGATTGTTCTCTATATTGAAACTCATGTTACACCCTTAATTCATATAAGTCAACTAGGTTTTTAGTAGATTGTTTCTTTTACCCAATTTTCTCGGATGAATGGTGCTCTTCCTGACTCTTCTTTAAATGTTGCGTACAACTCTGGGTTCTTTTTATAATACTGTTGGTGATAATCTTCCGCTTCGTAAAAAATTTCCGCTGCCAATACTTCCGTCACAATCGGCTTTTTGAATCGAGCGCTCTCGATCAATGCTTGTTTGGATCGCTCCGCAATTTCTTTTTGTTTATCGTTATGATAGAAAATGGCTGTTCGGTAGGACGTTCCCCGGCTTCCGAATTGCCCCCCTTCGTCTGTCGGATCGATCTGTTGCCAAAACAGTTCAACCAGTTTGGCATAAGGATAAATGGCAGGATCAAACGTAATTTCCACCGCTTCCGTATGTCCCGTCACGCCAGCGCAAACTTCCTCGTATGTCGGGTTTTCCTTCGTGCCGCCCGTATAACCGGAAACAACTTTATGAATACCTGGTTGCGTTTCAAACGGCTGCACCATACACCAAAAGCACCCGCCCGCAAACGTCGCTACTTCTAAATTAGATTGTTCTTTTCCCATGTCTGATTCCTCCTTTATATTTTTCGACAAAAAAAGCGACCTCTCGTCTATAAGAGGTCGCTCATTTAAAAAAATGATGTCGTCCCTCTCATTTATCAAATCGCCAAAGCAATTTGCTGGAATTGGCACCGTTTGAAATCAATTCAATGGTTGCCGAGGCTTCGCAGGGCCAGTCCCTCCGCCTCTCTTAATAAGAGTTATTAAGTTATTTGATTGTTTACTATATTGACAATCATCTTACACACATGCTTCTAACTTGTCAACAACCTTTTGCGGCATTTTTTCATTTACACTTAAGATTGTCGTTTTATGACTGCATTTTTCTTTTGACATTCGACGCAAAATCGCTCTAATCAAAATCAACCATCCCCCAATGGCTGATTTTTTATCCCCTTTATGCATGATGCGAAAGTTCTCCAATATCCCTCTTACTCTTCAACCATCGTCAGAAATTTTTTCGTCCTTTCTTCTTTTGGATGTTCGAAGATTTCTTTAGCAGTTCCTTGTTCGATAATAACGCCGCCATCCATGAAAATCACTCGATCGGCCACCTCTTTTGCGAAGTTCATTTCATGTGTGACGATGACCATCGTCATCCCTTCTCGCGCTAAGTCTTTTATCACTTGTAACACTTCTCGGACAAGTTCCGGGTCAAGAGCGGAAGTCGGCTCGTCATATAACATGACTGTCGGATTAAGCGATAAAGATCTAGCGATGGCGACGCGTTGTTGTTGCCCACCAGATAATTGGGCAGGATAATGATTGCAACGGTCGCCTAGCCCTACTTTAATAAGCAATTCTTCCGCTCGCTTTCTCGCCTCGTCCGGTTTGGCGCCATGGATCACAATGGGCCCTTCCATCACGTTTTCAAGCGCTGTCTTATGCGGAAATAAGTTAAAAGATTGAAAAACAAATCCCGTTTTCTTACGCAATTCCCGAATCGTTTGCCTACGTGACCGATCTAATTTTCCGCCTGCATTCACTTTGTAGTCGCCGATGTGGATAATTCCATCACAAGGTTCTTCCAAAAATGTAAGGCAGCGTAAAAAAGTGGATTTTCCCGAACCACTCGGTCCCATAATGACGACAACTTCACTTTTATCGACCGTTAAATCCACACCTCGTAATACAGCATTGTCGCCGAATTTCTTTTGAAGGTTTTCGATTTGGATGACGCCCATAAACTTCCCTCCTTTCCAATTTGATTTAACGTACTAAATGCCTCGATGTTCTTCTTTCCATATTGTCCAGCAATAAAGTGAATCCCGTAATGACGACCCAATAAATTGCCGCAGCTGTCAAATAAATCGTCAATGGTTCAAATGTTTTTGCAATGACTAAACTAGACATTTGTAATAATTCCGTGACCGTAATGACAGACACAAGAGACGTATCTTTAATGAGAATAATAAATGAGTTTGACAGTGTTGGAATAGCGATTCGTAAACTTTGCGGTAAAATAATTCGCCTTAACGCTTGCCAATAGGTCATGCCCATTGATACAGCGGCTTCCATTTGTCCTTTGTCGATTGCCAAGATCGATGCCCGAAAAGACTCCGATAAGTATGCCCCTGCGTTCAAACTTAACGCCAATATTCCCGAAGAGATCGGGTCCAGTGAAATTCCAATTTGCGGAAATCCATAGTAGATGACGAAAATTTGGACGAGAAGAGGCGTTCCTCTGATAATCGAGACGTATACACTAGCAATCTCAGTAAGGACTCGAATTTTGACGATTCGCACGATCGCTGTTAAGAAACCAATCACCAAAGCGATGACAATTGAAACTGCAGCCAAAATGATTGTCATTAATGTAGCCTTTAACAAGGATGGCAAAGAATCGATAATGATTGTAGCATCCATATTTCCTCATCCTTTCAGACTTGCTTGCCTGGAACCTCCCCGTTATGCAAACACTTCTTCTTTACTTTCAATTTCAACACCTAACTCTTCCAACTCATCCAAAAATGGGTGGAATCGTTCACCGAGAATCAAGGTTTCAACAGGCACAACGCCAGTTTCTTCGATTTTTTTCGTCGCAAGCCATTTCGCAACGAGCGCTGCCGGCATTGCTGTCGTTTTCGCCATCGATGTAATTTGTCGCGCATCGTCATATAGATCAACCATTTCCCACGTATACTTTTTCGCTTTTCCGTCTTTCGTCCCTTTCACTTCGACTCTTACGACCGTAATATCTTCATTCGACTGGCCGACCAGTTTCGGTGTAAGGATTTTCTCTGCTACTTTCCGCGGCGTCGTCGTCCCTCCATCGATTTCTAAAGGTGTATCGTCAAGGAAGCCAAGTTCACCAAGGACGTTCATCTTTTCCCAATGGCCCGGGTAACGTACTGTCTTTTCGTACAAGTTTTTCACTTTATCTTTCAAAGTGAATGCCGTACTATGCGCATCTGTATTGACCGCTTCACATTCGCCGACAGGATCTGGGAATGTCAATGTTTCAAGTCCAGAAAGCGGCGGCAAGTTGACAACTTCACCATTTTCGACAGCGACCGCAGGTTTCGTATAAAGACCGAGAACACTTTCGAGACGGAATACGACTTGGTACCATAGAGGCGGCACTGGATGTCTCGGAATCCCGCCACAAATCATGACGGCTTCTTCCGCTTCATCCAATCGGTCGATTCCTTCTGCTGCTAAGAAATTCGTAATTCCAGGTGCCACACCGCATCCTGGGACAATCGCAACGCCCGCATCTTGTGCTGCTTTATGTAGCGCCATTTTTTCCTCGAATTTAGAACCGACGAGATCGACCAAATGACATTTTGAAGCGATTGCTGCTTTCACTGCGACAAGACTTAACGAATGCGGCAGGCAAGCGACTGCAACGTCCGCATCCGCCAATACTTTTTTCATATCTGCTTCAGTTGCCAATGAAGCAACTTTTCCTGATACTTTTTCGTTCTTTGCGATTTCCAAACATTTGTCGATACTTTCTTGTCTCACATCGACAGCCGTCACTTTGTCAATCCCCTCAAATTTAGCGACTTCACTCACAACGGTTGTCCCAATCATTCCAGTTCCCAATACGACTACATGCATATTCATGCCCTCCCAATTTTCCCCTTAGTTTTGTGATGAAATGTGATTGATCCAGTCTTGTTAATTCTCTAATGGTTCTGTGCCAAACCATTTTTTATAAATCTCATTGTAGGTGCCATCTTCTCGCATGGCATCGAGTGCTTCGTTCACTTTTTCAACGAAGTCTTCATTCCCTTTATTCACAGCCATGCCAATTTCGTCTTTATTTAAAATATCGCTTGAAATTTTAATCGGTAAATTGTTTTCTTGAATGTTATAGCTCATGAGTAGCTGGTCGTTAATGATGACATCCAACCTTTTGTTTGTCAGGTCTTGGATATAATCACCGACTGCTTTGTACAATTTCACCTCGGCACCATCTACGGAATTCGCCACTTCTTCAAATGTTGTCCCGCCCCCTGTGCCGACTTTTTTCCCTTTTATATCGTCAAGTTCCGTAATATCATCCGTATCTTCTCTCGTCACTAACACTGAACCGGTGATGACATATGGATCCGTAAAATCGACACTTTTTTTCCGATCTTCCGTCACAGTCATTTGCCCAATCACGATATCGAATTTGTCAGCTTTCAGACCGCCAATTAACCCGTCCCACTTCGTTGCGATAAACTCCGCTTCCACGCCTAAACGGTTTGCGAGTTCTTTAGAAATATCTACGTCAAAGCCAGCAAATTCATTTTTCTCGTCCATATAGTTGAACGGCGGGTATGTTCCTTCAAAAGCGACTTTCACTGTGTTCGTATTTTCCAATCTATCTAATACCGTTTTGCCACTTTTCCCTTTTGAACCAGTTCCGTTATTCTCTTCTCCTTGAACAGAACTTGACCCACACCCGACTAGTAAACTAGCAACCGCAATTGCCATTAATGCAAACACCAACCACCTTTTCATTCCACAACCTCCTCTTTTTGTAAGCGCTTGCAAACTCCTTGTGAACACATGTGAATCTATGAGCTATGACAAGTTGTTTGTTGACCTAAATTGTAGTACAATTCTGTTGACCATTATATATCCTAAAATATTGAATTGTCAATATATTTTAAGTGTGTTATTTTTATTAATTCAAAATGCGGTAAAGGAGGATTTGTCCATGATCAAGAAACGATCAGTAGAACAATTTGTCTATGACACGTTAAAATCTGCTATTTTGTCGAGACAACTTGCACCCGGAAACCAGCTTGTCGAAATTCCAATTTCCAAACAATTAAATATTAGCCGGACGCCTGTCAGAAATGCGATTCGCAAGCTAGCAAAAGAGCGATTGGTCGACATCATTCCCAATAAAGGTGCATTCGTCGTCAATCCAAGTAAGGAAGAAATCGAGCAAGCCTATGAACTAAGAAGAGAACTTGAAATTATTGCCGCCAAAAAAGCCGTTTACGCACTACTTCCTGAGGATTTTGCCCTAATGAACCAATATCTCAATGATGAAGCCCAAGCGTTGGAAAGCAAAAATTTAGTCGCTTATTTAGAAGCCAATAAAAATTTCCATATGGCCATTACTCAGAAATGTGGTAATAAATTTCTCATCGAGTATATCGAGAAGCTGATGAATGAAACGAATATTTATTTGATTTTATTTGATACCTTTTTCGAAGAACTTTCTTCCACTGCCCATGGACCCGTCGAGCACCAACTGATTATTGCTTCCCTTCAGGCGAAGGACTTACAAAAGCTCGAAGACATTTTAAATCGCCATTACAAAAATGCCATCGATAGCTTGGCCATTCAGAAAAAAGAATACAAAAGTGTACAGGAATTATTTTAAAGTGTGCAATCCATTTTCGTAGCACAGGTGCTGTGTATCGATTCACTTGACGCCAAAAACTCCCGAAGACAATCTTCAGGAGTTTTTTCGCCTTGCTATACAGTTTATTAGTTCCCTACATGCGTATCGCTAGATCAATTGATTGGGCTTGTAATGGTACCAGAAACTTGTTCACCAATTTTTCTAATGATCTCTGCTGACAACGGATAGCTCCGGCCTGCTGGGTCCGTTTGCACGGCCTTTATCGTGACATCCAGATCGTCTTTTGAAATGTTGTACGCTGAAAAGTCATTCGGCAAGCCGACTTCTTTTTGAAGTGCACTTATTTTTTCCAAAACGTCTGCGTGGATAGCGTTTTTTGTTTTACCCGCAATGTCCAGATTCAAGGCTTGGGCAAGTTGTCCAATCTTCTCGCGATATAGTTCCGGCACTTCCTTCATGAAGATCGGTAAAAACACAGCGTTTGCCAAGCCATGCGGGATGCGGTACATCGCTCCGTAGGCATGCGCTAAATTGTGGACGGGTACTGCACTAAGACTCGAAAAGAAAGCGGTAATTCCCATTGTACTCGCTTGCAGCATATTCTCTCTCGCCTTTAAATTGGCGCCTTTCTTCACGGCTTCTTCGAGATTCTCTTCAATAAGCCGGATTGTCTGCAAAGCGTACGCATCAGAAAAAGGATTGGCTTTTGGTGAGGCTAACGCTTCAATCGCATGCGTTAATGCATCGAATCCTGTAAAAGCGGTGATGAAAGGCGGAAGTCCTGTTGTTAAGGTCGGGTCCAAAACAGCGATATCCGCGCTAATGAACGGGTGGATGATACTTGATTTTATTTTACGTTGTTCATTATAAACAACAGCGATTGGCGACACTTCCGAACCGGTGCCTGCCGTCGTCGGCACAGCAATATGCGGAATCGGGATGTCTTTCGCTTCCGGCCATGTAAAATAAGCTCTTCCGCTATCAATCGCTTCTTTTATATCCTCAAGTTCGTTATGAAGCGCGAATTTAACCCCTTTCACAGTATCTAGCACACTTCCTCCACCGAGCGCTAGAAGACCGTCTGCGTTCACTTCTTTGGCATACTTCGTAGCCCGATTAATGGACTCACTCCCGGCATCTTGCTCAGTATCTAGGAAAACACCCACAAGTTCTGTATCGGTGGCATGCGCCTTAAAAATATCTACTATTTTCCGAACGACTCCCGCTTTTTCTAAACCTTTATCACTTATCAGCACAACTCGTTTCGCATTCAAACCTTTGTAATAGTCTGGGATTCTTTCAGCAGCATTTTCACCACTATAAATTGAAGTCCTCAATGTAAAGTTAAATAGGTTGGTTGACATGACTATACACCCCATTGCTGTAAGTTATACAGTTAATTTTTGTCGAATCGCAAAAATATAGGTTCACCTCTACAAATCTAACACGCTCATTGAATTGAAGTTTAATTATTCTGAAATCAATAGACGTAGTGTTATCTCTTCGTTACGGCTTAACAGTGTTTTCAATTTGCTTGTATGCTCTTTTCAATATCTCTTTCCGCACTTTCATTTGCTTGTTTGAAAAGGCGACAATGTCTGCGTATTTCACTCCGAATGCTGTTTCCCCTTCGATCTTACCAGCCCCGCCTCCTTCCGTTTTAAAAGCAAAGCGAAATTTATCCAGCTCATCCATCTTCTCCAAAACCAAGTCATACACATGTGGATGTTCATTGATAAGCCGTTGAATCAGGTATGTGCCATAACTGATATGCCGAGACTCATCCATCTGCACATTATTAATCCCTTCTAGGAACCCAGGTAGAATCCCTCTTTTTTTCATCCCTTCCACAAACATGAAATAACCTGTCTCCGCCATTACGCCTTCCACGAACATGTTGTATACAGTTGCCGCTTCTGCCATCGCTTCCGGCGATTGATCATGGAGCAGTTTGTTCATCGCATTCGGAAGGATTTCATTGAACAATTCTTTTGTATTTTCGGCTTGATAAGAAACGATGTTTGATGAAATTCCAATCTCGTTCAGAAAACGGTCAAAAAACTCCATATGTTTGGCCTCTTCAAATAGAAATGTCGTTAAATACATTTCTTCCTCAAGACGCCCTTCGTTTGCAATTGCTAAAATTAACGGAAGGATATCCGCTGTGACGGCCTCTTCCCCGGCCTGAAAACTAGCAACACGCATCTTGATGTCGTGCTTCTCTTCTTCGGTCAGCTTTTTCCAATCTTCCTTATCTTGACTGAAGTCTAATTCTTGCGGGTCCCAGTAAAATTTTTTCGCTCTTTGATATTGTTTGAAAGGAAATGAAGTCCGATCGATCCCTTTTGAAACCGTAGTGAATTCTCTGCTCACAATAATTCCCCCTTTTTGCGCCTATCCTTATTGAACACATGTTTTAATGCATCCGCTACTTGTTCTATCGCTTTTCTCCCTTGTTCTAATGCATGCGGCATCCAAAAGAAACCGTGAATCATGCCATCATATCGCATCGCCTTCACTTGAACGCCAGCTTTTTTCAGACGTGTTGCGTAAGCTTCGCCTTCATCGCGCAGTGGATCGTACTCTGCTGTAATAACGAGCGCTGGCGGTAAGTTACGCAAGTCCTCAGCTACTAATGGAGAAGCGTACGCATGTTGTCCGGCTTGTTCATTTTGTAAATAGTGATTCCAGAACCAAACCATTGTTTCTTTCGTCAAAAAATAGCCTTCTGCATTTTCTCGATAAGAATTTGTCTCAAAGGAATGATGCGTTACCGGATAAATTAACACTTGATAAAGCAAAGAAGGCCCATTTCGATCTCTCGCCATAAGCGCGACAACAGCAGCAAGATTGCCACCTGCACTATCACCGCAAACTGCAACCCGTGCCGGATCTCCTTGAATAGCTTTAGCGTTTTCCACTACCCATTTCGTTGCCGCGTAAGTATCTTCAGCAGCAACCGGAAATTTATGCTCTGGTGCCAGCCGATAATCGACGGAGACGACTATACAGCCAGCTCTATTCGCCAACATGCGGCAAGGGATGTCCACCGTATCCAAGTCGCCGATCACCCAACCGCCCCCGTGGTAATAAACCAACACCGGAAACGGTCCTTCACCCTGTGGTGTGTAAATCCGGACCGGTATTTCACCTGTTGCTCCTGAAATGATTCTATCTTCTACCTTGCCCACCTCTTCAGGTTCCCCTGCCAAAGAGCCGATCGACAGTGCCTGCCTCGCTTCTTCGGGTGTAAGCGTGTGCGTTGGCGGAGCATCCGCCGCCTTCATCTTTTCCAATACCAATTTCGCTTGCGGATCAAGCGCCATAATCTATAACCCCTTCCTAAAACAAAATTTCTTCCTTGAAGATTTCCCTATGGGCATGTTTTATTGTCGTGAAACGTTTTTCTCTCGACGTGTCAATGTAAATCCTTCGTATCCTTTGTCCGCCACTTCGTCACATATTTTGCGATAATGCCCGACGCCGCCTAAATAAATCAAGAAACCAGTTGGCTTACGCTTACTTTCAATATTCGAAGCCGTATACCAAGATTCGGAATTCGCATAGAGCGTGGTATCAGCAACTTCTTTGCAGTGATGGCTCCAAGCTTTTTCCGCTGCTTCACTGGCCTCGATCTTGTCTATCCCATGGCCGCGAAGGTACTCGATACAATCTGCAATCCACTCCACATGCTGCTCGATCGAAACAGGCATATTCGTTAAGACTGAAGGACTTTCAGGTCCCGTAATCATAAAGAAATTCGGAAAGCCAACAGTGGTAATGCCAAGATACGTTTTCGTGTTCGCACCCTCTTCCCATTTCTCTTTTAGCGATAGCCCGTCTTTGCCGTGGATATCCATTTTAAACAACGAACCTGTCATCGCATCATAGCCGGTGGCGAACACTAATAAGTCCAGTTCATGTTCCGCTTCAACCGTTTTCAATCCTTTGGCTGTAATCTCCTGAATGGGTGTTTTCTTTATATCTACTAAAACAACATTCTCTCGATTATAAGTCTCATAATAGTTTGTATCGCTGATCGGGCGTTTCGTGGCGTAATAATACGTTGGCATTAATTTCTTAGCCACTGCTGGATCATGGACCGTTTCACGTATCTTGGAACGTACAAACTCAGCTACCGTTTCATTCGCCGCTTCATTGACCATCAAGTCATTGTACGTCGCGTTTAAATACCAAAAGCCCCCTTTATTCCATGCTGCCTCAAATACGCGCCGGCGTTCTTCTGGCGTATCATCCAGCGCTGAGCGATCGCGGCGATCTGTCGGAATACCACGTAAAGATTCCCGCATCTGTTTCTTAATCTCGGTGTAGTTCTCTTTCGTTTGCTTTAGGAATTCTTCACTATATGGATGGTTTCTTGCTGGTGAACTATACTGCGGGGTACGCTGAAAGACAGTGAGTTGCTCTGCTTCTTGCGCAATGACTGGTATCGACTGGACACCGCTTGAGCCTGTCCCGATGACACCGACCCGCTTCCCTTTGAAACTCACCTCTTCTTCAATTGGCCAATTCCCTGTGTGATACCACTCCCCCTCGAACGTTTCCAAACCGGCAATATTCGGTACGTTCGCGGCTGAGAGACAACCGACCGCAGAAATAAAATACTTGGCCGAAACGCTTGTCCCATCATCCATGTCGACTTCCCATCTATTCGTCGTCTCATTGAAGCTGGCCGCAGTTATACGTGTTGCCAACTGTATATCCCGACGTAAATCAAATTTATCCGCCACGTAATTGAGATATCGAAGAATTTCCGGTTGTTCAGGATATCTCGTAGACCATGTCCACTCTTGAAGCAGTTCTTCAGAGAATGTGTAATTATAATAAATGCTTTCTGAGTCACATCGCGCGCCGGGATAGCGATTCCAATACCAAACGCCACCAACACCATCACCTGCTTCGTAAACACGTGTAGAAAAACCAGCCTCCCGTAGTCGATACAGCATGTACAACCCTGAAAATCCAGCTCCCACAACAACTGCGTCCAATTCAATAACCTTATTAGTCTGGAAGTCTTTTTTATTAGGCGTCATTTTTATCTCCTTATACTTCATTGTAGTGACACTTGTTAGCAGATCGTGCAAATTCAAGAACCGAATCAAATCCAAAAACCCTATTCTTGCCCATTCCTTAATCATCATATTGAATTGTCCTGCTTAATATGACTTCTTTTCAAATTTCTTACATCTTCTTCCTAAAATGAGATTTCTGATCCTGCTGTTGGATGAGAACAGGCAGGTTATCCCTGTTTGCGGGGACATTCGGAGCGAATGACAGTCCTCCCTCTCACCAACATAAAACTAAAAAACTCTTCAGAAGGCGATTATGCCTTCCAAAGAGTTTTTAACGTTTCTTCCCTATACCTACAAAGCAGATCCTACATAAACCGCTTTTCCTTTAATTGTCACGCGCTCTTTACCGTACACTTGGTCATTATAATTTGGATTTTCACTCACTAAAGTGACATCCTCTTCACTCACGTAAATTTTCTTCAATGTTGCATTCGTGTCATCAATGCAAACCGCAGCGATTTCCCCATTTTCTACAACTGGTTGTAGACGGATGAGCACTTTGCTGCCATCGCGAATGCCCGCATTGATCATACTATTGCCTTTCGCTTGTAACCATACATAGTCGCCGCCCTTAAGCAATGTTTTTTCAGCAGGGAAATATTCGAGAATATCCTCTTCTGTAAAAATCGGAATGCCGCATGCAATTTCGGCAACGACTGGTAAATAGGTGAAATGTTCTCTCGATAAGTCTGATAAATGATGATAACTATCACTAATGTCCGTTCTTCCCATCAAATAGTCGTTCGATACGTCAAGTAAAATCGCAATATTGTTGATCGTGTCAGGTGGCGGCATTTTTGTCCCGTTTTCATATGCGGTATATGTCGTCCTTGCCATTCCGATTTTCTCTGCCACATATCGTTGCGTCCATCTAGGGTTTGCGGATTTTTTCTTCTCTCTACACTCTTTCAACCTACGCGCAAAGCCATCCAAACGTATCACCCGTCCTGTCTTTGTATACCATAACTATATATGTTTCTTTTAGTAACTTCCATAGTTGTTCCTATAAAGATAATATATTTTCTGAAAACTATTGACGAGTCACTTTAAGGAACGTATACTGGAAACAAGTTATGAGTTCCTTAAAGAAACATTAGGGGTGATGAGTTGAGAGAATGGTTAAAAACGTACCGTCTGAAACACGGATTCACTCAAGAAGAAACGGCTCGTTTATCCAAAATATCCCGAAGCTATTATACACATATCGAACAGGGCAATAAAACGCCGACAGTGGAAGTCGCCAAAAATATCGCAAACGCATTGGAATTCAATTGGGTTTTATTTTTTGAAAGTTCATGTGAAGAAGATGCATAAGGATGGATGGGGAATCCGAAGAAAAGGTTGCGCATGAGCGCCAAGCGATAAAATCATTTTCCGGAGGAGGATTGAAATGGATGAGATGGAGTTCGTTAAGCATTGCATTCGCTTAAATATGGAGTTAGCGAACAAACATATGACCATGCAAGAGTTTCGCTTGGCGATGCATCGTGTGCAAGACGCCAGGCAAGCATTGGAATATTTTGAGAAACTACTCACAAAACCTCCCGATAGCAAAGCCAATCCGTACATAGATTCATAAACAAGATGCGCGGCCTTCCTCCTCAGTTACACGACAAATCCTTTCCTCTAATCAACCCGTCTTCCCCTTCGAGCGAGTGAGATCTATGCATCCAATCCCAATTTTTGAAGATTTTCAAGGTCCGGTGTTTGGTCCAGTATCCGTGAAACAAGCAGGAAACTGTCTTGAACCGTCAGTCACTATCGTCCTCATGGCAAAGACACGGCCGACACGGTGCATACTGTGGCCTTATCAAAATGCCCTAACTCCTCGAAAGGAATTAGGGCATTTATTCATTCTATTAAGACTGGATTTTCCCAGCGTTGTTTCGGGAAGCTGTCGTTGGCGCGGAATTTTTCCAATACTCACGGAAAAAGACGATTCCGACGCCTGCCATAAGGCCGATAACCATGGCGATAGCAACGTTCAATGTTTTATTCGGTGAAGCCGGACTTTCGGGTAGAGTCGGTTCGACGATGACCCGAATGAAAGGATCCGGGCGGAAGCTATCAAGGCCCGTTTTCACCGATTGGTACTTGTCAAGAACATTCCGGTATTCCGTCGATTTCGATTCAATTTCCGCTTGCATCTGCATCAATTCGTTATGCAGTTTGCCGTTCACTTTCGTCAAACCATCCAGTTGGCTGTCTTCGACCGACAAAATGATCTGGGAGTTGACCATCGTCTGCATCATGAGAATGTCCGGTAATCCATTGGAAACGACGAGACGGTTATACTTCTCAACAATCCCTTCGATTTCACCTGATAATTGCTCCGCTTCTGACGAATACGTTTCTTCGAGCTGGTTCAGTGTATTTTTCACTGAGGTGTTCATCCGGTCTTTCGTTTTATCGATGAACAATTCAAGATATTGTTTTGCTTTTTCTGCACTTGTGCTTGTATATTTCAAGTCGATCAAATCCGTATTTGACTGGATTGTCGCCGATAAATCGGCAGCACGGAATTCGGCTTGGATATCGTTTTCTTCTAGTCCTTCATTCATCAACTGTACGTTTTGAATGCGCTGTGAAAAAATATTAGGGGTGAATTCCGCAGCAACGTAACTCGACATGATGCCTGTATCTTGTACTTCACTTGCCACTTGTACCGTCGCTTTCGATTCAAACTTTTCCGGTAGTACGAACAAGCTAATAATCGCGGCCGCAACCATGAAGAGAACCGTCAAGCCGGCGATGATCCACTTCCCTTTCCAAATCGTTTCAATCAGTTCACGTAGTTCAATCGTTTCTTCCATCGGAGAGCTCCTTGCCTTCTTTATTTGTATACATGTAAGCGACCATCATGCCGACAAGCGTCCAAAGGGGCGCAGCAGTGCCTGGCAATGTGTCGTTAAATAAGGCTTGAACGAGAAATGCGAGCCAAGCAATACCGAAAACAGCGGCAACATTGTATTTCTGTGTAAAAATCGCTTTCAAGGCCATGAGAGACGTGATAACCGCAATGCCTAAAAAGCCGAGGAGTCCGACAATCCCTGTCCCATAAAAAATTCCGACATACATACTGTGTGGTTTATCGACAATATTCGTCTCGGAACTCAAACCTGCACGCGCGTCAATATTGTAGTGTGGGAAATGATACATAAGCGTGTCCATCCCATACCCGAATGCCGGACGTTTCATCGTCAATTCAAACGTCTTTCCCCAAATGTACATCCGTCCGGAGCCTGCCGACACTCCACTTTCCGGAAGTTTTGGAAGTTCAAAATGGTTGTCCGCCGCATAAGCACGATGTTCAAAAGAGAACGAGTAACGATCTGTCACCGACGCCGCAGCTTCCTTTTCTTTCTCATATGGATTTTTCTTAATAATAAAACCGATCGATTCATTCCACACACGTGGATCATCCGATGCCAATACGTGCAAAGTTGGCACGCACAATACAAAAAATACAATGAGAACGAGCGCGGCCATTTTTCGATTCGCCGCTTTAAATACGAGGACGATCAAAAACGGTGTTAACACGACGAGTGTGAAAAAACCGCTCGTCGAAATGGACATGAGCATGACGGCAAGTGCAATATTCGCCACAATCATATTGACCACGCTTCGAATTTTATTCGTATCGATGATCGCCCATGCCAAGTACATCACCGTCACGATGGCGAACATTCCGCTCATGAAGTTCCATTGGTTCAACGTTCCTATCAATAGAGAGTTTTCATCGAGCGACGCCCCTTCAGGTAAAAACAGACTCATCGCTTTTTGGACAGCTGGATACGTCATCGCATCATGTCCTTTGAAGTTCATCGTGATGAAAACGAAGTTAATAAGCACAAAAGGATAAAGCGAATACATCACATAATGGAGTGCTTTTTTCGGATATTGAATATTAAGCGCAACGAAAAACAAAGTGAGGTAACAAAGATAAGAAATCGCACCATCTGACCGGTTATATTGTCCCCAAAGTGCAATCGTCTTGCTCGGTGATAAAAGTGTCGAAATGACGATTGCCACCATGAACAAGCCGATAAACCAATTCAACTTCGTTTTGCGGATCTCCCCGTTCATAAAAAACACTTTTGACAATAGGAGGACAATCGCGATAAGCGTAATGATCATGAGCGCGACCGCTTTATAATGCGTGAACATATCCCCTTTGGAACCCGACATCAACAGACCGATTGACGTAATATGCGGGCTGAGGACATCTTTCACATAACCGCCGACGAGCAGTGGCACAAAAGCAACGGCGAGGAGCAGTAACCTGAAAATCCACCGGTCCGCCTTACGCCTTGACTGGCGGTCTTCTTCCTCATCTCTTAAAATTTCAACATTTCTAGCATTGTAATATGAAGTCATGTAATCTCGAACCTTCCTTTTCACGATAAAGTTGCAAGATGTTCTTGCAACTCTTGAACTCGTTCTTCATATTCCGGATATTCTTCCGGTGCAGGCAACGATTCACACTTAGCTAATACTTGTGCCGCCTCATCAACCTTTTCTTCGACAACGAGCATTTCCGCATACTGAAGCATGAATATGGCATCTTCCACTTTGTGCGGATTCAAATCGAGGGCGCGCTGCATATGACGAATCCCTTTCCCGATATCTCCCGCATTGACAGCGGTCAAGGCAATAACGTAATTGACATTTTCAGAATCCCGTTGGTTCTTCTCCAACTGTTTCGATGATTCCAGCGCTGCTTCAAAACGCCCTTCTTGCAATTGCTCCGCAACCATCGCGTACTGCATTTCGTTCGCTTGAAATGCTGCATCTTGCTTTTTCCCCAAACTGATCGAAACAATGATGCCAATCAATACGAATAAAGCGAGTCCAGCCGTTATGTATTTTCTTGTCGAATCACTTAAACGCATACTCTCTTCAGCCTTCCTATTCTATAAATTGAAATAAAGTTCTCTTTCACTTTTGTGTCCCATTCCGTGTCAACTTCACAATCTACAAAATTATACACCTATCAATCCTACCATGATTTTCGACAGAAGTCATGGAGATCTATCATAAGAATGCCACATTCCGACATCGTTTACGCAATCGCTAACACCCCACGCCTCATCTGTAAAGTGAACCTTGGGACACCAAACACCACCACGATTCGACAGAAAAAAATCGCGCAGACTAGTCTACCTGTCTGCACGATTTTTGAAGCCGCTGGTTACTGACTACGCGGCAAACTTCCCTTTAAAATAATATCTTTTTGCGCTTGCAGCAAAGGTTTAATATCTACGGTTTCATGGAAAATTTTGTAGAAAAACCCGAGGCGGATAATATCCATAATCATCCATGCCGCCACTTCCGCATCCATTGGACGCAATTCACCTTTGTCGATCAACTTTTCGATGACCGTTGTCAATTGCCCCATTACTTCCATCTTCTTTTCAACGAACCAATCTTGTACATCTTTCGATACTTTCGCCAAATCATCGAACAGGAGATGCACTTTATTCGTATGTTTTTTGACGAGCATTAATGTTGATTCAATATAGCCGTCAATCAATTCTTCGATCGTTTGCGCATTTCCAAAAATGCGATGAAAGTCGTCGAAGATGTACGTCACTTCTGATTGGATCATTTGGACAAACAAGTCTTCTTTACTTTCAAAGTACTCATAGATCGTCCCTTTTCCAACACCGGCTTTCTGCGCAATTTCCTGCACAGTCGACTTTTCAAAGCCGGTCGTCATGAACACGTCATTCGCTGCTTGTAAAATTGCTTCTTTCTTATCAAAATTACTCACCGCGTTTCACGCCCTCTATACTTTCTTCTGATTTGTTGCGGCTGAACCAACCTGTCACTTTCACCGCTAAATTATCGATAAGCACATACATGACCGGAACGAAGACAAGCGTCAACACCATGGATGCCATGAGTCCGAATACAACGACGACTGCCATCGGCTGGTTCGCCTCTGCTCCTTCACCAAATGCAATCGCAAGCGGGATCATCGTAAAGATTGTCGTCAGCGTCGTCATCAAGATCGGACGCAAACGGCTTCTTCCGGATTCGATCAATGCTTCCATCCGTTCCATGCCTCTTCTGCGCAAAATATTCGTGTAGTCGACGAGAATGATTCCGTTGTTCAGAACAATTGCGGCAAGCATGATGATCCCCATGAACGCCGTAATGCTAAGCGGAATATTCGTGATGAACAACCCGAACATCGCACCGATGACCATTGTCGGTAAAGAGAACATGATGACAAATGGATACGTGAATGATTCGAACTGGAACGCCATGACCATGTACACTAAGACGATTCCCATAATCAGCGCAATTCCAAGTGCTGTAAACTCTTCTGCCACTTCTTCCGCTTCTCCGCCCGCGCTAATTTCATAACCGTCCGGTAAAGCGATGAGCGCCAATTCCTTTTGAATGTCTTGTGTCACTTCAACGGCATTCCGGCCAAGTACGTCACTCGTTACGTTCACTTGACGCTCTTGGTTTTTCCGGTTGATTTCCGTCGGGCCTTGGACTTGTTTTAATTCTGCCACGGCAGCAATCGGAATTTCGACACCTTCGTCATTACGAATGAGGAACGTTTCCAAATCACGGATTGTTTTCGTGCTTTCTTCCGGCATTGCGACGCGAACGTCGAACTCATCGCCGTCTTCCTTATACTTCGTAGCAACTTGTCCGTTGAAGGCAAAGTTAATGTCATTCATCACATGCTGGTACGTCAAGCCGTATTGGCTCGCGAGTTCACGGTTGACGATGACTTGCACTTCCGGACGCCCTTCTGAGGCAGTACTTTCAATATTGAACGTACCTTCGACGTCTTCCATAATCCAGACGACTTGTTGTGATAAATCACCGAGTACATCCAAGTCTTCCCCTGTAATCTCAACTTGAATCGGGGCACCCGTACTCATCCCTTGGTCGTCTTCCTTCACTAAAATCTCAGCACCCGGAATATCGTTCAAGAGCGAGTCGACAGTTCCGATGAATTCGTGTGTCGTTTGCTCCCGATCGGCTGCGCTGACAAGTTTCAGTGAGAAGGTCGCCTGGTCCGTACCTGACGCACCACCGAACGCACCGCCCGCACTACCACCGATCGTGACAGATGTGATGTCGATGATCTCCTCGTACTGTGCCAGACGATCACTGATGATGTCCACCACTTCGGTCGTTTGCGCAAGCTGAGAACCTGTCTTCAACTTCACTTCAATTTGCATTTCTCCACTATCAGAATCCGGCATCAGTTGGAAACCGATGAAGAATAGAAGAAGCAAACTGCCCACGACGGTCGCACTGACCGCGGCGACAACCGTTTTCCGGTGGCCGAGCGCCCATTTCAGAAGGCCAACATACTTCTCTGTCATCTTGTTCAACATTCGGTTGAAACGATCCACTTTCTCGCCTTCCCCGTCAAATGCCGCTTGCACATTGCCGAGCATTTTGGACGATAACATCGGCAAAAATGTGATAGCGCCGATGAGGGATGCCGATACGGCGATGACGACTGTCAACGCAAGTGGTCGGATCAGTTGCGCAGCAAGACCACTGATGAACAACATCGGTACGAAAATCGCCGCTGTCGTCAATGTCGCTGCGATAACAGATGGCGCTAATTCGGTCGCACCTTCCAATGCCGCATCTTTGATAGACATGCCTTCTGTTTTCTTTTTGAATATGTTTTCCAATATAACAATACCACTGTCAATCATGAGTCCGATTCCGATGGCAAGACCACCCATCGAGATCGTGTTAATGCTTTCACCCGTCAAATACATGACGATGAATGTCGTAAGTAGCGCTAACGGCATCGTCAAA
>CAOKMT010000041.1 GCA_948469885.1 uncultured Sporosarcina sp. | reverse complement strand
GACGATAATCCATTTGAAATACGTTAAAGCCTTCAAATTTAAGCGGATTGTTGACGACAATAGAATAATCTTTGACAAATTCCAGCTGTTCGGTCTCACCTGGCAGTCCGCCCTCCGCTTCTTTATATAATGTGACATCCGATTGGTAATTGCTTACGATGGTTCCGACACGGTCTATTGCCTCGCTAAAAACAGCGTCTTCTTCTTTTGAATAGGTATCAAGCGTGAATCGATTGTTTGTTAAAGAGTATCCCGGCGCCCCCGGGATGGCACGCGTCTCTCCTTCACGAATCCAAAGCGTTTCATCGACATAAAAACCGGGAAGCCCCCGCAGTAAAACACCGAAAAGAACAATAATTAACCCCGTATGGTTAACATACGGCCCCCATCTTGAAAAACGGCCTTTTTCGGCTAAAATGGCGCCATCTTCCGTTTTCACGTTGTAACGCAGCTCTTTTAGTTTTTCTTCTGCTTTACTCATGGATGTGTCTGGATCTTCGACCGTACCTAAACCGTATATCCGTTGTCTTCTCATGAATGAGACGTGGCGCTTCGTCCGTTGTTTTTTCAATGATTTGTATAAAGGGACGACTCGATCAAGACTAGCGATGATAATGGAGATCCCAAGCATGCCAATTAGCGTAATGAACCACCAACTGTTGTACATGTCGTAAAACCCCAGCTTGTAATAGAGAGTTCCTACAAAACCGTAATGCTTTTCGTAATAGGCTAAGATATCTGCCTCAGTAACTGCTGGAACGAATAGCTTTTGTGGAAAAAGTGTTCCAATTGCTGAAGTCGCTAGAACGGCAATGATAATTGCCACACCTATTTTCACACTGGAGAAAAAATTCCAAACTTTATCGATTATAGATCTTTTATAAGTTTGTGATCTTCTTGCGGAGCCTTCATATCTCATGTCGATCAGTTTGCTTTTTTTCGCTTCTTCCGTTTGTGGTCTTCCACATTTTTCACAAAGTACTGTGCCAAATGGGTTTTCGTGCCCGCATTGGCATGTAATTTTGCTCATTTTAAGTTAACTCCTTCATCATTTATCGTATTTGTGGATGAAAATATCCGTCAGTCCATAAGAACACCCATACTCTCCTGAATTTAATGTTACAAAATAAATATGCAGTATCAGTGCAAAGCATAAGACAAGTATGTGAACGGTTTTCACGCTGTGAATGATAGGTCATCCCTTCATTAATATTGAAAAAAGCATAGAAAAAAAGCCCGCAACGAGGCGGGCTTTACATGATGCAAATAGGATAAACAAAAATTAAATCCACATTCAATACGATCAAGAAACCACACAATCAGAAGCCCATAAATCCTCCGAAAAATGGGCTGATCCATACGATGATATATCTCAACCCATCGAAAAACAGAAGTATGCCTAAAGCAATCATTAGATAGCCGCCAACTTTCGTTATTTTCCGGTTATATTTCCGGATCCATTTGACACGGGAGATGAAAATCGACAGTAGAAAAAACGGGATGGCAAATCCTAAAACATAGACAAGCATATACCCTATTCCAGATCCCGGATTTTGTGCGGCCATCATGAAAACAGCACCCGTGATAGGTCCTGTACACGGTGTCCAGCCCGCTGCAAATGCAAGGCCTATGAGAAAGGTCCCCAAATAACCAGTTGGACGATTCTTAAATTGAATTTTTTTCTCTTCCATAAGAAACTTAGGCGAAAAAAAACCGATGATCATCAAGCCGAAGATGACAATGAAAATCGCACCGATCTGCCGGAGTAGCTCTTGGTATTGATAAAAAAACGTCCCAACAAGCGAGGAGCTGTAACCGAGAAATATGAAGATGACCGAAAAGCCGATGAGGAAAATAAGCGTATGGACAATTCCACTTCTGCTAATCTTCCTTTTCTCCGAGTTGATTTCCTCAAGCGACATTCCCGTTATGTAAGAGATAAAAGCTGGATACAACGGCAGCGTACACGGAGACATGAAGTTTAAAAAACCTGCCCCAAACGCAAGAAACAAGCTTAAGTCTGCAGACATCTAGTGGAATCTCCTTTCTGCGCAATAATCAAAAATAAGATCGACAGTTAACGTCCTTTCAAAGCATAAGCTTCTTCAATCACATTCCCCAATAAGTGATTGCATCAGCCAGTCCTAAGATGAGGAGGATGACACCAGCCACACGTTGCACAATTCTGCCTGTTTTCATACTGCTTTTCATAATAAGTCGCTTCGCATCAAAGAACCATATTTTAAAAAACAAGCCAAGGAGCGGAAGTGGGGTCGCTACACCGAAAACAGCTGGCAACACAAAACCTTAGGAAAATGAATGGATAAGAATCGTGACAGGCTCAGTTATGGCTTGGCTGATTTTCGACATAAAACCATACATTTAGTAACACCGTCCAGTCTCTTATTCCAGTGAAAACTTCTATTATTTTCGTCGTTGCACTTCTTTTCAGTTCCATTTGTACCCAATTCCCCACACTGTTTTTAAAAATTCATCAATCGGGAATCCGGCGGTTTTCAATTTATCTCTCAAGTTACGAATATGTGAATCCACTGTCCGGATATCGGTATATGTATTATAATCCCATGCAGCATGCAGTAACTGTTCCCGCGTAAAAGTCTTCGTAGGTCGCGAAATTAAAGCTTCCACAATATAAAACTCCTTTAACGTTAACGACACTTTCAAATCATGAAATTGTAATGAATACGTTTCTTTATCTAGCTTAAAATCACCATGAACGACCCATTCCATCCTTTTTTCTTCTTCAGGGAAACGGCGTAATAACGCATTCACCCTAGCCAACAATTCCCGCTCGTCAAAAGGTTTCGTAATATAATCGTCTGCCCCACTTTCCAGTCCTTTTACCAAATCAAGCTTACCGGTTCTAGCGGTCAACATAATAATAGGCACATCAGAAAACCTGCGAATCTTTTCACACACTTCCCAACCATCCATTTCAGGCATCATAATGTCCAAAAGCACAAGACTGACTTTTTCCTTCTGTAAGATCTCTAATGCCTTCTTTCCGTTTGTTTCTTTAATGCATCTAAAGCTATGTGGAAGTAGAAATAACTCAATCAGGTCTACCATCCTCTGCTCATCATCCACTAGTAAAATTGTTTTCATGTAGGCCTTCTCCCTCCTCTCAAATCAAAATGGTGAACGTACTTCCGTTTCCTACGCCACTTTCCACTTGAATACTTCCACCGTGTGCTTCGACGAGTTCTTTTACGATGGCTAGGCCAATGCCAGAACCTCCGGATATACGCGAACGGGACTTTTCCACCCGATACAGTTTTTCAAAAATGAACTCGGTCTCTTCAGGTGGGATACCAACCCCAAAATCCCTAACAGAAATGGCTACTTTCTCGCCTTCCTTAAAGGCCCTTATGACGACCACTGATTGTTCCATTGAATATTTCAAAGCATTATCAAGTAAATTCAAGAGGATTTGTTCTAATCTTAATGGGTCTGCATAGATTGCCAGCTCCTCTTCACAAATGAGTTCCAAACGAAGTTGCTTCAAGTTAAATGAAGGTCCTACAAGCTTGCACATATCCTCTAAAAACGGACGTGCTTTGAAATACTCCTTCGAAACCGTGAAAGTATTTTCATCCATTTTCGCTAAATCCAATAAATTTTTCACGAGTTCTTTCATACGGTCTGACTCTTCCGCAATAATCGAAAGATAATGTTCACGATCTTGCTCATTTATTTCTGGTCTCATAGCCACTTTTGAATAACCGATCAAGTACGTCAATGGCGTGCTTAATTCATGTGCAATAGAGGCTAAGAACTCATTGCGCTCTGCTTTTAATCGTTCCAACTCTTTAGCAAGCTTTTGAATGGAACCTGACAGTTCACCAAGTTCATCATTGCCAATGAACGGGAGGCTTACATCGAAATCGCCTTCACTCAATTTCTCAGTTGCTTCCTTCATATGGATGAGTGGACGTGTCAGAAATTTGGATAGAACAGCATAAATAATCAGTAATGCGACGATGCTCGTCACACCCGCCAAACCAAAATACATATTCAACTTCTGAACCAACTGTTCAATGGGACGAGTGCTTTGAAACATGATGACATAGCCCGAACGACTTGCATCTACCTTGTATGGATGCGCGCTAATGATATACGGCAACCCTTCCCAGTCCGAAGCTAAAATCTTGTCTGTCTTCAACTCGACATCATTTGCTCTGGGAATATATTTTTCCTGCGTCTTTATATTTTCCTCAGAACTATGGATGATCTCACCCTTACGATCTGTAATCACCACTTCCCGATCCCCATCTTTTTCCATCAAAACAATATGTTTCATCGTTGTGTCCGAGTAGTATTCGACAAGGACGTCCCGATGATTTGAACCAGTTGCCAATAATCGGGCAAACTCCTCGTCAATCCTTGAATGGACGATGTTCCGATGAAGATAGCCAATAAGAGATACTTCCATGATGAGTACAGCAATGAAAAAGTAAGCAGTGAGCTTGATAGAGATTCTGTTCAATTGAACAATCTCCCCTCTCCTGAAATGTAGTATAGAGAATAAATATGGATTATCTATGCAGAATGACCTGAGCCGTGACGAAAGATCGTGATTCCATCTACAACGATGACAGCTTTGTGACTGCATAATTTTTTGATAGATCTTTAGTATAGTCATCATTATAAATGAAGTCAGGTTGAACCACCGTTCATCGCCTGCAATTTTTCGAAGGGAGAAACTGTACTTGAGCAATAAAAAGAAGAACCGCTACATGATGCGTTTGATTGTTTTAGTCGTGTTGACGAGTGCTATTGTCTTTACAATCTACAATAGCGTCACAACAGAAAAGCATGGAATATTGCAAGTTGGAGATGATGCGCCTGATTTCGCATTGGTCGATTTAAACGGTGAAACCCATCGACTCTCCGATTATAAAGGGCAAGGCGTCTTCTTAAATTTTTGGGGAACTTGGTGTGCACCTTGTAAAAAAGAAATGCCCGCGATGGGGCGGCAATACGAAACGTATAAAGACCAAGGGGTGCAAATTTTAGCGGTCAATATTGCAGAGTCTGATTTGAAAGTTCGAACATTTGCCGAACAATATGGTATGGTTTTCCCCACACTCATTGACAAGACGAAAAGCGTTATGGAAGTGTATAACATTAAAACGCTGCCTGCTACCCTTCTTATTAATCCAGAAGGCAAAATCACCAAAATTATTACTGGTGAAATGAATGAAAAAGACATTCAAGAGTACTTGGAAAGCATTAAGCCTTTCTAAGTGAATTAATGAAAAGGTTTTTTAACAGTCTGTACACCTACGCTAAGAAAATATAAAGAGGCAGACCGAGGTTGAATAATCCAACCTTTCGGGCTGCCTTTTACAAGTTTAGCAAACGTGCCTATTTATTCAGAACTTAAGCTTTACAGAAGTTCTTCCATGAAGAAGGGGCTAAATCCTTCTCAGTTTTTAACCTTCTTCACCTTCATAACTCAATTGCCAATCGATCCCAAACTTATCCGTTACGCGACCATAACACTTGCTCCAAAACGTTTCCTGTAACTCGAGCGCGACCGTCCCGCCTTCTGCCAACTTTTCGAAGTAAGCTCTAATGTCTTCTTCACTTTGGCTGACAACTGCGAGACCTATGTTGTTTCCCTGCACGAACGAACCACCCGGAAAGCCATCGGAAAACATCACTTCACTTCCCTCTATATTGAGCTTGGCATGCAGTACGAGATCAGCCGTCTCTGCCGGCAACTCGTACTCAGGATTGGGCGGCATATCCCCATACGTCGAAATGAGCGGATCTTCCACTTTAAAAACTTCTGTGTAAAAATCGACTGCCTCCCAGCAATTCCCGTTAAATGTAAAATAAACGTTTACAGCCATTTCCTTCACTCCTTTTCCTTACTACTATTCACTTCTTCCTCTTGAAATAATCCATCTCGTTGTTTAGCAATTCCAGTTCTTTGAGAGAACGCCTTTTGGTTAAGATATCCAAATCAATGAGATCCGATGTTTACTTGGATATATCGATATCCACCTCTTCATCGCTTTCACCGCGCTCGGATTCACGCCATGCGCTTCAATTCCAGCACTCCACACTTGCCAATCTTCGCCCAACACTTCTTTGCCCCATCCTTCAGCCATTTGGCTACGGCAAGAATTTCCGGTACAAAGAAAATATATTTTTTAGGGTCATATTGTGAATCCTCTTTTATCAATCGACATCTTTAGATAATCAACAACCATAAATATAACCCAACTAAAGTAATGAATAATGTAGGGATTGTTAAAATGATTCCAACTTTAAAATAAGCACCCCAACCGATTTTTACATCTTTTTGAGCGAGTACATGGAGCCACAATAAAGTCGCGAGTGAACCGATCGGCGTAATTTTAGGCCCAAGATCCGACCCAATCACATTGGCGTAGATAAGTGCTTCACGCATCGTGCCCGTCGTCGTCGTTTCTGCAATCGCCAAAGCATCAATCATGACGGTCGGCAAGTTATTCATGACAGAAGATAAAAAAGCCGCTATGAAGCCCATCGAGATCGTCGCTACGAATAATCCTTCGTCAGCCGCAAATTGAATAAGACTTGCTAAAACGCTCGTCAATCCGGCATTCTTCAATCCGTAAACGACGACATACATGCCAATCGAAAAAAAGACAATTGCCCAAGGCGCCCCTTTCACGACTTGCTTCGTCTCGATAGTGGAACTTTTATTCGCCATGAACAAGAAGAAGATGGCCACGATACCTGCCACGAAAGAGACTGGAACTCCAATGAATTCACTTGAGAAGTATCCGATCAGCAATATACCTAAGACAAACCAGGATAATCGAAACATTTTATGATCCTTGATTGCATCATTCGGTTGTTTCAAATCAGATACGTCATAATTTCCCGGGATACTTTTGCGGAAAAATAAATACAACATCCCGATACTCGCCGCTAACGCAAACAAATTCGGAACGATCATCCGAGATGCATATTCAACAAAACCGATGCTGAAAAAGTCGGCTGAAACAATGTTCACCAAGTTACTAATGACAAATGGCAATGAAGTCGTATCCGCGATAAAACCACTGGCGATAATGAATGGAAAAACCATTTTTTCACTGAAGTTTAAATTCCTGACCATTGAAAGAACGATAGGCGTCAAAATTAAAGCGGCGCCATCATTCGCAAACAGAGCTGCAACAATAGCCCCGAGCGCTATGACATAAATGAACATCCGAATACCACTGCCATTAGCAAACCGAGCCATATGCAGAGCGGCCCACTCGAAAAACCCGATTTCATCCAATATCAATGAAATAATAATGATGGCAACGAATGCAAGTGTCGCATTCCATACAATGCCTGTCACATCCAAAACATCCCCGAAATCTACAACCCCGAATAATAAGGCAAGAACCGCGCCAATACAGGCTGTCCATCCGATCGATAAGTTTCTAGGCTGCCAAATAACAAAAACGAGTGTAATGATGAAAATCAATAATGCAGTCATAACTGTGACCAACACAAACTTCCTCCCCTACTCACACGAAATGCGCAGGCCTTTCGCTTCCAAATTTGTCACTAAGTCATCCTGAAGAGGAAGGTGTTCAAGAATATTTCGAATGAACGGATAATCTTCATGCTCTTCGTTTATCGAAAAGAAAATCCATTGCCCTTTGCGCTCTTCTCTCACCAATTCAATATCTCTTAACTTACGCAAATGTTGACTGATCGCCGGCTGACTCATGTTGAAAATCGCAACAAATTCACACACACAACATTCATGTGATTTGAGTAGCTTCATCATCGTTAAACGAGTCGGATCACCAAGCAATTTCAACAATGATGCCGTGCGTTGTATATCCATTGCTGATGTGTCTTCCATATAACATCCCTCCAGAGTATATAATCATATAACGATATACTTATATGGACAAGCATTTATTTTCTGTTTTCAAGTTTCGTATGTACTATCCAATTGTTAAGAATACGTAAATTTCCCCTTTTTACCTCGGTTTGTTTGACGTTCAATGTTATATTCATTTTATCGGAGAACAATATCGAATCACAATATCGGCTTTCGATATTGGAAAGGGGTTGATAATTTGGAAGATAAAGTGCTACGAAAGCTTTTTCTTGGCTTTATCCACATCCATATTTTGCATCACGCAAAAGATCATCCTATTTTTGGCGTATGGATGCTGGAAGAACTTAGAGAACATGGATATACCATCAGCTCCGGTACTCTCTATCCTATTCTGCATTCCATGGAAGCTGACGGACTTCTGATAAGAGAAGATCGAAATGTGGAAGGGAAAATCAGAAAGTACTATACAACAACGGAAAAAGGAGAGCTTATCCTTATCGAAGCTAGAAATAAAGCATACGAACTTTTCAAAGAAATTAAAGACTAATGGGTTGAATCAATTTCATCGGTCCCTTTGCAAGTTCTGTGGATTAGATCGGAAAACGTCCGCTGGAGCGGTAATCAACTTTAGTCGAATTTTTCTCTAACAGGACTATTTATGAAATTGACTCATACAAAAAGGAGTTCAAGATGAACCAAAATAATTCAAGTAAAGATTTTAAAGTACTTCTGGAAATCCTTTTCGTTTCGACCCGTCTCGGATTGACTTCATTCGGCGGGCCCACAGCCCATTTAGGGTATTTCCATGAAGAATATGTTCGTCGACGAAAATGGATGGATGAAAAAAGCTACGCGGATTTAGTTGCATTAGCTCAATTTTTACCCGGCCCGGCGAGTAGCCAAGTCGGCATCGGAGTCGGCGTTGCTCGGGCCGGTTTAATAGGCGGAATCATTTCATTCATAGGCTTTACATTCCCCTCCGTTGTTGTGCTCATCCTATTTGCATTGTTGCTCACAGGGTTTGACGTAGCAAATGCGGGGTGGATACACGGGTTGAAGATTGTGGCGGTCGCTATCGTCGCACATGCTATCTTAGGGATGGCAAAAACCTTGACGCCAGACCTAAAAAGGAAGAGCATCGCGTTGTTTGCCCTCGTCGGTACACTCCTTTGGCAATCAGCCCTTACACAAGTCGGCGTCATTTTACTCGCTGCACTCTTCGGATTTCTATTGTTTAAACAACATGAGGATCATCAAGAAGTGAAGTCCCGCTTTTCGATTACCAAAAGGGTTTCCATAATTTGTCTCACCTTGTTTGCCGGATTGCTTTTCCTTTTACCAATTATAAGGGAAGTGACCGGATCGTTTTGGGTCGCGATGTTCGATAGCTTTTACAGATCCGGCGCTTTGGTTTTCGGTGGCGGACATGTCGTCCTTCCGTTATTGGAGCAAGAATTTGTGCCGAGTGGCTGGGTCAGTGAGGAAGCTTTTTTAGCTGGTTATGGTGCCACGCAAGCTGTTCCCGGTCCACTATTTACATTTGCCGCTTATTTAGGTGCTGTTATGAAAGGATGGCAAGGCGGTTTGATCGCAACGGTTGCAGTATTTTTACCCGCATTCCTTCTTGTCGTCGGCGCTTTACCTTTTTGGGATCGGTTACGAAACAACCGTAAAATCAAAGGGGCGATCATGGGGGTGAATGCGGCAGTTGTCGGTATTTTGATTTCCGCATTTTATTATCCGATTTGGACGACTACAATCTTGGCACCTGTTGACTTTGCTTTCGCGGCAATTTTATTCAGCATGCTTGCCTATTGGAAGTTGCCACCTTGGGTTGTCGTCGTTTCCGGCGTCGTAGGTGGAATCATCATCACTTGAATTTAATAGACGGCATAAAATAATCTGCAATTGAAAAGATGTGCGTCAAAAAGACGCACATCTTTTGTATGTATGCAGTTTCTTACCAAAGCATCGGCTTTTGCACCATCAACCAAAGAATGAGAAGCATCAACCCAATATACAGCCAAGCCGTTTTATTAAGTCGGTTCAATAACTCATCTTTACTGACATCAAGGCGATCGAAATCGCGTAATACTCTCGTAAATCCGGTTGCCAAGAAAAATGCAGATACTGCCAGTACGAAAAAGGTCATCAGTACCCAAGACGTATGCCAAGGCCATGGCCCCCAAACAATCAAAATAACGCCTGTTACAACGAGCGCATGACCCGCATGCATCACGAGGCGAATAATCGCGGCGATGACAGATAGCAATGCTTTTTCTACACCACGCTCAACACTGCGTAGTCGCCGGATAATCGGCATGATTATAAATAATGGTCCAATGGCAAGCACTGCACTGACGATATGAAGGAAAACAATTAATCCATAAAGTTTCAAGTTCATTTAAGAATTATTTCTGAACCGAACTGAATTCGTGCACCCACACACTCATCTTAGGAACCCAAGGCATTTTCGGATGCAGTGCAAGAATGGATTGTTTATATGATTCCAAATTCGGATGTCCTTCTTGTCGTGCATGCTCATCCGTCATTTCCCCAAGTGTTTGTGAATAAAGTGCCTCAACTTTAAACTCTTCACCTTTTAGCACCATGATTTCTCCAGGGTATGCGTATACCCCATTTCTTCGAGTTGCTGTTTTTTCACCCTTTAATACTTTCTCCACATCTTCAGGCACTGTGACAAGCCTTTCAATTGAACAGGTTTTTTCCGGTAACTTTTCATTTCGTTTTTCCACTACTTGTTCTCCTCCGCTTCATTGATCGATATATAGTTCATTATAACTTTCACGGAACAGATTTGCGAGAAATCCCGTTCAGTGAGTGGCAAAGAGCCTCTTGTCGTGACATCGGTTAGACAACCTACCAAAAATTCTGATTTTATAGTCACAAATGGATATTTCTGCTATGATTGAATATAAGAGTTGCCTAATCTATGGAATATGAAAGGAAGTGGGATTTTTGAAAGAAAACGAGAATAAGAAGAGATTGACGACCGCTGCTGGGGCTCCAGTGCCTAACAACCAAGACTCTATGACAGCAGGCCCAAGAGGTCCGATGTTACTGCAGGACGTTTGGTTTTTGGAGAAAATGGCTCATTTCGACCGGGAGGTTATCCCTGAGCGACGTATGCACGCAAAAGGATCTGGTGCACATGGCACGTTTACTGTTACGCATGACATTACGAAATACACACGTGCAAAAATCTTTTCAGAAGTCGGAAAGAAAACAGATATGTTCGCCCGCTTTTCAACAGTCGCTGGTGAACGTGGCGCTGCCGATGCGGAACGGGACATTCGTGGATTCGCCCTTAGATTTTACACGGAAGAAGGGAACTGGGATATTGTCGGTAACAACACGCCGGTGTTTTTCTTCAGAGATCCCCTTCAATTCCCTGATTTGAACCATGCTGTTAAGCGTGATCCGCGCACGAACTTGCGGAGTGCAAACAACAACTGGGATTTCTGGACTTCCCTCCCTGAAGCACTTCACCAAGTAACCATTGTCATGAGTGATCGAGGCATCCCAAAATCATATAGAACAATGCATGGCTTTGGCAGTCACACGTTCAGTATGATCAACGCTGACAATGAGCGTGTCTGGGTGAAGTTCCATTTCCGTACGCAACAAGGCATTGAAAATTGGACAGATAAAGAGTCTGTTGAAATCATTGGTGTCGATCGGGAAAGTCATCAGCGCGACCTCTATGAATCTATTGAAAAAGGCGATTTCCCGAAATGGAAAGTGTACATTCAAGTGATGACGGAAGAACAAGCCGCCAATATGCCGTATAACCCGTTCGATCTGACAAAAGTATGGTATAAAAAAGATTTCCCGCTTATTGAAGTCGGTGAATTCGAACTGAACCGCAATCCGGATAATTATTTTGCTGAAGTTGAACAAGCTGCGTTTACACCTGCGAATGTCGTGCCGGGGATCAGTTTCTCTCCCGACAAAATGTTGCAAGGACGACTATTTTCATATGGCGATGCCCAACGATATCGCCTAGGGGTTAACCATCATCAAATCCCGATCAACCAGCCAAAATGTCCATTCCATAGCTTTCACCGTGACGGAGCGATGCGGGTCGATGGAAACCATGGCAGCACGCTTCATTATGAACCAAATAGTTATGGCGAATGGCAAGAGCAACCGGAATTCAGTGAGCCGGCACTTGATATAAACGGGGCAGCCGACCGTTGGAATTTCCGTGAAGACGACGACAACTATTTTGAACAACCAGGCAAACTGTTCAATTTAATGGACGATAGTCAAAAAGAAGCTTTGTTCTTCAATACAGCCGCCAATATGGGGAATGCCGAACAACATATTAAGCTTCGACATATCGAGCATTGCTATAAAGCAGATCCGGCATATGGACAAGGCGTGGCAGATGCACTTGGTATCCCATGGAGCGAAGTCGAAGCCGCAGCCGAATTGGAAGAATAATTACAATTCATTTATCTCATTAATGACGAGTGGCGTAGTCTGTTAGAACGCCACTCGTTTCCATTCTAATCGAAAGGATGTGCAGGCTTGCTTCTCGCGAAATGAAATTTCAGAGTTTTCAAGCAAGCCGAAACCGCTATGAAATCAGTTAATGAAATGATTCAAGACCCTAACATTTGGGCAGGGTTAAATCGCCCTAACATCGAGATGGAGAACGCGGATATCGTCGTATTAGGGATCCCTTTTGACGGCGGCGTCAGCTTCCGAGCCGGTGCAAAAGAAGGCCCCCGTGCCATTCGAGAAATTACATATACGATTCCGCCTACAACAGAAAGTTGGGAAGCGTTGAGTGACTGTATAAGCCTCGAGGTCGGCGATATGACAGGTGAAAATCGCGATCAACTTTTTGAACAAGCTGAAGAAACGGCCTACGCTGCCGTCAAAGCGGGAAAGTTATTGACAATGATCGGCGGAGATCATTCAACGACCATTCCCGTCATGCAAGGCATTGACCGTGCATTGGATAAACCGTTAGGCATCATTCATATCGATGCACATTTCGACTTATGTCATGAAATGGACGGCGACACACTCTCCCACGGTTCAACGGAAAGGCGTGCATTAGAACTGAAAAATGTGCAGGATACGGAAAATATCTTTTTCGTTGGCATTCGTTCCGTAGAATCCGAAGAACTGACTTTTATCCAGCAAAACAACATGAACATCTTAAAGGCGCTCGATGTTCGACATGATGGCGTCGCACAAACAGTGGCAACGATTAAAGAAAAAATGGCACATTTCGAACATATCTATATGACGATCGACATCGATTCACTTGACCCGGCTTATGCTCCGGGGACGGGAACCCCACAATTCGGCGGACTGGATAGCCGTGAGCTGCTAGATTTGTTATACGGTTTATTCGAATTGCCGATTATCGGCTTCGACGTCGTAGAAGTATCTCCACAGCTTGATGATTCTTCCCTCTCTGTCTTTGCAGCGAGAAAAATCTTAACAGAATGTTGGGGACATCATTTACGGAAAGACAAACAGATCGGCGGCCGCTACAAATAATTATGGTTCTTTGTCAAATGACGTTGGCGAAGAATTATAGTCGACTATAATTGTGTGTCTTAGGACGGTTCAAAGTCAGTGAAACTGGTTTTGGGACTGTCCTTGTTTTATATCTACTTGAACTTATATTTCCGAGATTTTCTCTCAGCTGATTGGAGTGGAGGGCGGCGACTCCGGTGGGATAAGCGTGACAGGTGAGACCCCGCAGGAGCGCGTCCGCCCGGAACGGAAATCAGCGGGTTATAGGATTCTTCAATTCAAAATAATTATAAAAAATGACGTTAGTGAAATTCCAGCCCCTCTCCAATTTTAAAGAGAAGGGATTTTCTTTCACCAACGTCATAAATTGTACAACCATAATTATATCTATCATCCAAAACATCTCGCTCCCTCTCATTCAAGCAGGTGTTTTTAGTTTGTATACCAAAACATTAGAACATTCGTCCATCTAAATTTCCTTCCGTTCTCGTATTCTATTGACTTCCACTTTACCTGTTGTTAAAATAGTTAAAATATACCAATATTTCAGAATTAACCTCACTTCACTACGGAACGTTTCCAACTACTAAGCAAAACAAAATGACAAAAAAGGAGATGAACATTCACACAGTAACATTAAAAAATTCTGGGGGCTAAGTTATGAATACACATGAGATACTTGAAATGATCGTTGGGTGGCTTTGGGGATTGCCACTTATTTTCCTTGTTTTATTTGTTGGACTTTACTTCACATTGGGAAGCAAGCTTTTCCAGTTCGGTTATTTCCCTCATATTTTAAAAGAGACGTTCGGTAAAGTTTTCCAACGAAAGTCAAAAAAGGAGAAAGAAGAAAAAGGGATTTTAACCCCTTTTCAAGCAGTGAGCACCGCTATCGGAGGTAGCGTCGGCGTCGCCAATATCGGAGGAGTTGCCACGGCCATTGCAGTCGGGGGTCCCGGAGCCGTTTTTTGGATGTGGGTCACTGCCCTTTTCAGTATGATGACAAAAACAGTAGAAGTTACATTATCCGTTTACTATCGAAATACGGATGAAAACGGCGATCCATATGGCGGGCCCAGTTATTATATGGAGAAAGGACTTGGAGAAGAAAAGAACTTCAGGTTTTGGCAAATCCCTGCTTTCTTGTTCGGTGCAGGAATCTTTACAACCTTTTTCTTAACGGTTCAAAACTATACAATTGCGGAAGCGGTAAGCTCAACTTTTAATATCGGCATGATTCCTGTTTCGCTTTTTTTATTACTTTTAATTTATCTTATTATTTATGGCGGTATTCAGCGCGTTGGAGATGTCGCTTCTAAACTTGTTCCGTTTATGTGTATTTTCTATGTGATCGCCGGATTGTTTGTCATCTTCAAAAATTACGGTGAAATCATCCCTGCATTCAGCCTGATATTCGACAGCGCATTTAATGGAATGGCAGCAGTCGGTGGCTTCACAGGCGCAGTCATCGCACAAGTAATCCGAATGGGCGTTGCGCGAGCCGTTTATAGTAACGAAGCAGGTTGGGGAACTTCCCCGATGATTCACTCCACGGCTAAAACGGATCATCCGATTAAACAAGGTATGTGGGGAGCGGTCGAAGTTTTCGTCGACACAATCATCGTCTGTACGATTACAGCGCTTACCATTATCATCACCGGCGTCTGGTCCTCGGGATTGGACGGTGCCACATTGACATTAACCGCTTTTGAAACGGAAATCGGACAAATCGGTCGCATCGTCATTACAATATCCATTTTCCTATTCGGCCTCACTACTTCAACCGGCTGGTATACGTATTATGAAATTTTGTTAAGGCATTTATTCGATAAGACAGGTAAAGTGACGACAAAATATAAAATATTAACGGCATACAAATGGTTATATCCGATTCCGGGTACATTGATGGTCGTCTATGCAGTTGTTAATCAACTGCCAGGTAAAGCGGTTTGGTACTTTGCTGACATCGCATCCGCCATACCGACCTTCATTAACCTGATCGTCATCTTGATTTTGAGTAAGAAGTTCTTCACTTTACTGCACGATTATAAAGCAAGGTATTTAAACATCGGAACGGTCGACCCGGATTTCAGTGTTTTCTATGAGGACAAAGTGAAGAAACAGAACAAGACAAACTAAGCAATCGCATTCAACGCTCCTCCAAAAGGTTCACTGTATTGTATACGGTGGGCCTTTTCTTAGCTGGAATAACTTTTACGATTGGAACGATAAAAGGGAAGGAGCCTTTTTTTATAAATGAACGCAATGATATTTAACACGATCGCAGGAATTTTCTTTGGGAAAAAACGTTTTTTGTAAATATGATGATAGGCTGTTTTTAAATGCCGCCACTGCATGCAATTTTTTTCTTGTCTAAAACGCGCCACATCAATCAGCATGATTCGGCCTTTAGGTGTGATGATGATATTTCGTAAGTGAATATCGGAAGGATTCAATTTCTGATCCGCAGCCAAGGAAAGAGCATAATCGACTTCTTTCAATTGTTCGGGCGTAATGGTTGTCCCCTGAGTCACACAATCAAAAATTGTATCACCTTCAATATAATCCATGACAATATAATTCGAGCCTGAATCATGGACAGTTGGAAAATAAGGGATACCGCGAAGTGCGCGATAAACTTCAACCTCTTCTTTTGCAAGATCCTTATATGCAGGGAAAAATATTTTAATTGCCAGATTCGATGCTTTTATGCGAAAGACAAATGCACTTCTTCCGATCCCAATAAGTTTCAATGAATCACTATAACGAATCAAATGATTTTTATTTGAAATGATCACGGTTTCTACAAGTGTTTGATAGATATTCAAAAGTTACCTCCCATTTGATTTAAATAAAAAAGACATGATAACCTTATTTGGTTACCATGCCTTTAAAATATAAAAGACCTCACCAAATAATCGGTAAGGTCTCGCAAACAACTGTTGTTGCCAACAAATCCGAGGATATACATCCCGTACTGACGAATTTATTGTATAGCTACTCCCCTTAAAGGAAGTTTGTCTATTCAATTCCCTTCAGTATAGAGGTAATTCGAGTATAATTCAATTCATAACTTGAAAACTTTATACATAACGCCGGTACACTTTCTTGCCATCACACGAATAAATAATTTGCTTATTTTCAACAACTGTTTCCAAATGCACAATCCGTCCCCATAATTGATGGAGATAAGGTAGGACGTTTTCCAAATATGGCAGATCTAACTCTGTTTCTTCATACTTATGCATTAAATACAGTTCACCGTTCTGTAAATAATCTCCGTTTTCAACGACGAGATAAGGGAATCCTCCATTCACACGCATCGATACAAGCTGATCTCTTACCTCTTCATGCTCTTTCGTCGTGATTTTATAATCTTTCCCCTTTTTTTGAAACAAATACAAATCTTCTTTTTGCACTAAATCCTTCGTTAAATAATTACGGATGAAAGAAATATCAGATTCAATTTCCCTCACCTCGAAAATCTTTTCACGACCGCTCTTCGGCTGAATGCCTAGCTTCAACATTTCCTCTGTTGGTTCATCGTATCTTCGTTCGATATCTTCAAAAATTTTCAATCCTAAATAGTAAGGGTTAATCGACGTTTTTGAAGGTTGCACAACATCAGCGTTCAATTTCGCAAACGCGATCACTTCATCCGACGTCAAATCCATTTCCCTTAAAATCCGCTGATGCCAATAAGAAGCCCATCCTTCATTCATAATTTTCGTCTCAAGCTGTGGCCAAAAATAATGCATTTCTTCTCGCATCATCGTTAAAATGTCTTGTTGCCAATCCTCCAAGATGCGGCTATGTTCCAAGATGAATAGTAATATGTCTTTCTCTTGGTTCAACGGTACCTTTTTTCTTTTTTCGATCGCCGGCTTTTTTACGTCATCTCCCTTATTATCCAAAACCCATAAATCATCGTACGCCGTTTTCCGCACATTCGGTTCATCTTCGGTCGGCTCATTCGAATTTTCTGGTCGTTGCTTCCTAATGATAGAAGGATCGATATGCTCTTGTATCGCCAATACGGCATCTAAAAACTTTTCCACTTCTTCTTTCCCATGGATCATTTCATAGTTTGCAATGCGCTCCGCAGTCGCCGTCATACTTTCCACCATATCCCGCCTCGTGTTCGAGAAACGGACGTTGTTTTTGAAAAAATCACAATGTGCAAGAACATGTGCAATAATAAGCTTATTTTGAATCAAACTATTCGTATCTAACAGAAACGCATAACAAGGATTCGAATTAATGACAAGCTCATAGATTTTACTAAGCCCCAAGTCATATTGCAGCTTCATTTTATGAAATTGTTTACCAAAACTCCAATGCGTAAACCGTGTCGGCATGCCGTATGCCCCAAATGTATAAATGATATGGGCTGGGCAAATTTCATAACGCATCGGATAAAAATCAAGACCAAATCCACTCGCGATTTCCGTAATCTCATCAATTGCACGATGCAACCCTTGTATTTCCGTCAATCGAACCCCTCCGAGTTTTTTTGGAAAAAGCTTTTCATAGCATAATAGACATCCCGATTTTCCTTCAATACATAATGACGAAACTTTGGGTGTTCGATTTTTTTATAAGTGGACATCAATGTTGAAAAACGACTATGGGCATTCACTTCCCCGTACCCGAACATATTCGATACTTCCATGATCTCATTGACAAGTTCGATGCATTTCCGGTTATCAGATGACATATTTTCCCCATCAGAAAAGTGGAAAGGATAAATATTATAACGCGTCGGATGATATGTTTGATCAATCAACTCCAACGCTTTTTCATAAGCGGATGAACATAAGGTGCCTCCACTCTCCCCTTTTGAAAAAAAGTCCTCTTCCGAAACGACTTTCGCTTGTGTGTGATGGGCGATAAATTCAATTTCCACGGACTCATATTTAGTACGTAAAAATTTCGTCATCCAGAAAAAGAAGCTTCGTGCAATATACTTCTCAAACGTACCCATGGACGCACTCGTATCCATCATGGCAAGTACAACCGCTTTTGACTCAGGCTTTTCCACGTCGTTCCACGTCTTGAACCGTAAGTCGTCATTATGGATTGGCATAATTTCGGCCGTTCCTTTAATTGCATTTCTTTTAATAGCAGTTAAGATTGTTCGTTTTTTATCAATATTCCCGATAAGACCTTGTTTACGGATATCATTAAACTCGATTTTTTCAGTCGTAATTTCAGCTTGTTCTTTTTGTTCCAAATCCGGTAACTCCAACTCTTTGAAAAGCGCATTTTCAACTTCAGCAATGGATACTTCGGCTTCATTATAATCTTGGCCAGGTTGATCTCCCGCTTCTTTACCTTGCCCCGCGCCCGCTTTCCCTTGGTCCCCGTCGCTTGCAACCGTATCGCCTACTTCACTATCCCCGTCCCCTTGACCAACATGCTTGGACTTGTCATGATTATAACGAATTTTGTATTCATCCAATGAACGGATTGGAATTTTAATGACATCTTGACCATTCGACATGATGATGCTTTCTTCACTAATAAGATCCGGCAAATTGTTGCGGATTGCTTCTTTCACTTTTTCAGCATGACGTTGCTGGTCTTGGTAGCCTTTACGGTGAAGGGACCAATTCTCCTGTGAGACAACAAAACGATCATTTTGCTTTTCGTTCACCTTCATCCACACCTATCTATCATTAACGTATATTTTATATCAATCGCGCCTCGGCGTGATTGCGTCCAGCTCCACTTATAACAGTGGGGGGACTTCTGCTCCTATCGCTGCGCTTTCATCGCAAGCAAACAATGCTGAATCAAGTTAACATATGCAAGTACCACTCGGTTAAGACCATTCATGTTAGTAAAAAAACAAGACCACTCCCTAATCAGTCTTGTTTTTTTACTTTTTTTCCGAAACTGCCGAGACAACCAGAAGTTCAAAACTACTAGTCAAAAGAAATAATTGCTTAACGATTCAGTAAACTGCCGACATAACGCAACAACTCGTTCGCAGAAACAGGATTATAGCCATACTCGTCGATAAGACTCGCAACGACTTCGTTAATCTTCTTCAACTGTGATTCATCCGGCGTTTGTGACGAAGTTGTAATTTTGACAATATCTTTTAAATCGGCAAATAATTTCTTTTCGATCGCCTCTCGTAACCGAACGTGAGACTGGTAGTTAAAACGCTTTCCTTTCCGCGCATATGCCGAGATCCGAATGAGAATTTCTTCCCGGAAAGCTCTTTTCGCATTTTCCGATACCCCGATCTGTTCTTCAATCGAGCGCATCAACTTTTCATCTGGATCCATTTTGTCGCCGGTAAGTGGATCTCTTAATTGATTTTTATTGCAATAGGCCTCAACGTTATCAAGATAGTTATCCATCAATGTTTTGGCAGATTCTTCATAGGAATAGACGAATGCTTTTTGGACTTCTTTTTTCGCGATTTCATCATACTCTCTACGCGCGATACCAATATAATTCATATACTTCTCACGATCCTCTTGAGAAATCGAAGCGTGCTGGTCTAGTCCCTCTTTCAATGCGCGCAACACATCGAGTGCGTTGATCGCGGGCACTTCCTTCCGAATGATCGCGGATGAAATCCGGTTGATGACATAACGCGGATCGATGCCATGCATTCCTTCATTCGGAAATTCTTTCTTCAGTTCATCGGTACTTGCCCGGTTAAACCCTTCGACGCTCTCCCCATCATACAAACGCATTTTCTTAAGAATATCGATGCCATGCTTTTTCGAATCTTCCAACCTCGTCAAGACGGAAAAAATAGCTGCTACTTTCAATGCGTGAGGGGCAATATGGACATGCGCCATGTCACTTTCATTAATCATTTTTTCATAAATCCGCTCTTCCTCACTCACTTTTAAATTGTAAGGAATCC
>CAOKMT010000040.1 GCA_948469885.1 uncultured Sporosarcina sp. | reverse complement strand
ACTTCGTCTGAATAACCCGTAATCACTTTTGAACCTTCATGACGAAAATAGACGCCCGTTGGATCGATTGTAAGCGGTAATGGTTTCTCCAATTGTTTTGAAACATCTAATGTATGGATTTGACGTTTAAGTGGAATGACCGGTAATGGCAAACCTAGATTTTCGCTCAGTGCTGCTCCCCAAGCACCGGCACAATTAATAATGATCGGTGCACTATATGTAGTGCCGTCAACTAAACGAATGCCTGTCATCTTACCATTTTCAGCCGTCAGTGCAGCAACCTCCGCTGAAATATAATTGACACCTAACGCTTGTGCATTTTTACGGTATGCTTGCATCACAGAGTAAGGATCAAGGTAACCGTCTTCCGAACAATACAGCCCCCCTGCGAGGTCTCCTACTTCCAATTCGGGGATGACATCCAGCAATTCATCGGTATTCAATATTTCGGAAGGTACGCCTTGTGCATGTTGTTTAATCAGTTGCTGTCTAAAAGCCGGCAACATTTTCTCCGTTGCTAAAAACAAATAGCCTCGTTGCTTGAAGTCAATTTCCGCTAGCTCCCCGTCAACGGCCATCTCTTCCGCAAAATTCTTGTACACTTGTAAACTGAAACGACTTAATTGAATGTTAATGGACGTCGAATATAATTGGCGAAAACCGCCCGCACTTCTCGCCGTAGACGAATACGTATAGGTCAAATCTTTTTCAAACACCGCAATACTGCCTTCGTATCCGTTCTTTCTTAAAGCATAAGCTGTGCTTGAACCCATGACCCCGCCACCAACGATGATGATATCTAATTTCTTTTCCATTACTGCATCCTCCTTTTAAAGACGATCAAACTTCATCTCTTAGTCTTGCATTTATTCTACTGACACTAATTAAAAATAAAATACACATACTGCACAAATTTCTGGTATAATAAACGAAATGAATAATTCCGAAAACTCAAAATAAATTAAAGGTCCAATGATAGCAAGGAGTGAGGTCGTTGATCTTCTTTAAGCATATTGCACAATCAATCGTTGAAGAAATCTCGCCTATTTTTGATTTTCCCGTCATGATCACAGATGACGCGGGCGTTATTATCGGTTGTACAGATAGCAAACGGCTCGGCTCTCATCACATCGCGACGTCAGACGTAACAAAATCCGGTGAAATCATAACCTTTTCTAAAGAACAAACAGCCGGGCTTGAGAATGTACTGCCCGGTGTCGCAGCACCACTAACATTCCATCAACATACAATCGGCATTATTGGCCTTATAGGTGACGTTGCTCAGGTCGGTCGCTATGCACCCTTTGTCCAAACGCATATAGAATTGTTGCTTATGGAAAAATTCCGCACTAAAACAGTCGTTGCACAAATGGAAGTACTAAGGGATTTCGTACATTTACTATTAAGTTACAAAAAAGAGGAGGATTGCAAGCAAATTCTCCATTATAGTGAAATGCTCGGCTTTCAAACCGATCTGCCTCGCCGTTGCATCCTAATTGACATCCCGTTGGTCATGGAGGCTGGATCCCAAACAGAAGAAATCCCATCATTCAACGCCATTGAGCAAGAACTGTTTCTGCTCTTGAGCAATCTTTTCGGTCATAGAGACAGAGAATTCCTAGCCCCTTTGAACGCCAGCAGGTGGATTATTTTAAAGCATGTCGATGGTGAAGACAGCAATGTCCTAAAAAAGAAATTGGAAGAAGCTTATCTCTCCATCCAGAAGTTCCTGCAAAAAAGGAACCTAACTGATCATGTCACGTTGGCTTATGGAGATTATCATTCACAGCCAGAAGGGATCGTCCATTCGTACGACCAAGCCAGAAAAGCTTTGAATATCGCTAAAAGAAATCAGTTTAAAGAACCGATTGTATCATTGGATGATTGGAATTTATTATCCCTTGCCCTCGTCGAAGAAATGGCGTTACCTGCCCGGCAGACACTGGACAACTATGTCGAGCAGATCAATGCCCATGCAAACGGAAAGGCGCTTATCGAAAGCTTCCTAATCTACTGTGAGGAACAATTGAATATGAGTCAGGCAGCAAGAAGATTATTCATCCATCGAAATACACTGTTATATAGGCTCCAGCAATTGCAACAGCTTCTGAATATCGACCTTGAATCTTTCGATCAGTGTATGCTTCTTTATTTGACATTAAAAAAGCATATTCACGAAGAGAAAATGGAAAAAACCACATTATCTCTGACTAAGGTTAAAGTGGATATAACCTAAAAAAAAGGTGAGTTTTCATTCATACTTGAACGAAAACTCACCTTTGAATTTAAGACACTGAAAAAGCCCGCAATCTTTCAATGCTGTTGATCCCCTTATCGATACCATCTACCAACAATCGGATAATTATAGTCATCGTCCCCAAGCGTTTTCACAATCGCGATAATCGGTACGACAAACCACATAATCCCGACCGCAATGATCATCGGAATTCCGATTAACACGAAAATTAAAAGGAAAGAGACGAATGCCAAGGCACCCATGACCAATTGAAAAAGAACTGCTTGGACTGACGTCTTTTTAACACTCTCATCCTCACTAATTATAAAAAAGATGATCGGAACTAAATATGGTGCAAAAAATGCGCTTGCATGAATAAGCACCTTAAACCCTTTCTGTTCCATTTTCAAAACCTCCCAATTTCTCTAAGTATCTAATTATACGAATCAAGCCGGTTGAAGTTTCATCTTTTCTATTTTCCGCGTATCATTTTGTTTAATCTGGAGTATACTCTAGGCGCATCTTTTCTAATTCCAACTTCATTTTCTCAGTTTCTATCACAAAATTTTGCTGTTTCAATGTTTCAAGCTCAATTTCTTTTTGAACAATTTCCCCTTTTATCTGAGCCATCTTCTGTTGATGCTCTGTCACAATCCGTGTGACAGGAACAATCATACTGACGGCAACAATTGCAACAATGAACCACAATTTCATCACCTCTCGTCCCACCTAGTCATTTAAGCCAATTGTACCTTAAAAGCTTGCATACTTCTCAACAATTCAGCCAAAAATCACTTTTTATGTTTCGGCCAACAATGGGCAGGCTAATGAAGGAATAACTCCAATTATTTTATGGAAACGAGGTTTTTCATATGAAGATGTCACTCGACGAAGCGATCCAACATTATGCACTTCCCTTTCAAACCGACGATGATCTTACACATATAGTCGAAGCGGTCGGCAACGCAAAAATCGTATTGCTCGGGGAAGCGAGTCACGGCACTTCGGAATTTTACACCGTGCGGACAGCGTTGACCCAAAAACTGATTGAAGAAAAAGATTTTTCATTGATTGCAGTGGAAGGAGATTGGCCTTCTTCCAGACAAGTAAACCGGTACATTAAAGGATACGAGGATAGTAAGACAGCGCCTGAGGAAATGCTATCACAAGCATTTGAAAGATGGCCGACATGGATGTGGGCCAATGAGGAAGTTGCAAAACTCGTTCAATCCTTAAAACAGCTGAACGACGCACGACGACCTAAAGAGAAGATCGGTTTTTACGGCTTCGATCTATACAGTTTATGGGAGTCTATGGAAGAGGTCGTTCAATATTTGGAGCAAGCCGCCCCGTCCCACGATGAGTCGCAAATGGCCCGAAATGTCCTAAATTGTTTTGAAGCTTTCAATCGTATGCCGGAACATTACGCCATTTCCACAGCACATTTCCCAGAAACTTGCACAAACGAAGTAAATAAATTATTGTCTTCAATTCGGGCGAATATCAACCATTATCCTTCCGACTTCGAACAGGATCTCAATTTGAAGATGAATGCATTAGTGACGAAAAATGCCGAAGCCTATTACCGGACATCCGCGCTTAGCAACTCGGAATCTTGGAACGTCCGTGATGAACATATGGTAGAAACGATTCACGAACTCCGATCGTATTTCGGCGAGCGGTCAAAAATGATCGTATGGGCACACAATACACATATCGGAGATGCAAGAGCTACTTCAATGAAAGAGGAAGGAATGGTCAATGTAGGGCAACTTTTACGAGAGCATTATGAAGACGGTGAAGTATTTGCGGTCGGATTCGGTACGTTCAAAGGGAGCGTCATCGCGGCCGATCAATGGGGTAACCCCTTTGAAAAGATGGATGTACCGCCTGCACAGCAACATTCTTGGGAAGATGCATTGCACCGGACAGGCGCATATAATAAGATGCTTATTTTCACGGATGAAAATCGTCAACATTTCAGCACAATCGACCACCGGGCAATTGGCGTCGTCTACAATCCTAATTACGAAGTGTACGGTAATTACGTACCGTCTGATATCGCCAACCGCTACGATGCTTTCATCCATATTGATAAAACGAATGCAGTCCGCCCCCTTTTAACGTAATCCCTTTTAGGCGTTTGGAAAACCTTCCCCCAAACGCCTAACTTTTTCTGTCGTTGTTTTAACAGTATTCTTCAAGATCCAACTTTTTGTAAAGTAGTCATCTCCGTTTCAATCTTCAATGCTGATAGTAATCCCTCTAATGTCGCTTCTTCGATTGTCCGCGGTGCCAAACAGTCTCCGATTTGACTGACGTACGGAGCAATGTATTTAATTTCTTCATACAATCCGGTGTTAGGGACACGTCCGACTGACAAAACGATCATATCGCAATGTTCCATTTCTGCTGTTGTATGGGTAAATACATTCCGGACGATGACTTTTCCATTTTGAATTCCACCGAAATCATGATGTGTTGTAAGCGTAATATTCAATTCATGAAGTTTTTTCATATACTCATTTCTCAAATATTGGTGAACCTCTTCGCCCACATGGAGTCTTGCAGTAATTAAAGTGACCGTACAACCTTTTTCCGCCAAATAAATGGCCGACTCTATACCTGACCAATCGCCACCGAAATCCATTACAACTGCATTCTTCCCTTTTTCAATATCCTTCTTATTAAAGAGTTCATCTACCGTCAGCACTCGAGCGTCGTCCATTCCTTCCACTTTAGGTAAGTACGGCTTCGAACCGAGTGCGCAGATGACCGCATCAGGTGTGAGGGCTTTCACTTCTTCTTTCGTCATTTTTTTTCCTAATTGTACATTCACTTGACTTTCTGCCAATTGTTTAGCGTAATTGTCTAACATCGACTCAGCCATTTCACGACGCATCGGCGCTTTGCGCATCGTCTTCAATAATCCACCAATTGTTTCACTCTGATCGACAAGTGTGACATCGTAACCTTGTGTATCAGCTGCAATCGCTGCCTCCAGTCCACCCGGTCCTGCACCGATAACAAGAACGGATCTTTTCTTTTGCTTTCGTTTCAATAAGGGAAGGATTTGAGCTTCTTTCCCTGCTTGAGGATTTTGCACACAGCCAATTGGCAGACCTTTATGGTAATGCCCAATACAGGCTTGTAAACAACCAATGCACGCATCGATTAAATGAAAATCTCCCTTTTGTGCTTTATTTGGCATATGAGGATCAACAATTGTGGCGCGTGTCATCCCTACCATATCTGCTTTTCCAGAACCGATAATTTGCTCTCCTTGAACAGGGTCGACAATTCGGGAACCGACAAAGACTGGAACGGCTCCTGCCATTCGAATTTTAAAACTATCCGCCGACAAATAAGCTTGCTTCATCGGAGAAGGAGGTACAATATGAGTGGAGCCTGCAAATGTACTTGAATCACCGGCCGTTACGTCAATAAAATCAAGACGTACTTTATCAACGAGATACTCCACAATTTGAACTGCATCTTTAATTTTAGTGCCATCCATCGTCATTTCGTCCGAGCTCATACGAATGCCCACTGTGAAATCTTCACCGACCGCCGCCCAAACGCGTTCAATCACTTCCACAATAAAGCGCATCCGATTTTCAAATGACCCACCATACTCATCCGTTCTTAAATTTGTATGCGGTGACCAAAATTGGGCAGGTAAATAGCCATGCGAACAACAAATTTCCACCCCATCTAATCCGCCTGCTTTTGCAAGTTTTGCAGAAAGTGCAAACCCTTCAATCACTTCGTCTATCTCTTCCAAGCTCATCGGCTTTGGCATCGTGCTGAATCGTAAACTCGGAACTGCGGAAGGCGCCCAAGCCGCATTGCGATAATCACTTGATACAACTTCTCTTCCGCCATGGAACAGCTGTGAAAAAACTTTTGTTCCATGCTTATGCAATGTTGTCGATATTTTCCTATATGCTTCCGTAATTTTAGGATCAAACGCCGCAACCGTATTCGTTGTCAACATACCGGACGGATGCACAGCCGCTGCTTCAAGAATGGCCAAGCCCAAACCGCCTTTCGCTCTTTCTTCATGGTAGGCGATTAAATCATCTGTTGGAATTCCATCAATGACATGGTTCGTTTGGTGAGCGGTGCTTAAAATTCTATTTTTGATCTCTGTACTACCAATTTGAACCTTCGTAAATAAATGTTTGAATTGTGACATAAAATAGCCCCCTTTACTTTTCTGCGATTCGTTAACTAAGAGACAACGGCCAATAATAAAATGCAAAAGTAATCGCAATAATAACGACGCCGCTTACCATTAAATAAGCAGGATACTTACGGGTAATCGACATTTCCTTCGCCTCATTCTCTTCAATGGGACGCTCAAGCAACTTTGCTTGATAAGCGCGTTCCTCCTCTGTAATGACGCCAAATCTTGAACCTATCACAAGTGCCGTGCCGCCTAAGATGACACCGATAATGACAGGATTTAAATAAACTGGTAATGCGACGACAAGACCTACCGCTTCTCCTAATAGAACACCGAGAAATCCGACGATTATACTCCAGAACGCGCCTTCTTTCGTGACAGTTTTAGAGTACACACTGGAAAACGCAACAGGCCCCCAAGAAGCTGCGAATAACGTCGCTGCAAAATAACCAATCCACATCACAGATGGCGGTTGCCACAACCCGACGAGCAAAATAACGATACTCACCACAATCATCGAAAGTCGGCTCACTTGTAACAACTGTTTATCTGTATAATGCTTTTTCCGCGATTGCTCCAAAATGTCGCGCGCAACACTATTACCGATTAATTGTAAAAAAGTGGCACAAGAAGACAAAGCAGCCGCCATAATTCCACTGACAATAATGACACCGAGCCATGTCGGCACGAGATTCATCGCAGTCCATATGAAAACCTTTTCCGTAGGTGCGATATCCGATTTAATATTGTTCACAGTCGTCATACTAATGTGCAAAAATAAGTAAATCGTAAAAATGGAGATTGTCGCCCAGACACCCGACCGTATGGCCACGTGTTCGTTTTTAGCCATTAAATAACGACTACTTTGCCAAGGACTGATCGCAACGACAGACCCCCAGACCAATCCTAGAATGATTGCCCAAATAATTGTTTCAGCAGGCGTTCCCATGTAGGCACTCGGTCCAGTTACACCATGCCAACTGAACATATCCGGCTTGCCCACGTGGTTTGCCGCATTGATAATGGCGTTTGGAAATCCCCCAGTCGATTTAATAATAAATGGAAATGATATATATGCCGCAATAGAAAAAATGAAAAACATGATTGTATCGTTCACCATGACCCCTTTAGCGCCTGAAAGAATCGTGAAGGAGGCATACACGATCCACATGACAACAAGTGCCATCGCATAGGGAATCTTGAAAATTTCAGCAAGTAAAAGTGAAGCCCCTTGCGTCACAGCGACCAAATATGCTGCAATTCCAAGCACCGTTGTAATTGCGGCAACCATTCGCACCTTTTTCGATTGAAAACGGTTACCAAAATACTCTGGAACGGTCAATGATTTACTTCTACGTAAATAACGACCAAATAAGAAAACACCAAAGATGTAACCGCTTGCATTAAAAATAACGAGTATAAGTAACGGAATGGCGTACCCTTCATAAGAGAACCCTGCTTCCCCCATGAAAGAAACTGTACTTAAAAAAGAAGCGACGAGTGTGCCCGTAATCATTAGTGTCGTTCCACTTCTTCCTGAAACATAATAGTCTTCCGAACTTTTAATCGTTTTCGATAAGACTACTCCGATCAGCACATAAATAATGAACGATACAATAATCCCAATGATAAAAACCATCGACTACACCGCCTTCTCATACTTCACATGACTTTTAGTCCCGTCAACACTTTTCACTTTTGACCTTTCAGTATCCATCTTTTTCAGAAAAAAGCGTGTAACCAATCCCATAACGATTAATGCGCTTCCATAGGCAAAACTAAAAATTAATTCTCCCATCCTAAAAACCTCCTTTTAGTTTCCTTGTCCATGCATTCTCACCTTCATAAAAATGAGTTAACTCATTTTCCTCCTTCCTCACATTCTTGCTATACTGTTACTATATACATTTAGTTAACTACCACTTAATTAAGTGTGGCTTAATTATAGATTAATCTGAAAGTTTAAACAAGGGGGCATTTTTAATTGAAGGGGAAAAACTTATCCATAGGTGAGCAAATACGTTCTATTAGAAAAGAAAAGGGAATGACTATTAATGAAATCTCTAAAGAAACAGGTTTTACCGCTAGTTTCATTAGTCAATTTGAACGCAATAAAACAAAAGGCTCTGTCGCGTCTATCCAAAAAATTGCGAGTGCATTAAATATAAATGTTTCTTCACTATTTCACGGAACACAAAATGAATCACTTCCATTACAATCTGTTTCAATTGTTAGAAAAGACAATAGACGTGCAATGACTTATCCAGATGGAAAGTTGATTGATTATTTATTGACAGGCGCAAAAGGGAAATTAGAAGTGATTTATTCTGTCGTCGAACCTGGGGGAAGTAGTGGAGATCACTATGTGCATGATAGCGAACAAGAGTGCATCATCATTTTGAAAGGTGAACTGGAGATTTCAGTAGATGATTCAACTTTTACATTGTGTGAGGGAGATACAATCAATTTTTCAAGCCGCTCACCACATGCCTGGAGAAATAGCGGTGACAGTACGTTGGAAGCGATTTGGATTATTACACCGCCTAGCTTTTAAAATCCACAACTCCGAACTCATAAAAACGCTTGAGGGACATTCTCCTCAAGCGTTTAGTCTTTTTCCTGCATAGACAAAGCCCTACAATTCCTTTTCCACAACCTTCTTCAAATTTGAAAGCTTGTCTTCCCAAAAATGCTCGTAAAACGCGAGCCAATGGTGTACTGTTTGCAATGGCTTCGCATCCAGACGATATAATCTTTCTCGGCCCACTTTTTGCGATTGCACAAGTCCTGCCGACTCCAATATCCGAAGATGTTTCGTGATTGCGGTACGGCTCACCGAAAAATCTTTGCTCAGTGTGGAAATGGACAATTGTTTTCCAGCCAGCATTTCCAACAGCTTGCGACGGGTTGGATCGGCAACCGCTTGAAATACATCATACCGAGGCGACTGTTCCATTCATTAACCTTCTACGACATCTTTCAGTTTTGCAACGAGGCCATCCCATCCACCAGACATTCGGTCGCGTACCTCTGTATGCGATTGGCCAAATTCGGTCTGCTTTTCTTCGTCCCAACCGCCATGGATGAGCGTCAATTCAGTACGGCCATCTTTTGCTTCCAACTCAAATGTGATCAGCCAGTCTTCTCCCCATTCGAAAGAAAGCCGGTTCGGCGGTGTTACTTCTATCACTTTACACGCCGAATTCCCCCACGGTCCCGCTTGTAAAATAAATTCTTTTCCTTCGATTGCCTCCATATCATTCGGCATGAACCAAGCACCGATTCCTTCCGCAGTTGCGACATACGTCCACACTTTTTCAATAGGTGCCTCAATTGTGATGCTTTTGCGCACTTCAGCAAAATTTTCTTTCATATTAAATTCCTCCTCTTAAACGAAACCATTTGGTTACACTTTATTATACAACCAAATGGTTTCACGTCAATAACGATACATGCAAAAAAACAGAATACTTATCCGCACTCGTTCTTCCCAATTCACAACAAAAAAATTATTTATTTCGATCACAAATCTTCATTAGCATTAAAATTTGACTTATTATACGATCTTTAGCGTATAAGTTTAATATTACGTTGAAAATAAAAAAGCCGATTGCGCGGAGCAATCAGCTTTCAGTAAATGTTTTCGGCATGACGACAGCGACGACTTCACCGGTCGCACAAAGGGTGTCATCGGCAAATACTTCGACGGTTACTCTCCATTTTTTTGGATGGATTTCTTCCACTTCCCCGACAGCTTTCAGCAATGTCCCTTGCGGCGTCGGTTTCACATAATCAACATGCAAAGAGGCTGTCACAAAACGAGGGGCATCTACGCCGTCCCCCGGCTCATGACCATTTTTTCGGTGAAGCGCAAGCGCTGCCGATCCTGTTCCATGACAATCAATCAGCGAAGCGATCAATCCCCCATATATGAATCCGGGAATCGCAATATACTTTGCCGATGGTTCGTAATACGTAACCGTTTTCTCCTCTTTCCAACCTGTCCGGAACTGATTCCCTTCCTGATTGAGTCGTCCACAACCAAAGCACCAAGCAAAATCATCAGGATACTCATCTTGAATCGCATGCAGGATGTACTCTTTCATTCACTCACCTCTTTTTATTAATTCTTTATTCATTATAACATCACATTTATTCTATTTTCTATATTATCTATTTATTTAAAATTCATTAATCTAATAAATTTACACAACCACCCATAGAATATGTTGTGCGAAGTGAGTTTTTTCTAATAGGAAGCTACATTGGTAGCAAATGAAGCTATGAATCCCCCTCCTAAACCAGACCTTTTTTTATCCCCCTCTGCATATAATCGCTATATCCCTCTAGTCGTCAGCACAATTTTCAATGCTTTCATTCGCGTATACTAAAAAAACGAGGGACAGGAGGAAATCAAAATGAAATTCAGGGCTATCCTACTCATCGCCATTTTCATCGGAGGGATGTACGTTATGATTCAGTCAATGGATGACTACAAAGAAAAGGAATTCAATGAACTGCTCAATTCCAGAAATGATCCATTCGTCTCTCTGTTGTTCAGCAAGCCTTCAACTATTGGAGCCAGTGCTGACACTTGGGTTGTGGACGAAGACAAGGAAATCGAAAACCTTTTACTCTTTCTTCAAAACTATCATGTTCGGAAAATGAAACCCGAAGAAGTGAGCATTGGAGATCATGCAGAGCAGTTCAGCATCAGCTTACACGATAACGAAGGAAACACGATCACCATTATCGTCAATGAAAATGTCATCATCGAAAACTCTCTATCCTATTACAAAATTGTCGATGGTCCATTGGATGTCGAATGGCTCGTTCAATTTTTCGTACAAAATCAAGCTAGCTAACGGACACGTTTATTTCTTATTCACCAATAAATCGTTTATCATAGGAAGGAGCGATGCAAAAAGGAGTTATCATCGATGGATTTCAAACATTTACCGATTGACGAACAAATTATTAAAAAGTATCAAGAAGATGAACAAATCATGATTCAATTGTTTGCCCAATGGTGTAAAGGGTACGACCTTGATGCAAACAAATTATATGCACGAGCCTATCCCGCACAGCAAGTGAACCTTGCCCTGCAAAAAGTTTTAGAGGAGATGGACGGTGACGCGCAAATCAATATTGAAGATGAAACAATGTTAGATGTATTACAGCTTTTCGGCAATGACGACCTCGCATTTGTCATCACTGAAGAAATCGAGCGAATCGCCAAATCAAGAAGGTGATTCGTTTTCACATTTTAAGACGAGCCATTACAATAATGAGTAAATCGATCACGATTGGGAGGCAATGAACATGGTAAAAAGTTTACCGGAACGCTCAGATGTCAACATACACGAAACTTGGAATTTACAGGATTTATTTCAAACGGAGGAAGACTTCAATGCAGCCATCGCCGAACTTGGCAAAGATGTCGAACAATACCATAACAAATTTAAAGGCAATATCACCGATGCCCCTTCAATCAATGAAGCGCTGAGCGGCTATGCTTCCATCTATGAGAAAATAATTCCGATTGGCACCTATTCAAGCTTGGCGTTAAGCGTAGATCAAACGGATTCCGAAGCACAAATGCGTGCAAGTCAATTTGGTTCTACTGCGGCAAAAATTCAAAGTACATTGTCTTTTGTGGACAGCGAATTATCTGAACTCCCCACTGAAACTTTGGAAGAGGCCATGCAAACTTCAATGCAATTTGAAAACTATTTAAAGAAATTAATCCGCAAAAAAGAATACCAATTGCATCCCGAAGTTGAAAAGACCCTTGCTGCTTTTTCCACTACTTTTGAAGCACCTTACGAATTGTACAATACGACGAAGATGGTGGACCTGTCTTTCAATGACTTCGAAGTGAACGGCAAAGCATATCCATTGAGTTATGTTTCTTTTGAAGGCGATTGGGAAAGCGATCCCAATACGGACATAAGGCGAGCCGCTTTCCAAGCTTTTTCCAGTCAAATCAAAAAGTATGAACATACGACAGCCAAAACGTATGATATGCATCTTCAAGCAGAAAAAACAATGTCCGATTTACGTGGCTACGCGACAATTTTCGATTACTTGCTGTTTGACCAAGAAGTCGACCGGTCCATGTATGATCGCCAAATCGATTTAATTATGACAGAGCTTGCGCCGCATATGCGAAAATATGCAAAACTGCTTCAAAAAGTGCACGGCTTGGACCGCATGACTTTCGAAGATTTGAAAATTCCGCTCGATCCGACATACGAACCGAAAATTACGGTTGAACAATCAAAAAAATATATTGACGATGCGCTTTCGATCATGGGAGAAGACTATGTTCAGATGATCAATCGTGCTTATGAGGAAAGATGGATCGATTTTGCACAAAATAAAGGAAAGTCAACGGGAGCATTTTGTGCGAGTCCCTATGGAAATCATCCATACATCCTCATTTCTTGGACAGGAAGTATGGATGATGTCTTCGTATTGGCACATGAATTAGGACATGCGGGTCATTTTTACAATGCCCATCGCGAGCAAAACGTCTTTAACGCCAGTCCATCCCTGTACTTTATCGAAGCGCCATCAACGATGAATGAAATGCTCGTCGCTAACCATTTGATGCAAAACTCCGAAGATCCGAGATTCAAAAGATGGGTCATTGCGTCCATCGTTTCCAGAACGTATTACCATAATTTCGTTACTCATTTGTTGGAAGCCGCCTATCAGCGCAAAGTATATGAGCGCATCGATAAAGGGGAAAGTGTCAATGCAGGCATCTTAAACGAAATAAAACGCGGCGTCCTCGAAACTTTTTGGGGAGAGGATGTGGAGATCACAGACGGAGCTGAATTGACATGGATGCGGCAACCGCACTACTATATGGGATTATACCCCTATACGTATAGCGCAGGACTCACCATTTCCACCCAAGTCGCCAAGCGTGTTTTAGAAGAAGGACCGACTGCTGTCAATGAATGGTTGGACGTTTTAAAAGCAGGCGGTACAAAAACGCCGGAAGCGTTAGCAAATATGGCAGGTGTTGACATTACAACAGAACAGCCACTTCGCGAAACCATTGCCTACATCGGCCAGTTAATTGACCAACTCGTTGAACTAACTGAAGAAATTGAAGGTTGATCAATTGCCTAGACGTAATTGTGTCCAGCTCTTGAATTAAGCTTGAGGCTAGCATGACAACGATCACGAGGTCGATGCCTGCTGCTAAATAAAAGTAAAAACTGACGATTTTATTTCCGATCGTCAGTTTTCTTTTTGCTAAAAAGTACCGCAGCTATTTTCATTTCGCTTCTATTCTTTCAATCAATTTCTCTAATCGCTTATTTAATGCTACCGTAGTTTCTTGCTCTTTTTTCAATTCCTCTATTTGTTGTTGAAGCTGTTTAAATTGCTGCTGTTGTTCGAGATCAGCGGCTTTACTTTCTTCGATGGCTACCGCGGCAGCTACCGTAGCCAAAGCATCTCCAAACGTCGTAATCACTGCGCCTAAAAGACCTAATTTGGCCGCCACACTAATTTCCTCAACCTGATTTTTCTCGTCTTCATAAGGTCTCAAAGCCATCGCTCCTTGACTTTTTTTTCCGTTTGCATCCTCTCCCACTAGTATATGCGGCATTTATATTTGAGGAACTTTCACGTATTCCGTCCACCAAAATATACATTCGCCAAAGCGGTGATTTAGTATGCCAATCTTCAACGTAAATGAATTCCGAGTAGACTTATAATTCGAAAGGCTATATCATTTTAGTATCATTCATTAGAAAAAGAGGTCGATTCCATGGAAATTTCAAATCGTTTAAAAAAGCTACCTCCCCATTTCTTTTCCACACTCGTTCAAAAGGTTGAGGCGGCAATTAGCGAAGGACGTGATGTGATTAACTTAGGACGCGGAAATCCCGATCAGCCAACACCGCCTCATATTGTGAAAGCGATGCAAGAAGCTGTCGAAGATCCGGCAACGCATGGCTATGCACCTTTTCGAGGCACTGAAGAATTACGGCAAGCAGCTGCAGATTTTTATTTGCGTGAATATGGCGTGAAGATTGATCCGAATACGGAAGTCGCCATTTTGTTCGGCTCCAAAGCAGGCATCGTCGAGTTGCCCCTTGCGCTCATGAATGCGGGAGAACTTCTTTTATTACCCGACCCGGGGTATCCGGATTACTTATCAGGCGTTAGTTTAGCAGACATCGAATATGAGACGATGCCATTGCTTGTAGAAAATCATTTTCTCCCTAACTATGCCGCATTGTCTGAAGAACAGAAAAAGCGGGCGAAATTAATGTATCTCAACTATCCAAGCAATCCGACAAGTGCCACGGCTAGCGTAGAATTTTTTGAAGAAACGATCGCATTCGCAAAACAACATGATATTGCAGTGATGCATGACTTTGCATATGGGGGTATCGGTTTCGACAGCAAAAAACCGGTCAGCTTCCTTCAAGCGAAAGGTGCAAAAGACGTCGGCATTGAAACGTATACAATGTCCAAAACGTATAACATGGCCGGCTGGCGCGTCGCGTTTGCAGTCGGCAACGCGAAAATGATTGAAGCGATTAACTTACTGCAAGACCATTTGTTCATCAACCAATTCCCTGCCGTTCAACGCGCTGCTGCGGCTGCGTTATCCGGAAGCCAACAATGCGTAGACGAACTCATTGCCTTGTATGAACGTCGCCGTGATGTTTTTATTTCGGAATGTCAACGAATCGGCTGGGAAGTGGAAGCCCCTATCGCCTCTTTCTTTGCTTGGCTCCCTGTACCTGAAGGCTATACGAGCGAAGGGTTTGCCGATCTATTGTTGGAAAAAGCGGACGTCGCGGTCGCCGCAGGCAATGGTTTCGGAGAACACGGAGAAGGCTATATCCGCGTCGGGTTACTGGAAGATGAGGAACGGTTGAAAGAAGTTGTCGCACGGATTGAAAAGCTAGAGCTGTTTTAATTATTGCAAAATCCGAATCGGGGATAAGCCGATTCGGATTTTATGATGGAATAAAAACCACATTTTCCAGAAATGCTCATGGTAAATGCATTCAAGGAGAATATACATGATGACTAACTTTTGTTCAGCAGTCTGGCCCGAAGAACCGACGCCCGATGATGTAAAAAATTGCGAGGAATGTGGACTTTACAAACAGGGTACACGTATGGTTTGGGGAGAAGGTAATAAGGAAGCACCTATTATGGTCATTCTCGATAATCCAGGGGCCCGTGAGGATAAAGATGGCGATTCATTTGTTTGTGGGACGCGAGAAACATTGCAGCAAACCATCCATGAAGTCGGGCTGACGCCGGATGATATTTATCTCACTTTTATTTTAAAAAGGAAGCCAGTGCGGGCTTATGATAAAGAGCAGACACGCCGGATATGTATGCGTCATTTACAGCAGCAACTTGCAGAAATGAAGCCTGAACTGGTCGTCTGCTTAGGCAATGTGGCTGTCCAATCTTTTTTTCGGGACGCGGAAGTCGATGTAAAATCGTTGCGCGGTGCTTGGCATCGGATCGACGGTTATGAAACAACCGTCGCTTATCATCCGCTTGCCATACGACGTCGACCGAACTTGAAAAAGCTGTTCGTGGAAGATTGGGCGTTCGTTGCGGAAAGGTATCGTCATTAATATATAATCTTTTAAACTTTAGGCGCGAAAACTGTCTTTTTGGGCGTTTGGCAACTACTTTAGGCGTTTAACTCTTCTTTTGGGCGTCAAAACGGGGGCTTTAGGCGTTCAGATGAATCTTTGGGCGCAAGATCCGTACTTTAGGCGCGAACGGCAGATTGTTGGGCGCATCTTTTTCATATGCGCCCAATACATTAGATACCGCCGCCCGAAACTCATTCTTTCAGTTATTGATAAGGTTGATACTCTATTCAACCGGTGAAAGTTCCTCCTCAGTCACCCACTTGTGATTTTCAACTTTCTCACCGGTTTCTGTATCTTCGTAGCTCACCATATAGACCGTTGTCTGTTCCGCGGTATCAATCGTCGCTGAGGCACCTTCCATTCCTTTCATATGATCCGCCTGTAATACAACGTCATCTCCTTGCTTATATGGCTCATCACTGGCATTTTCCACTTCTTCATGGATCACCCATTTATGATTTTCCACCTTTTCCCCGCCGTTCGTCGGTGTGTAAGTTACAGCATAAACGGTTGTCTCATAAGCCCCTTCAATCGTTGCCACAGCTTCATTCATGCCTTTCATATGATTCGCATGCATGACAGCTTCGCTACCGAATGGATAAGTTGGCGACGCTGCATCCGTCAAATCTTCCGGAACTTCCCCTGAACTCGAATGATCCATTTCCGAATGATCGTTCATCTCTTGCATGGAGTTATCATCTTCTCCATTGCCCTCCACATTTGCTGGTGGATTATTTTCTGTATCGGGATTCTGCTCAGGCGTCTTTTCGTCATTGCCGCCACAAGCCGCCAATCCAATAGCGATAACTAAAGCACCGATCCCCATCATCCATTTCTTCATTATGTTACCCTCCCTATATTTACTTCCAATCCTTATGTTCCCCCTTAAAATAACCATTAAAACTAAAAACAAAATCTCCTTAAAAAATCCTTATTTTCTTCACAATTCCAACATCGAAAAAGCCAGCGTGACCAAATCCACACTGGCTGCGAGATTATTCAACTTTCACTTGTCCCATCATGCCATTGTCTTCGTGTTCGAGAATGTGACAATGGAACATATAAATGCCCTTATGCTTAAATTGGATTGCAATTTTCACAGTTTCATCTGGCTCGATGGAAAAACTGTCTTTCCATCCCCGTTCATTTTCCGGCGGAGCTTCCCCATTTCTTGAAAGGATTTTAAATTGCGTCCCGTGAATATGGAAAGGATGAATCATCCCGCCCATCATATCCGGTTTATTGTAAATTTCCCACACTTCGGTAACCCCTTGTTGTTGTGTAAAGTCGATTCTTTCCGGGTCAAATTTCTTGCCATTTATCGTAACCATGTCCATCATTCCGAAAAGTTCTATTTTCTTTGTCACCGGCAAATTCATTTCTTCTTCCGTTAATGAAAAATCATTCATTTTTTCTGGAACGCTATTCACCACTCCACTTTGATCGGAAACGTCAAATGGCAAAAGGATCGCCCCATCTTCATTGATGATTGCCAAATCTTTTGTCGTATCCAACTGTGAAAAATCAACGACAATTTCTGCTCGTTCCGAAGGTGTCAATGTAATTTCGTCCATTGTCACTGGTTCATTCAAGAAGCCGCCATCCGTTGCGATTTGAACAAAGGAATCTCCTGTATTCAATTTAAATGTAAAATTTCTTGCATTGGACCCATTTAACAAACGAAGACGTACTTTCTCTTTATTGACAGTCAATTTGGGATTCAGTGTTCCGTTGACAAGTAATGTATCCCCGATCGTTCCGTCATCGTTCATTGCGGCACGATAATTTAATTGCTTCTGATCATCAAATATTTTATCTTGAAAAATTAACGGAAAATCGTTCTCTCCATAATCGTTTGGCAAATCAAAGCTTTTCGATTGTTCATCTTCGATATACATTAAGCCGGCAAGCCCGTTATACACTTGCTCCGCAGTTTTCCCTTCTGGATGAGGATGGAACCATAACGTTGCCGCCTCTTGTGCCACTTCAAATTCAATGATCTTTTCTTCTCCCGGTTTCAGCACGCTATGCGGTCCGCCATCTTCCGCTCCTGACACTTCTAGGCCATGCCAATGGAACGTTGTATTTTCGTCCAGTTCGTTAACCGTTTTAATCTTCACCGTTTCGCCTTTTTCCAAACGAAGCATCGGCCCTAAAAACGCCCCATTATAGCCGTACGTCGTCGTTTCAATGCCGTCGAAAATTTCCGTTTTTCCTTTTTGTGCACGAACGGTGTATAAGATACCGTCTTCTTCATCACGTTCAAGCATCTCGGGGATTTTCAATTCATTTTCCCCTGTTGAGTCGTTTAAAGGTACCACCTCGTCATGGCTCATATGACCTTCCATCATGTCACCCATAGCGGAATGGTCCATTTCCTCCATTTCATGATCCATTTCCTTGTCAGGTTGCGAATTGTTATTGCTGCATCCGCTAAGAACGAGTAGTCCAATCGCCACAGAGACAATTTTAAGTTTGATACCCATCACTAATTTCCCCTCTCATTTGTTCAGTTCTGCTTGTCATCTTGTTTCCCTTTTAAAACGCTCATGCGTAAGAATGCAATCCCGCAATAATCAAGTTAACGGCAAGCAAGTTAAACATGATGATAATGAATCCGATAACTGCAAGCCATGCTGACTTTTCACCTTCCCATCCGCGAGAAAGCCGTAAGTGTAGATAAGCCGCATAGAACAACCATGTAATGAGTGCCCATACTTCTTTCGGATCCCATCCCCAAAATCTAGACCATGCCTCATGTGCCCAAATCATGGCAAAAACGAGGGCACCAAGTGAAAAGACAGGAAATCCTATCAAAACAGAACGATAACCAATTTCATCCATCATTTGCGCGTTAGCCTTTTTTGCGAACGGTTGAAACACTGCTGCCAACGGACGTCGGAAAACGAGACGAAGCAGTAAATACAGGACCGTGCCTGTTGCCACCGACCATACAAATGTCGTCAGCGTCTTCGCATTGACGATTGGAGGCATTTCAGCAAGCGGGGTCATCGTATCAGGCGTCAGTGATTCATACGCATTCATCCCAAACAACGGCGGATAATTATACACAATCTGGGCGGGTTGCTCGTCTTTAGTTACATAAGTAAACTTTGCTTCGTATCCCATTACGGCAAATGTTGAAGAGGACAAGACGAAACCGATGACAAGAACGAGTGTGAACATGACCGATTCCAACCAAAAACGTTGCTTCGACTTTTTCGTCAAGTCAATATGCTTCAACAAATAGACGAGACCTGCAACCGCACTCATCGCGAGAATCGCCTCACCGATTGCAGCTGTAATCACGTGAATTGTTAACCAATAACTTTGTAACGCTGGGATCAGGGGAGATACTTCCCTTGGAAACATGCTTGCATACCCGATAATAATGACGGCCAGCGGCAATGCAAATAAGCCGAGTGACGGTGTTCTGTAAAGGAAATACAATAAGATGAATGCCCCGACAATCATCATGCCAAATGCAGTCATAAACTCAAACATATTACTAACGGGGGCATGTCCAGAAGCAATCCACCGTGCAATAAAGGAACCTAAATGCGTTATGAACCCAATGATTGTAATCACAATCGCTATATTTCCCCAACGATTGTTTTTATAGGTCGCTGCCGATTTTGAACCTTTTACTGCACCACCAAAGAACATCATCGCGACAAGATAAGCGATGAATGAGACAAACAATAAATTTGCACTTAAAGATGCGAATTGCATGATAGATCCTCTCCCTCCCTCTATTTAGCGCTAGACTCTCCGTCTTGCCTATCCTCGTACAGGGGCAAGTTCGCGTAATCCTTCACTTTATCAAGATCCTTTTTTAATCCGAACCAGTTTTTATTGGCATGACCCGCAAGGACGAACTCGTCACCATCCCCTTGTTGAATCCATATCCGCCTATGGTTCCAATAAGAACCTTGAGCGACACCAATCATGAAAATAATTCCTCCGACAAGCAAAATATACAATGTTTTGTCCTTTCGGATTACAAGTCCGGTAACATCTCGTGTTTCGGCGCTCAGAAACGTAGCTTTGTAATCATTCATCTCCGTTTCAACGGTCTCGCGTATTGCAACGAAACTCATTTCACCGTCTGGTTTGGCAGGTGTTACCATTTTGAAGAAAAATGCAGGATTGTTCGGTAGCGGTGAATTCGATTTCGGTTGACCATCCTCAAAACCTGCGTAATCTGAATAATAATCTTTCAGTTCCACATAAGTCCCCTCTCCAAGTTGATAGATCGGATCGGGATTGCTCAGATCCACAGTGAATTCTCCAAGTGATGTATCCGTAGCTTTTTCAGTTAGTTGGAAAGTCATTGATTTCAATTCACCTAGCCGATAATCCATTTGAAAAACGTTAAAGCCTTCAAATTTAAGCGGCTTGTTGACGACAATAGAATAATCTTTGACAAATTCCAGCTGTTCGGTCTCACCT
>CAOKMT010000039.1 GCA_948469885.1 uncultured Sporosarcina sp. | reverse complement strand
AAAGTGTGTTCAGCTCTGCGATTCATTTGTTCATCAAGCTAGTCCAAGACTATCCGTCATCATCAATGGAGCTGATCCGAGAAGGGGGGATTTAAATTGTTAAATGTGACGTTTCAAGATGTATTGATGGCAGCGAGTAGGCTTAAAGGAAGAGTAGATGAAACACCGCTACTTCACTCGGATATCCTTTCAGCTGAAACGGGTGCTGAAGTCTATGTCAAAATGGAGGCGGTACAGAAGACGGGTTCATTTAAGTTACGCGGCGCGTTGAATAAAATCGACTCTCTTTCCAAGGACGAACAGGCAAGGGGTGTCATTACAGCCTCCGCGGGGAACCACGCCCAAGCGGTTGCTTATGCATCCACCTTGAAAGGGATTTCGGCTAAAATCGTCGTCCCTTCCTCTACGCCGCAAACAAAGTTAGAAGGGATTAAAAGGTACGGTGGCGAACTTATTATCCATGGCGACATTTATGATGAAGCCGAGGAATATGCATTTGAGCTTGCGGAAAAGACAAATCGTGTATTCGTCAATGCTTTTGAAGACGATCTAGTCATTGCGGGACAAGGAACAGCGGGGCTTGAGGCATTACTTGCACACCCTGACGCGGATATGGTACTCGTGCCAGCCGGCGGGGGCGGCTTGTTGTGCGGGGTGGCACTTGTCGCCAAAGCAGTGAACTCTAATATGAAGGTGATCGGGATTCAGACTGAAGCCTCACCGCCTTGGTATTATGCGTTCAATGAAGGGAAAATCGTAGATGTGGCTTATTCGTCTTCTTACGCAGAAGGTCTCCACGGAGGCATTACCCAAGGCAACTTTGACCTTGCACGGGAAATCGTGGATGATTTTGTGTTAGTCAAAGAAGAAGATGTGGCGAGAGCCGTCCACTGGATGGCAAAAGAGCATCACGCGCTAGTCGAGGGGTCCGGCGTCGTCGGCATTGCGGCTTTGCAACAAAGACTTATCCCTGAGGTGCATGGAAAGAAAATCATCACAATCGCTACGGGTGGCAATATCGACTTGGACAGAGTCGCTGAGTTCCATAATAAGTTCTCGTAAAGCTTGCGATGATAAGTGACGTAAGGAGTATTCGGCTTTTCACTGCTTGAACGACAATTAGACTGAAAGGGGAGTATTCAAATGAAGATAAATGCATTTGCGATTGAAGAATGGATGAACGAATATGAAGACGATGCAGTCTATAATTTAGCTGAAACATGTGTGGACTCACTATCGCTTGAGGAATTGGTGACACTTGGAGGAGAGGATTATGATAGCTTCTTCCGTTCAATCGCGGACAAGAAGCTTACGTATGGCCATATTACGGGATCACCCGCATATAAGGAAAACATTGCGAAGCTATACGAGACGGTGAAGCCTGAAAACATCTTATCGATGAACGGGGCGATTGGTGCGAACTTCCTTGTGCTCTTTACATTGGTCGAACCGGGAGACGAAGTTATCTGCGTTGATCCTACGTATCAGCAACTGCGTTCAGTGCCTGAGTCATTCGGGGCTGAGGTGAAAAGGTTGCGACTCACTCAAGAGAACAATTTCTTGCCCGACTTGGATGAACTGGCAGCATTGGCTAACGAGAATACGAAGCTAATCATCATCAATAATCCGAATAACCCTGCCGGTTCCGTCATGGATGCCGCCTATCTCGAAGAAATCGTTGAAATTGCCCGTAAGCATGATGCCTATATATTATGCGATGAAGTCTATCGGGGACTTTGGCAAGATCCGAAGGCCGATATCCCGGCGATCGTTGACCTGTATGAAAAAGGTATCAGCACAGGTAGCATGTCCAAAGCGCTCTCTTTAGCCGGTTTACGGCTTGGCTGGATTGCAGGACCGCAGGATGTTATCCGAAAATGTCTGACGCGCAGGGATTATACAACAATTAGCAATGGATTGCTTGACGATATCCTTGCCGTGCATGCGCTCGAAAACTACGACAAGTTAATGGAGCGGAACTTGAAAATCGTGCGGGAAAATCTGCATGTTCTGGATGAATGGGTTCAAAAGGAAGATAGAATCTCCTATGCCAAGCCGCAAGCTGGTACAACTGCCCTGCTTAAATATGATATCGACATGCCATCAGAAGAGTTTTGTAAAAAACTATTCAATATGAACGGCGCATTCCTTGCCCCAGGCAGTTGTTTCGATGTGGAGGGGACGGTTAGAATAGGGTATGCATGCTCTACTGAAGTTTTGAAAAAAGGATTAGAGAAAGTTTCAGAGTTTTTAGCTTCGATTGAGGAGAAATCTGTACAATCTATTTAAGTGAAAACAGTAAAATGTGGACATCTGTTCAAAGATGTCCACACTTTTACGTTTTAGGTTGAGCTAGATTATGTATGAAAGGTGGAGAAGAAAATGATAGGTAAAATGGAACATGTAGCGATCATGGTCACTGATATGGATCATTCCGTCAACTATTACGCGGAGATGTTTGGCTTCCGGGTCCGTTTGCGTGGGAGCAATGAACGCCGTGAAATGGCTTTCTTGTATCTTGAAGCGCAACCGGATATGGAAATCGAGCTGATACGGGATGTGAAACCTGGTGGGAAGTATAATGACGATGGCAAAGTGAATCATTTGGCATTTACAGTTGAAAATATAGAGGAAGCCATTGCCCATTATCGGAAAAAAGGAATTGAATTTCTGTCTGCTGAAGCAAACCCGACGTTGGAGGGTGGGCGAATGATTCTTTTTCATGGACCTGATAAAGAACTGTTACAGCTTGTGGAAAGAGCCTCCTTGTAAGTAAGCTGAAAAGGAAGGCGTGGGGAGGATGACGATTGACATGGGAAAAAGCAAGTTGATGGACTTGATCGATGTTGTCACGAACGGTGCAGAGCCGCCGAACTGTGATAAGACATTGCAAATCACACCGACGTTCGCAAAAGATGGAGTTGCCAAAGGGATTTGGCAAGTCGATGATAAATTCTTAAATGGCTTCGGCGTTTCGATGGGCGGATTTCTCGCCTCTGCCGCCGATATTATGATGGCGTATGCGATGGCTTCTAAGTTGGAGAAGACGCAAACATTTACAACGATTGATTTACATACGACTTTTCATCGACCTGTTTTTCCGGGAGAAGTCGAAGTGGTCGCCACGGTGGAACGATTAGGTAGAAAAGTGGCCTACGTCGTTGCGGAATTGGTGCAAAACGGCAAAAAAGTTGGGGATGTCGTATCTTCGGTCATGATTTTGGAAGGGTGACTGGGGTGCCTGCCGACGTATAGGGGGAGAAGGCTTTCGCTTTCATTAGCATTTGCAATCGCGTCTTGAACGGTTCTATAAGTAGATAAAGCAGCACTCCATCACAGGAGTGCTGCTTTTCATTTACTTCGGAATTCGGAAGGTGACAGTTGTGCCTTCATTCGGTGCGCTTTGAATTGTCAGGCCTTTGCCGAATAGTTGTTGCAGTCGTCGATGTGTGTTTGCGATGCCAACGCCTTTTCCTATATGTTCTTGACCATTGGAAAGGATTTGTTGTAATTTTTTCTCCTCCATCCCAACGCCATCGTCCAGAATGCTAACTTCGTAATGATAGGTGCTTTCCGTGATTTGAATGGAAAGGGTACCGCCATCAATGCGTTTTAAAATGCCGTGTCGGATGGCATTTTCGACGATCGTTTGGATGGAGAATGGTGGAATTTGAAAGTGTAAATGGTCTTCTATTTTCCATTCAACTTTTATTCTTTCCCCAAATCGTTCTTTTTCAATGAATAAATAAGAACGGACTAAGTCTAATTCATCGTCGAGTGGGACGACAGATTGCGAATGATGGATACTGAAACTTTTTCGTAAATAATGGGCGAATGCATTCAGCAAACTGATCATTCGGTATGTGTCGATTTCGCTTAAAGCGGCAATTGTATTCAACGTATTGAACAAGAAATGCGGTTGTATCTGGGCTTGAAGCCAGGCAGCTTCCATTCGAAGTTGCTCGTGAACGGAACGTTTCAGCGCCGTTAACGCTTGGACGCGCGCTTTCAATTCAAGTACATCCATCGGTTTAGCTACATAGTCATTCGCACCCGCCTGAAAACCCGTATAAACATCTTCAAGTTGGCTTCGGGCGGTAAGCAGTAAAATCGGCAATTCAGCGATCGTAAAGTGCCGTCGAATCGTTTCTGTCAATTCGTAGCCGGACATGTTGGGCATCATAACATCGGAAATAACCAAATCCCATTCACCTGATTCGATAAGTTCCAGCGCTTCTTCACCACTCGTTGCAGTGACTACTTCATAATCTGGGACAAGCGCATTACTTAAGATTTTCAAATTAACAGGATCATCGTCGACGACTAAAATTTTCGCATCTTTTTTATTTGTTTTCGCTGAAGCAATAGATGGATCGGTTTCCTCTCCTATATCGCTTCCATAATCATCATGAAAGGGGTCCGTGACATTCGCCACGTGATCATTTTTTTCTGTCGCTAAAGGGATTGTAAAGGTGAACGTTGAACCTTCACCCGGCGTGGATTCAACAAATATGTTCCCCCCGTGCAATTCGACAAGTTGCTTGCAGATTGTGAGACCCAAACCAATCCCGTTGCCCGCAGAGATCATGCTGGAATCTTCCTGTTCATACGGCTGGAAGATCCATTTCTGGAACTCCTCGTCTATGCCGATGCCGGTATCGGAGACAGTGATTCGGGCCATTTGTTCGTCGTGTGTCGCGTGAATGGTAACCGATCCTTCTGCTGTATATTTAACCGCGTTGTGGGACAAGTTGAGTAGGATTTGGATAAGCCGGTTTTTATCCGCCATCACCAAAGGGAATGAGGAAGAGAAATTTAACGTCAACCGGATGTTTTTTCCATCTGTCATAAAGCGGACCATATCAAATACCCCAGCGGCAACCGCATGTAAATTCACGGGCACGGGATGGATCCGAATCCTTTGTTCTTGTAGTTTGGTCGCATCTAGCAGGTCATTCAGAGTGAAGGACATGTGCTTGCCAATTCGGACGATGAGCTCCAAATTCTCCTTGTTCTTCGCAGAAAGCGTCTCCCGTTCATCCTGTAAAATCGTTTCCGCCATATTAATAATGCCGTGAAGCGGATTGCGCAATTCATGAGATGTGTTGGCTAAAAAGTCGTCTTTCGTTTTGGCTGCTTTTTGAAGCTCCACCGTTTGCCGCTTATTCAATTCGACGATGCGGCTATGGCGTTTGAATAAAAAGCCGGTGAAAGCAGCAATTGCAATCAAATAATCGACTGGATAGTAAGGGATTTCCACCATGTTCAGGTTAATGGCGATTCCCCATATGACGTTAAATAAATTGACGTTGTTCGCCACGAGTATATAGATGGCGTCCCGGTCGCCACCTCGAATAATTTTCAACACTTGTACAAAAATAAAAGTATACGAAAAGGCATTGAGCAACATGATCCCTAAGCCGATGTACATAATTATTGAATAGGGTGCAAACAATAGTAACAACGTAAAAGTGCTATATAAGATGAAAAGAATAAGAAAGACACGATTGTTCAGCTTAAAGGCATGTTTGATAAATTTTAATATGAAATAAACTGTACCGGCGAAAGATAAGTATAAAAGCTTAAGAGACCAAGTGGCATTAATAGGCAAAGCAGTTAGCAGCAGTTTATCTTCATCGACTACTATGGAAAAAGCTGCAAAAATGAGTAACAAGCCAAAATAGACGATTTCTTTCCGAAGTCGGTCTTTGCTGATGAAGTATAAGCCGAAAGCATACAAACTATGTACAAGTAAAATGCTGACGACGAACAACTGCATCATTTTTGACAAATTGACTTCTCGATCGATCGCTGCTCCGGTACCGAACTGAATGGATTTTGTGATCCCTCCATCTACGGGCGCTTCATAATTCGCGACATGAATGACCAAGTCAACTTCAGTACCCTTCGGATGAAAAAACGATTTGTACGTCCCGACTCTACTTTCATATTGTTGTAAAGTATCAGCGGGATTTCCGATGTGGCCGATCGCTTCTCCGCTTTCAAAAATACGGGCTGCCGATGAAATGTCACGGACGGCGATGCCGAAAAGTTCTTGAGGTTGATCGGGAAGCAGAATTTTGAGTCGGTACGTTCCATAGTGGATGGACTTATCACTTATTGTCCCTTCTCCCCAGCTTTTCGGAGAAACGATAAAATCTGGTTTTGAATCGGTCTTCAACGTCCCTTCTTGTGTAGGAAATACAAACTCATCCGGATAAAATGTCCACTCGCCATCGAGTGAAATCGTTTCATGTTCATTGAACGCCCAATCGCGTAAATCCAAGACTCCCTGCGCCGCAAAGGGTTGAGCGGGCGACTGATGATAAAGAACCCAACTGATCCGAAAGCCGGAAAGAACGAGCAGCAATAGGCAAATCATAAGAAGGATTTTTTTAATGGATCGTGGTTTCTTTGTTATCACAATTGTGTTCAGTCCTTTTTGTATATCCTGTTGATAAATAGAAGATGATTGCCATATCCGTCATTGATCTCCAACTGCTACGCTTTTCAGCCAGTCGACATACCAATTTTGAATCGCGGGTTTCGGCTCGACGCCATATTCATCGAGCAGCATTACTTTCAAATGTATGTACTGTTGTTCGACCGCATGTATATCGGGAATTTTGCTGTATAGTTGCATTAAGTTAAAGTAACTATAATCCACATGCGGAGCAATTTTTTGCAGTCGCAAATAGATGGAAATCGCATCGCCGAATTTGTTTTTCGACTCATAATAATCTGCTATTTTTGTAAGATGTTGTAAGGCGAGTACCCGTAACCGTTCCCGCTCATGTTCGGCCCACAAAAAATCTTCTTCGCTTAAATAATCTCCTCGATACGTCTCTATTAGTTTTTGATGTACCGAAAGATTCGCATCATTGACATTCGTGTGTGTGAGTAATGCTTTTTCCCACTCTTCTACGTCGAATTGCACATCATTCATATTAAGTTGATAACCGTTTTCGTGATTTGTAATGGTTATATTGAATTGGATAGCTGCTAATGTTCTACGGATTTGATAAATTGTGCTATAAAGCTGTGTCTTTCCTTTTTCTTGATCTGTTTCAGGCCAAAATAATTCAAGAAGGCTATCTCGGCTGACGTAGCGATTGCGGTGATGTAACAAGTAGGCGAATAGGCTACGTGCTTTGGAAGTTCTCCAGCGGACATCTAAAACTTCAATTCCCTCGTGGACACGTGTGAATGACAATGATTGAAATGCACAGATCCTATTCATCGATACTGTCGGCATTGAATGGGATTCATGTATTTCGTTTACTTGAAAACGTTGTAAAGTTTTGTGAAGCCTGGATAGTTGGAAAGGTTTAACAATATAGTCGATTGCATTCAACTCAAATGCTTTCACAGCGTACTCGTTATAAGCCGTGACAAAGACGATATGGATATTAGGCAAAGACTGTTGAATTTGTTCGGCAAGATCAATGCCGTTCAATCCGGGCATTTCAATATCCAAAAAAACGATCTTTGGCTTCTTCTGTAAAATATGTTTTTTCGCAATGTAGGGATTTGTATAGGTACCGATAATTTCAAAATCACTCACCTGGTTCAAAAGCTTTTCCAAATATTGAAGAGCTAAAGACTCATCATCCACTAAAATGATTGTCATTGAAGAGACCTCCCTCAAATAAGTCAGAACATTCCTATATATATAGTTTCACAGTGGTGACGGAAATAGTCAATAAGACTATGAACTTATTGTAGTAGATTTGCATGTACAGATTATGTACAGTCTCCTTTTTTATAATAATGGTTCAAGTATATATGTTGACATAAAGACCCCACTCAAAAAAAGTTGATTTCCGTTTCGAGCGGACGCTCTCCACTACAATCAACTAAATATCGCATTCTTTAGTTCAATTTATATAGATTCCAAACGAACATTTCTTTAGAAAACAGAGCGAAGCACTACGTTTCAAGTCGGCTCTCTTAAAGAGATGCCAAATATAAGATAGATCTGTTTTTAGCATGTAATTCAGTTATAAAGAAGAGAAAATATAAGGAAGTCGTATGTATACAAATAAAAGGAAAGCCTTGACGTCTACGAACCAGTTGCTTTCGCTCTTTAGGAGTGCAGCGAGAAAGGAACCATCCCAGTGAAAAAAGTCATCGGCATTTTATTGTTATTCATAGGTGTCAGCCTCATTGCATTCCCCTTTTATAAAGAATGGGAAGGTAAAAAAGAAACAAAGGCTTTAGAAGAGGCTTTCTCTCTTATTTCGGAGTCGGATGGTGAAGAGGTGGAATTGTCAGCTATCCAACATTTGTCTCTCACCGAAGATGAAGTGAAGAATGTAATGCAATTAGAAATCCCTTTTATCCATTTACAGCAACCTGTGTTAAGTGAAACGACAGATGAAAATTTAAATATCGCGCTGACACAAATTAAAAAGGATCAAACACCGGGAAGCGGAAACTTTACAATTGCGGGTCATCGCGGATTCCGGGCGGGACGGTATTTCAATGAGTTATCCAAAGTGCCGGTCGGGGAAGAAGTTTTGTTGCATGCTGGGGATGAAACGTATGTGTATGAAGTGACGAGTTCAGAAGTCATTGAACCGACGTATGTAGAAGTGTTGGATGATACACCTGGGAAAGATGAGATCACGTTAATTACATGTACAGCGACTGGATTGTACAGGGTAGCGGTGAAGGGACAACTGAAAGAGCAGACAGCTAGATGAACATAGGGGGAGAAGTGGAGTGTTCTTTGACAAAAAAGCTAACTGTATATGTCAGCTAACTTTTTTGTCAGGAATGTGTTAAGCGTTGAGTGATTGCTCTGCCATTTCAGATAGGCTTTGGGCATTGCGACTGATTTCTTGGACAGTTGCTGAGATTTCTTCGATCGCAGCTGCTTGATTTGTCGTGATTTCATTAATGCTTGAAAATGCATGCCATAAGTTTTTCATGGACGATGAAATATTGGCGGTCAGCCCGTCGATTTGCCCGACATTTTCTTTTGAGTTCGTTGCGAGTTTGCGTATTTCATCTGCGACGACAGAAAATCCTTTTCCGGCATCTCCGGCCCTGGCTGCCTCAATGGCGGCATTTAAGCCTAGTAAATTGCTTTGATCGGAAAGACCGCGCACGACGGATGAAATTTGACCAATTTGCGTTGTTTCTGCATTGACTTCGTTCATAAGTGTTGTCACCCCAGCTACTTGGTCTGCAAGTTGTGAAACGGAATTCGCGATATCTTCGAGCGAAGCGGCTGTTTCTTCGACGACTGCCGAAAGACTTTCCGCAACTGTAAATAGTTGATTGGACTTTTCTAGACTTGTCCCAATTCCGACACCGCCTATGACTTTTCCGTTTTGATCGGTTAACGGAATGGCGCGGGCAATTAGCGGAAAGCCAAATAATTCTTTTGGAACCATTGCGGTTTTTGAACGATTTTGTTGGATTGCTTCCGTGATGATATCGCCCGGAGCGAGTGGATCTCCTGCTTTCACATTTAAAGCAAATGTCTCACCAGGGATGTTAACTATTAGCTCCTTCGTGTTATAAATACCTACTGTAATATCATCTTGTATTAATGTATTTAAGTAGGGTGCCACTTTTTGAAATGCCTCCAATAGATCTATGTCTGAACTTGGTAAGTTGGATGGAATCCTCATGATCATTGCTCCTTTAATTTTTAATGGGAACCCATTTTTTTCGTCGTTATTTGAAATCTACTTAAGATAAAGCGCATTCAATTGGAAGAAAATGAAAAGAGTTCATGATAGTCATTATCGGCATATATTGTCCGATAATGAGGAGGGCCTTAATAATTGGAAAATACTTTAGATTGGCATAAGCGAGAGAATCAATTTTTCTAAAGGTTTGCTATCTCCATTATAGAAGTTGAAGCATATACTCTAACCGTATACAGAGATGGAGGATCGTAGTGGAAAGGAAGGCTTACGGGGCAAACGAAGAAATAAGCCGACCGATTGGAAGGATTCATCTACTGCAAAAAAGTTAACTGCACACGTCAGTTAACTTTTTTGTCTTGGATGTATCTATTGCAATAATGCTGCCATTTTAAATTGAATAGTTGCCTAGATTTTACGGTTGCGAGCCCTTGTATTGTCGTTTATTCATTGGGACTTAGCTTATGTATTCACATTTAGTCTTTTTTAAATTCCGACATCGTCTGTAAAAATGATATGATGGCTGCTTTTTCGGCTTCCTTCAATTCGGTTCCTTGAAAAGTTACCGTCGTTTTCATAATGCTTTCTATTGCGAATGAGTTTTGGGAAGAGTCATACCTTTGAAGATGATTTTCTTGTTCTTTCTCTGTTGCAGGAGCGTCCGGCAGAAATCCCGCGAGCATTAATAACTCGTTCACATCGGCGTCTAATGGTTTTGCAAGGGAGTAAATCGATTCTCGTGAAGGGTTATACCTACCTTTTTCCAATGAAGCAATAAAAGAATAACTTAGATTTGCTTGTTCTGCTAAACTTCTTAATGTTAACTTTTTGCGTTCGCGCAACTTACGGATCTGGGACCCGAATTTGTTCATAGGTTTCACATCCATCTTCTTTGACATTAATTATTTTAACTTCAACATTGGCACAGGTTGGATGAAAGGGAAGACATTCTTATTTCCATGATAAACCAGATAAATCAAAAAGAATAGAATAACCTGTCGAAATGTTATTAAAACTTTGTCGAACTATGTTTTAAAAGGAGTTGTACGGCTTTAAATCGGTCGGACCATAAACATTTGTAATCGTTATTCTACACTTTTATACTAATAATTCAGATTGTCGGAATAAAAAGTATTGACAGCGGAAGGATTTGCGCCTAGAATGTGTTGTAATACAAAACAAAATAAAAAGGAACGAAGGGATGCTTAATTGTTAACGAACCGCATTAAAAAATATCGGAATATTCTGGGAGTAATGCAGAGTGAAATGGCTAAACAGATCGGTATTAGTCGAACGGCGCTGTCCAGAATTGAAAATGGCATCTATTTTCCAAGCGCCAAAACAATGAAAAAAATATCGGATTATTTGGATGAACCAATAGGTGCTATTTTTTTTAATGAAAATGTTTCGAAAAACAACACATTGGACGGGATGGTGAGAAGGAAATATGATAATGAAACGGAGCAAAGTTTGTAGAGGTTTACTGTATATCTTTTTATTCGCGGTAATTATGACCTGCTTTTCACAAGTCGTTAGAGGAGAGAGTCAAGGAGGGAAGGAATCTAAAGTATTGGTCATTTATTCGTCGAAAGATGGGGAAGTAGATGAATATCAACGAACTTTGGATTTATTGATCGGTCATTTTACGACTGATATCACTTTTAAAAATGCTACGGAAGTAAGAGAAGAGGATTTAAGAGAAGTTACACATTTGTTTTACTATGGACAAGTGGCAGAAGAACTTCCAAACAGGTTTCTTGAGTTATTTGATAGATATACGGGTTATTTTGTAGTACTCGGCTACAACTCTGAATATTTGGGGGATCAGTTTTCATTCCTTAATCCTTTGCATGAACAAGTCGTAGATCAATTGGTGTTTACAAATAAATCGGAGAAAGTATTGGACATCGTTCCAGAAAGTATCATTGATATCGAAGTGCAAGCGGGTAGCGAAGTGTTGGTGGCAGGGAAACGGAAGGAAGAAAAAACTGTTTATCCAATCGTTATAAAACACGACAAACATTATTACTTTTCATTCGATAGTATTGATGCAGTAAAAAAGATTGTCATCGGTGAGATTTTTCATGAAATCTTTCAAGCAAATCATGTAGAAATGCACCCCGCTTATATGAGGCTCGAAGATATTCATCCGTTGGTAGATCCTCAAAAGGTGAAGGACATCACAGAAATTTTAAAAGAAAAAAACATCCCGTTTATGATGGCTGTGATTCCGGTCTATACAAATCCGGAAACGGGAAAACAGCATCACTTCTCTGATTCGCCGCAGTTGTTGAAAGTGTTGAAAGAAGCACAGAAAAATGGGGGTAGCGTCATTCTGCATGGCTATACACATCAATTTAGGGAAAGTGAAACCGGGGAAGGATTCGAGTTTTGGGATGTAGAGCATAACACACCGATCTATGCGGAAGCTGATGAGAAGTTCATATTAAAAAAAGAAAGTGATTTTCCTGATAAAAAAGCTTATGAAAAGTATATACGTGAATTGAAACAGTTTGAATCAGACTATATAGAAGCCAAATTAACGAGAGGAATACAGGAGTTAACAAATTACGGCCTATTTCCGCTTGCATTTGAAGCCCCTCATTACACGATGTCTCAAAACGGCTATGACGTTGTATCCAAATACTTTTCAACTTACGTAGGGCAAATCCAGTTAAGCGATAAAGATTGGGAAGTTATGGATACGACCCCTTATGTATCGACACCCTCTTTTCTGAATGGCTTGGAAGTTTTGCCGGAGACGATGGGGTATGTTACACCCTACGATAAGGAAGCGGTCCAAAAAATGTTGCAACGGGCAAGAAGCTATGAACCTACAACTGACGGCGTATTCGGTGCTTTTTACCATCCTTATTTAGGCGTAGAGCGATTCAAGGAATTAATAGAAGAGATGGAAAAACTACCGGATATTTCATGGATTGATTTACAAGAGCTAGATGTGTGGGTTAAGGCGGACAATGTTGGGATTTTCACGGAGAATGGCGAAATTGTTACGGACATCAAACAAGGGAAATTATTATTATCATCTTTCGATTTTCCGGCGTATCATTTAACGCGGTTGGTAGAATTTATCGTTTGGGTTATGGCGATAACAGGAGGCGGAGCGGTCCTCGTATTCATTGGCTTTACATTGTTTCTTTCGACTAGAAAAGTAGAAATGGAGGGATGATTATATTGACGAATTTACTACTTTACTTATCACTATTTCTCATATGGATGATGCTGTTTTATCATGCATTCCTTATGATTGGCGGTTATTTTCATTCTTTAAAATATAAGAAATTTGGAAAGCGATTGCCAGAAGATCCAGATTTGTTTCCAACAGTGAGTATTTTAATCCCGGCGCATAACGAAGATGTTGTCATCGAAAATACAATCAAGTCTATGATCCGGTTAAATTATCCGAAAGATAAACTGGAAGTGATCGTGATCAATGATAATTCAAGCGATTCGACGGGCGAGATTGTAGATCGTTATGCGGAAAGATATGCTTTCATCAAAGCGGTCCATACGAAGCCCCCATTTGCAGGCAAAGGAAAATCGGGTGCGCTCAACCAAGGTTTGAAACGGTCCACAGGTGAAATCATTGCTGTTTATGATGCAGATAATACACCGGAACCTGATGCAATCCGTTACCTTGCGCTAGGATTGAAGAAAGATCCGAAAGCAGGTGCGATTGTTGGGAAGTTCCGTGTCGTCAATGCAAGTCAAAACTTATTGACGAAGCTAATCAATATTGAAACGTTGACTTTTCAATGGTTAGCCCAGGCGGGACGATGGTTTTGGTTCCGCATGACGACCATTCCTGGAACGAACTTTGCGATTCGGAAGTCCATCCTTGAGGAATTGGGCGGCTGGGATGAAAAAGCATTATCAGAAGATACAGAGCTGAGTATACGGGTTTATAATTTGGGCTTTTATATCCGTTTTTTTCCATCGGCGATTACATGGGAGCAAGAACCAGAGAACTTACGGGTATGGTGGCGGCAAAGAACGAGATGGGCAAGAGGGAATTTATATGTTATTTTTAAATACTTATTCAGCTTGCATAAGTTGAAAAATAAAAAGATTTTAATCGACATATTTTACTTTTTATTCACGTATCTGATGTTTTTCGGAGGAGTTTTACTGTCCCACACATTGTTTGTTGTGAACCTGTTCCACGATTTGGAATTGAAAATCGGTATTGTTTCTTATGTATTGTTAATCGTCGGTTTCCTTCTATTTGTCACAGAAGTCTGTTTAGCGTTAAGTATGGAAAGAAAGCAATTGACTTTGAAAAATTTTATCATTGTCCTTTTCATGTATTTCACTTACTCACAAATGTGGATCTTCCTCGTTGTCTATTCCTCATTTTTGGAGGCCAAGCGGGTGTTATTGAAGCAGGAAGTGAAGTGGTATAAAACGAAACGTTTTCAGCAAGCGACGAAATAGCGCAGAAATATAGGTGAGTGATTTCTTTTAAGAGGAGTGGATCGTATGATAAAAATTATGCCAATATTCGGAACTAGACCTGAAGGAATCAAAATGGCGCCTGTCGTGAAGGCGCTGAAACGACAAGAAGGAATAGAGTGTATCTTTGTTAACACAGCCCAGCATAGGGAGATGCTCGATCAAGTTTTGGAACTGTTTGCGATTATTCCAGATTATGACTTAAACCTGATGCAGCCGGGGAGAACGATAGAAGAACTAACGAATATATTATTCACAGGTCTAACAGAAATTATCGAACAGGAGCAGCCAGATCTAGTGCTCGTGCATGGAGATACAACGACAACATTTATGGGGGCATATGCATCGTTTCTGCAAAAAGTGCCTGTCGCTCATGTAGAAGCGGGTTTGCGTACACATCATCCGTATTCGCCATTTCCCGAAGAGATGAATCGACAAATGGTGAGCCGGATGGCAAGTTACCATTTTGCGGCAACACCTAGGAATAAAGAGAATCTGTTGAAAGAGAACATTGATGAAAATTCAATTTCCGTTGTGGGGAATACAGTGATTGATGCTTTACTGGATGTGGCAGAACGGCCTTTTCAGTTCGACGACGAGTTGCAAACTATTTTTTCAAAAGACTTGAAAACGATTTTACTGACGACGCATCGGCGTGAAAATTTTGATGAGCTTCAAAATATTTATGAAGCTGTGAATCAACTCATCCAACAATACGCCAATATTCAAGTGGTCTTTCCCATTCACAAAAACCCGAAGATTAGAGAGAAAGTGAGCAAAGCATTCCAAAACAATGAACGTATCCACCTGATCGAGCCATTGGATTATGAAACATTTATTCATGTGATGAAAAAATCCTATCTTATCATTACGGACTCGGGAGGGATCCAGGAAGAAGCACCATCACTTGGGAAACCTGTCCTAGTCGCTCGGCAGACGACGGAACGGCCTGAAGGGGTCGAAGCAGGAACGCTTAAATTGGTTGGTACTTCAGTGGAAGCGATTTACGAACAATGTAGTCGGCTTCTTACGGACAGGGCAGCTTATGAAAACATGGCGAACACGAGAAATCCGTTCGGAGACGGAAAAACATCTGCACGAATCATCGAGTTGATCCAGTCCAAGATCCTTATGAGAGAAGCGTTGCATGGAAAGGAATCCATATTAAAGTGAGATTCGGCTGGTGGTTTATTTTGATCGTTATCTTGGGAGGGAGCCTATTGTTCTTCTTTCAGTTTAAACAAGAAAGAAAGGTGGAATCTTTCGCGACAGAAGGGTTCATACAAAAATGGCTGACAAATGACAATGGCACATTAGCGACTTATATAAAAGATGGAGAAACAGAAGACGTAGATCTTGTAAAAGGCAGAGAATCATTATCAGAATCATTAGGACTGTGGATGGAATATGCCCTGCTGAAAGGCGATCGAATGCTTTTTGATGATTCCTACGAAAAGTTAAATCGGTATTTTCTTGAAGAGAATGGTTTTGTCAATTGGAAGTTAACTGAAGAGGGCAAAAGTGAAGTGTTTGCGAATGCTTTGGTTGATGATTTACGAATTAGTTTAGCGTTATTTAAAGCGAGTGAGAAATGGCAGGATGTACGGTATGAGAAAACAGCTAATCAGATCAGCCGCTACGTGGTGAAATTCAATGTTATGGAACATTTACTAACCGATTACTACGTGAAGACCGACAATTATGCAAGTGAAGTCATTACTCTGTCTTATATCGAGCCTGAAGCATTGTCGCAATTAGTGGATAGAGGTTTGCTGGAGTTAAGCATTCATGAAAATATGATGCGGATTTTAACAGAGGCACCTGGGGAAAGTTCTTTTTATCCTAAATCTTATCATGTGCATAAAAAACAGTATCAGTATGATACAAACATCAATTTAATCGATCAGGCGCTAGTCGCTTTTTACCGAGCTAAGAGCGGGGCTTCGACAGATTCGTTTTACCGATTTATCAAGCGGGAATTCGAGGAACACAATAAGGTGTTTGGACAATACGATCGGTTTTCCGAAAATGCGGTCGTCACGTATGAGTCGCCTGCCATCTATGCTTGGCTCATATTATACAGTATGGAGCTAGGTGATGAAGCGCTTGCTTTGGACTTGTTTGAAAGGATGAGTGACTTCAAAGTAAATCATTTTTCATATTTGGGAGGCTATTCGATTCATAAAGGAGATACACATATATTCGATAATATTATCCCGCTTTTGGCAGAAAGGACACTACAAGAAATGGGTTTAATTTAAGGGATATTCCTAATATGAAATAAGATGCATAAGAAATATAGGTTTCTTGAAAAACTTTTAAATAATAGGTAGAAATGTTGCCAGAATTATGCGAAAATATCACTAGTTACAAAAAAATTGCTGATTCAATGGGTTTAGTAAAATAGGTATAGAGAGTAGGAAGTGAAGCATAAGTAATATAGGTAGAATAGTATTGAAGGAATGCTTACGAGTGTATCTAGGAACTACCGAAAGTGGAGCCCATCAGACATAGATGATAAGAGAAGGTGATGAACATGAGAGCTTATTTGCTGAACAACTACTATCTGTTTACAGACTATAATGATTTATCATCTCATATTTACGATGTTGTTCATTTTGCAAAGCCACGGCCTCCCAACGCAACTTGCGGGCACGCTTTCTCCGTCATGATGGGAGAAGTACGCTGGGATCAGATGGTCTTCATTAACGACGAAGGCGAAAGGATCCCGATCAAATATGAAAAGGAATATGATTTCTATTTTTCCGAGAAGGAGGATCAACGGGAAATTGGCAGGTCATACATGTGGGAGTCTATTTGAATAGTGCTGCCAAGTTATTTGTTTTTTGTGTTAATGTAAATTGTAAAGTACGCTAAGTCTTTTTGGGAAAACTGACCTTGTATTCTATTTAAACCTGTGATAGAGTATTGATAATGAATTTTTAAATAATTTCATATATTCATTTCTTATCAAGAGAGACCGAGGGATTGGCCCGATGACGTCTCAGCAACCAGCCTATTTCGGCACGGTGCTAATTCCAATGGGGTGCTTTCCCTTGAAGATAAGAAGATTGTCCATGACATTTTTCGGGGACCCTCTTCTTACTAGAGGGTCCCTTTTTATCTTCATTCAGCAGAAGACTTCCACCTCTATGGGGAGTGAGATGAATGTGGTTTTGTTTTACTGTTCAACGGGTGTTCAAACGCCCGCTGAACGATAGACTAACGCAGGCTAAAGGCGCCACGTCCTGTGGCGACGCCTGCATGACCAACATCCTGTTGGCCTAAGCCTCCGACGGATGTCACAGATTTTGAAAGGAGTCAATCGGGCTTGCTCGATTCAAAATCTGGACGCAATTACGCCGAGGTGTAATTGATTATTGACGAAAAGGGTGATGACGATGAGTACACATAGTTTGGCAACGAAATTGGTTCAGTTGGGCAATCAGAGTGATCCGAGGACGGGAGCGATCAATCCGCCGATTTACTTATCGACCGCTTATAAGCATGACGGACTTGGAAAATCGACTGGCTATGACTATGCCAGAACGAAAAATCCGACTCGGTCGATTTTGGAAGAAGGGATTGCCGCTTTGGAAGCCGGTGATCAAGGATATGCTTGCAGTTCCGGTATGGCGGCCATTCAGCTGGTTCTTTCCTTGTTCCGTTCGGGTGATGAATTGATTGTGCCGGAGGATATTTACGGTGGTACGTACCGTCTGCTTGAACAATATTCGGATGCGTACGATATCGGGACGACGTATTCGACGTTCGAATCTGTGGAGGAAACGGAGAAGTTGATTACGAAGCAGACGAAAGCACTTTTCATCGAAACGCCAACGAATCCGTTAATGCAGGAAATTGACATCGTGCGTTATGCGGAACTTGCGAAAGCGCATAACTTGTTGCTCATTGTAGATAACACATTTTATACACCGTATTTCCAAAGACCGATTGAACACGGAGCAGATATTGTATTGCATAGTGCCACCAAATATATCGGCGGGCATAATGACGTTCTAGCTGGTTTGGTTGTCGCAAAAGGCGATGCACTTTGCGAACAATTGGCTGCTCAACATAATGCGATTGGTGCTGTCCTTTCCCCGACCGATTCTTGGTTGGTCATTAGAGGATTGAAAACACTCCATTTACGGATGAAGCAGCATGATGCCAATGCGAAGAAGATTGCGAGATATCTCGAAGAAGTGCCACTTGTGAAGGATGTTCTGTACACGGGAAGAGGCGGGATGCTGTCGTTCCGTCTTCAGGAAGGGGAGTGGGTCGGTCCGTTTTTGGAGAATTTGCGGCTGATCACTTTTGCCGAAAGTTTGGGCGGGGTCGAAAGTTTCATCACTTATCCGGCAACTCAAACCCATGCGGAGATGCCTTTGGAAGACCGCCTGCGCCGCGGCGTTTGCGATCGATTGTTACGTTTTTCCGTCGGTGTGGAAGAGGCCGATGATTTGATCGCTGATTTGCGACAAGTGTTTACTGTACTGGAGAATGAAGTGTTTCAACTCGAGTTTGACTGATGAAAAAGTGACCTACACATAAAAAAATAGAAAGAAGGAATCAACTATGACGAAAACAACGACTGAACAAACATTGACAAGATCACCATTTAAAGGGGACCATGTTGGGAGCTTTTTGCGACCCGAACGTTTGAAAAAAGCTCGTTTGCAAAGGGAAAATGGGGAAATCACTGCCGAGGAATTACGAAAAATCGAAGATGAGGAAATTATCAAGCTTGTGGAGAGCCAGAAAGCAGCCGGATTGAAAGCAGTGACAGACGGTGAGTTCAGAAGGAAATGGTGGCATTACGATTTTCTTGGTGGGTTTGACGGTGTCGAGTTTTATGAACCCGAAGAAGGACTCAAATTTAAAGGAGTGGAGACGAAAGCGCACGGCATTAAAGTGACAGACAAAATTAAATACAACGGGCATTATATGATCGACCATTTCAAGTTCTTACAAAGTGTCGCAGGCGATGCCGTTGCGAAGTTCACTATCCCAAGTCCGAACATGTTGTTTTTTAGAGGAACTTTTGAAGAAGGTGTTTATGAAAGTGACGAAGCCATCATCGAAGATTTGATTATTGCTTACCGTGGTGTCATCCAAGCACTTTATGAGGAAGGGTGCCGCTATTTGCAACTCGATGATACGTCATGGGCGATCTTCTTCTCAGAAGAAGGGCGAGCATCGATGAAGGCGAAAGGTCAAGACCCTGCTAAAATTGCCCAACTATGTGCCCGGGCGATCAATGAGTCGATTGCTGATCGACCGGATGATTTACTAATTACAATGCATATTTGCCGCGGAAACTTTCAGTCGACCTACATGACAAGCGGCAGTTATGAAGAGCTATCTGAAACGATTTTCGGGCGCTTGGATGTGGATGGGCTATTCTTGGAATTCGATGATGAGCGTTCTGGCGGTTTTGAACCTCTGCGTCATGTCAATCGGAAGGACCTGGCCATCGTGTTAGGATTGATCACCTCCAAGTTCGGGGATTTGGAAGACCCAGCGCAAGTGAAAGCGCGCATTTCGGAAGCTTCCAAATATGTGCCACTTGAGCAACTGTGTCTCAGCCCGCAATGCGGTTTCGCGTCGACGGAGGAAGGGAATCTTCTGACGGAAGAACAACAGTGGGAGAAGATCCGCCACGTCATCGCAATTGCGAACGATATTTGGAGCTGACATAATCGCATAGCTCACTCTTATGAAGAGCGGTGGAGGGACTGGCCCAATGAAACCCGGCAACCGATGGACGAATCAGTTCCATCGGTGCTAATTCCTGCAAGGCGCTGCTTTGGAAAATGAGAGAGGGATTGATAGAGCCTCTCCTTGAAAGTGGGACAGGCTCTATCTTTATCCTGGAAATGGAAGTGGAAAGATGAAAAAGGAAAAATGGCAAGGGTATCATACGATTTGGGGAATGTTATTTTTAGGTTGGTTCGTTTCCTATGTCGATCGTACGGCGACCGGGCCGATCGTTACATACATGATTGAAAACGAAGTTTCTTTCTTTGCGGACGTTGCGAATCCACATGGCATCGGTGGATTGATCGGCAGTTTGTTTTTCGCAGGTTTCATGCTGATGCAGTTTCCCGGGGGCTATTTGGGAGACCGATTCGGCTACCGAGCCATCATTATTCTAAGTATCGTTTGGGCTGGAATCGCGACATTGCTGACAGGGTTAGCGGGAGGCCTGATCGCCTTTATTATTTTCCGGATACTTCTCGGTCTCGGCGAAGGGGTGTTTTATTCCAACGATCGCTCGTATATCGCCTACCATACGCCCGCTAAAAAAGTCGGACTGGGAATGGGGGTGGCCCTTGCTGGTGTTTCGATTGGGTTGACGGCAGGTACGTTAGGGGTTCCATATTTAATCACCGTAGCAGAACCTTTCATGGGGCAGGCGGCTTGGCGATTCCCTTTTTTTGTGACAGGTGCCATCACGCTTGTCGTGGCGGTGCTGATCTATTTATATATGAAGCCGAAAAACTTGGCGGATCCTGCCCTAGATCGTAATTCGCCCGGGATTAAAACCGACTTCAATAGTGGATTGCTCTATATGTCCATCTATTCTGCGGTTTTTCTCGTTATCATCATGGGCATCTATTTCATTTCCATCAAATTAGGGCTTTCTTCGCTCGGAATTGCGCTTATACTCGTTGCACTTTGCCCGCTGTTCATCTGGTATTTGTATGCGACGAAAAAATCAGAGATCAAGCCACTATTGGCGAATAAAAATCTGTTTTTATTATATCTACTGTTCATTCCGATCATGTGGCATCTTTGGTTTTACGGTTTCTGGTCCGTTTCCATCGTGAAAGATTTTGGCGGCGGCGCGTTAATGGCAGCTGCATTGGTTGCTTCATTCAACGGTTTGGCGGGCATCATCGGATTTCCGATAGGCGGCAAAATCTCCGACCTCGTTGTGGATCGCCCGAATGGACGACGCAATGTGCTTGCGGTGTTGACCGCGATCTTGACAATCCTGATT
>CAOKMT010000038.1 GCA_948469885.1 uncultured Sporosarcina sp. | reverse complement strand
AGCCATTCTCGCGCCTAAACATGTGCTGTTTGCGCCCAAAGGAGTCGTTCTCGCGCCTAAACATATACTGTTTGCGCCCAAAGGAGTCGTTCTCGCGCCTAAACATGAGTCGTTTGCGCCTAAAGAAGTTGTTCTCGCGCCTAAAGAAGTCGTTCCTGCGCTCAAATCATGCCCCAGAGGAAAATATTTATCTCAGGTCACACCTTCAGCGATAGGCGTTTTTACATAAAGAAGTTATCTTCGCCGATTTTATCGTATAGACCGCTTCTTTTGAAAAGGGTCACTTTATTTGACGGCAGTCGTTTAATAACGATTGTAATACCTGCCCGTTTGGCATCATCGAGCAATGCGGATAGAGCAGCTTCACCAGTTGCGTCAATGACGGATACATGTTCCATATCGAGGATGATCGTTTTGACACCCGGAGTCAACATCGCCGGGTAATTATCTTCAAACGATTTGGCCGTTCCGAAAAAGAGAGGCCCTTCCACGATGTATTTTTTTAACGAAATCTCATCGCCGTCATTAAACTTTATCCTTTCGACCTCGGAAGTGTTCTCCACTTTCAAGTCCAGTTTATTGATCATTTTTCTTAAAAACGAAATGATCGCAATCAATATCCCGACTTGCACAGCAACAGTTAAGTTGACGAAGACAGTGAGTAGAAAAGTAGTGAATAGAACGATAGAATCACCAGAGCGAACGGATAAAATGCGCAAAAACACTTTCAATGCGCTCATATTCCAAGCAACGAACATAAGAATCGGCGCCATCGCAGCCAATGGGATATAAGATGCATACGGTGCCAGTAGAAGAAGGAAAGCGAGCACAAAAAGACTTTGTATAATGCCGGAAACGGGGCTTTCTGCGCCTGATCGAATATTGGTTGCTGTTCGTGCAATCGCACCTGTTGCTGGAATTCCACCAAACAATGGCGTGACGATATTGGCGATCCCTTGCCCGAACAATTCCCGTTTGGAGTTATGTTTTTCCCCGCCATTATCTTTCATCCCATCCGCAACGACTGCGGATAAAAGAGATTCAATGGAACCGAGGGCAGCAATGACAAGTGCAGACGTCCACAACGCTACAACTTTGGATAAAGTAATCTCTGGAAACTTGAAAGCGGGAAGAGAACTTGGAATACCGCCAAATGCAGAACCGATTGTTTCGACTTTTCCTGGAAAAATAAGTACCGAGAGAATCGTCGGGATCAGAAGCGCAACGAGAAGAACAGGTACGCGCGGTGCAATTTTAGGTAATAGGAAGATGACGGCAAGTCCGATGACCGCGGTCACGATACTGAAAATGTTAACCGTATGAAATTGTTGAATGAGGCCGATCATATCTTCGTGAAAAAATTCTTTTTGCTCCAACCCAGTGAGACCAAAGAAGTTTCCAAGTTGACCGGTGAAAATGATAACTGCGATGCCGGTCGTAAAACCGATTGTGACGGACTTTGGAACAAAATGGATTAAGTTACTGACTCCTGCAAAACTCATAATAACGAGAAATACGCCTGCAAGGAGACCCGCGATAAGCAAGTCTTCGTAGCCGTATTGCAGAACGATTGCTAGCAGTATGGGGATAAAAGCGCCGGTGGGCCCCGCAATTTGATAACGTGAGCCGCCGAGCACAGCAACGAGAAACCCAGCTATGATCGTCGTGTAAAGGCCATATTCAGGTTTGACACCCGATGCAATCGCAAAAGCCATCCCAAGTGGAATGGCTACAATCCCTACAGTAATCCCTGCAATTAAGTCCTTTCGGAAACGGGCGATATTGTAATGAAGAAATCGATGATCCTTGAACACATCGTTCACTCCGTTCAAGATATATTGAGAAAATCACACACCTTATTCTATTAGTATAGCTAAGGAATGTAGTTATGACAAGGAACAGAGATCTGAAGTCAGAAAATTCTACGTCATTGGGTGATGAAGGAAGAGGGATTGAGTTATCAAAGCTAAGAGAAGATAACAGAGTTTGATGCGTGAAGAACAACTTGGCCATTAAGAATAATGACTCATGCAATTTTCGATAAACTCTAGTAAAATAAAGGGTGGAGGAGATTGCATGAGAAAAATTTTAATCATATCTACTTTTGTATTGTTCATAAGTACGATCACTTTTCAACATAAGACCAATGCCGCCGCTTTTACCGATGTGAATGATCGCTATAAGGAATCTGTCGCACATATGGTAGCACAAGGCTATACAAATGGAATTTCGTCTACACAATTTGGAACCAATCAATCTATTAAAAGAATTGACGCTGCTGTCATTATCGCTACAATGCTAGGGTTTTCTAAAACCGATCCGTTGGCTGACGCGGGGTTCACTGATGTTCCCAAAGACCGTGCTTGGGCTGTGAATGCACTTTTCGCTGAAGGCATCGTGAACGGGAAAACAGAGAAAAGCTTCGCCGCTCATGATTTAATGACACGTGGTGAAATGTCGAAAGTAATTGCTTCCGCTTATCAACTGGAAGCGAAAACAACAACAATTCCATTTACAGATGTCCATCCAAGATATGTACCATACGTGGCAGCGCTATTGGAGTATAATATTACAACTGGAAAAAAACCGACTTCCTTTGGGACATCCCAAAATATAACGAGGGGTGAATTTTCCATATTTATTTATAGAGGAGATCAAGGCGACACACCAACTGGCATAGAGCCGCCAGAAGTGGAAAATGTTGAGTGAATTACCTTTCAACTAGTTTAATAGTGTGCTAGAATAAAAGAGTAGAGTACCTGTTTTAAAGTATATATATAGACTTTATGTTTGAAGCCCAAAAGAAAACTCTGTGAACAGCGATGTTTGCAAGAGTTTTCTTTGTTTTGGGACATAGCCATTTTACCTATATAATAGATTATGTGAAAATGCTATACTGTCATTTAGTTTCTACTTAATACATGAACAGATAAGGAGCTTCCGATGAACGTCAAAAAAACAATCGTTATTTTCATCGTCTCACTGTTTCTCTTTATTCACGGAATTCAAGAAGTTGGGGCAGCGAATACTTCGCAAGGGGTCTATCATTCGTCTGTTTCAAAAAAGATTAATGGAAAATCGCAAACGGTCAACCAGTTATCGATCAATTTGACACGCCCTTATACGACGATCGATTTAGGCCTGCCAAGCCCTTTGACAACGAGAAAAACGTTAACGGAATTGGCGAAATTACATACGAAAGAAGAACATCATGTCGTTGGAGCGATAAACGCTTCCTTTTTCCATTTTGACAATAGCGAACCGATTTATTTTCTTGCGGATGGAAAAAAGATCGTCCATTTAGGTTCGGTGTCAACGAATTATAATGATTTCATGCAGACGCCGGCCGCGTTTGGAGTGACAGCTGACAATAAAGCGAAAATTGGTAAATACAATATGGGCATCACGATTTCCCACAGTGGAAAAGAGTATGCCCTTACGAGTTTAAACCGGGAACGGAATAGTGGTGAAAGTGTTCTGTATACACCGAGTTGGGCATATAGTCATACGCGTACGAATCCAACCGGCTTGGAAGTTGTCGTGGATGTTGGAAAACGTGTTGACCAAAACATGATGCTCGGGGAGAAGTTATCGGGCAAAGTGACGGCGATTCGGCCATATGGACAACATACGAGCGCTGCGATCCCGAAAAATGGGTACGTGATCTCTGCTCAATCAAAAGAAGAAGTAGATAAGATCCGGGACTTGAAGGTCGGATCGACGGTCGACTTACAGATTGACGTAGATGACGCTTGGAAAGATGCTAAATTCATGTTAGCTTCAGGCCCTTTATTGGTTCAAAACGGGAAAGCTTCACTGACAATGGATCCGAACAGTACGAAAGCGTCGGTGCCGACTGCGAGAACTGCCGTAGCGACAGATAAAAATGGCGATAATGCGTATTTCGTCACGGTCGATTCCGGCGTGAGCGGTGTTAGTTCTGGGATGAGTTTGAAAGAGTTCGCTGATTACTTAGTCTCCATCGGAGCTTATAATGCGATCAATCTTGATGGTGGCGGCTCGACTGCGATGGTGGCAAGAAGACAAGGGAATGTCTATCCAACGCTTGTCAATCGACCGTCTGGCGGCTCAGAACGCTCCATCTCTGCGATATTAGAAGCGATCAGTACGGCGCCTTATGGACAAGCAGTGCAAGCTAAAGTAACACAGGCGGAAGAAGGTGTCGTCGGGGTCGGTGCTTCCGTTGGATTTAAAGTGAGCGATGTGCTTGATGAATACTATAACGTCGTTGGGCAAGCTGACTCTTCGAAACTTGTTTTGAACTCGGTCTCGAACGGTGTCGGTAAAATCGAAAACAATAAATTTATCGGTGTCAAAGCAGGTAGTGGTACCATTACCGCGACTTATGAAAAAGCAAAAGTGTCGATCCCGATTACAGTGACAGATACAGTTGAAAAGCTAGTGGCAACACCGACTGAAATCCGATTAGGACCAGGTGAAACGACCAAGCTGAAAGTGAACGGCATTAATAACAAGCAAAAAGTGATTTTTAATCCTGAAGCTGTTAAATGGACAGTGAGCGGAAATTTAGGCACTGTGGAAAATGGTGTCTTTAAAGCTGCCAATGCGAACGGAAGCGGCACGATTACCGGAACGTTCGGTTCAGCAAAAGTGTCAATTCCTGTAACCGTCTCTTCGACACCGCTCGTACTCGGCTCGTTCGAATCGACAACAGGGTTAAGTACGGAAGGGGTTCGAGCAACTGCTACGATTTCGACGGAAACGAAAATTCAACCGTTTGATAAGCAGGGGGCTGTTAAGTTAGCCTATGATTTCACGAAGTTCAAAGAAGATACGTCCGCGGCTTATGTTGTATGGAAAAATGGATTTCAAATCCCGGCTCAACCTAAAAAGATAGGACTTGCTGTTTATGGTGATGGCAAAGGTCATTGGTTACGCGGGAATATGACAGGAGCGGACGGAAAAGAATTCACCGTGGATTTCACAGGGAACGGGGAGCTGGATTGGACAGGATGGAAGTATGTAGAAGCCGACATCCCTGCTACGGCAGTTGCGCCATTCAAGTTGAATAAAATATACGTAGCAGAAACGTCTCCAGCGAAAAAAGATAAAGGATACGTGCTGTTTGATCAGTTACAAGCAATCTATACCGATTCTCCGATAAAGAACACAGTATTTAAGCCGTCTGCATCTGCACGTCAAGAAGAGGCGGATAAACAATTTAAAATAACATTCACACAATCGATGGACGCTGCTTATTTGACAAATCGATACATCTATGTAGAAGATGTTTATGGCGTCAGACAACAAGTAACAGTGAAAGCGGGATCTGATCCACGTCAAGTGACGATTTCTGCACCAACGGGTGGTTATGAGCCGGGCTCTTACCGACTCGTTGCGACTCACTTTATCTCCAATACGTCAGGCGTCCATATGGTAAAAGATGATATCACAGAATTCACGGTCAAGTGACCAACTTAAGAAGTCATCGGTAAGGAATCGTTTTTGTTATTTCGGTTCTGGATGAAAAATATCAAAATGAAAAACCGTCACACAAACACTGTGTGACGGTTTTAATTTTCTTTAATCCAAAGCATAAAAACGTTTGTAGCCATCGAATTTTTCTTTCCAATAGGACGAGTCCAAGGAAGCAATTTCAACACCTTTTGTGCCTGCATGAATGAATTTACCTTCGCCTAAGTAAATACCCGCATGTGAAATACCGCTGCGGTATGTATTTTCAAAGAAGACTAAATCACCAGGTACTGGCTTGTCCACATAATACGAACGGCTATACAACCCGATTGTATCCGTTCTCGCTACGTCAAGACCTGCTGCATTAAAAACATAATGGATGAATCCACTGCAATCGAAGCCGGCTTTCGTCGTTCCGCTCCATACATAAGGCGTTCCGGCGAGGGGAAGCGAGATATTGACGGCTGCTTGTTGCACTTGTTTAGTGGTCGGAGAAGAATTGACGTTATCGGTAGGTGCTGTTTGGCCCGGTGAGCTAGGATTTGTTTGTTGACCGGGTTTTCCGCTTTGATCCGGTTGAATACTCGGCTTTGAGTCGGACACTTTACCTGACGTAATGACAAGTTTTTGATTGACATAGATCGTGTCAGAGACGAGATGATTGAGCTTTTTTAAATCTTCGACTGACAGTTGATGATGGGAAGCGATTTTCCATAAGGAATCTCCCGCTTTGACGATATAGGTCCCACTATTTACACTTGGGGCAGGAGCAGGTGTTGGTTTGCTCGGCTGCTGTGTTGTTGGTGGTTTAGAGACTGGCGCTTTTTCACCAACGGGTTGACTTGAAATTTGTGCTGTAACACTTAATTTCTGATCGACACGTATCATGTCGGATGTAAGTCTGTTTAGCTTTTTAAGCTCGTCAACGGTCATCTGATATTGGGAAGAAATCTTCCACAAACTATCCCCTGGTTTTACAGTATACGTTTCGGTACTTGCCTCCGCGCTCCCCGTTGCGATGAATGCCGCTAAAGCGGTAGTTGCGACTGCTGAAAATGCTATTTTTTTCATCTTTCTTCCCCCTTCTTGGACAAGGAAACCTTTCTTTACTATATCTGCTCTCGCGGAAAAATTCAATATTTCGATAGACTACTAAGTTTGTCGTTCAAATTTGGCATGAATCATTTAAACTTGAGGAAGAAATCATTTATGTAAAAGTTTGATTGACTAAATGCACGGAAAACTTATGTATACAATGTTTCAAAATAGCCAATCGGCAATCCGGATTGATTGGCCGAGTAGATAAGGAAAGGTACGGATAAACTTCGTCAACTGATGGGGATGGACGACTTTAACTTTTGCATTTGTTAAATTCACCGAGTTTTTTTGAGGGCGGTGAGCGATTGAATGAAGAAGAGCCAACCGTCTTAAATTGCTCATCTTACTAGTATCCGTAAGCTGTTTGATCGTATGAGGTGAGATCGAAAGACTTGTAACAATCGGGTAGATATGTTCTAAATGAAGAAGATCTTGGATGATATTTAAAAATACCCGGTGTTGCTGGACATCGTCGACTTGTATAATTGCAATGTATTGATAAGCGCTATCTTTGGGTAGAAGTCCTTCAATTAGTTTTAGCAATTTCGTTAATGATGTCAGCCGTTTGTTAAATTGTTCACTGTCAATTTTACATTCATCATATAAAATGTGTAACATTTGATATATAGGAATAATGGTTTCCGAGTAGATATTTTCGATTAATTGTTCATTTATCATCGCATGGGCATCTACTCTATCTGTTGGTCGGGATTTTGATTGATTGGCGATCATCTTTGCGATGACGGATTCCACGTCCTTTAAATTGTGCACTTCATCCAGAACCTCCTTCGATTATGGCATACGATTAGAAGCATTAGATTTCTAAAAACCTTCGTTGACAGTAGCGTTTGTATGCCAGACAATTAGAGAGAATGTTTGAAAAACATGATGCATACTGAGTTAGACAGGGATTCAAGATTTGTACAAGCCGGTTAATTTTTATTGTTTTTTTCAGGGTTACTTAAAGTTATATCACTACCAAAGTAAATATATCTCGCTGGCATCTGGAAGATTTCTTCCAATTTTAAAATGTAGTGATAAGGGATGTTAGAAGAGTCTCTTTCCCATTCTTCATAAGTGGCTATATCTACACCTAACTTACTAGCTAATCCTGAAGCATCCATCCCGTATTTCAATTTTAATGAAGAGAGTGTTTGAAGCAGATAAAATGGCACTTTATTGTCAAATGACATCATCCCGTCCCCCCTTTTTACATAATAATATATTACTAAAAGTGATACCGCAAGAACAATTGTAAGAAAAGTAAATTTTAGTTTTTTTCACAAGCAAAGCAACCCGCATCTCTATCAAGCGGTGAGTATGCGAGTTATAGGAGGTTCTCATCATGAAAAATGTCGTACAACAATTATTTTCAAGGCGTTTGAAGAGCTTGAGAGAGAAACAGGAAGTGACGATGGTTGAACTTGCCGAAACGATCGGCATGAGCCAAGCGACCATTTCTGAATGGGAAAAAGGAAATAAGTTTCCAAGAGCAGGAGCTTTACAACAGTTGGCAAATTACTTTGATGTCCCGATGGAATATTTCTTTAAAGAAAATATTTATTTGAATGTGAATACGATTAGTATGCCTTTTTATTCTTCGGTTAAGCCGCTCGATTGGCCACCTTTTGAGGCGCTCGATAAGGAAGATATTGAATATGTAAAAATGCCTGCAAGTTTTCTAGGAAAGTATGCGCTGGATGACAGACTTTTTGCATTTACAATTACTGTGAAAAGCATGAATGCGCTTATTCCTGAAAACGCGCCGGTCATCGCGCAAAAAATAGAAGTGACGGACATGAAAAACGGGGATATCATCGTCTATTATTTTAATGGGGAATATGCGGTTCGTCGTTTTAGAAAAGACGAATCTCAAGAAGTGATCGTGTTGAGCGCTGAGTCAACGAATCAAAACTATTATGATCAGGTCATTCCAATTCAGAGTATCGATGAAGTGAAGGTGCTGGCAAAAATCATTTGGTATGGGGTTACTTTATAAAGTTCTGGTGATTCCATGTGGTGAGTGTCAAATATTAGGGAAGCAAAAGTATTAACTTATGACCAGGTAACAGCAAATCAGAAGAACTTCACCGTACATCTCCTTTTGAAAGAAGGAGTCTCTTTGTTCTGTCACATAATCCCTAAAAGACAAAACCGACCCAGTCCATGAAAAGGTCGGTTTTATCGATTCATTACGTCTCGACGTAACTGTATCTTCATTTCGTCAGAAACATTGCTAGGTCCATTTAAAAATTCCGCTTCAAACGTTGGGGTGCCAAGAAACTGATGATGATGCCAAGCACCGCTCCTGCAATCGCGGGGATGAGCCAACCGATCTGCTGTTCAGCAAAGGGGAGGTGGGCGAGTAAAGAGGTAACCGGTACCACATCAATATCCGCAATGAGTAATCCATCAAAAATGCTAACGCAAGCAGTTGCCAATAGTGCAAGAATATAGACAATAGGTTTTCGTCCGAACCATTTGTCGATGAATGACAGAAGCATTAGGACAATCGCTAGCGGATAAATCATCATTAAAACAGGCAGTGAGATTGCGATGAGTTGAGTTAAGCCGACATTCGAGACGACTGCGCTGAACCCGGCAAATATGAATACATATGTCTTATAGGAAAGGTGTGGGAAAACTCGCTCAAAATATTGTGCGCAAGCCGAAACGAGCCCAACAGCTGTCGTTACACAAGCGAAAATGATTGTTGTCGCAAGAATGACAGTTCCCGAAGTTCCGTACAACACAGTCGATGCCAACGCAAGAATCGCTCCGCCATTCGCTTGTAAGCCAATTGCTTCGACACTCGTCGCTCCGATGTAACTTAGTGATATGTAGACAAATGAAAGGCCGATAGCTGCAACTAGACCAGCGAAGATCATTGCTTTTAAGATTGCAGGCTTTTTTGTGACGCCTTCCATTTTTAGCGCGTTAACGACGACAATCCCGAAGACGAGCGCTGCGATGACATCCATCGTCAAGTAACCTTCAACAAAACTGCGAAAAAATGGCTGTATCGCATAATCACCATGAGCTGAGCCGATTTCACCCATAGGCGTCACGACACTTTTAATGGCAAGAGCCCCAATCACAATGAACAGAACAGGCGTCAATAGTTTTCCGATTCGATCGACGAGTTTAGCGGGATTTAATGCAATCGCCGCCGTCACCCCAAAAAAGAAAACAGTAAAAAGAAGGAGTGGCCAACCTGCTTCCGTGATACTTGACGGCAGAAAAGGAATGATTCCAATTTCATAAGACACTGTGGCGGTTCTTGGGATGCCGAAGAACGGTCCGATTGCCATATAGACAATCATTGTAAAAATAATTCCGAAAACAGGATGTACTCTTCCTGCAATGGCTTCTAGTCCGCCTTCATCGCTTGCATTTGCGACAGCGAGCACTGCGAGAAGAGGAAGACCGACGCCCGTAATCAGAAATCCAATCATGGAAATGAACAGCTCGTCTCCTGCCATTTGTCCAAGTGCAGGTGGAAAAATAATATTACCCGCTCCGAGGAATAAAGCAAACAGCATAAGACCGATAATGAAGTTTTTTTGTAAAGTCAATGTAAGAGCAGCCCCTTGAATAATTATGAATCTTTTACACCATTCTCCATTATATACAATACGTCACGAGATTTTAAGTAATACGCAATTATTCGATATGGTAGATTATGTTAGGAGATAGAAAAGGATTGCTGGTGGCGGTTTGCACCAAGTTTCAAATTATATTTTTATAGTGCTTTCTAATCGGCGTACCGACAAGCTTGTACTGAAGTACGATAGTCGAAGAAACGACAAGTGTGAAGAGTGAAATTTCAGAAGGTCAAATCAATTTACGAGCATCTACTTTCCATGTAAAATGAGTTATATGATACATACCTGAGGAGGTTTACTCAATGGAACAATCTGAATTTATACGTAATCTTATCGTTGAAACCCCTTCTGTGCCAGGGAATTTTGCGAAAGTGGCAACAGCGATCGGTACATTAGAAGGGGATATAGGAGATATCCAAACGATTAAAATAGGTGCATTATCGACAATACGTGACATAACTGTTTACAGTGAAGATGAAGCACACTTGAAGAGAATTGTGGAAGCCATCAATGCGATTGGGGACGGAATTGAGGTCCTTGCTGTTACGGATGATGTTTTACAAGCACATGAAGGCGGAAAAATTCATATGAAAGGTCAGATGGAAATCCGTTCTCTCGGCGATTTGCGTCGGGTCTATACGCCAGGTGTCGCGAACGTATGTGAAATTATTAAAAAAGATCCAGAGCAAGCGAAATATTTCACCGGGATTTCAAATACGGTTGCCATTGTAACGGACGGGACTGCCATTCTCGGACTTGGCGATATTGGTCCTGTTGCAGGGATGCCGGTTATGGAAGGGAAATCGGTGCTATTTGACCAGTTTGCTGGTATTAGCGGGATTCCGATTTTATTAGACACGAGCGATCCAGACGAAGTAGTTCAAACGATAAAGCATATTTACAAAGGATTCGGTGGTATTTTATTGGAAGATATTGGTTCTCCGCATTGCTTTGAAATTGAGGAGAGATTGAAGGCGGAGCTTCCAATCCCGGTTATGCATGACGATCAGCACGGTACAGCAGTCGTGACATTAGCTTCGGTTATTTCTGCTTGTAAACAAGCGGGTGTCAAGCTTTCAGAGTCCGTTGTTGGACAAGTAGGACTGGGGGCAGCGGGACTTGCGATCAGTCGGATGCTAATGGCTTATGGCGTAAAGGAAGTACGTGGCGTCGATATGGATGCTGCGGCATGTGAACGGCTAACAGAATACGGCGGAATTGTGGAAGATTCATTGGAAGACTTAATGGCTTCTGCTGATATTGTCGTGGCAACAACAGGTGTTGCGGGCCTTATTAAGCCTGAATTGGTAAGAAAAGGGCAAATCATATTGGCTTTATCCAACCCGAATGCGGAAATCAAACCGGAAATTGCCTTGGAAGCCGGTGCTGCATTCGCTGCCGACGGACGTCTCGTCAATAACATTCTCGGATTTCCAGGTATCTTCCGTGGTGCATTGAATGCTCATGCGAAAGAGATTACGTATCCGATGTTAATCGCCGCGGCTCGGGCAATTGTGGACAGTACTAAATCGGGGGATCTTGTACCCCATCCATTGGATCCAAATGTCCATCAAAATGTTGCTGAAGCGGTTGAACGTGTAGCAAGTAGCCGTTAATCGAACGTCCTCGTAAGCGATCAATGAATCGTTTACGGGGATTTTCACATTTATGGTCATCTTGCATAAAATAAAGGAAAAAAGTGTGAAAAGATTCCAAAGTTTATTTTTTTATGTAAATGCAAGGTTAAAGTTGACCATACTGGATACGGTATTTACAATTGAAACGTGGAATAAATCTATTGAAAGTCGGTTGATATGATGAGTATGTTTAATCTCGTGAAAGTAGCGAACCCTGAAGAAGGGGCGCAGAATTTGTTTCAGCTACTCAAAAAAGAACTTGAAAGTGATCGACTTCATGTGCTTGGTCTGGCGACAGGCGGCACGATGATTCCCGTATACGAAAAATGGGTGGAGTCGGATCTAGATTTTAAAAATGTCGTGACATTCAATCTCGATGAATACGTAGGGATTCATGCGGATAGCCCAAATAGTTATGCTTATTTTATGAATGAACATCTTTTTAGTAAGAAAACATTCCGTAAAATTCATCTTTTAAATGGGATGGCAGCGGATTTAGAGAAGGAATGCGCACAATATGAAGAGTCGCTGCAACAATATCCGTTAGACATCCAATTGCTTGGAGTGGGGGAAAATGGCCATATTGCGTTCAATGAGCCGGGGACTCCATTTGATTCAGTTACGCATGTCGCCAAGTTGACGGACTCGACGCTTCATGTAAACAGTCGCTTTTTTGATAACGACGAAGAAATCCCACATACAGCGGTGACGATGGGCATTGCTTCAATTATGCAAGCAAAGAAAATTGTTTTGGTTGCATTTGGAGAGAAAAAACGCGCAGCGCTTGCTAAATTGTTGGAAGGACATGTGACTGCGGAATGGCCCATTACGAAATTGCTCCAACATAAGGATCTGACAGTCATTACAGATTTAAACTTTGATTGAACGATAAAGACCACGCCCTGCATTGGTTAGGGAAGTGGTCTTTTCTCTTACTTTGGACAATGACTAGGGGAACTTCCTATCAGTTTTGTGAGTAGGCAAAGAATTAGTTTTCTTGGTCCTTTCACGGGGATGAAACTCACCCGATGATTGCGTCTCTAGCTCTAATGTATGTTGACTTCCTTCGGGGGCGGAAAGTGAAGATGTTTCTTTTTGAGGAAGTGGTTCATATTCGCCAGCTGCATGGTCAAAGGGAGTTGGGGGATAAGCCGTTTTCCAATAGTTTTTGTCTTGTTCGCAGTCGTGGAATGCTTCATAATCGTTCGTCCATTCCACAATTTTATGTCGCAGCGAACCTTTTGCGTTGTGGAATATTTTAATCACATCTTCCGAAAAGCGGTCTTCTTGTTGCACAATCAATCCCTCCCTCTAAATCTTTCTTAAGTTGTGCTACTTCTATACCCCTTTCAAGCTTATGTAAACGAGACGAATTGATCATGCTATGAACTCGTTTCTATTATATAGCGCTACGGTAGTTGGTGATGCTATTCGGAGATGCCTATTTTACAGGTGTATTTGCGTATGAAAAAAGAGACGATCCTTTTGAAAATGAGGATCGTCTCTTTTAGCTCATCAATTGCGCTAGGTGTCATGATGTCTCGTTCTGGTAATAGAGTTAGGCTTCCTGTTGTTCTTTAATTTGTTTCATGAAGCCGATCACTTCGACAGCGATATCGCGGCGTAATTTCTGGTAATGGCCGCCGAATAATTCCAGTCCCTCTCGTTGATAGACACGCATCGGGTCTTCTTGTGAATAGGACCGAAGACCAATACCTTCTTTCAAACGAGTCATCACTTCAAGATGCTTCACCCACGTAAGGTCGAGATGGGAAAGCATGACGTGCGGAACTACTTGTAGGACGCGTTCATTGTCTGCGAAGGTGTCGATAAAGGCGAGTAACTTAGCCAGCGGCTCTTCAAGTTCCCGCATAATATCGGGGATTTTTTCGAGCGTTCTTGGTAGGGTGATAGGCTCAAGTAAAAATGCATTCATCGTTCGCTCAATTTGCTCGAAATCCCAATCGTCGGGGCTAGCATTTTCCGAACAGCTTTCATGGACGACAAAATCGACAGTTTCCCGCAACATTGTTTTCAACATGTCAAGCGTTGCTTCGCCGTTCAACACTTGGTTGCGCAGTGTGTAAATGACTCTTCGCTGATCATTGATCACATCGTCCAGTTTTAAATTATATTCACGGGCAGAGTAATGATAGCCTTCGACGATGCGTTGTGTCCGTTCCGTCAACTCGTGAACATCTTCGTTCAAGACAAGACCATCATCATCCGTTTCCATTTTCGCTTTGAATTTTTCTAGATCATCTTTGGCGAACCGTTTGAGCATTTCATCTTCAAGTGATAGGAAGAAACGACTTTCTCCAGGATCTCCTTGGCGTCCAGAACGACCGCGAAGTTGGTTGTCAATTCGAACGCTTTCGTGTTTTTCTGTCCCGAGTACGAAAAGACCGCCTTTCTCAGCAACCCCTTCGCCTAGTACGATATCCGTCCCGCGACCGGCCATATTCGTTGCCACTGTAATTTGACCGAGCTGGCCCGCTTGAGAAATTAAATGAACTTCCTGCTCGACACTTTTCGCATTTAGCAAGTTATACTCTAGCTGATGTGCATCCAAGTATTCTACTACTTTTTCAGACTGCAAAATTGAAGTCGTTCCGACAAGGACAGGTTGCCCTTTTGCATTGCGTGCTGCGACTTCTTTTGCCACCGCTTTGTATTTTTCGTCGATTGTACTATAAACAAGGTCAGAGGCATCGATGCGTGCACGTGGCCTGTTTGTTGGGATTTGAACGACATCCATCCCGTACACATCACGGAATTCATTTTCCTGCGTTTTTGCAGTTCCTGTCATACCACAAAGCTGAGGGTACATCCGGAAATAGTTCTGAATCGTAATTTGTGCTTGGGCTTTGTTTTCTTCAGTGATGGTGACGCCTTCTTTTGCTTCAAGTGCTTGGTGTAAGCCGTCGGAAAGTGTCCGACCTTCCATGATCCGTCCCGTGAACATGTCAACGAGCTCGATTTTGTCTTCTTTGACGATATAGTCAACATCACGTGTGAAAATGACATGTGCCCGAACCGCTTGGATGACATAGTGATAAAGCGTTTGGTGTTCGAGTTCGTACAAGTTATCGACACCGAAAGCGCGCTCAATTTTTTCTATGCCCGTATCTCTTAATGACGTTGCTTTCGTTTCGTCATCGAAGTCGAAATCTTCTCCGGCTTTAAACCGTTTAGCGAGTCGTGCTGCAATATGGTACAAAGCTGGATCTGCTTGGGTTTTACCCGCAACAATCAGTGGCGTCTTTGCTTCGTCGACTAGAATACTGTCGATTTCGTCAATGATAGCGAAATGATAAGGCCGTTGAACTTTATCTTCCGGCTGATACGCCATATTGTCGCGCAAATAGTCGAAACCGAATTCGCTTCCGACTCCATAAGTAATATCTGCCTCGTAAGCCGCCTGTTTTTCAGGACCTTGCATTAATGGCAAGTTGAGACCGACTGTGAGACCGAGGAATCGGTGGATTTGACCGATTTGATCGAAGTCCCGTTTAGCAAGGTAATCATTTACAGTAATGACATGAACGCCTTTACCTTCGAGTGCGCGGACATAGGAAGGAAGTGCGGCAACGAGTGTTTTACCTTCACCTGTCGGCATTTCCGCAATATTTCCTTCCGTCAAAACGATTCCGCCGATCAATTGCACGTCGTACGGACGCATATGGAGAATTCGTTTGGAGGCTTCCCGCACGACTGCAAAAGCATCAGGGATGATGGCACGAACGCTTTCACCCGCTTGCAATCGGCTTTTCAACGTTTCAGTCATCTCTATCAGTTGCTCGTCCGTCATTTCTTCATATTTAGGTTCTAGCTTATTTATTTGATCGACAACTTTTCGATACCTTCGAAGTTGCCGTTCGCTCGTTTTATTCGAACGTCTAAAAATCGATAACATAAATGAACGCTCCTTTTTCAGTCCGTAATCAAGGACACGTTCCCATTTTAGCAAAAAGATGGTCGAATGACTACTACGAGATAATATTTCCAACAGCTAGGTAAGAATTCTGGCATATCCGTGAGCAGACAGGGGAGTATAGGCGTATAAAGATGAAAGTCAATTTTATGTAGCAGAAGAATGAAGGAGCTGTTTGTGGGGGAAGACGCCCACGAAAAGCAGCGGCATTTAGCTCCGGTGTAGGGAGTAGACCCTTCATTGACCGGGATACGCTAAGGGTTTAACAACTCACTTATCAAGCAAGGGGAACTTTTGCCCTTCCCGCTCGTCCCATTCATAACAAACATTACAGATCGACATAAAAAAACATTTTGAGTAAAGATGCTTTCTTTATTCATCCATGCTATAATACTGGTGGTTTAGTAAAATATCGTTTTTGTTAGGGAGGAAGGACATGTTATTTCTAGCAATCGTTGTTGCGTTTGTGGCATCGATCATACTTACTCCGCTTGTCCGAAAGCTCGCTTTCCGTATTGGAGCAGTGGATCACCCGAATTACCGGAAAGTTCATATGTCAGTTATGCCGCGTATTGGCGGACTTGCTATATTTGGCGCTTTTTTAATCGGTTACATACTGTTACGTCCTGAAGATAGTCATGCAACAGGGATTCTCGTCGGCGCAGCCATCATTCTGGTGACAGGTTTTCTCGATGATATGCTTGAGATTACGGCAAAAGCGAAAGTGCTCGGTCAGCTGGCCGCTGCCATTGTCGTGGTGACATGGGGCGGGTTGCAAATTGAGTTTATCAATTTTCCGTTCGGGGGTCAGTTGGAATTTGGCTATTTAAGTATACCGATTACAATTCTTTGGATTATTGGGATTACGAATGCCATTAATTTGATTGATGGATTGGATGGCCTTGCAGCGGGGGTTTCAACAATCGCCCTTATGGCACTTTCTGTCATGGCTATTATTGTGCCAAACCCATTTGTTGTGGCAACGGCTGCAATATTGGCAGCAAGTTCATTCGGATTTTTGTTTTTTAACTTTCATCCAGCTAAAATTTTTATGGGGGATACGGGCTCATTGTTTCTTGGGTACATGATCTCAGTGCTCGCATTGTTAGGATTTAAGAGCGTTGCAATGATTTCACTCATTATCCCAGTCATTATGCTCGGAGTTCCAATCTTTGATACATTTTTCGCGATTGTTCGTCGTATTCGTATGAAACAAAAGATTTCAGCGCCGGATAAGTCGCACTTACATCATTGTTTATTGAGAATCGGCTTTTCACATAGACAAACCGTGTTAATCATTTATGGACTGGCTATTTTATTTGGAGTAGCTGCCATTCTGTTTTCGCAAGCAACAGTTTGGGGCTCTATTATCTTACTCGTCGTCATGCTTCTCGCTGTCGAATTGTTCGTGGAATTGATCGGACTCGCAGGGGCGAACTATCGACCGATCTTGAACCTTGTCCGAATGATTGGCAAGTAAAAAGACTGGATGGCTTTCAATTAACGTGAAAGCCATCCAGTCTTTTTTGTTCTGTAATATTTGTTGGAGTATCACGAAAATAAAAAAGACATGTGATCACCGTTTCTTTTTTATTTGAATTGCTGAGAAACAAGTAGATCAGAAAGGTGACAGATGCGTTTGAAGAGGATGCTAATTTTTGTCTCATTCATTAGTCTTAAAGAGATTTCCCCTCAACATTTGACTTAGAACCTTTTTGGTTGGTGGAGAAGGACAAGTGGCGAATACGGTGACGGGCTGGGTGAGCTTCATTGGCATTGCTTATTTCCAAGGAAATGAAAACAAGCTTGAAGGGAAAATATTCTCCTTCAAGCTTGTTTTCATTAATCGCCATAAGTGACTTCGTCTGCTGTTTCGTTCGGAGTGGTGAGACTGGAACGTCCGTCGGTCAATGTCGAGGAAGATGCGGAAATGCCGAGATGGGTTTGAATTTCATCTCTCACCAGATCGAGGTTCTCCTCGTCCAAAATCCAGTAATATATCCCGGTTGACATATCGTCCGTTCCTGCCAAGTTAAGTGTTTCGATTTCAGGCAAACCGCCTTTGACGTAAGCGAAGAACGATTTCATCTCATCGAACGTCATATTCGTTTTCATGTTATCGCCTACTGCATCGATCACTTCACCGTATTTCGTGATCGATGTAATAGAGGTCGCCCGATCAAGAAGTGCTTGGAAAATCATTTGCTGACGTTTTCCTCGTTCAACATCACTATCGAGCTTCCGAGTCCGGGCAAGCGCAAGTGCATGTCGACCGTCCAAGTTTTGGAAACCAGGTTGTAAATGGATTGTCCGGCGATCGTTTTCATCCAGCTCAATTCGCTCATAAGGCACTTCGACTTCAACGCCTCCAAGTGCGTCGACAACTTCGATGAAAGCGTTGAAATTCATCTTCACATAATAATCGATTGGAATATCGAGCACTCTTTCCACAGTTTCAATCGTTCCTCGTGTCCCGCCGAAAGCGTGGGCATGTGTGATTTTATCTTTGCGCCCTCTGTCGGGAATATAGACGTAAGAATCTCGGGGAATGCTCAACAACTTCACCGTTTTATCTTTATTGTTCAATGTCGCGACAAGCAAGGCATCCGACAGGGTGCTACTATGCTCCGCTTTTCTTTTGTCACTTTCATCGACACCGATGAAAAGGACGGAAACATTATCTGTCAAAGGTTCAACAGCTTCATCGCGCAAATCTGATTTCTCTCGATCGTCTACCGCTTCGTATGCACGATCTACTGCATCTGCGGCTTTTTTCTGCAAAGCGACAGCATAGACAGCGACGGCAAGAAAAGCGGAAAGGACGACAAAAATCGATACTTTTAAAGCAAGTCTCTTGCCGGAAGCACGCTTTCGTGCCCGCTTATATTCTTTTCTTCTCATTCTAAGTTCCTCCGAACTCAGTAGGGAGTGTCTATTCACTACTGAATTTATAAGTGACGATTCCTCAGTCAACTAAGTAGACGTTTTCACATACGTAAAGTTTCATCTCACATAATTGTACAACTTTACTCATTATACTACTTTTTTCGTCAAACGTAAATATATTCAATTACGTGTCGGCGACCGGGTCCAGATCAAATCCAGAAGTTAATCTAAGACCGTTGCAATAAAGTTTGCCGAATGATGTTCAAACGTCAAATTCAAGGAACTCCGTGTCGGTCGATGCGATCACCGCTTGCCCATTCGTCATTTCGGTAACCCACTCCGTAAACGTCGCTTTTTCCGCCATAGGAACGTACAAGAACAAATCGACGCCTTCTGCATACGTAATCTCTTTGAGGGGATATGCCGATTGTCTCACTTCGTTTTCGACCTTTCCGAGCCAGGTGTAATCCACCGTCACTTTCATCAAATGATGGAGTTTGCGTTCCACGACGCCAGTAGCTGTAATGCCTTCGGTTGTGGCGCGTCCATACGCGCGAATCAAACCGCCGCCACCCAGTTTGATACCACCGAAATATCGGGTCACAACGACAGTCGTGTCTTTTAACCCTTGCTTTTTCAATACTTCAAGCATGGGAACACCCGCAGTTCCGGAAGGCTCACCATCGTCGTTCGCTTTCTGAATTTCATCATGCTCGCCAATCATATAAGCTGAACAGTTATGTGTGGCTGCATGGTGCAATTTTTTAATTTCTTGGATGAATGCTAGCGCTTCTTCTTCTGTTTCCGTGCGACGGACAAATGTCAAGAATCGGGACTTTTGAATAACGTACTCACTTTCACCATATGCTTTCACTGTAAAATAATCTTTTCGCATGTAGGACACCTCGAATACTTGTAATATAAACTTAATATTTTTTTGGCTTTCTAGTGATATAATAAATGCAGTGTGTAAGGGATCCCTACTCCTTTACCATTCCCTATCATCTGGCTATTTGCAAGTTTCAAGCGGGAGGGACAGAATTATTGATGAACGATGCAATTGATATTAAAGCTTTAGACGCAATTTTTAATAGTGTCGTCCGGACGATAAACCAATCGAAGAACGATATCTTTATTATAAGCGAACAAAGTCGACAAAGCTTTGAAGAGATGAAAAAAGAGCTTGAAATTGTCAAAACAGATATTTATGACTTGATTAAAGAAAATGATTATTATGAAGGTTTATCACGTCGGGCACGTCAACGGCTCGCCGATGTATCCAAAAATTTCATGCATTATTCAGAACCGCAAGTGAAAGAAGCATACGAAGTCGCCAATAAACTGCACGTCCGATTGTCAGTCAACCAGATGAAAGAAAGACAGCTTCGCCAACGAAGAGATGAGTTGGAAAGACGACTTGCAGCGCTTCTTGAAACAATTCAACGGGCAGATCAGCTCGTCAATCAAGTTGCCGTCGTGAGCAATTATTTAACTTCTGATTTGAAAAATGTCGGCGAAGCATTGGAAACAGCAAAGCATAAACAAGATTTTGCCATTCGGATTATCGAAGCGCAAGAAGAAGAACGGAAACGGTTGTCGCGCGATATTCACGACGGACCTGCACAAATGTTAGCGCATGTGCTTCTTCGTGCAGGCTTGATTGAAAAAACATATGAAGAAAAAGGTGCAGAACCGGCACTTGAAGAGCTTTCGGAGCTTAAAGGGACAGTGCGGGATGCACTTTCGGAAGTGCGTCGGATCATATATGACCTTCGCCCGATGGCGCTTGATGATCTTGGCTTGATTCCTACTTTGAAAAAATACTTAACAAAAGTGGATAACCTTGAACAGGAGACGGATATTCATTTTCAAAACTATGGAAATGCACGGCGTTTTCATACGAATATTGAGGTATCTGTGTTCCGGCTTGTGCAGGAATCAGTTTCAAATGCACTAAAACATGGACAAGCGAAGGACATTTGGGTGAAGATTGAGTGGCTTCACGATATAATGAATATTATCATTAAAGATAATGGTATAGGATTCGATAAAAATGAAGTAAAGGATAAATCGTTTGGGCTTATCGGAATGCGGGAGCGTGTCGATTTGCTGAAAGGCAGTATGACAGTGAACGCCAGGCCGGGGAGCGGGACGATGATTCATTTTACAATACCACTTGAAAACAACGTGATTGAGGATTAGGTACACTTGGGAGGAAATCAAAAATGAGAACGACTAAGACGAAAATTATAATTGTAGATGATCACCAATTATTCCGCGAAGGCGTTAAGCGAATTCTTGCATTTGAAGATTCGTTTGAAGTGGTCGCAGAGGGAGACGACGGGGCTGAAGTAGCTTCTCTTTATGAAGAACATTCTCCAGATGTTATTTTGATGGATATCAATATGCCACGTATGAACGGAGTGGAAGCAACTGAAAGTTTGTTACAAACTCATCCCGACGCAAAAGTGATCATGTTATCGATCCATGATGACGAATCTTATGTAACGCATGCGTTGAAAACTGGAGCGCTCGGTTATATGTTGAAGGAGATGGACGCGGAAGCGATTGTACAAGCCATTAAAGTTGTGGCAACAGGCGGTTCCTACTTACATCCGAAAGTGACACATAATCTTGTGACGGAGTTCCGCAGACTGAGTGAACGGGAGCATAAAGGCGCATTTCAGCAAAATGAAATTCGCAGACCGTACCATTTGCTGACGAAACGTGAGTGTGAAGTGTTACAACTATTGACAGATGGACAAAGCAACCGGACGATCGGAGAAACGCTATTCATCTCCGAAAAGACCGTCAAAAATCATGTGTCCAGTATTTTACAAAAAATGGCCGTTAATGACAGAACGCAGGCGGTTGTTTCGGCGATTAAAAACGGTTGGGTTGAAGTAAAGTAATGAATAAGGTATGGTGAAAAAAAGAGAAGGCCTTCCGCTTGGAGTGGCCTTTTCCTATGCTCAGGAGGAAAAGCAATGAGAAAGTTTCGATGGTTCATGGTTGTTGGGGCTATGATCCTTTTATTGGCTGCATGTACGAAGGATGAGGGGCAAACGTCTAATCATGGGTCCGTGAATGATGGAGAAGCGGCGAACGGTTACGGCGCGATTGATCATGGCGTCGATGATAAGCAAGAAGTCGACGAGAAAAAAGTCGGATTTGGTTTATCCGGTGAAACAATTGAAGAAGCGGCAGGTGTACCGCCTGAAGAGAAGGAACGTATTTTGGAAGTGTTTAACGTTTATATCGACGCGTTCAATGAAAAAGAAATCGACCAATACTTAGATACGTTATCGGACGAGACCGAAAGTTTTGATAAAGCGGAAGAACGGACGTATATGGAAGATACATTTAAGAATTTCGATCTTTCCCGTGAAGCGTCTGATGTGACGATTGTCAAATATTCCGATACGGAAGCGCAAGTTTTCGCGAAACTGAAAACGTCGATGAAGCAGTTATCAACTGGCTTAGAGACGAATCAAAGCGGTCGTCAAGTAACGGTGTTGACAAAAGAAGAAGAAGGATGGAAAGTGGCGTCCGCCCATTATATTGGGGACACGGAAAGTGCGGATTGACTTATCATCCACGAAAGGTACTGAAGCGAGAAGGAACATTCTCGCTTCTTTTTTGGTTCTTTGTCAAATGACGTTGGTGAAGAATTTTAGCCGATCATATTTGTTTTAAAACGGGACTGTTTAGAATGTCAGGAAACTGATTTTCTAAACAGTCTTTCTTACGGGGTTATGC
>CAOKMT010000037.1 GCA_948469885.1 uncultured Sporosarcina sp. | reverse complement strand
CGTTGCTAGGCACTAAAGAAGTCATTACCCATAGGTAGTGGCTTTTTTTGTTTGTGTTTTATTTAGGATTACTGCTCCTGACAACGGGATAGACAAGCAATTAGGAGTATGTCCATTGCAGTAAAAGTAGAAAGTGACATTATTGAAGTCTTAGGGCTAACTAATGGACTGCATGTTGATCCTGAGCCTTCCTGCTCTCTAGAAATGACAAACAAGCGTAGAAGTCTTCAGAAGCTAGCTATACACCTGACTTTCTTACTATGCTAGTATTTTAGTGCAGCGAAGTGGAGACACTTTTGTAAAGCTATATATATGGACATTTTTAAGGATTTGGTAGAATAATTTGAATACATTTATTAATCGATACAACCTTGACAGTCCTAAAACAGGCTGATAACATCTTGATAATATTAAAACAGACCTAGGGAGGCATAATTAGAATGTGGGAATCAAAATTTGCACGTGAAGGACTTACGTTCGATGATGTGTTACTAGTACCAGGACCTTCTGATGTTTTGCCCAAAGATGTATCGCTTAACGTTCATTTGACAGAGCGAATTAAATTAAGTATTCCGATCATTAGTGCGGGAATGGACACAGTCACAGAAGCAAGAATGGCCATTTCAATGGCACGTCAAGGCGGCCTTGGCATCATCCATAAAAATATGAGCATTGAAGAGCAAGCTGAACAGGTCGTCACTGTTAAACGTTCTGAAAACGGTGTGATTACAAATCCATTCTATTTGACGCCTGAACATCAAGTGTTTGATGCTGAACATCTTATGGGGAAATACCGTATTTCTGGTGTACCCATTGTTAATAACTCTGAAGAGCAAAAACTCGTCGGAATTATTACAAACCGGGATATGCGATTCATCCAAGATTACTCACTTCTAATTGATGAGGTCATGACGAAGGAAAATTTGGTGACAGCTCCCGTTGGCACGACTCTCAATGACGCGGAGAAGATTTTACAACAATACAAAATCGAGAAACTTCCGATTGTTGATGAACAAGGAATTTTAAAAGGTTTAATTACCATTAAAGATATTGAAAAAGTGATTGAATTTCCGGGAGCGGCTAAAGATGAACAAGGTCGCCTATTAGCCGGTGCAGCTGTCGGTGTTACCTCTGATACGATGGTAAGGGTTCAAAAACTTGTTGAAGCAGAAGTGGATATCATCGTGATTGATACAGCCCACGGTCATTCAAAAGGTGTACTGGACACGGTAGCTACTATTCGAAAACAATTTCCGGAACTTGCTATTATTGCAGGTAATATCGCTACTGCGGAAGGAGCACGAGCGCTTTATGAAGCGGGGGCAGATGTTGTCAAAGTCGGAATCGGTCCTGGATCGATTTGTACAACACGTGTTGTCGCAGGTGTCGGTGTTCCACAAATTACAGCAATTTACGAATGTGCAGCGGTCGCACGTGAGCTAGGGAAGACGATGATTGCTGACGGCGGTATTAAATACTCCGGTGATATTGTGAAAGCTCTGGCGGCAGGTGGGCACGTTGTCATGCTCGGAAGCCTTCTTGCAGGTACATCGGAAAGTCCAGGAGAAACAGAACTTTTCCAAGGTCGTCGTTTCAAAGTATATAGAGGAATGGGGTCAGTCAGTTCGATGGAAAAAGGATCTAAAGATCGTTATTTCCAAGACGACCAGAAAAAACTCGTTCCCGAAGGTATTGAGGGACGTCTTCCTTATAAAGGCGATTTGGCTGATACGATTCATCAGTTGGTTGGGGGTATTCGAGCAGGCATGGGCTATTGCGGAACGAAAGACCTACATGACCTACGTGAAAACGCACAGTTCATCCGGATGACGGGCGCGGGTCTTCGTGAAAGCCACCCACACCAAGTCCAAATTACAAAAGAAGCACCAAACTATACACTTTCCTAACAGATATCTTTTTTGATCATATTTTTTTATCAAGGAACTTTAGCATCTTTCCAGCGTCTATATGTGAGCGGAAAGATGCTTTTTCATTTAAATTTCCCATGCCTATCTGAGTTATGGTAAAATGATTGCGGGGAAATAGTATTTACGGAGGTAGGACTTTGAAACAACAAATGAGAAAATGGATGGCAGTGTTCGCGATACCATTATTATTGATAACGACAATCGGTATGACGCCGGCTTATGCGGATGACAAATTAGGAATACATGTCGACGGTGCAATTTTGATAGATGCAGATAGTGGGAAGATTTTATATGAAGAGAATGCAGATGCTCCTTTAGGCATTGCAAGTATGACTAAAATGATGACAGAGTATCTTCTTTTTGAAGCGATTGAAGAAGGAAAGATCAGTTGGGATCAAGAGTATAAAGTGACTGATTATACATATGCCATTTCTCAAGATCGTCGGTTGAGTAACGTCCCGTTACGAGCGGATGGCACATATACGATTAAAGAATTGTATGAGGCGCTTGCGATTTATTCTGCCAATGCTGCGACGATTGCCATTGCAGAAACGATTGCAGGAACAGAAACTGAGTTTCTGAAATTGATGAATGAAAAAGCGGAAGAAATAGGATTAAAAGATTATAAATTTGTCAATACGACAGGTTTAAACAACTCCCATCTCCAAGGGATGCATCCTGCTGGAACAGGTCCTAATGACGAAAACGTCATGCCTGCGAAGTCAGTTGCAAAGTTAGCGTATCATTTAATCCAAGATTATCCGGAAGTACTAGAAACGACGAGCATTAACACGAAGATCTTCCGTGAGGGAACATCTGATGCGATTAAGATGGATAACTGGAATTTTATGCTTCCTGGATTTGTTTATGAGTATCCGGGCGTCGATGGTTTGAAAACAGGTACGACCGATTTTGCAGGGCATACGTTTACAGGGACAGCTGTACGTGATGGGAAGCGTCTTATTAGCGTCGTCATGAACGCAGTGGATTCAAACGGTACCAATTCTCATAAATCGCGTTTCGATGCAACGCGTGCGCTGTTTGACTATGGATTTAATCAGTTTACGGAAGTGGAATTCGTTCCCGCTGGATATACATTTAAAGATCAAGAAACATTGAAAGTGATTAAAGGAAAAGGAAGTTCCGTTCCGGTTGCAGTAAAGGAACCGATTCGAATGATGGTGAAAACGAGTGAAAAAGATTTATACAAACCTGAATTTGTCATTGACGAGTCGAAGTTAACGGACGGGGCGCTTCAGGCACCGATTGAAAAAGATACGGTTGTCGGCCATGTTGAGCTAGTGAAGACGGAAGGCGAGGATTACGGCTTCATAGAATCAAAACATACAGCAGCTGAAGTTGTCACAACAGAAGCGGTCGATAAAGCAGGATGGTTTAAACTATCGATGCGTGCAGTGGGGGACTTTTTTGTTGGGGTTTGGAGTAGTACAACAGGATTTGTGAAAGGATTATTTTCTTAATCATGGAGTGTAGACAAAGTCATGTTCGACTTTGTCTACACTCTTTTTTTATACTCCATACGGCCATTAACTTTTCAATTGCCGTTTTTATCGTTTCGGTGGAGAGGCCGCCGAATCCGATTAGAAAGGAGGGTTCTTGGTCAACAGGTGACGTTCGGTATTTATTGAGACCGTATATGCGGATACCTGCTTCGGTCGCCTTTTGACTAAGCTTTTCCTCGGAAAGCGTTGTATGGACGGTTACAATAATATGCATGCCAGCTTCTTCCCCGGAAAAAGAAACACGAGGGGCGTAAGGTAAAAGTGCTTCCGTCAATGTATGAAGCTTTCTTCTATATGTTTTACGCATTTTATTTAAATGGCGGGAGAAATGACCATCCGCCATGAAACCAGCGAGAATATGTTGATCGAGTCTTGGAACCGTCGATGAGTAATGGATAAACGCTTCTCTGTAACGTTTCAGGAGTACTTGGGGTAACACCATGTAAGCGATCCGAAGAGAAGGCATAAGTGATTTGGAAAAAGTGCTCAAATAAATGACGTTGTCTCCTTTATCCATTCCTTGTAAAGCAGGGATGGGCCTGCCTGCATATCTGAACTCACTGTCATAATCATCCTCGATAATGAAATGATCTTCATGGGAAGAAGCCCAATTTAACAATGCTGTTCTACGCGCTGCTGATAGCACTGTACCGGTTGGAAACTGGTGGGAAGGGGTAACATAGACAACGTTCGCTTCGGCCTGTTGAAGGGCTTGTACGTCGATTCCTTCCTCATCTACTTTAATGGGGATCGCTTGACGGTCGTTATGAAAAAAGACATGGTGTGTCAATGGGTAGCCGGGGTCCTCGATCGCATATGTGGCATGTTCGCCAAGTAGACGAATGACAAGAGGCATTAGTTGTTCGGTCCCTGACCCGATGATGATTTGCTCGGGTGTGCAATCGACGCCACGAGAATGATATAGGTAACGTGCAATTTCCCGTCGAATTTCAAGATCACCGTGCGGATCGCCAAGTAGCAATAAGCTTTTCGAGGATTCATCGATCACTTCTTTGGCATATTTCCGCCATAAGGCAAAAGGGAAAGAATCCATATCAATATCGCCGGGAGAAAAATCGATAGTGACGCACTTTTCTTTCGTTAGGCTACTTTTGGATGGCTGATAAGTCGGTTCGACATAGGCCAATTCTTCGATAGCCTGTACATAAAAGCCTTTTCTAGGGATTGAGGAAATGAACCCTTCCGCAAGCAGCTGTGCATATGCCTGTTCAATCGTTGTTTGGCTGACGGCGAGAAACTCTCCTAATTTCCGCTTGGAAGGTAGCTTCATACCGATCGGTAACTTTCCTTCCGTGATATCGATCCGAATTTGCTCATAAATTTGTTCATAAAGTGGTATTTCTTCTTTTTTGTCAAGCTCTATGACGAGCATCTCCATTTACTTTCACCTCATCTGACCCCTTTGATTTCTATTCAACTGAGTATTTTAATATGGTCAAACTCCAGTATACTAAATAATAAGAAAAGGAGGAAGGTTAAATGAATATGAGATATGGCGGCGTCATTATGGACGTTATTAATGCAGAACAAGCGAAAATTGCGGAAGCGGCAGGTGCAGTAGCGGTGATGGCACTTGAGCGGGTTCCATCTGATATAAGAGCGGCAGGCGGGGTTGCTAGAATGGCAGACCCACGCATTGTAGAAGAAGTACAAGGGGCTGTGTCGATTCCGGTCATGGCGAAGGCAAGAATTGGACATATTTCGGAAGCCCGTTTGCTTGAAGCGATGAATGTAGATTTTATCGACGAGAGTGAAGTGTTATCTCCAGCGGATGACGTATTCCATTTACTGAAAAGCGAATACAAAGTCCCGTTTGTTTGCGGTGCACGAGATCTTGGGGAAGCGGCAAGAAGAATCGGTGAAGGGGCGAAAATGCTCCGTACGAAAGGTGAGCCGGGCACAGGAAATATCGTTGAGGCGGTACGTCATCTGCGGATGGTGAATGGTCAAGTAAACAAGCTCATTCACATGGATGAAGCAGAAATTATGACAGAAGCGCGTATTTTGGGCGCTCCGTACGAAGTATTGCTTGAAATTAAAAAAGCAGGCCGTTTACCAGTGACTAATTATGCAGCAGGCGGTGTTGCAACACCTGCGGATGCGGCGTTAATGATGGAACTTGGGGCAGATGGTGTATTTGTCGGCTCGGGTATTTTCAAATCGGAAAACCCGGAGAAGTTCGCGCGTGCGATTGTACAAGCGACGGAAAACTACCAGGATTACGGGTTGCTCATTGAATTGTCGAAAGACCTTGGCGAACCGATGAAAGGGATTGAAATGAGCGCATTGCCTGAAAGTGAAAGAATGGCAGTTCGTAGTCTATAAAGAATCGTATCCTGTTCTATGGTTTCATACATAGGATAGGGTATTTTTTTGTCGTTGGCATCCATTTCATAACACACTTCTCAGTTATTCACAATGGATTTGATAGCTAATATTTATTTTAGAATGTGGATAACTTATCGTTGCTTTGATTATCCACAATGTGCATAACATTAAAACACCATATTTTTAACGCTCATCGGTTTTTGTGGATGAGCGTTATTTTGCATGGAGAGATAGACTTAATGAAAATAGCTTAACTTTCGATTGAAAAGTATTTTATAAATGTTAAATCCTTTTGAGCTTTTGATGTGTTGTATAAGTAGGTGAAGGGGGGAAATGGGTGGCGGATGCAGATTTGATTCAAAGTATTCAAAGTGGTGATGAAGCGGCATTGGAAATTCTTATTCATCGCTATTACGATGAAATTTTTCAATACATTTATCGAATCAAAGGAGGAAATGAAGAAGCGAAAGATATTACGCAAGACGTTTTTATGTCCATGATGAAAGCTCTTCCGTCCTATAAGGAACAAGGTTATTTTAAAGCGTGGCTTTACAAGATTGCACATAATCGATGTATGAATAGCTTTCGCAATCAAAATAGAGAAGTGTACATAACGAGTGAAGAACAGGTTGAAGACTTTACAAAAGTGTATGTGGAGCAAGCATTTATCCAAGAGATATTGGACAGTTTACCGCAAATGCAGCGAAGTGCAATTATTTTAAAGTATTATCACGGCTTCACCGCAAAAGAAATTGCGCGCATTACAGGCGTTTCAACGCCAACTGCAAAGTCCCGCTTGTTTCAAGGATTAAGAAAGCTAAGAAAAGCTTTACAGAAAGGAGAGTTCGACAGTGAGGCGTACAAAACTGACAAATGATGACGTGGAGACGAAGCTTCGGGCTTACCAAATTCACGCAGATGTAAAAGAGGGAAAAAGGGAGCTCATTGAACAATTAAAAACAATGATGCCTGTTCAGCAAGAAAGTCATGCGGCAGTGTTGAAGAAGCTTATTCATCAAAGCGTGGTAGAGCTCCTCACACGCCACAAACTTCAATGGATTGTACTGATTGCACTTCTGTATTTCGGATTTTCCGCTTCTCTTCATATGAAAGATGAGAGGATCTTTTCGCTTTTCCTATCGCCACTTCCTTTGTTTTATTTAGGCTGGCATGTGATCAAAACGAATGATGATGGCATGAGGGAATTAGAAGCAACTTATAAATACAACTTTCAGCAACTATTATTTGCAAGAGTCGTGACTCTTTTTGCTCTGAGTATGGCGACATATACGGGAATCTTTGGCGGCGTGTTGCTCCTACATTCCTCATTGTCTCTCACACAAAACTTTTTACTTATCGTCCAAGGGCTGACGCCAATTTTACTTATTTACGCAATTTTTTTAAAGATGAGTATCCAGTATCGGGGGAGGTCTTCATGGTCGACATTGTTTTTAATATGGTCCTGTTTTACTATTTTCTCGATTTATATGAACGAGAGTATCTTTTTCTTTCATATGAAAAGTGCTAGTTACATCTTGCTTAATATTGTATTGCTCGCGTTGATCATGTACCAATGGATTAAAATATGGCGAATGGAGCGTATTTCCTATGACTCTTTTTAATATGATCGGTTACGAATTGAAAAAGTTGTTTACGAGGCAAAAAGAAATCTATATTGCATTGGTTATTTGTACAATTCTTTTTGTGATAATATCACGATCATTCGATGACTCCTATATATTAACATCATTTTGGCGGGACTTAATACAGATAATTCCATGGGCTGGGTATTTCATGATAGCCGCTATGATTGTTGTCGGTACTGCAAGAGTGATGCCAGTTGAGCAGGAACAGCGTATGACAGAACTCCTTGTAACGTATCCAAAAGGAAGATTGCATTTAGTAGTTGCCAAACAAATTGTTGTTTTCTTATATTGTTTGCTTGTCACTTTATATTTTCATATGGTTGCTTTTCTTGTTTTATTAACGAAGTACGAATTTACAGGCGCTTTCACTCGGATTATTGAACAACGTGTTCACAATGTTCCTACACCGAATGAGCAGCTTTTCTTTGTCGAAATGTTTGCGTATGAAATTATTTATCTTACATTGGCTAGTTATGTGTTTGCACTGTTCATTTTCAGTTTGTCTCTCTTCATTCAAAGAAGCGCGTTGGTCATGATTACAGCAGGTAGCCTTTTTCTGTTCGGTGAACTTACCTACAGGTTTTACTTTCTCTCTGAATCACAAATCGGTGTTCTTTTCAATTACATTTATCGCTTTGGATTCAGCGGTATGTTAAGTTTCCATTACTTGGAAGACTATGCTGGAGAGGACTCTTTCTTTTCGATGTCAGGCGTCCTGTTATTCTTTATTCTACTTAGCGGTCTTTTATTTGTTTTAAACTTACGAATCGGGAGAAGACAAGCATATGTTGCGATGGGAAATTAGGAAGTTACTCCGCACCCCGTGGCTAGGAGGATGTCTCGGTATAGTTGTCGTGAGTTGGTCTATCATTTTATATTTTGCCGCACAGACAGACAGTGCTCGCTATTTAGATAAGCTCCCATCATTTTGGAGCGTAATTGGCTCGCTTACACTCGGTTTGATCATTCTCGCTTTTCTTATGAAGCTTTTTGTGTTGGATGAGGAGCACCATGTCAAAGAAGTTGTCCAGACGACGAAGTTTGGGAAGCGGACGATTTTTCACGTGAGACTTGCAAGTATTATGTTATTTACGAGTGGATTAGTTTGTGTATTTGTATTCATTCAATTGTCTCTATTTTTTATCTTTAATTCATTTGAGTATGCAATGGACGACATTATGAATGGTTTGTTTTTTCAAGCGATACTTTACGTCTGGCTTGGCAGTATGGGCTTCGCTCTATTCGGTGCATTTTTTTCGACTATTACAAAATCACAGGCTGCCACGATCATCATTGTCGGCATTTTATTTGGTTTGACTTATCCATTGCGGGGCGATATGTTAGCGCCTTTTTCTTTTTTATGGTTTTTGGAGAAAGGATTTTTTTCCTATTTAATGCGGGCCACTAGGGAAGTATTGACGGATGCTAATTTGCTACCAGTATTCGTTTGGTACATCAGTTTATTACTTTTGATGGCTGGACTTACAATAATGATTCAAAAAAGGAGACATGAGCGTTGATTTTAAGTATAAAGCAACTATCCCATCGATTTAAAAATGTTCAAGCATTGCAACAGATTAATTTCGGAATGACAGCTGGCATTTACGGGCTCGTTGGGCCAAATGGCGCTGGAAAATCCACATTGATGCGTATTTTAGCTGATATTATTTTACCGACCGAAGGACAAGTGTTATTTAACAATCGCGATATTACTACACTTGGCATGAGTTACCGAGAAAAGTTAGGATATTTGCCGCAAGAATTCAATGGCTATACACATTTTACAGCTGAAGAGTTTTTGCGCTATGTCGCGAATTTGAAAGGATTACCGAAAAGTGAAGAGCAAGTACGTGTTGCTGAATTGCTCGAACTTGTTGGGCTAGATGATGTGAAAAAGAGAAAGTTGAAAGGCTATTCAGGCGGGATGAAGAGAAGGGTTGGGATTGCCCAAGCGCTCCTCAATGATCCATCCATTTTAATACTGGATGAACCGACAGCAGGGCTCGATCCGAATGAAAGAATTCGGTTGAGAGGGATTCTTTCCAAGTTAGCGAAAGATAAAATCATTATTTTGTCTACACATATCATTTCAGATGTCGAATCGATTGCGGATGAAGTGGTTTTTCTGAAAGAAGGAAAAATCATTCAAAAAGAGTGCCCTAAAACAATGATTGAATCATTACGCAATCAAGTATGGTCGTTTATCATCCCTGAAGGGGAACTTGCTTACTATGCGGACGAATATCCAATCATTAATATGCATCAGCAACAATCACGTGTAGAGATCCGGTGTATTGCCAAGCAACAACCACACCCGAAGGCAGTAAATGTTGAACCACGATTGGAAGACATGTATGTCTATCATTTTAAGCGTAGCTAATGGAGGGGAAAAGATTCGTGGGAGACCTGGTGTTGCAGGTTTCTCTAACTTGCCAAAAATTAAGTCATGTAGTACAGTAATTATAATTTCAAATTCGAGACGATGATGGGGAGCAGTAACAAACCCGTTTTTTTAAGAGAGCTGGCGGCCGGTGCGAGTCAGTAAAAAACATTTGCGAATCCGTCCCTGAGTAGCCTGACCGAACAGTTCAGTAGGTCTGTGCCGGTCCATTGAGCCGTTATTTCAAGCAAGAGGATTCGGACGCTTTTGTCCGGTCAATCAGGGTGGCAACGCGGGTAGCTCTCGTCCCTTTTTTTAGGGACGGGGGCTATTTTTGTTGTGAATGAAAGGAATTACCGGAAGAATATGCAAGACGTCATCATTTGGCGGCCGACAGCTCGTTCATTATCATCGCTAACATATTGAGGAGGAATTTTAGATGCTTGATATTAAAAGACTTCGGGACAACTTTGAAGAGGTAAAAGAAAAGCTTACGAAACGGGGAGAAGACTTAACTGATCTGGATAAGTTTGAAGAGCTCGACGAGAAAAGAAGAGCATTAATTGCGAAAACGGAAGTGTTGAAAGCCGAAAGAAATAAAGTTTCTGGACAAATTGCAGAGATGAAGCGTAACAAAGAAAATGCTGATGAAGTGATCGCCCGCATGCGAGAAGTGGGGGATGAAATCAAGAAGCTGGATGAGGAACTTCACGAGGTGGCGGAAGAACTGGATTACATCTTATTCCGCATTCCGAATATTCCACATGAAAGCGTTCCGGTAGGTGACAGTGAAGATGATAATATCGAGGTGCGGACATGGGGTGAAAAACCTACGTTTGAATTCGAAATGAAACCGCATTGGGAAATTGGGACAGATCTCGGTCTGCTTGATTTTGAACGGGCAGCTAAAGTGACGGGAAGTCGTTTCGTCTTTTACCGTGGGCTTGGCGCGCGCTTGGAACGTGCTTTAATCAATTTCATGTTGGACCTTCATATTGAAGAACATAGCTATGAAGAAATGCTACCACCTTACTTGGTCAATCGTACAAGCCTGACAGGAACAGGGCAGTTACCAAAGTTTGAAGAGGATGCATTTCTGATCGAGGAAGAAGATTACTTCCTAATTCCGACATCTGAAGTCCCTGTGACAAACTTTTACCGTGATGAAATTATGGATGGCAAACAGTTGCCGCAAGCCTTCGCGGCATACAGCACAAATTTCCGTTCAGAAGCTGGATCTGCTGGCCGTGATACACGTGGTTTAATCCGTCAGCACCAATTCAATAAAGTCGAGCTCGTCCGTTTTGTAAAGCCAGAACAGTCCTATGATGAATTGGAAAAACTGACAGGGCATGCAGAAAAAGTATTGCAGTTATTGGGGCTTCCTTATCGTGTCATGAATATGTGTACGGCGGATCTAGGATTCACTGCTGCGAAGAAGTATGATATCGAAGTTTGGATTCCAACGCAAAATACGTATCGTGAAATTTCTTCTTGCTCGAACTTTGAAGATTTCCAAGCACGTCGAGCACATATCCGTTTCCGCCGGGAAGACGGGGCAAAGCCTGAATACGTTCATACGCTGAACGGAAGTGGTCTGGCAATCGGTCGGACAGTGGCTGCCATCCTTGAAAACTACCAGCAGGAAGACGGATCCGTTGTCATCCCTAAAGTGTTACGTCCATATATGGGTGGGAAAGAAAAAATTACTAAATAACAAAGAAAAAGGCGCACGCCGGATTATTAATCGTTTTCCGGCGACGCCTCTTTTTTCATGTCTTTCTTCTTTTTGCGAATTGCTTTAAAGAAATTGGTCAAAAGTGAACCACATTCGTCTGCAAATATACCTTCAGTTACTTCGCATTCATGATTGAATCTGGAATCATTCAACAAGTGGTAAAGAGAATGGACACATCCGCCTTTTGAATCTCGCGCTCCATAAACGACGCGTGGAATTCGCGATTGCAAAATGGCACCTGCGCACATGGGACAAGGCTCGAGCGTGACGTACAGTGTCGTTTCTTCAAGCCGCCAGCTACCAAGATTACGACAGGCCTCTTGGATTGCGGACAGTTCCGCATGAGTGGTCGCATTTTGTGTCGTTTCTCTTAAGTTGTATGCGCTCGCAATGACTTTATCTGCATGAACGATGATTGCACCGATCGGGACTTCTCCTAACGCTTCTGCTTTTTTCGCTTCCTTAATTGCTAACTGCATATATTTTTGATCTTTTTCAAATCCATCCAAATTTATCTCTCCTTAGCAATCGTATAGCCCTTCGAAAGGACGATTCCCATATACATTGCAAATTCTCTTATTACAGTATAACGTAATTGTACACTTTGGAATTGTTTCACGTGAAACAAAATATGTTTCATCAGCTTTATAATCGTGATCTTGATGACCCAGCTGATACAGAGGCTATATAACATGGTATTGATCTTTATAACAAAGGTATGTGGTTATGATATGATGAAAAAGATAATTTCATCATCTTTTTGTTTTAGAGGTTTATCCCGCATTAGCACGTCCTGTGAGTGATAAGACTCCGACCTCAAGAGTAAAAAGATAAAGATAGGTGGAAGGTCTTGATGATGAAACAGTCTATTGGGAATACCGTGTCGGTTCTGCTAATATCAAATGGATAGATGAAGATACTCTTTTGATCAATGAAAGAACAGTCAATATTTTTAACGATGAAACATACTACAATTGGAAAGACCATATTTCCAACTAATATAATCAGATCCCCAGACTTATAAGAGTTTGGGGATTTTATTTAACAAAAAGTAAAACAATAATTGGTAGCGATTCTTGACAGTCGGTCAGTAATTAAGAGAAAACTGCTCGTTACTCGGATGCATTGGAGATAGTAGAAAAAGATTACGTATAAGCATTCAAACTTCCTTACTGGGTCTAGACATAATTACGCCGTGGTGCAATTAATCATTGGATAGAGAGAGGGGCTATAATGAGACCATTCATCGCAGTAGAAGGTCCGATTGGCGTTGGAAAAACGTCGCTTGCCAAAGAGTTGGCGAAACATTTTCAATTTGAGTTACTGAAAGAAATTGTGGATGAAAATCCTTTTTTAAGTGATTTTTACACGGATATCGAAACTTGGAGTTTTCAAACGGAGATGTTTTTCTTATGCAATCGGTACAAGCAATTGTCGGATATAAAGAAAATGCGTAATAAGCCGATTGTCGCAGATTATCATATTTTTAAGAATTTGATTTTCTCGAAAACAACATTAAGCAAGGATGATTATCAAAAGTTTGAGGATATATATGACATTCTAATAAAGGATATGCCTGTCCCGAATCTCGTCATTTATTTATATGCCAGTCAGGCGACACTTATGAAACGGATTGCCCAAAGAGGACGATCGTTTGAAAAAAGTATAGATCCTGCTTATTTAAGTCAACTGGCTGCTGATTATCATTTATTTATGGAACGGTTTGAAAAAGAACATCCTGGGATCCCAGTCCTTCGCTTCAATGGAGATGAGTTGGATTTTGTTTGTGATAAAAATGGATTAAAGCGGATAATTCAAGCGGTGGAGGAAGATATTCGCGAAATAAGGAAGTAACTATTTTCCAAGAGGAAGTGACGAAGTATATCGATCAGAACGTTGCAGTTGTACAAACGGAAGAGAAAGAAAAATATGCAAAGGCATTAGGCCTCACGTTGCAAGAGCTGGATTATGTATTTGATCGAGACTTTTACGTCATGGATACTTTATGGGAGAAGCTGATCCCTGTTTTGATGGAAACGTATCCTCAGCAAGACGAAGAAAACCAAAACGACTATCTTCAACGGATTGAAAAAGAGTTTTATCAAAACGGTTAGTCTTCTTAATGAATAATGCGACACCTGAGCAACGGCCAGGTGTCGCATTTTATAATTCATCGTGAAGTTACTGCAACATTACTAAAAAACTCTTTATATAATTCCCTTAAAACGACATCTTCATCTTTTTTATTAATCCCAAAGACGAGACTCACTTCGGAAGAGCCTTGGTTGATCATTTCGATATTCGAGCCGGTCCTTGCAATTGCTGTGGCAGCACGAGCGGCCAATCCTTTCGTATGACGCATCCCTTCACCCACGAGAACGACCATGGAATAATCCATATCTCTCCAATGCACGTCATCTGCATCTAACTCTTCTTGTACACGACGGACAATTCGTTCTTTCTTTTCTTCGGATAAATACTCACTCCGAATGATGACAGATAAGTTGTCAATCCCAGATGGTGTATGTTCGAATGAAATATCTTCTTCCTCCAAAATTTGAAGCAAACGGCGTCCGAAACCGATTTCCATGTTCATCAAATACTTGCTGACAAACAAGGTGGAGAAACCGCTATCTGCCGCAATCCCGACAACTTGCTGTTTTGAATGGTCGCGCTCACTGACAATCATTGTGCCCGGTGCATCGGGATTGTTCGTATTTTTGATACAGACAGGAACCGAGCGTAGAAAAGCGGGCATAAGTGCTTCATCATGAAAGACGGAAAAGCCTGAGTAGGCGAGCTCCCGCATTTCTTGGTAAGTCATTTTTTCAATCCCACTTGGATTCTCGATCACAGTAGGGTTTGCTGAGAAAACGGAATCGACATCTGTAAAGTTCTCGTACAGCTCGGCATTGATGGCTGCCGCAACAAGAGAGCCGCTAATATCAGAACCGCCCCGGTTGAAGGTTCTTAGTGTTCCATCTTTTGTAAAACCAAAAAAGCCCGGAAAAACGACGATTCCTTCAGTATCCCGCAAGGCAGCGAGTCGATCGTAGCCTTCCGGCAATGCCCGTACACGTTCTGGCCGGTTGTTGACGAGCAATCCTGCTTCTTTCGGGCAAGCATACTGAGCTTTTATGCCAATGTGGTTGAAATAGGCCGCAATCAATTTTGCGTTATTGTCTTCACCCGATGCTTTCAAGCAGTCGGTGAAAAGTGTCTCGTCATCGCGATTCGTCGACAGACGGTCACGCAAATCATTTTCAATGACTTTGATAATCTCTTCTTCAAGTCCTAATTCAATTGCGATCATCCGGTACCTATTGATGACCTCTTCAAGTTCATTCTCTATGTTTTTTCCATTAAGTGCTGCATCCGCCAGATCAATGAGTAGATCTGTAACTTTGATGTCTTCACCGAAACGTTTCCCTGGCGCAGAGACGACAACGATTTTTCTAGTGGAATCAGCTTTTACAATATCGACTACTTTTTTGATCTGTTCAGCTGACGCGACGGACGTGCCGCCAAATTTACAAACTTTCATTTCATCAAATCCAATCTTTTTATTAATAATATACTGAATATTTAACGTGAAAATAGGGAAACGGGTTGTTTTTGTTGTCAAACTTCTTTATAATGTCCTTATGCATAGGTCAATTGTTTTTATATAGTGTACATACAGTTAGGAGAATCGTCAATGAAAAATGAAATAAATATCGGACTGTTAGGTTTCGGGACGGTTGGTAGTGGCGTTGCTAAAATTCTACACGAACACCAACAAGACTTGCAATACAAATTAGGTGTAAATGTCGGAATAAAAAAAGTTCTCGTAAAAGATAAAGCGAAAGAAAGAGAAACCGTACTAGATCGTGAAGTTTTCACGACAGATATAGAAGAGATTATCAATGATCCTTCCATCGATTTGATTATCGAAGTGATGGGTGGAACAGATGAAGCGAAAGTGGCGATTGAGCGTTCTCTCCTTGCGAGTAAAGGTGTGGTGACAGCGAATAAAGACGTTATCGCTGAGTCAGGGCTCGATCTGTTGCAACTTGCGGATGAGATGAAGTGTGACTTGTTTTATGAGGCAAGTGTCGGGGGCGGAATCCCGTTGATCCGGACGATGGAAGACGGACTTGCTTCGGATCGAATTAGTGCCATGACGGGAATCGTCAACGGAACGACGAATTTTATTTTAACGAAAATGAAATATGAAAATATGTCTTATGAGGATGCATTGGCAGAAGCGACGGCTCTTGGTTTTGCCGAAGCAGATCCATCTGCTGATGTAGACGGGCTTGATGCAGCTCGCAAGATGGTTATTTTAGCATCGCTTGCGTTTTCAACACAGGTCCGTTTGGATGATGTTTTCGTCAGAGGGATGAAAGAGATCCAGGATGGCGATATGGAACTGGCATCAGGCTTCGGCTATACAATGAAGATGGTCGGATCCGCAGCGAAAAACGAAGATGGTATCGAAGTGGCGGTCGAGCCGATGCTATTCCCGGATTCCCACCCGCTTGCATCGGTTAACAATGAATACAACGCAGTGTACATTTATGGTGCTGCTGTTGGAGAAACAATGTTTTATGGTCCGGGCGCGGGATCGCTTCCGACAGCGACTTCCGTTACAGCGGATGTCATCGCAGCTTGTCGCAACCTATTATTAGGCGTGAATGGAAAGCGACTACACGTACCGCAACATGAACGAAAAGTGAAGCAAGCAAGCGAAATGTATTCCCGTTACTTCCATAGAATCCATGTGAAAGACGAAGTGGGCGTTTTGACGAAGTTATCGGCAATTTACAGTGACCATGGTGCAAGTTTAGCAACGGTCGTCCAACACCCAAATCAGCAAGATGCAGGTGAAGGGGCGGAAGCGGAGCTTATTTTCATCACACACCGGATGTCACGTCAACAGCATCTGGACATCATAGAAGAATTAAAACAAACAGCTCAAGTAGTTGGCGTCATGAGTCACTACCGTGTTGAAGGAGAGTAATCATTATGAGATGGAATGGATTAATCGATCATTATAAAGAATGGCTTCCGGTAACGGAAAACACACCGATGTTAACTTTGCATGAGGGAAATACTCCCCTTATTCATTTGGAACGTCTATCAGAACAATGGGGCATCAACCTATACGTCAAAGTGGAAGGGGCAAACCCGACAGGATCCTTTAAAGACCGCGGAATGGTGATGGCAGTCGCCAAAGCGAAAGAGGAAGGTAAGTCAATCCTGATCTGTGCATCGACGGGAAATACATCAGCAGCGGCGGCAGCATACGGAGCACGGGCTGGTATGCGTACGATCGTCGTCATTCCGGAAGGGCGGATCGCACTAGGGAAACTGGCACAGGCGAAAATGTATGGTGCAGAAATTTTAGAGATTGAAGGCAACTTCGATGAAGCACTTAGAATGGTAAGGGAAGCGGGCGAAGGGGATATCGCGCTCGTCAACTCGGTGAATCCGTACCGTTTGGAAGGTCAGAAGACGATTGCATTTGAAACGATCGATCAGCTTGGTGAAGTGCCGGATGTTTTCGCACTACCTGTCGGCAACGCGGGTAATATTTCCGCGGCATGGAAAGGATTTAAAGAATACGCGGAGAAAAAAGGAATTGCAACACCGTCCTTGCTCGGTGTCCAAGCGGACGGGGCTGCGCCAATTGTATATGACCGTGTATTTGAAGAACCTGAGACAGTGGCGACAGCCATTCGTATCGGGAACCCGGCAAGTTGGGAACTCGCGAAAAACGCGCTTCAGGAGTCCGATGGTTCAATCCTTTCAGTTACCGACGAAGAGATTTTGGAAGCATACAGTTTAATCGCTTCAAACGAAGGTGTTTTCGCAGAGCCGGGTTCTTGTGCTTCCATTGCAGGAGTGAAAAAGCGGGTGGAAAGCGGACAGCTGGCTAAAGGTTCGACAGTCGTCGCTGTTTTGACTGGGAATGGTTTGAAAGATCCTGATACAGCGATTGATGTGAATAAAAACAAGGCCCTTATGTCGCGCGAAGCATTTGATCAGTTACTCGACGAACTGAAAGCGGGGAGTAACTGATGGGTTTCCCGGAATTTTCGGTTGTCGTTCCTGCGTCCACCGCCAATCTGGGGCCTGGTTTTGACAGCGCAGGACTGGCGCTAAGCCTTTATATGACAGTCCATGTATCGCCAAGCGATGCCTGGAAAGTTTCTTATGAAGATGCTGGTTTTGAAAACTTAGCTAGTGGTGCTGAGAATTTAATCGTTACGACCGTTAACGACGTTGCCAACCGTCACGGACGGCAAGCGCCTTGCGCAGCACTATCCGTTCAATCGGATATTCCGCTTGGAAAAGGACTCGGAAGTAGTGCGGCTGCTATCGCGGCAGGAATCGAAATTGCTAATCACCTGCTCAGTTTAGATCTTTCTTCATATGAAAAAGTGCGCATCGGGAGTGAGCTGGAAGGGCATGCGGATAATGTGTCTGCCGCACTTCTTGGAGGCGTTACGATTTCGCATTACGACGGTGAAGAAATCGATTTGGTTCATGTACCAGAAGCGAAAATGGGTGCCGTCATACTTGTTCCACCTAAAGCGTTACGGACGGAAGAATCGAGAGGCCTTTTACCGGGGCAGTTGCGTCATGAAGAAGCAACTCGTAGCAGTGCAGCAGGTAGTGTATGGGCTGCCGCGGTAGTCCAAGACGACTGGGAGACGGCAGGAAGAATGATGGATAAGGATATGTTCCATGAACCCTACCGGAAAGCATTGTTTTCCGAGTTCGATGCAATCCGGAAAGCATGTCGAGACATCGGTGCGTATGGAATGACGATTAGCGGTGCAGGTCCTTCTTTATTTGTTGCTGTGAAGCAAGGAACGGAAACAGATATAGCGAAGCAACTGGCGGAACAATTTTCCTATTATGCGTGTTTAGCTGTTCAAGCGTCAACTGTTGGTGCGATTGTGAAAGAGTAATCGAGTCACCGGTTTGATTTTTATAGAAATAAAAAAGAAGCGGTCTCCACTTTGGGAGAACCGCTTCTTCTTTTCGAATACAAATAAAAAAACGTTACTCATGCAGTAACGAATCTAAGGTTTGAAGTTATGTATGAAGTTAAAAAATATGGCGGAGGAAGAGGGATTCGAACCCCCGCGGGCTTTAACACCCCTGTCGGTTTTCAAGACCGATCCCTTCAGCCGGGCTTGGGTATTCCTCCGTGACAACAATTAATAATTTACCATGTTCAATTGCAAGTGTCAACAGTTTTTATAAAATTTCTGTGCATTTATTTTTCGTTGATTTATTAGGTCAGCTTTGCTATACTTATAAATGCCGTGCTAGGTGGGGAAGTAGCGGAGCCTTGTCACTTGCAATCCGCTCTAGCAAGACTGAAATCCTTCTCGAGGCTGTCCGCATGTAGGGCCTGCCTCTTGCACGTAGTGTTGACGTTTGGGTCCTGCGCAATGGGAATCCATGAACCATGTCAGGTCCGGAAGGAAGCAGCATTAAGTGGAACCTCTCATGTGCCGCAGGGTCGCCTAGACTGAGCTGGCGACAGGAGTAACGCTTATGTTCGGCTGTCGAAGGAAGGTGCACGGCATTGACTTATAAAATGCAACTCGTCCGGAGTAACGGACGAGTTTTTTTATCTTTATTTAGCAGAAGACGCTTAGCATTATAGGTGGCGAGAGGAATGTGGGTTTGCTTCCTGTTCGGCGGGTGTTCAAACGCCAGCTGAACAAAAAGAAGAACGTGGGCTAAAGTCACCACGTCCTGTAAGGCCAATTGAACCCTCCGCTGTTCGCCTGCATGACCTGAATTGTGAAGGCCTCCAGCTCGATTAACTCCATTCAAAACCTAGATGTAATTATGCCTTGGCATAAGTGATTGTTCAAAAAGGATATGAGGAACGATTTGTGGTACAATAAAACTACTATAATAGAGTCTTGAAAGGAGAAGGAAGTGTTGGTTTATCAGGCTTTTTACCGTGTGTACCGGCCCCAGTCATTTGAAGAGATGTCCGGGCAAAGACACGTGAAACAGACGCTTCAGAATGCTCTCCTGCATAATAAGACGACGCACGCCTATCTATTTTCAGGTCCACGTGGGACAGGGAAGACAAGCGCTGCGAAGATTTTTGCGAAGGCGTTGAATTGTGAAAAGGGTCCGGCTAAAGAACCGTGCAATGAATGTGCGACTTGTCTTAGTGTGACAGAAGGTTCGAATACAGATGTCATCGAATTTGATGCTGCATCGAACTCCCGGGTTGAAGAAATGCGAGAGATTATCGAAAAAGTGCGCTTTGCACCGGCGAATTCTCGTTTTAAAGTATATATTATCGATGAAGTTCATATGTTATCAAATTCCGCTTTCAATGCGCTTTTAAAAACACTTGAAGAACCACCGTCCCATGTCGTCTTTATTTTAGCGACGACGGAACCGCATAAGTTACCCTTGACGATCATATCGCGATGTCAGCGTTTCGATTTCAAACCGTTGACATCGACAGATATTGTCGAACGGATGAAAACGGTGCTTGCGGATGCGGACATCGAGTCGGACGAAGGCACATTGAAAGTGATTGCACAAGCCGCTTCGGGCGGAATGCGTGATGCCCTTAGTATGCTTGATCAAGTCGTCTCTTTCAGTGGTGATAAATTGTCCATCGAAGACGCCCTACTTGTCACAGGGGCTATTGGAGAAGATGTCTTTCATCAATTAGCGGACGCTTTGCGTAACAAAGACGCAGGAGTTGTATTGTCTCTTCTAGATCAGCTTATCGCTGAAGGAAAAGATGTAACGCGTTTGGTGGAAGACTTGATTACATTCTTCCGGGATTTACTGCTATTACGCACAGCCCCTAATTTGAAAGATTTGCTTGAACTTGTTTCTCCCGATAACCGTTTTGAAAAAATGGCAAACGAATTCGATCCGGATCTTTTGTATGCCTTCATTGATATACTTGCTAAGACGCAGCAAGAAATGCGTTTTTCGCATCATGCCAAAGTGTATGTAGAGTCCGCTCTTTTGAAAATGATCCACCTTGACGGGGGAGCTGTACAATCAAAAGCGAATGACATGGCGATTGACCCTGAAATTATGGTGAAGTTCAAAGAGATGGAGCGCAAAGTCGACGAATTGCAACGTCAGCTACAAATGCAGGGTGGCAGGCAACAGGCGGCGGAAACCCCCGCAACACCTAGAAGAAATGCGTCCAAATCATCGCAAGGTTTCCGGGTGCCTACGGGTAAAATTAATGAAGTGTTGAAAGCAGCAACAAAACAAGATATCCAAACAATTCGGACGGAATGGGCGGCAATGATGCAAGCTTTACAAAAATCTCATGCGGCACTACTCGAAGAAACAGAGCCAGTTGCCGCATCGGAAAGTGCTTTTGTGTTAAAATTCAAGTATGAAATCCATTGCCTGATGGCGTCTGAAAATTTATCCCTCCGTTCAGGTTTAACTGATGCATTACAGTCGCGGACAGGAAAGGCATATGAAGTTGTGTACGTTCCTGAAGAAGGATGGCTAAAAGTACGAGAAGAATTCATCCGGAATAACAAGCTTGGGAAGAAGGATTCCGGGGAAACCTCATCCGCAAAAGAAACTGAATCAGAAGAATTGATTGCTTTAATGGAAGAAGCTGAACAGGAAAATGTGGATCCGCTAATTACCGAGGCGGAAAAAATTTTCGGCAAGGAGTTCATAGAAGTCCATGACGATTGAGTTTATCCAGTCAATAATAAAATAAGGAGGAAACAAACATGCGTGGTATGGGAAATATGCAAGGTATGATGAAACAAATGCAAAAAATGCAAAAGAAGATGGCGGAAGCACAAGAAAAATTAGGCGAAGAACGTCTTGAGGGTGTAGCAGGAGGCGGAATGGTGAAAGTCATCGTTTCGGGAAGTAAAGAAGTCGTCGACGTGGTCATTGATCCGTCGGTAGTAGATCCTGAAGATGTTGAGATTTTACAAGATCTTGTTATTATTGCAACGAATGAGGCAATGACGAAAGCGGAAGAATTAACGAACTCCACGATGGGTCAATTCACGAAAGGATTGAACCTTCCAGGGATGTTCTAGGAGGAACAATTATGCATTACCCTGAACCGATTTCAAAACTGATCGATAGTTTTATGAAACTGCCAGGTATCGGCCCCAAGACAGCGGGCCGGCTGGCGTTTTTTGTGTTGAATATGAAGGAAGATACTGTGTTGGACTTTGCGAAAGCGCTAGTAGATGCCAAAAGGAATTTACGATTTTGCTCGACATGTGGCCATATTACAGATATTGACCCTTGCCACATATGTCAAGATAAGCAACGGGATCGTTCAATGATTTGTGTTGTTCAAGATCCCAAAGACGTAATTGCAATGGAGAAGATGAGAGATTATCAAGGGTTATACCATGTCTTACACGGTGCAATTTCACCGATGGATGGAATCGGCCCCGAAGATATCAATGTACCTTCCTTATTAACACGCCTTCAAGATGAAGAAGTAGATGAGTTGATATTGGCAACAAATCCGACAATTGAAGGAGAAGCGACAGCCATGTATATTTCAAGGCTTGTGGCTCCCTCCGGTATTATGACGACTAGAATTGCGCATGGATTACCGGTTGGTGGCGATCTTGAATATGCAGATGAAGTTACCTTATCGAAAGCGCTTGAAGGACGTCGGCAATTGTAAAAGGGGTGCAGTCTATTATGTTCGGGCGAAAGAGGAAGTTGAAAGAAGAATTTGATGATCGTCTCCGTTCATTGATGTTGGAAACGAAAGATCAATGGGAACAAGCAAGGAAAGTGGAAGCTTATCTCAATGATTATGACCAAGATATAATCGTGCATCGAAAAATTGCCGAAAGCAAGCACTTCTATCTATATAAAGAAGCGAAAGCACGGCAACTTGGACGAAATTGATATATTTTCACGGGATCGCATACAATGGGACATTCATTGAAAAGGAGCGATTCCCGTGAAAATAGCAATTGGTGCATTGATCATCGGATTTTTAGTACTTCTACTATTAATGGATAGAAAACAAATGAGGAAAGTGTTTGAGCGTTTATCAATTTATTGGTTCCGCCTGGCATTTTCGTTTCTTATCTTATTTACCTTGAATGTGACAGCTGGTTTTTTAGGCGTTTATGTACCTGTTAATATCGCTTCAGGTTTGGTTATTACGATTCTTGGAATTCCCGGAGTCATTTCGATATGTACTTTGGCATTCTTTTTGTAAATAAGGGGTTGCGTTTCGTAAATGAGCATGTTATAGTTATAAATGTCGTCAAACGAAGCGACGAAACGCAATAAACCTTTTGAAAAAGAATTTTAAAAAGTTGTTGACAAAAGATTGTCAGCTTGATATGATTAAGAAGTCGTCATCGAGAGAGGGCGAAACGAAAAGAATTAAAATGAACCTTGAAAACTGAACAGCAAAACGTCAAC
>CAOKMT010000036.1 GCA_948469885.1 uncultured Sporosarcina sp. | reverse complement strand
TTTTGAAATGACAGTCATGTCCCAGTCGATGGAACAAGGCTTCGAAGTACTGGAAATAAAAGTTCAACTACGGGAAGATTGTTTGCTGAAAGCGGCAAGGGTTTTTATGGTTTTTGAAATTTTGGAAGCAGCGGGAGACATCATTAAATCAGTACCACAAGTGGAAGTGTTGGAAGAGGAAGAGTTCGACCACCAATTCACTGCTGTTTTGATTACGAAAGAACAAGCGGAGACATTGAAAGAAAAAGTATTGAAAGTGTCGGAAATAGAGAATGTGACAATTCAATCATTGACATCGCAAACTTTGACCGATCAAAAACAGTCGCAAGAAGACCAGTTTGTGCCGGCATCCAAAAACGAAACAAATGAAGCGAAAAAAGAAGAGGGACCGCCGACAACGGCTCCAAGTGCGCGGACAGCACCTAGCCATTCAACAAATCGGACTATACGAGTCAACATAGAAAGGCTCGATATTTTAATGAATTTGTTTGAAGAACTCGTCATCGACCGCGGGAGATTGCAATCGATTTCGACTGAGCTGCACCATCCTGAGTTGACGGAAACAGTCGAAAGGCTTACGAGAGTTTCAGGAGATTTGCAAAATATTATTTTAAACATGCGTATGATCCCGGTGGAAACTGTATTCAATCGCTTTCCAACAATGGTGAGACAATTGGCACGTGAACTTGATAAAAAGGTGACACTTGATATTGTCGGAGCTGAAACAGAATTAGATCGTACTGTAATCGACGAAATTGGTGATCCACTTGTTCATTTGATCCGTAATGCCCTCGACCATGGAATTGAAACGCCGGCAGAACGGATTGCTAAAGGAAAACCCGAGCAAGGGACTGTGACACTCAGCGCCTATCACTCGGGGAATCATGTATTCATAGAACTCGAAGATGATGGTGCGGGCGTGAACCGGGAAAAAGTGCTTGCGAAAGCGATTTCGAATGGTGTGGTGACAGAAGAAGAAGGAGCTACCATGACAGATCGTCAAGTAGGGGAACTCATTTTGGCATCGGGCTTTTCAACGGCGGAAACGGTATCCGATGTATCAGGGCGCGGTGTTGGCTTGGACGTTGTGCGAACGACAATCGAAGCGCTCGGAGGGCATATATCCATTGAATCGAAAGAAGGAGAAGGCTCTTTATTTCAAGTTCAGCTGCCATTAACATTGTCAATTATTTCTGTCATGCTCGTTGAGTTGGATCAAGAAGTATATGCGATTCCGTTATCATCTATCATCGAAACAGCTATTATCCAAACTTCTGAAGTAATGAATGCGCATAATCAAAAAGTCATTGATTTCCGCGGCAATATCATTCCATTACTAAACTTGAAAGAAGTTTTCGAAATGCCTATCCAGCAAGAAGAGGAAGCGGAAGAATACCAATCTGTCGTCATTATTCGAAAAGGAGAAAAGCTTGCGGGACTTCTCGTCGATTCATTCATCGGACAGCAAGAAATTGTGTTGAAGTCATTGGGGAATTACTTGACGAACGTATTCGCAATTTCAGGCGCTACAATACTTGGAGATGGGCAAGTTGCGCTGATTGTCGACTGCAACGCGTTGATTAAATAGACGGGAGGGATAAATGTTGGCCGAACAAATACAACAGAAAGCTATGAAAGCCATCATTTTTGAATTGATGGATAAAGAATATGCAATTGAAGTCGACGTCGTTCAATCGATTGAACGGGTCATTTCAATCACCCGGGTGCCGAAGACGCCTTCTTATGTGAAAGGTGTCATTAATTTAAGAGGCGTCGTGACACCGATCGTCGACTTACGGGAACGTTTTGGTTTGACACCAACAGATATGAATGAACGGACAAGGATCATTATCGTATCACTTGAAGATTACGATGTAGGATTGATTGTCGATAGTGCCAATGATGTAATTGATATCCCAGTCGGATCGATTGAGCCTCAACCGGAAGTCGTCGGTACCGTGGAATCGGAATTTATCGCAGGGGTGGCGAAAGTTGAAAATCGTCTTTTTGTCATGCTCGAACTTTCAAAAGTGCTTGCACCTTTGAAACGGGGGGCGTGGGAATGAATAGTGAACTTTCGATATCCGACATCCATCTTGATGTGCTAAAAGAAATCGGCAATATCGGCGCTGCACATGCTGCGACTTCTCTATCACAATTGTTGTCCCGAAAAATAGAGATGTATGTACCGAGTGTGGAACTTGTTTCTTTTGATGGCATGTTCGAACTTGCGGGCGGCGTGGATGAAGTGGTCGTCGGCATATACCTCCGACTCGAAGGCGATTTATCTGGCAGTATGTTTTTCATGCTATCCATAGAGAGTGCAAACCGTTTTGTCCGAAAGTTAACGGGCGACGAATCATTTGATTTTCATACACCACCTTTTTCGGAACTTGGCATTTCCGCGATGCAGGAGCTTGGCAATATTTTGTCTGGCTCTTATTTAGCGGCATTGTCAGATTTCACAGGACTTAAAATCCAACCAACAGTCCCTTCGTTAAGTGTTGATATGGTGGGTTCAATTGTTAGCTTTGGGTTGATAGAAGTATCCCATTACAGCGATGAAGTAATCGTCATCGATACGAAAGTTCGGGAAGATGGTGTGGAAAGTGTCAATGGACATTTCTTTCTACTTCCGGACCCTTCGTCTTACGCAACGATTTTTCGCTCGTTAGGCGTGCTGTAATATGATGAAAACGAGAGATGTTGTGAGAGTCGGTATTGCAGATATGAACATTTCAGCAGCTTCCACTACGATACGCACATCAGGTCTTGGCTCTTGTGTCGGGGTCGTCTTGTACGATGAATTGAGGAAAATAGCTGGCATGGTGCACGTCATGCTTCCGGATTCAAGCCTTGATCGATCGCAAAAGTTAAATGTTGCAAAATTCGCAGATACGGGTATCTATGCATTAATGGAGCGTTTGAAAGAAGAAGGTGCGAGACCGATGGCTTTGAAAGCTAAAATAGCGGGTGGTGCACAAATGTTTCAGTTTGGATCAAGCGATACGCTCCGTATCGGGCCGCGTAATATCGAGGCAGTAAAAAAGGAGTTAAAAAGACTTTCGATTCCTTTAATAGCCGAGGACACGGGAGGAAAAAGCGGACGAACGATTGAATTCGATCCCCTTACAACCATGCTTTCGATTCGGACAGTGAACAAAGGAACAAAAGAAATTTGACTCGACTTAGGAGAAGTTTCCGCTACTATTAATTGGCCGGGTGAATGTCGAACTCACGCCAAGATCCTCGCGGTTCAGGGAAGGCAAACTGAGTGCGCGATATCTTTTGGCAACGATCGCATGCCTAGCTACCTGCTAGTCCTCGACAACGCCTAGGTGACAAACATGTGGATGCAATTATGCCGAAGCGTAATTTATGACGGTGGATAAAGAGAAAGCGACGACAAAGGGAGTAATATTCGATCAGAGGGCAAGGAAAGTGAGGGATTCGATGTCTTTACGAAACCAAGCGAAAGAAGCTGCATGCTGGGACCGATGGGTTCGGGACAGAGATCCCGAAGCGGGCAATATGCTAGTAAAAAAGTATACACCGCTCGTCACATACCATGTGCAACGGATTAGTTCGGGATTGCCTCAAAACGTTTCCCGGGACGACATTATGAGTCTTGGTCTTCAAGGTTTATTTGACGCATTGACGAAGTTCGACCCTGGAAGAGACTTAAAATTTGATACGTATGCTTCGTTTAGAATCCGAGGTACGATTATCGATGGTTTGCGCAAAGAAGATTGGCTTTCGCGTTCTTCCAGGGAAAAGTCGAAAAGACTTAAACAGGAAATTGAAAAACTTGAACAAACACAGATGCGTCATGTAACACCCGAAGAAATTGCCAAGCATATGGGTGTTACCGTGGATGAAATTTATCAAACTATGCATGAACAGTATTTTTCAAACATTTTATCAATCGATCAAAAATTACAAGATGATGAAGAAGAAAGTGATCAATCCTTCGTTTTAAAAGATGATGATACGAAAACACCTGAGCAAAAGACTATGATGAATGAATTAATGGGTGATTTGACCGAAAAAATTAAAGAGCTGAATGATAATGAACAACTTGTATTGAACCTCTTTTACTCGGAGGGACTAACGCTTACGGAAATCGGTACCGTCTTGAATCTATCTACATCTCGAATTTCCCAAATTCATTCCAGGGCACTTTTCAAATTACGAAAATTATTGGCACCCGAAGTGATCGATGGAGGGATTCTATGAGTTTAAAAGGGATTGAGTTGCAAATTGCGATACCTAAAACTTTTGATGCTGGAAAAGTTGCCGAGCAAAAGCAGCAGCAAACACAAGTCAACCGGGAACTTGCCCATGCGCTTGTCGAAAAACAAATGCTGAAGAATAAGGAGACCACGACAGAGGCGGAACCGTTTGCCAAGGCCGATCCCGACAGAAAGGAAGGGAAAGACGGTCAGGGAAAAAACGAAGAACGACAGATGAAAATAAAAGAAAGTGAAGAAAAGGAATCAAAGCACCCATATAAAGGTGCTAACTTCGACACGATAGGATAATTATAATGACAACAATTTTTTTATTGTTTCTATTCATCACTCAACTGATCGGATTTTACTTTTTAGTGTTACTTTATATGAAAGTGGCGAAATTTGAAGAATTGGAGAAAAAGCAGCGAAAACTGATGGATGAAATGGACGCTTCAATCGGTGCCTATTTGGCTGAACTGAAAGATGAGAATGACCGACTTATTGAAAAACTCGCTGAAAGAGATGAGAAGCCAAAACAAACAGCTGTCGAACCCATTGAAAAGACCGCTGAGCCACAACAAGAAAGAAAGCCGGTCAACACGCAGAAAGTGCCTGTTAAAATTGCGCTACAATCCTATAATGCGACAAATGTACAAAACGAAATCCCGCCCACCGACGAAGTTGATGAAAGAACGCGTGCTTTTCAACTCCATGATCGTGGGCATTCCATTGAAGAGATCGCAAAAATTCTCGGTATAGGGCGAACAGAAGTAGAACTTTTGTTGAAATTTCGGGGAAATTAGTTGCCAAAGAATGACCGTTATGCTATATTATCCTATGGTATTACTACACACGTGCATGGACGAAAGAAGCGGTGCCGGGAGGTCGTTCTTAAGAATGAAGTGCGCGGAGGCATTAAACCAAACAGGAGGAATATAAAATGGCAGTAGTCTCAATGAAGCAATTACTAGAAGCAGGTGTTCATTTCGGACACCAAACACGTCGTTGGAACCCGAAAATGAAAAAATACATTTTCGTAGAGCGGAACGGCATTTACATTATCGATCTTCAAAAAACGGTGAAAATGCTTGAAGAAGCATATTCATATATGCGTCAAGTTGGAGAAGATGGCGGAAAAGTTCTTTTCGTCGGTACGAAAAAACAAGCACAAGATGCAATCAAAGAAGAAGCGGAACGTGCTGGAATGTACTATATTAACCAACGTTGGCTTGGTGGTACATTGACAAACTTCGCGACAATTCAAAAAAGTATCAATCGTATGAAGAAAATCGAGAAGATGGAAGAAGACGGTACGTTTGAAGTCCTTCCTAAAAAAGAAGTTGTTCAATTAAATAAAGAACATGAGAGATTAGAGAAATTCCTCGGCGGAATCCGTGATATGAAGTCACTTCCAGACGTTATGTTCGTTGTTGACCCACGTAAAGAACGAATTGCGGTAGCGGAAGCGATTAAATTAAATATTCCGATTGTCGGAATCGTTGACACGAACTGTGATCCGGACGAAATCGATTATATCATTCCAGCGAATGATGATGCGATCCGTGCAGTACGTTTACTAACGAGCAAAATGGCGGATGCTTTGATCGAATCACAACAAGGTGAAGACGACGTAGCACCAGCTGAAGAAGCAGAAGAAACAGTAACTGCTGAGTAAGCAGGAAGTGTTCAAAAGGGGAAGCGTTCTGGATGCGTTTTGAGTAGAACGCATCCGGCAAACCCGACCTTTGAACAATTTCGTGTGAAAGACAAGACGATAAGCGGCCTACTCCCTTATCGTCTTTTTTTAGAATGGATGACATAAATTTGGAGGAATGTAAAATGACAGTAAAAATCACAGCACAATTGGTTAAAGAACTACGTGAAAAAACAGGCGCAGGTATGATGGACTGCAAAAAAGCGTTAACTGAAGTAAACGGTGATATCGACGCAGCAGTGGACTTCCTTCGTGAAAAAGGTTTGTCAAGCGCTGCGAAGAAAGCGGATCGTATCGCTGCAGAAGGAACAGCATATATCGAAGTTGCAGGAAACGAAGCGGTCATCCTTGAAGTGAACGCAGAAACGGATTATGTCGTTAAAAACGAAGCATTCCAAGCGCTTGTTAAAGAGCTTGCGGATCACTTGCTTCAAACAAAACCTGCAACAATTGAAGAAGCACATGATTCGAAAATGGAAAATGGCTTGACAGTAGCCGACCACATTTCGAGTGCAATCGCTAAAATCGGTGAGAAAATCACACTTCGCCGCTTTGAAATCCGTGAGAAGACTGACAACGATGCGTTTGGTCCATACTTGCACATGGGTGGATCGATTGGCGTGCTTGTCGTCCTAGAAGGATCAACAGATGAGAATGCAGCGAAAGACATTGCGATGCACGTTGCAGCACTTAACCCGAAATACGTTTCCCGTGATGAAGTCCCAGCAGACGAAGTCGAGCGTGAGAAGAAAGTATTGACAGAACAAGCGCTAAACGAAGGCAAGCCTGAAAACATCGTTGCTAAAATGGTTGAAGGCCGTATCGGCAAATACTTCGAAGAAATCTGTGTACTTGATCAACCATTCGTAAAAGATGGCGATCAAAAAGTGAGAGATTTCGTTAAATCCACAGGTGGCACGTTAAAAGAGTTCATCCGCTATGGAGTTGGTGAAGGAATCGAAAAACGTGAAGAAAACTTTGCGGACGAAGTCATGAGCCAAGTTCAGCAAGGAAAGTAATTTTTTATATGAAATGAACTAAGAAATAGAGGTTTTCGGAAGCATCTCATAAGGAAGTCTAAGAAAGCGCCGAAGCACCTTTAGACGAAGGTTTTAGTTCAAACCTATATATGCGTATAAAAGTAAATGGGGAACACACAAGTGGTGTTCCCTCTTTTTCGAGAATCTGAATAAATGGAGGGCACAAATGAGCATCCCACAGTATAAACGAATCGTTTTGAAATTGAGCGGTGAAGCATTAGCTGGTGAACAAGGCTTCGGATTATCCCCCGAAATTATCAAAACAGTTGCGAAACAAGTACAAGAAGTTGTCGATCTCGGTGTTGAAGTCGCCGTTGTTGTCGGTGGTGGAAATATTTGGCGAGGTAAAATCGGCAGTGAAATGGGAATGGACCGTGCCACAGCAGACTATATGGGAATGCTAGCAACCGTCATGAATTCCTTAGCCCTTCAAGATTCCCTCGAGCAACTCGGAGTCGAAACCCGTGTATCTTCTTCAATTGAAATGAGACAAGTCGCGGAACCATACATACGGCGTAAAGCAATACGCCATCTTGAGAAGAAGCGGGTTGTCATTTTTGCAGCTGGTACGGGAAATCCGTACTTTTCTACAGATACAACGGCGGCACTCCGTGCGGCAGAAATTGAAGCGGACGTTATTTTAATGGCGAAAAACAACGTCGACGGTGTTTATTCAGCAGACCCTTTGAAAGATAAAGAAGCTGTCAAATACACAAATCTGTCGTTCTTAGAGGTCATTAGCCAAGGGCTTGAAGTGATGGACGCTACAGCATCAACCCTTTGTATGGACAATGATATCCCACTTGTTGTATTCTCAATCATGGAGAATGGAAACATAAAAAGAGCCGTACTCGGTGACTCGATCGGGACGGTCGTTAGGAGGAATAAGTAATGCCAAATGCAGTGATGGATCAAGCAAAGGAAAAAATGGACAATGCGATCGGAGCCTATACGAGAGACCTCGCGACAATTCGTGCAGGACGCGCAAATGCTTCACTTGTGGATAGAATTACAGTAGAATATTACGGGGTTCCGACACCTATCAATCAAATGGCTGGGATTTCAGTGCCAGAAGCACGACTTCTTGCAATCCAACCATATGATAAGACGATGCTCGGTGAAATTGAGAAAGCGATCTTGAAATCAGATCTTGGAATTACACCGTCTAATGATGGAACGATTATCCGGCTATCCATACCGGCATTGACGGAAGAGCGCCGAAAAGAAATCGTCAAAACCGTCAAAAAAGAAGCAGAAGATGCAAAAGTGATTATTCGAAATGTGCGTCGTGATGCGAATGACGAATTTAAAAAGCTTGAGAAAAATGGAGAAATCACCGAAGATGAGTTACACAGAAACGGCGATGACATCCAAAAGTTAACCGACTCTTTCATTAAGAAAATTGATGATATTGCCAAAGAAAAAGAAAATGAAATCATGGAGATCTGACAAAGCGAAACTTCGCTCAGTGAGGATATGACTACCTGTTTCGACGGGATAGAAGAACTTTCTATATTCCAAGACGTCCTTATTTCAGGACGTCTTTTTCATATGGTATAATATGAATCCGAATGTCTTTTTGATAAGATAGGAATGTACTTGCTCTGAAAAGTAGCGGAGTGGAGGAAATGATATGTTAGAAAAACTCATGCGAAGAAAAACTGCGGAGACCAATGTTTCGTTGCCGGAACAAATTGCTCTTGTGAAAAGCAGGAAAATCCCTGCACATGTGGCGATCATTATGGACGGCAACGGTAGATGGGCGAAGAAACGTAACTTGCCGAGGATCGCTGGGCATCATGAAGGTATGAAGACCGTTCGAAAAATTACTCGCGTTGCAAATGATCTCGGTATTAAAGTATTGACTCTTTACGCGTTCTCCACCGAAAACTGGAAACGTCCTAAAATGGAGATAGACTTCTTAATGAAGCTTCCTGGAGAGTTTCTAAGTACGTACCTCCCCGAACTGATTGAGCAAAACGTGAAAGTTGAAATGATTGGAAACTTTAATGTCTTGCCCGACCACACGAAGAAGGCAATCCAGCGAGCAATGGAAGCGACTGCCTCGAACGATGGCATGACGCTTAATTTTGCGATGAATTACGGTAGCCGACTTGAATTGATTGAGTGTGTGAAAGAAATTGCCAATCAGGCAGCAAATGGTGAAATTGATGTATCCGATATCGATGAGTCATTCATAGACTCCCATTTAATGACAGCCCATTTGCCTGAACCCGATTTACTCATTCGAACGAGTGGGGAAGTCAGATTATCGAACTTTATGTTATGGCAATTGGCGTATGCTGAATTTTCGTTTACCGATGTCCTATGGCCGGATTTCGATGAACAGTGTATGCTTAACGAAATCAGGGAGTTTCAGTCACGCAGCAGGCGTTTCGGAAATGTGGAAAGGGATGGTGACGTTTGAAAGAAAGAATTATAACAGCAATCGTTGCCCTTGCTTTATTTACGCCGTTCGTCATAATCGGTGGATGGCCATTCATACTTATGGTTTATGTACTTGCAACGATCGGCCTTTTTGAAATATTACGAATGCGTTCCATAAAACTTTTATCTGTACCAGGAATCATTGCATGGTGTGCGCTCGCAGTTTTACTTTTACCGGCGCAACTGGGGCATTGGATGAGCGAATCACTCGGCTATTCAAAGGTCGAACTTGTTTTCGTAGCAGTATTGTTATTGTTGGTCTATACAGTCGTCGTCAAAAACCGTTTTACTTTCGATCATGCGGCCTTTTCAGTACTTGGTGCTTTATACGTCGGAATCGGTTTTTATTATTTTATCGAGACATTACTGTTCGGGATTGAATTTGTACTTTACGCACTCATCGTTATATGGATGACGGACACGGGTGCATATTTTATCGGACGGAAAATAGGAAAACACAAGCTATGGCCGGAAATATCGCCAAACAAAACCGTAGAAGGTTTCTTCGGTGGTATTATTTCAGCAATTCTTTTTGCTTGTATATTTCAATATTTTGTTCCGGTTGCCAATTCATATATAATATTAATAATTGTTACGGTCATTGCATCGGTTGCAGGCCAACTCGGCGATTTAGTGGAGTCTGTACTTAAAAGGCACTATGATGTGAAGGATTCAGGGAAACTTTTGCCGGGTCACGGCGGGATATTGGATAGATTTGACAGTCTCCTTTTTGTTTTGCCGCTGCTTCATTTACTTCACTTCGTAGCATGACGGAAAGGGTGACACAATGAGGAAGAAAATTAGTTTATTAGGTGCAACAGGTTCGATTGGTACACAAACGATAGATATCATCGAATCGAATCCGGAAAAATTTGAACTTGTCTCTTTTTCCGCAGGTATGAATATTGATCGGGTGAGGTTGATTGTATCGGCCTTTCATCCACAAACAGTGTCGGTCATCCGACAGGAGGATGCTGAGCGATTGGCTGCGGAATTCCCGAAAACCCGATTTGTTCACGGAACAGATGGACTGACGGAAGTCGCAGCTCATACAGGTGCCGATATTTTAGTGAATGCGGTGATTGGTAGTGTCGGGCTTAAACCGACGCTTGAAGCGATTCGCACAGGCATTACGATCGCCATTGCCAATAAAGAAACACTTGTGGCCGCCGGTGACATCGTGATGGAGGAGGCCCGTAAAAAGAAAGTGCCCCTTCTTCCCGTAGATAGTGAACATTCGGCGCTTTTCCAAGCATTAAATGGCGAAAATCCGAAACGCTTATCAAAACTTATTTTAACCGCTTCCGGTGGTAGCTTTCGGGATATGTCTCGCCATGAACTTGAAGGTGTGACTGTCGAACAAGCATTGGCTCATCCGAATTGGTCAATGGGCAATAAGCTGACAATCGATTCGGCGACGATGATGAATAAAGGACTTGAAGTGATAGAAGCTCATCATTTGTTCGGCGTGCCTTATGAACAAATAGACGTGTTACTCCATCGGGAAAGCATTATCCACTCAATGGTCGAATTTGAGGATACGAGTGTGATGGCGCAACTTGGCTCACCCGATATGCGTGTACCGATTCAATATGCACTCACCTACCCCGACCGTATTCCGATGCAAAATGCCAAACGTCTTCGTCTTGAAGAAATCGGACGGCTTCATTTTGAAAAAATAGACCTTAACCGTTTCAAAGCACTTGCATTGGCGTATGCTGCTGGGAAAGAAGGTGGAACGATGCCGACCGCGATGAATGCGGCAAATGAAGTGGCCGTCGCTTTATTTATGCAAGGGAAAATTCCGTTTCTTCAAATAGATGATATTGTCGAACGTGTCATGGCATCGCATAAAACAGTCGTTACGCCGGATCTTGAGGCGATTATAGAAGCCGATTCCCTTACTCGGAAAATAGTTTATGCTATGATAGACTGAATTTCAGCAATGGCTTTCAAGAGCAAACAATACAAATAATGTTTAAACTTATTTTTTATATTAGGCTGGACCGGAAGAAATTCTGATCTTTGGCCAGTAAGGTGGTTTTTTATGGAGACCGTAATTGCTTTTATAATTGTTTTCGGCTCTCTCGTCTTTTTTCATGAATTGGGGCATTTCTTATTTGCGAAAAGAGCCGGGATCATGGTACGAGAATTTGCGATCGGGTTTGGTCCGAAAATATTAGGGATTACGAAAGGCGAAACCTTATACACAGTGAGGCTGTTGCCGCTGGGTGGTTATGTTAGGATGGCGGGCGAGGACTTTGACACCATCGAACTGCAACCTGGCTATCGGGTCGGACTTTATATTGGTGACGCGGGGGATGTTGAGAAAATTTATTTGAACCAAAATGTTTCAAACCCCGACATCCTTTTTTTGGAAACGGAAACATCCGATTTTGACAAAGATTTATTTATTGAAGGGTACGATGATGAAGGAGAATTTGTCCGTTATAACATAGCGAGAGACGCTGTCATCATTGAAAAAGGGCAAGAAACAATCATTGCCCCTTATGACCGTCAATTCGAGTCCAAACCGCTTATACATCGGACAATGACAATTTTTGCAGGACCATTGTTTAACTTTATCCTTGCATTTTTCATCTTTCTAGCGATCGGTCTCTTTCAAGGAATACCGACGAATGAGCCGATCATTTCAGAAGTTCAATCAGGACCGGCTCAGGAAGCTGGGATGCAAAGCGGTGACTATGTCAAAGAAGTGAACGGTATACCGGTCAGTTCATGGAGTGAATTTGCACAAGCGATTCAAGAAAGTCCTGGGAAGCCGTTAACATTTACAGTAGACCGTCACGATGAACTTGTGACGCTGGAAGTTACGCCTGCGACGATGGAAGAAGCAGGTCAAAAGTTTGGTCAAATTGGCGTTCTTTATACGAGTCCTGTTGAGAAAAACCCGCTAAAAGCTGTCGCTTTCGGTGCCGAACAAACGTGGCAATGGTTTAAACGGATTCTTGAACTGTTAGGCATGCTCATAACAGGCAAATTTACGATCGATGCGCTTTCGGGGCCTGTTGGTATATACAAAGCAACTGGAGACATGGCGCAGCACGGTGTATTCAGCTTAATGCACTGGGCAGCAGTTTTAAGTATCAACCTCGGTATTATGAACTTGTTACCTTTGCCAGCGCTTGATGGCGGAAGGTTGTTGTTTTTCTTATTCGAAGCAATACGGGGCAAGCCAATTGACAGGCAAAAAGAAGGGATGGTTCATTTCGTCGGGATCGTTCTTCTCATGCTTCTTATGCTAGTAGTTACATGGAATGACATACAACGCTTTTTCTTCTAAATATATATTGAATTAAAGAACATGACATCTAGTTGATTGGGGTGGAGAGTGGCGACTCCGATGGGAAAAGCGTGTGCAGGTGAGACTCCGCAGACGCGAAGCGACGAGGAGGCTCACGGACCGCCAGCGGAAATCAACGGATTTTTCAAGTGATAATCAATTGTTCAGCGTATATAGAAACTAAAACTTAACATGGGGTGGGAATACAGATGAAACAATCAGTGACATTTATACCGACGATGCGCGAAGTGCCGTCCGATGCGGAAATCCGATCGCATCAACTCCTTCTGCGTGCAGGATTCATTCGACAGAACACGAGCGGGATCTATTCGTACCTGCCACTTGGCAAAAAAGTGCTGGATAAGATTGAAGTGATTATCCGGGAAGAAATGGAAGCCATCGATGCAGTTGAAGTGTTAATGCCGGCTGTACAGCAAGCAGAACTCTGGCAAGAGACAAAAAGATGGTACACGTACGGACCTGAATTGTTCCGATTGAAAGATCGGCACGGCAGAGAATTTGCACTTGGAGCGACGCATGAAGAAGTGATCACTTCCCTAGTGCGAGATGTAGTTAACTCATATAAGCAATTGCCGTTGACGATGTATCAAATCCAGACGAAATTCCGAGATGAGCAACGTCCGCGCTTTGGATTGCTTAGAGGCCGTGAATTTATCATGAAAGATGCTTATTCATTCCATGCTTCTGAAGAAAGTTTGGATGAGAAATATCAAGATATGAAGCGGGCGTATACGAATATTTTCACAAGGCTTGGTCTGAACTTCCGTGCAGTGATTGCGGACGGGGGTTCGATTGGTGGGACAGGCACACATGAATTCATGGCTCTTTCCGATATTGGAGAAGATACAATCGCTTATAGCGAAACGGGGACATATGCTGCTAATATTGAAATGGCTGAAGTGGGGAATGATTACCCGAAATCCGACGAGCCACTGCTGGAAATGGAGAAAGTCGCAACACCAGATCAGCATACGATCGACGAAGTTGCTTCGTTTTTGGACGTTGATCCGTCGCAATGTATTAAAACGCTTATTTTCAATATCGATGGAGAGTTGGTTGTTGTACTCGGACGAGGCGATCATGAAATTAACGATATTAAGCTCAAAAATCTACTCGATGCCACAGAAGTTGATTTCGCAAATGAAAGAGATGTCTTTGAGCTTCTCAGCTGTGAAGTTGGGTCTATCGGGCCGGTCAAACTGCCTGTTGGTGTTAAGGTGATTGCAGATCATGCCGTAGCAGCAGTCGTGAACGGTGTGACTGGTGCTAACAAAGATGGATTCCATTTGAAAAATGTTAACCCAGAACGCGATTTTGCCGTGGACGAATATGCGGATCTGCGTTTTATCGAAGAAGGCGATATCGCTCCAGACGGAGAAGGAACGATCAAGTTTGCAAAAGGAATCGAAGTCGGCCATATATTTAAGCTAGGTACGACGTACAGTGAGCCGATGGAAGGGACATACCTCGATGAAAACGGCAGGGCCAAGCCATATGCGATGGGCTGTTATGGAATCGGTGTATCTAGAATTATGTCGGCTCTCGCTGAACAGTTCAACGATGAAAATGGTTTGAAATGGCCGAAGCATCTTGCGCCATTTGACATTCATCTTGTCCCGATCAATTTGAAGAATGAAAGCCAAAAAGAACTTGCGGATAATTTGTATAGATTATTGAAATCATACAGATTCGACGTTCTATACGATGATCGTTCCGAAAGAGCGGGTGTGAAATTTGCCGATTCTGATTTGATCGGCTTGCCTGTGCGACTGACAATCGGGAAAAAAGCGGCTGAAGGAATTGTCGAAGTGAAATTCCGGGACACAGGCGAAACGACCGAATGGCAGATCGAAGAGATTACTGAAAAACTTCAGCAATATTTCGAACGCCAATAAAAGGATTTGTGTTCGGCAAGGATTACTAACAAAGTGGAGAAGGGAAGGCCGTCTAGCGGTACTTCCCTTCTTTCTACTGAAATATAAGGAGGGCGCTGAATGGACGCGATGCAAGACGGGAAAAAGAAACTGTACCTTCTTATGCAGCAAATCGGCTTGACTGATGATCAGTTTGTCGTTCATTTTGAGAATGCTTTATTGCAACGGGTCAGTATTCATCGAAAATCGAGGGTTTGGCAATTCAACCTTAAACTAGATAGACCGTTGCCCGTTGACGTCTACACAATTTTTTCACAACGGGTGAGGGAAGCCTTTGCAGCGATTGCCACGATTAAATTACAAATCACATGTAAAAATGCGGAAGAAAGCGGACAATTACTTACTGATTATTGGCCGCTTGTTATTGAAGAGATGCGGGATATGTCACCTCCTATACGGGAAAGATTGACGTCGCAGCAACCGACGCTAACAGGTGGCAAAATGACGCTCGTCTGTATGAATGAGATGGAATTCCAAACATTGCGTGGAAAGTATGCACCTCTCCTTTCCGACGTCTACACAATGTTCGGTTTCGCACGCCCTATCATTGATTTTACATTGACGGAAAATCTGGATCACGCGGAAGAAGCGCATCAAGCATTTCTGAAACAACGGCAAGCGGAAGAGGAAGAACTGGCGAGAAAAGCGCTTGAGGACTTACAGAAGCGTGAACAAAATCGAAAAGAAACGGACAATTTGCCATCTGGTCCGTTCCAGTTAGGTACACCGATTAAACACGATGAGCCGTTGATGGAAATCCGTCATATCCAGGATGAAGAACGACGAGTGACGATCGAGGGATATGTGTTTGATACAGAAGTGAGAGAGCTTCGGAGCGGCCGTTCTTTACTCACGATTAAAATGACCGATTACACCGATTCCATCATTGTCAAAATGTTTTCACGCAATGAGGAAGATGGCTTGTATATGACAACATTGAAAAAAGGGGCTTGGGTACGCGCACGCGGAGGTATTCAAAACGATACATTCATCCGTGATCTTACGATGATGGCTCAAGATATTACAGAAATTTCTCCGGTGATCCGGCGCGACCAAGCACCGGAAGATCGGAAGCGAATCGAGTTGCATGCCCATACGGCGATGAGCCAAATGGATGCAGTCGTGTCAGCATCCGCCCTCGTTGAGCAAGCAGCCAAATGGGGACACCCAGCAATCGCGATTACTGATCATGCGAACGTCCAATCGTTTCCCGAAGCTTATTCAGCAGGAAAGAAACATGGCATCAAAGTACTCTTTGGCATGGAAGCCAATCTTGTAGATGATGGCATTCCAATCGCTTACGGTGAACAGCACCGAAAACTCGAAGACGATACATATGTGGTCTTTGACGTAGAAACGACAGGTTTATCCGCTGTGTACAATACGATTATTGAACTTGCTGCGGTCAAGATTAGGGACGGAGAAGTGATCGACACATTTGAACGATTTGCCAATCCGCATACACCTATATCCGCATTAATTACAAATTTAACGGGTATTACAGATGATATGGTGAAAGATGCCCCAGATGTTGAGGAAGTTGTAAAAGATTATTACGACTGGATTGGGGATTCGATTCTCGTTGCGCATAATGCCTCCTTTGATATGGGTTTCTTATATGAAGCGTACAAACAAGCTGGATTGCCAAGTATTACGTACCCAGTCATTGACACGCTAGAACTTGCGCGTTTCTTACATCCTGAAATGGGAAATCACCGACTCAATACACTTGCTAAAAAGTACAATATTGAACTGACACAACATCACCGTGCCATTTACGATGCCGAAGCGACAGGTCACTTGTTTTTGAAGCTTCTGAATGCATCAGCAGAAAAAGGCATTACGTATTTAGACGATTTCAATAAACATATCGGTGAGGGTGATACTTATAAACGTGCACGTCCATCGCATTGCACATTGATCGCCGCAGATGACGAGGGATTGAAAAATTTATTCCAACTTGTATCTTATTCGCATATGAATTACTTTCACCGTGTGCCGCGTATTCCGCGTTCATTGTTAATCAAGCATAGAAACGGGCTTCTCATCGGTTCTGGTTGTGCGAACGGAGAAGTGTTTGAAGGGCTTATGCAGAAGTCTCCGGAAGAAGTTGAGGAGATTGCGAAGTTTTATGATTACTTAGAGATTCAACCGAAAGCCGCCTATGCACATTTAATGGAATCTGAAGTGATCCGCGATGAGTGGAGTATGGAAGATATTATGAGAAAGTTAGTGAAGCTTGGGAAGAAATTGGATATCCCGGTTTGTGCGACGGGAAATGTGCATTATTTAAATGAAACGGATGCGATGTTCCGGAAAGTGCTCGTTCGTTCCCAAGGTGGCGCGAATCCGTTGAACCGGCATTCGTTGCCTGCGGTCCATTTCAGAACGACCGATGAAATGCTAGGAGAGTTCGATTTCCTTGGCGAGCATATCGCCGAAGAGATTGTCATTGACAATCCACAGGCCATCGCTGATCGGATCGGTGACGTGAAAGCGATCAAAGATGATTTGTACACACCGGAAATCGAAGGTGCGGAGGAAGAAGTCAAAGAGTTGACGTATTCGATGGCCCATGAAATTTACGGGGAACAACTGCCCGAAATCGTTGTGGAACGGCTTGAGAAAGAGTTGAAGTCGATTATCGGTCACGGCTTTGCGGTTATTTATTTGATCTCCCATAAGCTTGTAAAACGTTCACTAGATGATGGTTACCTCGTTGGATCACGGGGGTCGGTAGGTTCTTCACTCGTCGCAACGATGATGGAAATTACGGAAGTGAACCCATTGCCGCCTCATTACGTTTGCCCATCTTGTAAGAAAGTTGAGTTCTTTTCAGACGGTTCTGTCGGTTCAGGTTACGATTTACCAGATAAGGAATGTCCGTCATGCAGTACGAACTTTAAAAAAGAAGGACAAGATATTCCGTTCGAAACGTTTCTAGGGTTCAAAGGAGACAAAGTTCCCGATATTGACCTTAACTTCAGTGGGGACTATCAAGCGGAAGCTCATAATTATACAAAGGAATTATTCGGTGAAGACTACGTTTATCGAGCTGGGACGATCGGTACGGTAGCCGAACGGACCGCTTACGGATATGTAAGAGGCTATATGAACGATAATGGGTTACATCTACGCGGCGCGGAGATCGACCGTCTCGTTCAAGGATGTTCGGGCGTTAAAAGAAGCACTGGACAACACCCCGGAGGCATTATCGTCGTACCCGATACGATGGATATTTTTGACTTCACACCGATACAGTTTCCGGCGAATGATTTGTCCTCGGTTTGGAAAACGACGCATTTCGATTTCCATTCAATTGAAAACAACTTGCTGAAGCTCGATATACTCGGGCATGATGATCCGACAATGATCAAAATGCTGGAAGACTTGTCAGGTATCGATCCGTTGACAATCCCGCCGGATGATGAAGGGGTAATGAAGCTGTTCAGCGGAACCGAATCGCTCGGTGTCACACCAGAACAGATCGGATGTAAGACTGGGACACTCGGCGTACCCGAGTTCGGGACGCGGTTTGTCAGACAGATGCTGGAAGAGACGAAGCCGTCCACTTTCTCCGAACTCATTCAGATCTCAGGTCTGTCGCATGGGACGGATGTTTGGCTCGGCAACGCTCAGGAACTGATTAAAAATAAGACGTGTGAATTATCTGATGTGATTGGTTGTCGTGACGATATTATGGTTTATTTGATTTACCAAGGACTCGATCCGTCCATCGCCTTTAGCATCATGGAGATGGTGCGGAAAGGAAGAGGATTGAAGCCTGAATTTGAAGCAGAGATGAAAGCGCAAGGTGTGCCCAATTGGTATATTGAATCATGTAAGAAAATCAAGTATATGTTCCCGAAGGCGCACGCCGCGGCATATGTATTGATGGCGCTTCGAATTGCTTATTTCAAAGTGCATCATCCGATTCTTTATTATTCGGCGTACTTTTCCGTAAGGGCTACGGATTTCGATCTGCTCACGATGACGAAAGGCTCCGCCTCCATCCGGGCACAAATCAAAGAGATCGATGCGAAAGGGCTTGAAGCATCGCCGAAAGAGAAAAACTTGTTGACAGTGCTTGAGATCGCGCTTGAAATGTGTGAACGCGGCTTTTCGTTTGCCAAGCCGGATTTATATAAATCCGATGCGTCGGTATTCGTCATTGACGGGGATACACTTATCCCTCCGTTTGATGCCATTCCATCACTGGGAACGAGCGTTGCCAAAACGATTGTCGAGGCTAGGAAAGACGGCGAGTTCCTATCGAAAGAAGATTTCCAGCAACGTGGGCGTGTTTCAAAAACAGTCGTCGAGTATATGGATGAGCTCGGTTGCTTGGAAGGCATGCCAGACGCGAACCAACTTTCTTTGTTCTGATGTCGCCATGGCCAGGAGTTTGCCGTATTTCTGCAAAGGGCGCAGAAATACGGCAAATGAATCGCACTACCGCGCGATTCATTTGCAACACGGTTTGCCCTATGTTATGATTAACACAACTTTTGTAATAGTTTTGCGCAAAGAGTGGGATTTCCCGCTCTTTTCTGTTGTTCCGTCGTTTTTATCGACATTTGGAGGAGTGATATAGTGAGTAAAATTACTGAAGTTGTCACGGAGCTCGTCAATCCGATCGTAGACGATTTAGGGTTGGAGCTCGTAGACGTTGAGTTTGTAAAGGAAGGAAGAGATTGGTTTCTACGTGTCTATGTAGATACGCCAGAAGCGAATATCGATATCGATCAATGTGCACTCGTGAGTGAAAAATTGAGCGAAGAACTCGATAGAACCGATCCGATTACACAAAATTACTTCCTAGAAGTATCATCGCCTGGCGCTGAGCGTCCTTTGAAAAAGGAAGAAGATTTCCAAAAGGCAATTGGTCAATACGTCTATATCAAAACGTATGCACCTATCGATGGCATGAAGGAATTCGAAGGCTACTTATTGACATACGGTTCAGAAGGAGCAGAAGTTGAAGTACGGATTAAAACTAGAAAAGTAACGGTCTTCATTGAGAAAGATAAGATTGCGATGGCACGTTTAGCAATTGACTTTTCTTCATGAATGACCAATTAGGAGTGATTGAACATGAGTAGTGATCTACTCGACGCGCTAACTGCTCTGGAGAAGCAGAAAGGTATTTCCAGGGATGTGTTGCTGGAAGCGATTGAAGCAGCACTTGTAACTGCATATAAACGAAATTTTAACCAAGCCCAGAATGTTCGGGTTGACTTGAATTCTGATATTGGTTCAATGAAAGTATATGCACGAAAAGATGTCGTGGAGGAAGTGGAAGACGAACGACTTCAAATTTCCCTTGAAGATGCACACCTTATCAATGCTGCATATGAAATAGGCGATGTAGTGGAAGAAGAAGTGACGCCGAAAGATTTCGGAAGGATTGCTGCTCAAACTGCAAAGCAAGTCGTGACACAGCGCGTAAGAGAAGCTGAGCGCGGGATGATCTATGAAGAATATGTCGATCGGGAAGATGACATTGTGAACGGTATTGTTGAACGGTTCGACGCGCGGAATTTGTATGTCGGTCTTGGGAAAGTGGAAGCCGTCCTGCCGGCAAGTGAACAAATCCAAGAGGAAACGTACAAGCCCCATGATCGTATCAAAGTGTATATTACAAAAGTCGAACGTACATCGCGTGGTCCACAAGTATTTGTTTCAAGGACACATCCGGGCCTTTTACGCAGATTGTTTGAATTGGAAGTTCCTGAGATTTATGAAGGAATTGTTGAAATCAAAACGATTGCACGTGAAGCTGGTTACCGATCTATAATTTCAGTTTACACGAACCATGAAGAAGTGGACCCGATTGGATCATGTGTTGGTGCAAGAGGGGCGCGTGTCCAATCTATCTCCACAGAATTGAACGGAGAAAAAGTCGACATCGTAGAATGGTCCGAAGATCCGATCATTTTCGTGGCGAATGCCCTGAGTCCTTCGAAAGTTCTTGATGTGCAAGTGAACGAAGAAGAAAGGTCCACGACTGTTATCGTACCGGATTATCAATTATCACTAGCGATCGGTAAACGGGGACAGAACGCGAGACTGGCTGCAAAATTAACCGGTTGGAAAATCGATATTAAAAGTGAGACAGATGCGCGTGAGCTTGGCATCTATCCACCTGACCACAATATGTTTGAAGAACGAATGGCAACGCAAGCGGAAGGTCTCCCTTACTTCGGGGAAGAGGAAGCACCCGAAAGCATTGAAGAGGAACCGATCGACCTGTACGTTGAAGATGAAGACTGAATCAGAAAGGGTGAACACATATGGCGAGTATGAAAAAAGTACCTTTACGAAAATGCGCAGCAACAGGTGACATGTTGCCTAAAAAAGAGATGATTCGCATCGTTCGTTCCAAAGAAGGAGAAGTGTCAGTCGACCTTACAGGGAAAAAATCAGGCCGCGGGACGTATGTGTCAAAATCCGAACAAGCTGTTGAAGCAGCTCGCCTTAATCGTGCGATCGAAAGCCAGCTGAAGACAGCTGTCCCGGAACAAGTGTATGAAGATCTGCTTCACGCAATTCGTCGGGAAGCATTGAAATGAATAAAATAGAAAAACAAATTCTTCAGTTGCTTGGTATTGCAATGCGAGCGAGAAAGATTGTTACTGGCGAAGAACTGGCCGTACGAGAAATCCAAGCTCGAAAAGCATTTCTTGTTATTATTTCAAATGATGCGTCAGAAAATACAGCAAAGAAGATTACGGACAAATGTACTTTTTTTAACGTTGAGAAGCAGGTCTTTGGAAGTCGAGCGGAACTTGGCTATGCAATAGGGAAAGAGTCGCGAGTCGTACTTGCGATAACAGATGCCGGATTTGCCGGCAAGCTGTCCCAGCTCCTCAACGAATATAAGCGGGGGTGAGCGAATGACGAAAACACGTGTACATGAATACGCGAGACGAGTGAAGAAAACGAGCAAGGAAGTAATCGAGGAACTCGGTAAGATGAATATAAGTGTGACAAATCATATGTCAACAATCGACAGTGAAACAATCTCAAAGCTCGATAAAACTTTTGGTGGTAAGTCTCAAAGCCAGGGGGCTTCAAAACCGAACCGACAAGCGGGAAGCCAACAATCTCGTCCTGCTGGGAATAATAGCGGCAATCGAGCGAAGCAAAGTGGTCCAAGTGCGGCCAAAGGTAAGCGACCAGCTGAAAATGCATCAAAACCAGCATCGAATGGACAAAAACGTCCGGCATCAAGCGGTCAAAATCGCCCAGTATCGGCGGGTGGAGCAAACCGTCCTACATCGAGCGGTCCAAACCGTCCGGCTTCGGGTGGTCAAAATCGTGGACCAGGTCGCCGTGGTGGACGCCCGCCAGCTCGAGGTATCAACCAAGGTAGAAGAAGACATCGTCCGACGAATCCGGCACCAAAAGTACAAAAGCCGCTACCGGAAAAAATTACGTTTTATGAATCGCTTTCGGTTGCAGAGCTCGCGCAAAAATTGGGGCGCGAACCGTCCGAACTTATTAAAAAGTTATTAACGCTTGGCGTTATGGCGACAATAAATCAAGAATTGGACAAAGACACAATCGAATTGATCTGTGCAGACTATGACGTCGAAGTAGAAGAAGAAGTTCGCATCGACGTGACGGACTTGGAAATCTATTTTGAAGAGACAGAAGGCCTGGAAGAAGATATACCTTCGCCGGAAAACATGATTGAGCGTCCACCAGTTGTCACGATTATGGGGCACGTTGACCACGGGAAGACAACGCTTCTGGATTCAATTCGAAATACGAAAGTGACACAAGGCGAAGCAGGTGGTATCACTCAACATATCGGTGCATACCAAATCGAGGATAAAGGCAAGAAAATCACGTTCCTTGATACACCTGGACACGCGGCGTTCACGACGATGCGTGCACGCGGAGCAAAAGTGACGGATATTACAATCCTTGTCGTTGCAGCGGATGATGGTGTGATGCCACAAACAGTCGAAGCGATCAACCACGCACAAGCAGCGGAAGTTCCGATCATTGTTGCGGTAAACAAAATCGACAAGCCGTCTGCAAATCCGGACCGTGTCATGCAAGAACTGACAGAACATGGACTTGTCTCAGAAGATTGGGGCGGTGACACGATTTTCGTTCCAATTTCAGCGCTGACAGGCGAAGGAATCGACACATTGTTGGAAATGGTTCTATTGCTTGCAGAAGTGGCAGAGTTGAAAGCCGATCCAACGATCCGCGCACGTGGAACTGTAATTGAAGCGGAATTGGACCGTGGACGCGGAGCAGTTGCATCGCTACTTGTTCAAAATGGAACATTGCGTGTCGGAGATCCGGTCGTTGTCGGTAACACATATGGCCGTGTCCGTGCGATGATTAGCGACATTGGTCGTCGTGTCCAGAAGGCAGAGCCGTCTACGCCAGTTGAAATTACAGGTTTGAGTAACGTTCCGCAAGCGGGTGATCGTTTCGTCGTCTTTGAAGATGAGAAAACAGCTCGTCAAATCGGTGAATCGAGAGCAGGCGAAGCGATTCAAGAACAACGTGACGTTAAAACGAGAGTGACATTAGATAACTTATTCGATCAGATGAAACAAGGCGAAATGAAAGAGTTGAAACTGATCGTCAAAGCAGATGTACAAGGGACTGTCGAAGCGATGGCGGCCTCACTTATGAAGATCGAAGTGGAAGGCGTCAACGTGAAAATCATTCATACGGGCGCGGGTGCTATCAATGAGTCGGATATTTCTCTCGCGGCTGCATCGAATGCTATCGTTATCGGATTTAACGTTCGACCGGACGCAAACGCAAAGCGTGCGGCAGAAGAAGAAGGCGTCGATATTCGACAACACCGTGTCATTTATCAAGTGATCGAAGAAATCGAATCAGCGATGAAAGGATTGCTTGATCCGGAATATGAAGAAAAAGTGATTGGCCAGGCTGAAGTACGCGAAACGTTCAAAGTTTCAAGAATCGGAACGATTGCGGGAAGCTACGTAACAGACGGGAAAATCACTCGTGACTCAAGCGTTCGTGTGATCCGAGACAGCATTGTTATTTTTGAAGGAGAACTGGACGCACTCACACG
>CAOKMT010000035.1 GCA_948469885.1 uncultured Sporosarcina sp. | reverse complement strand
GTATATATCCATTTTTAAGTAAGGCCTGAAGTGATAAACGATTGTAGGAAAACAGGAGGAAATGAATTGCAAATAATACTTTCGCATGTGAATACGGACTTTGATGCGTTAGCTTCGATGATTGCCGCAAAAAAACTTTATCCTGATGCGCAACTCGTTATTTCAGATAAGCAAGATAATCGCGTGAGGCGGTTTTTGAACATTTACAGGGATATGTTTGATTTCATCCGGGATATTCATGTCGATTGGCCCAAAGTGACAACGATTATTTTAGTTGACGTTGCTTCACTTTCAAGAGTCGGGCGAATTCCAGACGATCTTGATGCAGGAAAACTGAATATCATCGTCTATGACCACCACCCAAAACGAGAGAATGATGTCAAGTATGATGACGGGATTGTTGAACAAGTAGGGGCGGCAGTAACATTACTCATAGAAAAAATAAAGGAATGTCAGCTTCCGATATCCGAGTTTGAAGCGACTCTTTTCGGGCTTGGCATTTATACAGATACGGGCAATTTTACATACAAAAATACGACGCCACGTGATTTACAAGTGGCCAGTTATTTAATGGACCGCGGTATGAATTTGGAGATCGTTCAGCGGTTTTCAGAACAGACATTGGAGCTTAAGCAACAACAATTATTGGATCATTTGATTTTGAACGCTAAAACTTATGAAATCGACGGGTTAGAAATTGTGGTCAGTTCACATCAACTTGAAAAATTCCAAGGTGGCCTTGCGCTTCTCACAAGCAAATTGGCGGATATAAAAGGGGGAGACGCTTCCATCACAGTCGTGAAGATGAAGAAGCATGTGCATATCGTTGGCCGTGCCAACTCAAATCGGATTACGTTACTGCCTCTTTTACAGAAGTTAGGTGGAGGGGGCCATCAGCATGCAGGATCCGCAATGGTAAAAAATGGTGATTACGAGTCGATTTTCAACGACGTAACGAACAGTTTGGATTTAATGTTGAAGCCTGCGATTACAGCGAAAGAAATCATGACCTATCCTGTCAAAACCTTGACACCTGAAACGACGATTGAAGAGAGCGGCCGCCTTATGTATCGGTATGGCCATTCAGGATATCCAATCGTTGAAGAGGGCCGCTTAGTCGGTTTGATTACGAGAAGAGATCTGGATAAGGGGAATCATCACGGTTTGGGACATGCGCCCGTAAAAGCCTATATGACGACCAATATGATCACGATTGAACAAGATACAACGGTAGAGGAAATCCAGAAACTGATCATCGACCATAATATCGGCCGCCTTCCTGTGATGGAGAATGGGGAAATTGTCGGGATCGTCACGAGGACGAATATTATTGAAATGATCCATAGTGAACTTTCACCGGGTATCGAAGAAAAAGATGCAAATTTATCTCAACATCATCTGCAACAAGAGATGGAAGCGCAATTGCCTGAAGAAGTTTTTGCGTTATTAAACCAAATTAGTGAAACGGCCAGGCGTGTGAATAATCCTGTTTATTTAATCGGGGGAATCGTCCGCGATATTCTTCTAGGGAAGCCAAATGACGATATTGACATCGTTGTGGAAGGGGATGGCATCCAGTTTGCGCAAGGCTTACAAGAAGATTATGGCGGTGAAGTGATTGAGCATGACAGCTTCGGGACGGCGACATGGACGCATCCATCAAAGCTGACAATCGACATTACATCATCGAGATTGGAATATTATGACCAGCCCGCATCTTTACCAGATGTAGAAACGTCAACGTTAGAAGAAGATTTGCATCGCCGGGATTTTACGATCAATGCGATGGCGATCCGTTTAAACGATGGACATTTCGGAGAACTCATCGACCCATTCGGTGGACGAGAAGATTTACAAGAAAAGACGATTAAAATTTTGCACAATCTTAGTTTCATCGAAGATCCGACGCGTATTTTCAGAGCCATTCGCTTTGAGGAACGTTTCCAGTTTCTGATGGATGAACAAACTGAAAATTTAGACCTCAATTCAATTGATAAAATAAAAAACTTAACGCCGAATCGGATTATTGAAGAGATGAAACGATTGTTTAAAGAAGGTGATCCTTCAACGATCATCCAGCGATTATTCGAACTGAATTTTTGGCAACAATTCGACATCCCTATGGAAATTAAAGATCAAAGTTGTCACTTGGCAAGAAATTTACAAACAATCTATCAAGAGCTGGCGCAAGAAGAACCAACTATTTTAAGTGACGGGCCGAGCTGGTTCAACTACTTTTTAATGCCATTTTTTGTTCATTCAAACGTTGATGCGGCTGAAAGATTTGCGTTAACGAAGCATGATAGAAAGTTGTTGCAAGAGGTCATCGATTTAAAGCAATATGAGGGATGGGATCAAGTGGAGAAAATCGGCGCGTACCATCCTCATTTAAAGGATTATTCAGCTGAAGCGATTTTATTTATGCTGTCAACTGGTGCGGTTCAAGATGAACAGCTGGTGATGGATTATGTGAAAAAACGAACTGATCTTCTGCCATATCTTACTGGAGAAGAGTTGGTGACTTTAGGCTTGAAACCAGGCCCCCTTTTTTCAGACATCTTCCTACAACTAGAAGTGAGTCAATTAAATGGCGAAGTGAAGTCAAAAGCCGAAGCGATGGAATGGCTGGAGAAGTTTATTGCGACTCATTTGACGACGCCGCTTACATGATTTCTCCAATGAATTAAAAGGAATTCTTTGGGCTACTACGGATTAGTATTCTGGAATAATATATAGGCGAATAAAGACTTACCCAATGTTTGTTGATGGGTGAGTCTTTTTTTGTGGGTAGAAAACGGGTGGAATTGAACAAAGCAAAAGTTTACTTGCAGGGGAGCTGTATATAAATAACTCAAAAGTGCAAGCCAGTTTCAAAGTCTATACGCAATCACTCGCCAAGGTGCGGTGGCTTGGCATTTTAGTCGTTTTCGACAAACGATTCTGTTTTTCGGTTGATAAAAAGGGGATGTTGTCAAAGTTTTTTATCAACATACATTGACATTTAATAGAATATAAAATATAATTCTGATAAATCATAAGGTGGTTTATATTCAGTTTTTTTAATGAAATTATACGTGAGTGACTTAGATTGAATGTAAACTGAATTTTGTTTAACTATGAAGTGAAAATACATAAGACATGGAACGGTGGTAAATGATGAAAATATTAGTGACTGAAATTATGTGGAACAACGGAATTGAAAAACTGAAAGAAAAAGGGTATCAAGTGGACGTTGACATGGAATTATCGAGAAAGAGAGAGGAACTTCTCGGTTTACTACCGGATTATGATGCGGTGATCGTGCGCAATGAAACAAAAGTAGATACAGAGTTTTTGGATGCAGCGAAAAAAGCCCAAGTCATCGGACGCCTTGGTGTTGGATTAGATAATATCGATACAAAACAAGCGGCAGAACGTAATATCCCTGTGATTTCAGCTAGAAACGCAAACGCAACATCGGTTGCGGAGTACGTGCTCGCTTGTATGTTAGATGCTTCAAGACCGATCAGGCAGGCGGATGCCGACGTTAAAAAAGGCAATTGGAACAGAAAACAATTTACAGGGACAGAATTAAATGGACGCGTGCTTGGATTAATTGGAATGGGAGAAATTTCACACCGCGTGGCTAAAAGAGCAAAAGCCTTTGGCATGGAAGTTATCGGGTATGATCCATTCGTAGCGCCATTTGATCATGTCGTTCAAGAAACAGGCATTAAACAAGTGGACGAGCTTGAAGAATTATTAAAGCAGTCGGATTTCATTTCTTTACATATTCCATTAACGCCTGGGACGAAACATTTGATTGACAAAGAAGCTTTCTCAATGATGAAGCCGGAAGCTTTTGTTATAAATTCCGCACGGGGCGGCATCGTTTCAGAGGAAGATGTAGTTGAAGCGGTGAAGGCTGGACAGATTGCGGGCGCATACTTAGATGTTCTTGAAGAAGAGCCGATTACAAATAGCTCGCGTTTTGCTGATGTCGAAAATGTAATCTTATCTCCGCATATCGCAGGTTCGACAGACGAAGCGCAGTCACGTACAGCCATGTTAATCGCTGCGGAAATCGATAGAGTCTTAAATGGCGGAAAGTCATTGTGTAGAGTGAATTGATAGGTGTAGTTGTGTGATACAGTATCTCTCTTTAATGAAAAAATATTTGCACATGAAACAGTTACATTACTCGTGAAAATAAATTAGAAAATTGGATATTGTTATTATACAAACAAAAGGAAAGCGATCTAAATTGGCTTTCCTTTTTTGTTGGAAAAACTTTTACTTAACGTTCTTGTGAATAAAGGATGAAAGATAGATTTATATGAAAATGCAAAAAATCTTTAAAATTATTGTTGTAAAAGTATGGGCTGCCATATACAATTACTTTAAGTTTCCGAAAATTTAATCATTTAAAGAGTGACCGCTACAAAGTTAAATCATGTGAGGGGAAGGGGCGTTTGAAATGACTATTTTAGCCGAGATGTATAAGGAGTTAGAAGAGGTTTTTCCAGAAATGGTGGAAATTCGAAGGGATTTGCATCGACATCCAGAACTTTCGTTTCAAGAAGAGCGTACACCTGAACGGATTGCGAAGTTTTTAACAGAGCTAGGGTTGGAAGTGAAAACGGGTGTTGGCGGAAGAGGGGTTACAGGGCTATTACGAGGCGGTAAAGAAGGACCTACGATCGCACTGCGCGCTGATTTTGACGCTTTGCCTATTCAAGATGAGAAAAATGTGCCATATAAGTCCACAGTACCGGGGGTCATGCATGCTTGTGGGCATGATGGACACACAGCAACATTGTTAGGTGTTGCGAAAGTTTTAAGCAAGTATCGTGAAGCATTAGAAGGAAATATTGTTTTCATTCACCAATTTGCTGAAGAATTAGCGCCGGGTGGAGCGAAGCCGATGATCGCCGACGGTTGTTTGGAAGGGGTAGACGTGATTTTTGGTGCACATTTACAAAGTACAGCACCATATGGAGAAGTACTTTACCGAGAAGGGTATGCGTTGGCGGCGGCAGACTTATTCAGAATTAAAGTTCAAGGAAAAGGTGGTCACGGCGCGTACCCTCATTTGACTGTGGACCCTTTGGTGACGGCGAGTCAACTCGTTATTAATTTACAACAACTCGTCAGTCGAAAAGTCGATCCGCAACATCCCGCAGTACTGACAGTCGGTTCTTTACATTCAGGAGAAGCATTCAATGTCATCCCGCATACAGCTGAAATGGCAGGCACAGTTAGAACGTACGACCCTGAAGCGAGAGATTTAATAGAAGAACAAATTGCAAGGGTGGCACAGTCAACGTGCGAAGCGACAGGCGCGACTTGCGAAGTGAGCTATGAAAGAGGGTATGATGCGCTTTGGAATCACCCCGAAGAAACGCGTTATATTCAAAAAATCGCTGAGGAAATTGTAGGGGAAGAAAATGTGAAAGAACGGCCTGCGGTGATGGGCGGAGAAGATTTTGCGTACTATTTACAACATGTTCCCGGCACATTCTTTTTCCTCGGAGCCCATCCAAGCGATTCTGAAACCGTTTACCCTCACCATCATCCGATGTTTGATTTTGATGAAAGAGCGATGCTGATTGCGGCGAAAGTATTTGTTTCCTCCATTTTTAATTACAGCAAAAACTTTCCGAAGGTGAAAGGAGAACTACAATTTAAAGCATAGTGAATGGATTTACCATAGAGAAGAGGGGGGCACCTAATGAAGTGGGGAAGATTGCTAGTTCTTATGTTGCTTACATTACTATTAGTTGCACTTGCGGCATGTAGTTCAGGAGAATCCGATGAAACTGGCACGACAGATGAAAGTACAAATAAAAGTGGAGAAGCAGCAGCAGGCGGCGTGCTAAGAGTTGCAATGTCTGCACAGCCTCCCACGCTTGATCAGCCGACAAGTACAGCTGTCGTTGTGAAAGATACGGGAAGATTGATGTTTGAAACGCTTTTGACGACAGATTCGAAATATCAAGTTGTGCCGATGTTAGCGGAGTCTTTCGATGTGAGCGATGATAGTAAAGATTACGTGTTTCATTTGCGAAAAGGCGTGAAATTTCATAATGGTAAAGAGATGAAGGCGGATGACGTCGTCGCTTCCATGGAAAGATGGGTGGAAAAGTCCTCCGTAACAGGTACGATTTTCGACGGGGCTACTTTCAAAGCGGAAGATGATTATACAGTCACTTTGGCGTTAGCGAAACCATCCGCCCTTACTCTAGACACATTAGCCTCTGCGAAAATGGCTGCTGCGATTATGCCAAAAGAAGTGATTGAAGAAGCAGGAACAGAAGGGGTGAAAGATTATATCGGGACAGGACCATTTGAGTTTGTAGAGTGGAAGCGAGATCAATATATTCATTTCACTAAATATGATGGCTATCAACCGGTTGAAGGAGAAGCAGACGGTTTAGCAGGGAAGAAAGAAGCTTTGGTTGATGACATTTACTTCGACATTGTGCCAGATCCATCTACTCGGTTAGCGGGATTGCAAACAGGCCAGTACGATTTCGCTTATTCTATTCCTGCTGATAACTATGACCAGCTCCAAAATACACCAAACATCAAGCCTGTTCTGGATAATTACGGGGAACTTGTGATCTTCCATAATGAGCAAGAAGGCATCGCTTCTGATTTTAAAATAAGACAAGCCGTGAATACCGCTTTAGATCCTGAGGAAATTATGCTTGGTACATTTACGAATGAAGATTTGTTTTGGTTCGATTCGAGTTATATGACGAACACGATTGCTAGTTGGGCTAGCGATGCGGGCAGCAAACATTATATGGTACATGATCCGGAAAAAACAAAAGAAATTTTAAATGAAATCGGTTACAATGATGAAAAATTAAAAATTATGACGACACGTGATTATCCACATCTCTATAACGCTTCTGTCGTGATTCAAGAGCAATTGAAAGAAGCTGGTTTCAATGCGGAACTCGTCATTTTTGATTGGCCGACTTTCATGGATAAGCAAGAAAATGATCTTGGCGCGTGGGATATTTTAATAACCGGGTCCTCAACAGTTAGTACGCCGACGCAGCTTCTTTACATTAGCAGTACGTTTGCCGGAGGAATTGCTGATCCCAAAACAAAAGAGTTATTAGCAGAGATTGAAGTCTCCGCTTCACAAGAAGAAGCGAAGCAATTATGGGATGAGTTGCAAGGTTATGCGTGGGAAGAACATCTTCCAGTCTCCATTATCGGTGGTTATTACGGATTATACGGAGCAACTGACAAGGTGGAAGGCATTACAACTTTCTCAGGACCTATTTATTGGAATACGTCAGTGAAGAAGTAAAGAGGAGGTTGTGGAAATAGTAATGAATGAGCGGTTTCCTTATTTTAAAGGAAGCCGCTTTTAAGTGTGAAAAATTTGTGATCGTTTCAAATAGAATTGTTCGTACACGTGTAGGTATAGAGAAGCTGGAAGGAAACTTAATACTTAAGGTCCTTTTTGACATAAGCGAAATTTGATTTTTTATAAACGATAGGATTATAGAAATAGCGGGAGGGGCTTCATAATTCTTTGTGGAGGGGAAGAGGCAAGGGGAATCTGAGCAAGAAAGGGAAGTGTTCGTGGCTTTTGAGTCATGAAGTACATACATAAACCTTCCTTGCACAGAAGCTACTGGCAGCTAAGATTCTTTTCCAAAGTCCAGCTGCTCCTCAATCTGTCCACGATTGTTGTGAATATACACCATCGTTTCAGTCTCTTTCGCTCGTTTCTTCGCTTCGTCGATCGCTTCGTCTTGAGAATTAGTTGTGCAAACCGGTTTGTCTTCTCCTTCACGCTTAACCGCCCACTCATCATCATGTGGGACGACATGATATCGTGCATTATTTGTTCCGGCCCGGTCTTCGAAATAACGGTCTTGGTCTCTACTCAATTGAAAGGCCTCCTTAGTTATAAGTTCTTCTCTTTTCATACCCATTTGAAAGATGTTGAAACAAAGGAGGAGATATCTGTTCATCACATGGTTCCTGCCATTGAATGAATTTTATAATTTCTCCTTCTATCTTAATGAACCGATATTCATCGAATTTGACGAGCATTTCGCACCACCACCCTTTTTCAAGGAGCATCCTTACAGGTATGACAACTACAACGCCAAGTATGAAACGTTAAAATACACACATCTCAAAGACCCCTTGCAAACTGGAATATCTGTTTAAAGGTATACAAGGTAAAAAACACTACGGATTTACGGTGATAAGCTGTCCCAAGGCGCAGCTTTAGGGAGTTTATTAAATTTCTTCAAGGTAGTACATGAAAAGACGTCATCGCTCATATGCTTATATAGACTGGGATTTTCCCTATTGGATTGACAGAGGAATATCTTTTTCTGGTGAATGGACAAGATCTCCGCGGTTTTATGAATTTGATCAGGATAACTGCTATTTTCCCATTTGAAAAGCGTTTGAATAATAAGGACCAAATCTTTACCCTTTGCAAAGATATGTGCTATTCCACCATTGAAGGGAGCGGGGTGTATCCATTTTTAATTGAACAGTAGTGAAGAAAAAAGCAATGAAGGTCGTAAAAGCTATTGTTTTTACAGAAAATATATTTTGAAAAGTGAGGGTATGAGGATGAAAAGAAAATTGATGGTGGCTCTCCTGCTTCTTGTTTTACTACTAATTGCCACTGCATGTGGCGGTAGGAAAGACAATCAATCAACTAGTAACAGTGTGAATGCTGAAACAACAAAAGAGAAGATTAAACTCAAACTTGCGACTAATTTTCCTGAAACACACCGCTTGCATGTCAGTGTTTTTGCACCGTTTATGGAAGAAGTTACTGAAGAGACGGATGGACAAGTAGAGTTCGAATACTATCCTAGTGAACAGTTAGGGCAAACTGTCGATATTCACGAATTGACAGTTGACGGAGTTGCAGATATCGGCATTTATTACCCTTCTTATATCCCAAGTAAAATGCCGATTACAAGCGGGATTCTTTCAATACCTGGAATGTATTCAACAGCTACTGAAGGATCTTTAGCTTACCAAGAAATTTCGAAGAAAAGTCCCGTGTTGGAATCAGATTATTTAAACCATGGTGTAAGACCAGTATTTATACTAGTAACACCGCCATCAGAGCTTTTTTCAGGCAAAAAACAGATTAAAGTACCGGAAGATTTGAAGAAAATGAAAGTCAGAGTGTCGGGAGATTTATTAAATAACGCGATTACTAAACTTGCGGCTTCGCCAATAAATATTACATTATCTGAATTATACGAGGGGTTTGAAAGAGGGGTCTTTGATTCGATTAATACAGATCCCATCACATTTAATGACTATGGTTTAGCTGATCACGCTAAGTTTGTAACAAAAGATCTTGCTTTTGGAGGGGCCAGCACAGGGTTTGTTATGAATGAAAAAGTATTTCAAGGGTTACCTGAAAACGTAAGAAATGTAATTGTACAAGCGGGTGATCGAGCAGCAATAAATGCATCGAAACTTTACGACGACGCGGTTCAAGAGATGTATGAAAACTTCGCAGAAAACGGATTAGAAGTACATCAATTATCAGCGGATGAAAAAGCGAAGTGGCAGAAATTTTACAGTGAAATTGAAGAGGCGTGGGTGAAGGAACAGGGGAATCCAGATTTGGAGGCGACGATTAATACGTTTAGGGAAGAAGTGCAAAATAATAAGTAATATTATTGCAGGTTCAGTTATTCCAGCAACATAAGATTCAAAAAGAACAATTGACAACCTAAGAAAAAACAGACAATTACATTACATGAGGATAAGTAGTGTGAAAAACGTCAGTAATTAAAAAGGCGACCGTGTTATCGTGCCCTTTACCCAAGGTGATAGCAATCGTCTACACTTTGCGGCAGGTAACCATAATCTTGAAATGTATACACATCAACCACGTGTTGACACTACTTTATACACCATAATCTGGAGGAGAAAATTGTGACGACAAAATACTTTGAATTGGAAATGACGATTAATGGTAAGGCGGTAGTAACGGAGAAAAGGCTTCCCGTAATAAATCCAGCTACTGAACAAATTATTGCTTACGTACCGGACGCAAATCAACTTGAGTTGGATAAGGCAGTGAAGTCAGCACGGACTGCATTCCCTGGTTGGGCTGCTACCGATATTGACAAACGTGCACAACTGTTAAATACATTCGCGGATGTACTTCTTTCTCACAAAGAGGAATTGGCCAATCTTTTTTCACTAGAGATGGGCAGACCCCTTGCAGGCGCGCTGGATGAAATTACTAGAGCATCTTATTGGATTAAAGAAACTACAAAACAACGATTGGATAGAAAAATCATTGAGGAGAATGAAACATATCGGGTGGAACGTTATTACACACCTTTAGGTATTGTTGGCGCCATTGCTCCTTGGAATTTTCCGGTTCTTCTTAGTATATGGAAGGTTGCTCCTGCACTCTTGACGGGAAATACAATCATTGTGAAGCCATCTCCTTACACGCCACTCACGGCACTGAAGATCGGTGAATTGGGACGAAAATTGTTTCCAGCAGGCGTGCTGAATGTATTATCGGGTGGGGATGATTTAGGGAAGTGGATGACTGAACACTCCGATATCAATAAAATTAGTTTCACGGGCTCAACCGCTACGGGTAAGAAAGTGATGCAAAGTGCCGCTTCCAACTTAAAGCGTATCACGTTGGAACTTGGAGGGAACGACGCAGCGATTGTTCTGCCCGATGTCGAACCGAAGAAAGTTGTTGAAAAATTATTTTGGACTGCTTTCCGAAACACTGCACAAGTTTGTATTGCGACTAAACGCATGTATGTACATGAAGATATTTACGATGAGTTTCTTACTGAACTTGTAAACTATGCGAAAACAATCAAGGTCGGTGACGGCGCTGATCCAAGTAGTCAATTAGGTCCAATTCAAAATAAAATGCAGTTTGAAAAAGTAAAAGATTTAATTGAAAATACGAAAAAGAGTGGGGCTGACATTGTTCTTGGCGGCGAAGTACAAAAGGGTCCGGGCTATTTTATACCAGTGACGATTGTAAATAATCCACCTGAAGATTCGCGAGTCGTTGTCGAGGAAGCATTCGGGCCTATACTCCCCGTATTGAAGTACAAGGATTATGAAGATGTCATAGAACGGGTCAATAATACGAGCTTAGGTCTTGGCGGTTCTGTGTGGGGACGAGATTTGGAATTGGCCTACTCTATAGCTGAAAGATTGGAGACAGGTACAGTTTGGGTGAATGAAAGTCAAATATTGTCACCGCATTATCCGTTTGGTGGGCATAAAGAATCAGGTTTTGGGATTGAAAATTCGCTTGATGGACTGAGTGAGTACACCAATTCCAAAACCGTCATGATCAATAAAAAGAAAATGGATTAAGTCGCCCATCTGATCTGAACAAAAGCGTGATAAGGTATGCCAGTCTTAAATACAGTGACTTGCCATATTATCACTGGCAAGGCGAACAAAACTTAGTAGAGGAGGCGTATCATGACCACAGTATCTGCACACCAAATCATAAAAAGATGGAAAGTTCATAGAGACGTACTAATTGAGTTAGTCAAGGTGTTTCCGGAAAACAGTTCTTCGTTTCGTCCGTCTTCAAATGTGATGAGCACAATCGAGATGATTCACCACGTTGCATGGACACCGGATTTTTTCTTTGCCGCGATTGAGAGCCGAGAGTGGAAAGTACCCCCAGTGCCTACAACACTCATAGAAGCGCAAGAGCTTTTAGAGGAACTTACGAAGGAACACGAAGCCGCTATGAGTAAGTTTTCCGAAGCGGACCTATTAAAAGAAGCTACGATAAACGTATTCAATTGTACAGAGTCAATAGCGGACATGTTACATCGGCTTATTAGCCATGAAGCGCACCACAAGGGACAACTTATGTTGTATGCTCGTTTGCTAGACTTGGAGCCGCCCTTCTATACGATTTATTAATTAGAGTTGATTGGATATTTCTCTGGGCATTGAGCATTCAAAGTGACCGAAAAACATGGAGGAGTCATGCGATGAAAAACTATGTGAAAGATAAAGTCATTATCATTACAGGGGCAGGCAGCGGGTTTGGAAAATTAGTAGCTGAAATGACTGCTGAGTTAGGCGCGAAAATTGTGGGGGTCGATATAAATGCGGAACAATTACAGAGAGTTATTGGCGATATTAAAGAAAAAGACCATTTAGCGGAATATGTTGTGACAGACGTAACAAATAAAATACAAATGGATGCAATGGCTGAATTTGCAATTGGCAAATACGGAAGAATTGACGTCATCATTAATAACGCAGGTGTTATGCCCTTGTCCTTCTTTGCGGATTATGAAAGATCTTGGAAAGCTTGGGATCAGTGTATTGATATTAATCTAAAGGGAGTCATTAACGGGATTGGGGCTGTGTACAATCAAATGATTGAGCAAGGCCAAGGACAAGTGATTAATATCTCTTCGATTTACGGGAATTTCCCCAATGCTGGATCCGCTGTTTACAGTGCTACCAAAGCGGCAGTGAATGTCATTTCCGAATCTCTGAGGGTGGAAAGCCAAGGGAAAATAAAAGTAACTACTATAAAACCGACGGGGGTTCCAGGTACCGGGTTAAGCGGTTCCGTCATTAATCGTGAAGCGCTTGTTGGCATTACAGGGCAAAATCTTTCGAGTTACGCTGAAAAATCACAGCAGTATAGAGAAGGTAAACTGCCAGCTGAGCTCGCTGATTTTGAAAGCCCGAAATACTGGACGCTTGCTCCGGAACACCTAGCTCAAAACATTGTCTATACAATCAACCAACCATGGGGCGTTTCAATCGGTGATATGACAGTACGTGCTACCGGAGAGGAATATATATTATAAATCGGTATTTAGGCCGTGCTTTGTTTTCAGCTTTCTGCGTACAAAACCCGGTGAACCGCCTCTCAAATGGAGGCTGTTATCAATACCTCACCCTGTTTAATCAAAAGGTGGAAGGGAATAGAAAGTCTAAAGACTTTTATGAAAATTAAGGTGGGAAGTAAATGGGTAAGTTAAATAACAAAGTCGCTATCATTACGGGCGGCGCGACAGGAATAGGGAAACAAACGGCTTTGTTGTTCGCTAAAGAAGGCGCGAATATAGTCCTTACGGATATTGACGAAGAGACAGGAAAAGAAACGCTTGCAGAAGTGAAACAATATAATGATGATGCGATCTTCATCAATCATGACGTCAGTCAAGAAGCAGAGTGGAAAAACGTCGTAGGTGAAACAGTAGAAAAGTTTGCCAAAATCGATGTTCTTTTCAACAATGCCGGAATCTATATTATTAAGCCGATTCCTGAAATTGAGCTGGAAACTTGGCATAAACTGATGGACATCAATGTGACTGGGGTCTTTTTAGGATTGAAACATGTTCTACCTGTTATGGAAAAAGGGAATAGCGGTTCTGTTATTAATGCCTCTTCGGTCGCCGGTTTAGTGGGCGCACCGGGTCATCTGTTATACGGAGCAAGCAAAGGCGCAGTGCGGCTGATGACGAAAGACGCCGCGGCAGAATACGCCTCTAAAGGCATTCGCATCAACTCTATCCATCCGGGTTATATTACGACAGGAATGGCGGATTACGCTTCCGAAGTAACAAAACGTTCTAAAGAAGAACTAGATTCTACTTATCCGCTCGGACGGATGGGTAATCCTATGGAAGTCGCAAAAATGGTTCTATTTCTCGCATCGGATGATTCTTCTTTTTCAACAGGAGCAGAGTTTGTTATTGATGGCGGCTCGTCCTCTATTTCTTAACTCTTCATTCGTATGTATTTTGACCGAGAAGTGACAATCTTGTTTTAAAAAAGGATTATACATGTGAAGACTTGCCGATAGATTTGAACCCCAAGCTTGTACCCCATATACCATTGACTAAATCAACGGATATTTCAAGGTCAAAACCCGCAGTCAAGAGGAATGGAAAAACTGCGCTTTAATAATTATGCTAAGCTTTACGTAAGTGGCTAACCTAATATTGCAATTTAAGCTTATAAAACATTTATGGAATCATGGTGATTTTATAAGTGTTTTTTATTACACCTCACACAGGTACCTTTCACTCCGCGCAACGCTAGCGGGTAGCTCTCATTGTTCTGAAGGAATATATATAGGAAGCCGTCCGACTGGTAAGTTAGGAAATCATTTATCATCTCGACGGAAAGGTGCTAAACTAAAAGAACTTATTATTTACCAAAAAGGATCGCTTATGACGACATTTCTTTTCATTATCATCGGCTCGTACGTGATAGGCAATGTGCTGGCGGGTACGATGATCAGTAGATTTTTTTATAGGAAGGAAATCCGTGCGGAAGGAAGCGGAAATCCGGGTGCGCGGAATGCCGGCCGCCTGTATGGCAAGAAAGCGTTCGTTGCGACATTCATCGGGGATGCGTTGAAAGGAGCGTTAGCGGTTCTTGTTGCTAAACAGCTTGGCTTCGGGGCGGACACCGAACTGCTTGCACTTTTCGCGGTGACGTTGGGTCATGTCTATCCGATATTTTACAAATTCCACGGAGGGAAGGGCGTTTCGACGTTAATCGGAGGATTGCTTGCATTTGACCCGCTTGTCTTTGGTGTGTTTGTGGGATTGTTCATCCTGTTTTACCCCTTCTTTAAAAGTTTTACATTGGCCGGTCTTAGTGCAATCTTACTTATGCCTACCATCGTGCTAGGATTTTCATACGGAACAATTGTCTTCATGATCGCATGCTTCGTATCGGCCCTAATCCTTTACGCCCATCGCGATGATTTACAACGGAATTTTACGAAGGAAAAGAGTTGAGACTATGAATTTCATCTACAAAATAGCAGAAACGCCCTTGGAATTCGAGCAGATCCATGAACTGAACTATCGTACATTTGTTGAGGAGATTCCCCAGCACGAAAGGAACAAATCACATCGACTCGTTGATAAGTTCCATGATGAAAATACATATTTTATTTGCCAGAAAGACAGCCGGGTCGTCGGGATGATCGCCATACGGAGCAAACGGCCATTTTCACTTGATGGGAAGATCGGTGAAGTGGAACGGCATTTGCCGGTCGAAGTTGAAAATCCTGTTGAAATTAGGCTTCTTGCAGTCGAAAAACGTTACCGTAATGGCCGCGCGTTCCTCGGACTTGCCCAGGCACTCGTCCGGCATTGCCTGAAGGCTGGTTATGATGCAGCCCTTATATCAGGGACGGTGCGCGAACAGAAGTTATACGGACAACTCGGATTTTTACCGTTCGCCCATATGACAGGTACTGAAGAAGCCGCATTTCAGCCGATGTATTTGACGAAAAAGACGTTCAAGGCAGGAATTGCAGGAAGAATTTCAAAGCCACATATCAATTTTTTGCCGGGACCTGCGACGATTTCCGAAGAGGTGAAAAAGGCGATGGTTGCCGAACCTCTCTCTCACCGTTCTCCTGAATTCGGTACGTTGTTGAAATGCGTAAAACGGAAGCTGACGACTTTGACAGGCGCAAATCATGTTCAACTGCTTCAAGGGACAGGAACGTTTGCCAATGATGTGATCGCCGGACAGTTGAGTTTGATGGAAGGGAAAGGCCTTATTTGTGTAAACGGGGAATTCAGCTCTAGGCTGACCGACCATGCCAAGCGGTTCAACATGAAGTTCGATACGATGGAAGTCGGATGGGGAAGCTTTTTTGAAGTTGATAAGCTGACGCGTGTCTTGGAAAACGGCTCATATAGCTGGCTGTGGACCGTTCATTGTGAAACGTCGACCGGTATTTTGAATGATCTTGGCCTGTTGAAAAAACTGTGTGCACATCATGGAATAAAGCTCGCCGTCGATGGTGTAAGTGCACTCGGGACAGTGCCAGTAGACCTGGCGGGCGTCGCATATGCTTCGGGTGTGAGCGGGAAGGGGCTCCTAAGTTATAGCGGGCTGTCGTTCGTCTTCCATGACGAGAAAGTGAGAAAAAGCAATCAATTGCCACGCTATCTTGACTTGGGTACATATGTGGAAGCGGGGGGAATCCCGTACACCCAATCTTCCAATCTTGTGGCGGCACTCAATATGGCTTTGGAGAGATATGAAGATTCCAAGGCTACGTTCATGACAATTGCCCAACGTGCACGCAAAGTGAGGGCGGCTGTCGCTGACGCAGGTCTCAACATTCTTGCACCGGCAGCATATGCATCGCCAGCGGTCATTACAATTATGATGGACGAAGGAGTATCAGCGAGAAAACTGGGCGATACACTGTACTTAAACGGCTTTACAGTCCATTACGAAAGCGCTTATTTACGCGAAAGGAATTGGCTCCAAATTTCGTGCATGAACGAAGTAAATGATAAAAAACTGGATGCCATGCTCCGGTTACTGGGTCTACTTGTTTGTACTTACAAACAAACGTTTACCTCCTCTGCCAGGGAGAAATTCAAGAGTTAGAAGGAGTGGAGAACGTGAAGGAAGTGTTGGTTTTAGGTCATAAATCCAACCATGCATAGGTACTTTTTGTTCTTTGAAGTAAAGCGAGAGTTTAAGCAATTGGAAACTTTTGTTGCAAAGTTTACTTGAAATCCTCTAATAAGAAAGGGTTGCCGAGAAAACGGGCGTACCTGTGCAACACACGTTTCCAAATGAAAATTAATCAGGCAATCCTACTGTAAATTAGGATTGCCATCACAATCTGACATAATATATTTTTCAAGCATCCTTTTCGATTCATGAAATTTTAAGTGTGTTTTACGTGTTTTCACTGCTGAAATTTTATCAATTGTTCCAGGGTAATTGTATGACTGTATATCCTTTTTAGTGACTGGTAGGTGGAATGTAAACTCTTCTATTTTTACCAACATCAAATAGATTTCGCCATTTTTCCAGTTCGATTGTTGTTTATGATATCCGATGATAAATATTTTCTTTTCTTGCAACAATTTCTCGATAACGGCATTTTTAAGCTCGTAAAGCTGAATTTGACGTGTCTTCGCACCGGCAACAACCTGATGTTTATTTAATGAGTAATTGTTTACTTTTGTATCTCTACTAATCTTCGCTGACTTATTAATAACGTACAATGCTTCTGCTATATTTGTCAAAGTTGGCTCGATATCCGCGATTTTCTGTCTTTTAATTTCCACGGTATTATTGATATGATATAAAACAAAATCTTTCCATCCTTGTGGGGTTTTTGCTTTCAATGTTGCATCATATTGTTGTAAATCAACAGGCTTTAAGCCAAATTCATTTCGAAGGCGTGTTTTCGTATAATAACCATTTTCAACTTGATGCCAACCAATAAAATGCGGCTTAGTCATTCATAACTCTCCCTCTATTCTGTATTTATTTATCCATAGAATAAAAGGTATTCAAAATAAATACAAATTGACAAAATAGGATTTTGTTCCTTATGAAGAGTGATATATAGTGGGTTTATCCTTTAGAAAAATCAATTTTGTTCATAAGAATAGGCAGATTAATCTTTTTTAGGAGATTTAAAATTAAAAGAGAAGCACAGAATTTATAACGGTAGTTTAGTAGTTGGCGGGATATCAAAGGTCTAAAGTCTTGCTAAAAGAAGTTTTTAGGTGGTTTTTATTGGAACATACATTCCCCTTATGTTAAACCGGTGTTAAATGATTGAATAATTAGTTAAAATAGGAGGGAGTTAGTTGGTAAGTAATATTGTCCTTGAAAAACCGACAACGTATGGGGAACCTGTTGTCAATCAAGATGGGCTTTGGAAGCGAGTCGTTGGGGAATTGTTTGAGGACTTTTTACTGTTTTTCGCAGAAGATTTATATGAAGCTATTGATTTTTCGGAAGCACCCGACTTTTTGCAACAGGAACTGTTTAAAGAAATACTTGATGAGAAGAAAGGGACAAATTACGCTGATCAGATCGTCAAAGTCCGTTTGAAAGATGGCGAGGAAAAATGGATATTGGTTCATATTGAAGTGGAAGGTTCTTCGAATGGTGATTTTCCTAAGCGGATGTTTCGGTACTTTTATCGTATTTTTGACAAATATGATCATGAAATCGTTGCGTTCGCCGTGTTAACAGGTCCTACTGTAAACAAGAATATGCTTTAGTTCAACTATACATCTTTTGGCACGATGTTGGATTATACGTATAATGTTCGTAGTATTGTTGATTATGATGCCCAGGAATTGACTGAGTCCAATCGTCTTTTTAGTAAAATTGTATTGGCGGCAAAGTATTTGCATCGGACGAAAGGTGATGCTGAGAGACGCTATCGTTTTAAGTTAAGGCTAATGCGAGAAGTGTTGAAGCTGAAAGGGCATTCAAGAAAGTCGATGAGTGCAGTCTTTTATTTCATTGACTACTTATTACGTTTACCGGATCAATTGGCACACCAGTTGACGGAAAATATGCGTCCAATCATAAAGAAGGAGGGACAGATGATGGTCCAATTTGAGGAAAACGATGTACCGCCAACATTTGGCGAGTTAATGGCGAGGGAGCGGAAGGAAGGGATTGAGCAGGGTTTAGAACAGGGTCTAGAACAAGGTCTGCTAGCGGGAGAAGAGAAAAGCAAAAAAGATTTTGCGCTAACATTATTGGATGAAGATTTTGAAGTGGATTATATTGCCAAGCTGACGAAGTTGGAAGTGGCGGAAGTTCAACAATTGAAAGAGGGATTACGCGATTAGTTTTTGGGTACTGCTCAATTTATCCGCACATTGTCTTAAGTTAGAATTCTGATAGCTTTAAGATAGAATGTATGGTTCGTATCGTGAAGAAAGGCGATTATCAAATCGGTTATGAAAGTTTAGTGAAATACTAAGCCTTCACAAGAAATAGGGGGAATTTCTATTCTGGCAGTATCTCTAGCTTTGAAGCGAATGATTCAGAACAGTCTTTTAGTAGAGACTGTTCTTTTGCTGTTTTAAAACTTAAATCCTTTTAAGAAATTGTAACCGCTCTTATTTTTAGGTATCCTTCTTTTTAGAAAAAATATAAAATTTAAAGTCGGTTTGATTTTATTCCCTTCTGGTGCTATTGTTGTATTTAAAGATTCTAATAATTGAAAAGACTTTCCGTCTATTGGAAAGAGGGAGGAGGGATGAGGGCTAGTTCAATAATGTAGAAGGGGGGAGAAAATTATTGTAAAGTATTTAGCAACCTGAAGTGCGAGTTTATAAAGCAGTTTTGAGGTAAAGCAAATTACCGATTGTAAGAGCATTGACTGGAGACGCAGTAACGGATGACGGCGATATTGTTTGGTTAGATTACAGACTATTGGCCGTGGGGCGAGGCTACCGAACGAATGAAGAAGGTATCAAACAATTGAAAGCGTTCCCAAACGACAGCGTGGATGAATTTATCGTTATTGATTTCCCGCATGATCGTGGAACAGAAACGTGTTAACATTTAATGTCCTTCATCAGCATCGTGGACCCGTACTTGGCGGTCATATATCCTTTTTAGTACCAATTTCATTCAGGGAAAAATTAAGCGAAAAGGGTCCAAGTTGCTGGAAGCAATGTATTCGCCTTGGTTTCATTTGTTTGTATGATAGTGGAAGATAACCCCGAAATTCAAAAGAAACTCAAAGAAAATGACACTAAAGTATATACATATAAAGGAGAAAATGAGTTACAAAGGTACCGTGATCCTACTAGTTTAACAAGTATTATTGTCGGAATATAAAAATAAAGGAAGTGGCACAATGCGGAAAAAGTTTACCCTATTATGTTCGATGTTCTTAGTTTTACTAGTTTTGACAGCATGTTCAGAATCGGATAAAGGAAATGCGACGGGGACAGATGATGAATTTGTTTTACGGTTCCCACATATTTTTGAAACAGAAAATCCAGCTCATCAGGCAATCGAAAATTTCAAAGCTGAAGTCGAAGAGAAATCTGAAGGGCGAATTACAATTAACCTGTTTCCAAACGGAGAAATATATACGTCGGATAGAGAAATTATCGAAGCCTTGCAACTTAAAAATGCCGATATTTCACTAGTGGGAATGCCTTCATTAGGTAGTTTTGATAAAAATTTCTTCGTATTGGATCTGCCTTATATCTTTAAAGATAAAACAATCGCTAAAACGGCGTTACAGGGTGAGTTAGGTGAAAGGTTATCTACTAGCTTGGAAAATAATGGATTGAAGAAAATTAGTTACGGACATGAAAGTCTACGTCATATTTTGAACAATAAAAGACCGATTACAAAACCGGCTGATTTGAAAGGGATTAAATTAAGAATTCAAGAGTCGGAAATTCAAAATGATATTTTTAACGCAATGGGAGCTAGTCCTTCTCCGCTTTCATTTGGAGAGTTGTATACTTCCTTGCAACAAAATACGTTTGATGGAATGGATAGTACAATTTCTTTAATCGATTCAGGTAAGTTCTATGAAGTGCAAAAGTATTTATCGCTGACGAATCATTCCTATTCAGGAACAATTACGCTGATGAATAAAGAGTTATTCGATACATTCCCTGAAGATTTGCAGGAAATCGTATTAACGGCGGGGGAGCATATGGAAGAGGACTATTACCACCTGATAGAAGACTCAGAACAAGCTTCTTTACAGAAGTTCAAGGATGATAACTTAATCGAAATCAATGAGCTGACGGAGGAAGGTTATCAAGAATTTATGGAATCTGTTGAACCTGTTTATGAAAAGTTCAAAGATATTTTAGATGAGGGATTATTGGAGTTGGCTAAAAGTTATAGTGAGTAATTTTGGATTGGCAAATACGCTCGCGCCCCATAGCTTTTCGTTGAATATGCAACATTGAAAAAAACACCTAACCAAAAGGATGCCTCTATCAGGCATCTTTTTTTGAGTTTCGTCTGCTATAATACATAAGAACTAGAAGTTTTTCTGAAACCAAGGTGGTGATTCCGGCAATGCATAGAAATAAAAAGTACATATGGAAAATGGCGGCCGTTGTCATTTTGTTTGCGGTCGTACTGACGGGCTTTCGGTTACAGTGGATTAACACGTTTAATCAGACAGCGAATGAAGCGACACAACCGACCATTGTGGCCGGTCAGCTCGATTTACGGGACTGGGATTTTTCGGAAGGACGGCCGATCACGCTCAATGGGGAGTGGGAGTTTATCCCTTACGGAAAAATTACAGAGGATTCAACACGTGCGTCTAGTGAAAATAAACAATATATTACTGTACCAGGAGATTGGTCAGCCTCGCTCAATCCACAAGATCCCAATCCATATGGATATGGTTCTTATCGCTTACGAATTTTAGTGAGCCCTAATAGAGATTTAACATATAGCATGCGTGTTCCAAGTGTTCGAAGCGCATCCGAAATATACGTGAACGGATTGTTTGCGGGAAAATCGGGACAAGTTGCAGATAATGAAAAAGCTTACATAGCGCGGAATGTTCCTTACTCCTCTGCCTCTATCCGAGCGGATGAGGCAGGCGTTATTGAAATCGTTTTACAAGCTGCGAACTACGATGATCCGCGTTCAAGCGGACTCGTTCGTTCCATTAAGTTTGGTTATGAAGAAGATGTGCTTGCCGAAACACAGTTTTCAACGACATTACAAATTATTGCTGGGGTCATCTTTATTGTCCATGCGTTGTTCGCTTGCATTCTATATGTCATCGGCATTCGGGACAAGCGGCTACTCTACTTTTCATTGGCAGTTATTGCGAGCGCTTTTGCAAATTTGATGGGCGGAGACGAGAAAGTATTATTTAATTTTATTTCAATGAGTTACGAAGGTTCATTTAAGTTATCTTTTATCGTCATGATTACGTTCGGTTGGGCAATGGTGCATTGTGCAAAGCCTCAAATTGAAGCAGTTTCTAAAAAGTTTTTGTGGGGGTATACGGCACTTTATGTGACGGCCGCACTGACTAGCCTCCTCTTACCATTGGAATCTTTAACATTCGCTTCGACATTTAGTTTTTCCTTTGTCATTGTTTCGGCTATCATTACGGCTGGCGCGTTGTTATTTTCCAAAAAAGAATTTAATGGTGGAATTTGGTTAGTTTTATCGATTGTTGCACTTGCTAGTCACTTTTGGTGGTGGGCCTATTCGTTGAATACAGGGATGAAAGTGATCCATTATCCATTTGATTTGATTATCGCGGTTGTTTGTTTTGCGGGCGTTTGGTTCAAACAATACCACCAGCTGCATCTGGATACGGAAGAATTCGCAGCGAAGCTTCAAAAAGCTGACAAAGTGAAAGATGAATTTCTTGCGAATACTTCCCATGAATTGCGCAATCCGCTTCATAGTATATTGAATATGTCTCAAGCGCTTCTTGAGAGAGAACGTTCAGCTATGCAAGGACGAAGTGTTAAAGATTTGGAGACGGTGTTAGCCGTGAGCCGTCGTATGTCAGTTATGGTGAATGACTTGCTTGATATTACCCATTTAAAAGAAGGCAAACCGCAACTTCAGTTACATCCTTGTTCGTTGCAAGCAGTCACTGCGGGTGTCATAGGCATGCTCGACTATATGACAGAGGGAAGGCCTGTTCAAATAGTCAATAAAATCCCCGACGATTTTCCGCCAATTATGGCTGATGAGAAAAGAATGATCCAAGTTGTGTTCAACCTTCTTCACAATGCAGTGAAATTTACAGATCGCGGTGAAATTACCATTCAAGCGTATACGATAGAAGGAGAAGCCTATATTGTCATTACGGACACTGGAATCGGGATGGAAGAAGAAACAGTCCGGACGATTTTTGAACCTTACATACAAGGGCATAATGGGGAAGGTGGGGGATTTGGGTTAGGCCTCAACATTAGCCGGAAACTCGTTGAACTACATGGCAGTACACTACAAGTTCAATCAATTGTAGGAGAAGGTACTACGTTTAGTTTCTCGGTATCTTTAGCTGACCCGACGTTAGAAAATAGTGAAGTGAAAAATCAATTATTCCCTTTAACATCGATGGGGCAATTAGCAGCTAGTCAAACTGACGTTTATTCGGATCCGCTTTTCGAAGCAAAATCAGCATTTGTTTTAGAAGGTTCACGGATTCTCGTTGTCGATGATGATCCCGTTAATTTACAAGTGATTGAAGTGATGCTTTCAGCGGAAAATTATGAGGTTACAACCGCTTTGAGTGGTGAAGAGGCGCTAGCTTTATTGGATGTAAAAGAATGGGATTTAGTCATTTCAGATGTAATGATGCCGCAAATCTCAGGATATGAGTTAACGAAAAGGATTCGTAAGCGGTTTTCAGTGACGGAGCTACCGATTCTTTTGCTTACAGCGAGAAGCCTGGCAACCGATATTGAAAATGGATTTTTGGCAGGGGCTAATGATTATGTAACGAAGCCTGTGGATGCTTTAGAATTCAAGGCAAGAGTCCGCGCATTGACCAGCGTTAAACAAGCGATACAGGAAAAGATTCAAATGGAAGCGGCGTGGTTGCAAGCGCAAATTCAACCGCATTTTTTATTTAACGCGTTGAATACCATTATGGCGTTAAGTGCGATAGATTCGGAAAGAATGGAAAACGTATTAGGAGCATTCAGTCATCTGTTACGCCGAAAGTTTCAATTTGAAAATCTAAATGAGCTGTCCCCACTTGAAGACGAAATTGAGCTAATCGAATCTTATCTTCTGATCGAAAAGGAAAGATTCGCTGATCGATTGTGTATTCATTGGGAAATAGACGAAGGGTTGGATATTACAATTCCTGCATTAACGATTCAGCCTTTAGTGGAAAATGCAATACATCATGGAATTATGAAACGGGAACGGGGCGGTCAGTTGACAATCCGCGTAGTTCGCCGAGATGCGTATACTGAAATTGTCGTAGAAGATGACGGGGTTGGAATGGAAGAAGACCTTGTAAAGAGTTTGTTAGACAAAACGATAGCTAACCGTCCATCTGGCATTGGTTTGTTGAATACAGATCTCCGTTTGAAACGACAATTTGGTCAAGGACTGCAAATTAAAAGTGCCCCTGATCGTGGAACTAAGATTTCGTTCGTCATTCCTCATTAAATAAATATTTTACCATTGAACCATCTGACTTTGATAAGCCAGATGGTTTTCGTGTTAGATGTCGCATGACCACTTTCAGCCATCATACACGATGAACTGACCTTAAAGTTCGAAGCCGTTATTGTGAATTCCCATTGAAAGGAAGGATGTAATTATAAGAGGTGGAAAATTGAACGAAGTAACTGAGTGAGTGAAGGATGCGCTAATATGGAGAGAGAATAGTTAAGCATTGGTGTAGAGAACCTTCGAAAGGATGATGTATGGGCGTTATTTACACATTGACAGGAAGCAAAACATTTGAAACAATTAAAACTGAAGTTACAAATTTCTGAATAAAGTGATAAATGGAGTTTATCTGAAAGAGTGGATTGCATAGAGCCATTGTGAGGAGGATTGTCTTTAACTTATTAAGCATCATCCTATGAGGCTTCAAAGTTATACTATAAAAAATCTGGTGAAAGTTTGGGGGAGCTATTATTGGAAAACTTTGATTTGACACTGAATGAATTGTATAACAAAGCATTGCCTTTATATGGAGACAAAACAGCCATTGAATTTTCCGGAGAAAAGACTTCTTACGAACAATTAAACAGGCAGGCTAACCGTCTTGCACATGGGTTGTTACGCAATGGCATAGAGGTGGAAAATCCTGTTGCTTTACTCATGTCCAACTGTGCTGAATATATTATTTCCGATATCGCCATTATGAAAGCCGGGCTTGTCAAAGTGCCGTTAAACGATATGCTTCGGGAAAAAGATATTTTATATATGTTGCAAGATTCAAAGGCTAAAGCGATCATCGTCGGACCGAATTTCTATTCTCTTATCTCAAAGATCCGCAGTGAGCTCCCTTCTTTACAAGTGATTGTTGGTCTATCAGAACCTGTTCC
>CAOKMT010000034.1 GCA_948469885.1 uncultured Sporosarcina sp. | reverse complement strand
CAACATACACAAACGAAAACGAATTTACTACAAGCTGCCCTGTCGTTGCCAAATGCCAAAAAAGAAGAGCGGGAAATGTATGAAGAGTCGATGAAGCAATTGCGATTTGTCGGCCTTGAAGCGATTTTTGACCATAAAGCTGAAAGTTTATCGCTCGGTGATCTACGTTTACTTGAATTGGCAAGAGCGCTTGCGACAAGACCGAAATTATTATTGCTCGATGAAATCGCGGCCGGGTTGAATCATAAAGAAACATTGGAAATGAGCGGATTGATTAAAAAAATTCGCGATTCAGGTGTGACGGTATTCGTCGTCGAGCATGATATGGATCTTGTTATGACAATTTGCGACCAAATTATCGTATTGGACCAAGGGACGAAAATCGCAGAAGGCACACCATGGGAGATCCTGTCGTATTTAGGTGTCTTCACTGCTTTTTTAGGGGCTGATATCGAAGAGGAAGAAGAGAGGGAGGGGGTTACATGAAGGGGGCAAATTTGCTGGAAGTTAAAGAGTTAGCTGTTCAATACGGACCAATCCAGGCGTTGAAAGGTGTTTCTTTATCCGTCAAAGAAGGAGAAATTGTAGCTTTACTCGGTGCGAACGGGGCAGGTAAAACGACGTTGCTTCAAACTGTTTCAGGACTATTAAAGCCAACGCGAGGGCATGTCTTCTATGAAGGAAAAGAGATTACAGGTCAGGAAGCGGAAAAAGTCGTCGGTTCCCACCTTGTTCATGTGCCGGAGCATCGGCAAGTATTTTCAACAATGACCGTGTTGGATAATTTGTACTTAGGGGCTTATCATCATCGCAAAAAGTCGAAGCGGTAAGACGTTGAAGAAAGTATTGAACGCGTGTTTAGCTTATTTCCGATTTTGGAAGAGCGAAAAGAACAACTCGGGGGGACGATGTCGGGCGGGCAGCAACAAATGCTCGCAATTGCCCGGGCAATGATGGCTAAACCAAAATTATTACTGTTGGATGAGCCATCGCTCGGTTTAGCGCCATTAATTGTTAAAGAAGTATTGGAGCTTGTCCGCAGTTTACGTGATGAATTCGGAACGACGGTCTTACTGGTCGAACAAAATATTGTCGCATCCTTGAAAATCGCAGACCGGGGATATGTTATTTCTAACGGGAACATTGTTAAAAACGGCAGTGCAAACGAACTCTTGCAAGATGAAGAAGTGAGAGAAGCTTATTTGGGGCATACAGTTTAACCAATTCAGCATAATTGAAAAAAAGGGGGAAGCGGAGATGAAAAGAGTTTTATTAACGTTGCTGTTAGCAATGATGGCGGCATTAGTGCTTGCGGCTTGTGGGGAAGCGGAAGCGGATGGCGGCGAAAAAGGGGAAGTAACTGAGTATAAGATCGGTGCTATTTATTCGAAAACAGGACCGAATAGTCCTTTGGGAGAACCGGAGTGGAATGCAACGAAATTACTCGAAGAGCAAATTAATGCAGAAGGTGGTATTAATGGCATTCCATTGAAAATTATTTTAGCAGATGATGAATCCAACCAAGAAAAAGCGACGCAAGAAATGAACCGACTCATTAATGACGAGAAAGTCATTGCCATTCTAGGTTCGTCAGGAACAGGAGAAAGCCTTGCGATGAAAGGGATCGCTTTGCAACAAGAAGTACCGATGATTGCGGCAGCCGCAAGTCCGAGTGTTGTTGAGCCAGTGGAAGATTCGAAATGGATTTTTAAAACACCGCATTCCGACGTACATGCTGTTGAACGGCTTTATATGCATTTACAAGAACAAGGGATCAGTAAAATTGGCACAATTGTAGACTCCAATGCATACGGTTCAAGTGGGCTTGAACAATTGGAGGCGTTGGCAGATGCATATGATATGGACATTGTCGCAAAAGAAAGTTATAACACACAAGATCCTGATATGTCGACGCAATTGACCAAAATTAAGAGCGCAAAAGCGGAAGCGGTCGTTGTGTGGGGAACGAACCCTGGTCCTGCTGTCATCGCCAAAAATGCACATGATTTAGGGCTCGAAATTCCGATTGTAGGTAGCCATGGTATCGCCAATGCGGGATTCATCTCTCTCGCTGAAGAAGCGGCGGAAGGGGTCGTCATTCCGACGGGGAAACTGCTCTTCCCGGAACAAATTCCAGAAGATGATGTACAATCCGAGATCATTTCCACTTTTTACAAAGACTATACGGAAAAGTATAATAGCGAACCGACAAACTTCGGCTCGTATGGATATGATAATTTATTGCTTGTCATCGAGGCATTGAAAAATGGAGCAACAGATCGCGAAGCCATTCGGGATTTCTTGGAAAACGACGTGAAAGACTGGGTCGGTACAACGGGTGTCTTTAACTTTACCGAAGCGGACCATAATGGTTTACAGCCCGATAGTATGGTCATGGCCATCGTGGAAAACGGCGAATGGAAATTGTTAGAGAGTGAATAAATAGTAGTGATAGGAAGTAAGGGGGAAATGAATTGGTGAAACAAGTTTCGGATATAGAAATCCATGAACAAAAATTCGATGAAATTCGCAATGTTTTGGAACAGGAGCCGTATGCACAATTTTTGGGGATGAAGCTTACTGACTTCGGAGCGGGTACAGCCACCGCTGAATTGATTGTCGGAGAGAATATGCTGAATTCTCATAAGACGGTACACGGTGCGGTGTTGTTTTCACTCGCGGACTATGTCTTTGCCGCAGCGAGTAATTCATATGGAAAAACGGCAGTTGGTGTGACGACGTCGATGAATTTCATGGCTGCTGGCTTTCTTGGCGAAAAGATCACCGCCATCGCGCAAGAAGAAAAACGAAATCATCGCCTTGCTTGGTATAGAATCGATGTCAGCAATGAAAAAGAATTATTGGCAACGATGGAAGCGATGGTTTATAGAAAGAACGAGTATTTTATAGACCCGGAGTAACACATGAAAAGGATATAACGAAAAACAACCTTTGCGCTGTTATATTGCAAGGGTTGTTTTTTAATCAGTGAAATCAAAATTGTGTAAACGATTACAATCAGAAGGTAACAAAGATTAGTAGTTTTCAGAAATTAGTGTTGACTTATTCTAAAACGTGTATTACTCTAATATCATATTACAAGTAAAACAACTTCCGTTTAACAACTGTTATGTTTGGGTCGTTGGTGAATATCCGTATTACTTACATATTAATCTTGGGGGGATGCTGTATGTACAATCCACAATTTGAAATGATGGATGCAAATGAAATGGCAAGTTTACAACTTGAGCGGTTACGAAAAACGGTTCAGAAAGTGTATGACAATGTTGCCTTTTATCGTGAGAAATTCGATGAGTTGGGAATTTCGCCGAACGATATTGGAAGTTTAGCGGATATTACCAAACTGCCATTCACAAAGAAAGTGGACTTAAGGAATAACTATCCATTTGGTCTGTTTGCGGTGGGACAGGAAGACATTGTTAGACTTCATGGGTCTTCTGGAACGAGTGGAAAACCGACAGTTGTTGGCTATACAGCAAATGATGTGAACATGTGGGCGGAAGTTGTCGCACGATCGATCGTCGCGGCAGGGGGAAAAAAGACGGATATCTTCCAAAATACTTACGGTTACGGTCTGTTTACGGGAGGTATTGGCTTGCATTACGGGGTGGAGGCACTTGGAGCGACAGTGGTGCCGATGTCGGGTGGAAACACGGATAGACAGATTACGATTATCGAAGATTTCAAGCCGAGAGGAATCGCAGGTACGCCATCTTATATTTTGAATATCGCCGAGAAAATGCGGGCAAGAGGCATCGATCCACGGGATTCATCGTTGGAGTACGGTATTTTCGGGGCGGAGCCGTGGTCTGAAGAGATGCGTCAGAAGCTTGAGGAAGAGTTGGGTTTGAAAGCGGTTGATATTTACGGATTAAGTGAAATTATCGGACCGGGTGTGTCCATTGAATGTCATGAAGCGCAAGACGGCCTCCATATCCAAGAAGACCATTTCTTCGTAGAAGTGATCGATCCGGATACACTACTACCGGTTCCGGACGGGGAAGAAGGGGAACTCGTCTTTACAAGCTTAACAAAGGAAGCGTTTCCAATTATTCGGTATCGAACTGGGGATATATCATCCATCACACGTGAAAAATGCATTTGTGGTCGCACGACTACGAGAATGTCACGTGTCAAAGGAAGAACGGATGACATGATTATTATTCGAGGTGTCAATGTTTTCCCTTCGGAAGTTGAACGCGTTCTTCTTCAAATTGAAAGTTTGGTACCTCATTATCAAATCCACTTAGTTAGAAAGCAGACGCTTGATTTAGTGGAGTTGCATGTAGAGATAGATGACAGAATGTATCAGAAAATTGCTGGAGACTTGGAACATGAACTAGTGGTCGGTATGAAAAAGAAGATTGAAAAGTTGATGAAAACGACGTGTCTTGTGTCGATGGATATCGTCTTCAATGTTCCCCAAACAATTCCAAGGTCGGAAGGGAAGGCGATCAGAGTTGTCGATCGCAGGCAGGAACAACCGGTCACTGTATGAAAAAACGAACTATCAAGGAGGAATAAAATATGACACACGATCAAGAAGTGTATGATGTGACGATTATTGGAGGAGGACCGGTCGGCTTATTTACAGCTTTTTATGCAGGACTCCGAAATATGTCATGTAAAATCATTGAAAGTCTTCCACAACTCGGTGGACAATTATCCGCCTTGTATCCTGAAAAATACATTTATGATATAGCAGGTTTTCCGAAAATAAGAGCACAAGAGCTGATCGACCAATTGCTGAGCCAGATGAATCAATTTGAGCAGACGATTTGTTTGGATCAAGAAGTCATCGCGTTGGAAAGACAGTTGGACGGCGCAATTAAACTGACGACAAATAAAGGAACGCATATGACGAAAACGGTTATCATTACAGCCGGTAATGGTGCGTTCCAGCCAAGAAAGTTAAAGGTCGATGACGCTGAAAAATATGAAAATACGAATCTACATTATCTGATCAATGATATGAAACAATTCACCGGGAAGAAAGTGCAAGTATTTGGAGGCGGTGATTCGGCGGTAGACTGGGCGCTCATGCTTGAACCGCTGGCGGAAAAAGTGTCGATTGCCCACCGTCGTGATAAGTTCCGCGCCCATGAACATTCGGTAGAGACAATGATGAACTCCACTGTTGACGTTCTGACGCCATACGTCCCTGTGAAATTTATTGGTGAAGAAAAAATTGAGCAAGTAGTGCTTGAAAAAGTGAAAACGAAAGAAATGATCACTGTTGATGTGGATGATGTCGTTGTCAATTACGGTTTTGTTTCGGCACTCGGTCCGATAAAAGATTGGGGACTAACATTGGATAAAAACAGCATTGTTGTCAATTCCAAAATGGAAACGGGCATCCCTGGGGTTTATGCCGCTGGAGATATATGCACGTACGAAGGCAAAGTGAAGCTTATCGCAAGTGGGTTCGGCGAAGCGCCGACGGCCATCAGCAATGCGAAAGTTTATATAGACCCGACACAACGAGTGCAAGCGCCTCATAGTACATCTGTGATGGATCAACCGGAAAAAACGAAAGCGAAGAAACCTCTCGAGAAAGTATTGCCCTAAAAGGAGGGAGTGGAAGTATGACAAAATATACGATTGTTGACCAAGAAACTTGCATTGCGTGCGGCGCGTGTGGCGCAAGCGCCCCGGACATCTTCGATTATGACGATGAAGGTTTAGCCTTCGTATTGTTGGATGATAACGAAGGTACCGCAATCGTGCCGGAAGATTTACATGATGATTTGGAAGATGCGTATGAAGGATGTCCGACAGATTCCATCAAACTATCCGATCAGCCTCTAGTGAAAGAGTTCGTTTAACTTGGTTCAGCAGAACTCCCCGATTTCCATAAGTGACGGGAAGTTCAAGACTTCTATACAGAATTGTCGGAATAGACTTGCCATTAATGTAACAATAATGTAAACTAACGTTAATAACTTGTTATATGTGAAATGTTCAACCTATTCATATAAGGAGGATTTGACATGACAGGAGTACTTGCGATGACTGAAGAGGATCAAATGGATCGCTTCATGGAACGAATTGAAGCAGGCGAAAAAATCGAAGCGGATGATTGGATGCCTGAAGAATATAGAATCACTTTGATTAAATTGATTTCCATGCACGGCATTAGTGAAATTATGGGGGCACTTCCGGAAAAAGAGTGGGTGCCTAAAGCACCTTCTCTCAGAAGGAAACTCGGCATTATGGCGAAAGTGCAAGATGAGATGGGGCACGGTCAACTGCTTCTACGTGTAGCGGAAGATCTGCTCAAACCATACGGAAAAAACCGTGGTGACATCATGCAAGATCTATTCAATGAAGATTTGAAGTTTCATAATGTCTTCCATATGGAAACGAAAACTTGGGCAGACGCCGGACTAATCGGCTGGCTCGTCGACGGAGCTGCTATCATCACACAAACAGATATGTTGAAAGCTTCATACGGCCCGTACGCAAGAGCACTGCAACGGATTTGTGCGGAAGAAGTCTTCCATGCACAGCACGGAGAAGCGATCATCATGGCACTTGCCGAAGGAACTGAAGAGCAAAAGGCTTTGATCCAAGAGGCGTTGAATCGTTGGTGGGAGGCACTACTTATGTTTTTCGGTCCTGCAAGCAAATCGACGACAGGTTCCACAAAACAAGATGCAACGATCAAATACAAAATCCGTACAAAAACAAACGAAGATTTCAGACAAATGTTTTTCGACCGCTATATCCCAAGAATTTTGTCGCTTGGTTTGACGGTTCCAGATCCGACGCTCCATTACGATGAAGCAGAAAAAGTGTGGAAATATGCACAACCGGATTGGACCGAGTTCAAGAAAATCATCCGTAATGAGGGACCACGTTCACAAGAAAGATTGAACCTACGCCGTCATTCTTATGAACATAATGCATGGGTACGAGACGCACTTGCGGCGGTCGTCAACTAAGGAAGGAGTCAGATGAGAATGGCAGGAGAGAAAACGTTTTACCAAGAATATGAAGTATTTAGCAAAAGAACGCCGACAGCCTCATTCCAACACCAGTTCAGTCTACTGGCTCCCAATGAGGATATGGCATTCGTATTGGCACAAGAGAACTTTATGCGCCGGGAACCGGTTGCCGACATTTGGATTATGAACCGTAAGCATATTAGAGGTTTGAATGAAGAAGAGAAAATGTCGCTTAGCCGAATCGACAATAAAGACTATCGGGAAACGAAAGGGTATGGCTATTTAAGAAAAAAATGGCGTGAATACGAGCAGAACATGCTGGACGAAAAAGAAATCTTGGGAGGTGGCGGCAAATGAGCAATGTTGAAAACGGCATGAGCAAAGCGTATAAAAATGCGGTGACGGCGCTTCTATTCCAACTTGCAGATGATGAGTTATTGTACGCCTTCCGTGCATCTGAATGGCTCGGACTCGCACCTCATATTGAAGAAGACGTCGCTTCCTCTTCGATCGCACAGGACAGCATGGGCCATGCGGTCATGTATTACAAGCTTCTCGAAGATCTAGGCGTTGGAAGTGAAGATGACTTGGCGCATTTACGTCCTGCAAATGAAAGGAAAAATAGTATTTTAACCGAACGAGTGAATGGTGAAGGATACTATATGGAAACACCGCAGTACGACTGGGCATATCATGTTGTAAGAAGCTATTTCTATACGCAAGCGAAAAAGGCGAAAGTGGATTCGCTTTGCCAGAGCTCATACGAACCGCTTGTAGAAGCGGCGATGAAAATCAGGATGGAACTTTATTATCATAGATTGCATTGGGAAACGTGGTTTAAGCAATTATTAAGCTCCACGGATGTAGCAAAAGAGAAAATGCAGCAGGCGATTGAACTTGTAATGGAAGACTTTGGCGATATGTTCTCTTTCGGTAAGGATAAGCAAGCCATTGAGGAAAATAATCTGCTCTGTCAAGAAGAAGCATTAAAAGCAAGTTGGAAAGCAAGTATTGCGCCCGTGTTTGCCAAACTTCAAATCGAAGTACCGGAAATCCCGGAGACACCTCATCTGAATGGCCGCAACGGCGAACATACGAAAGATTTGGAAAGTGCGTTAGCTACGCTTTCTGAAGTATACAGAATAGACCCGGCTGCTGGTTGGTAAACGGAAACTAAAAAAGGAGTGTTTGGAATGGTTATGGCTGCTAAAGAAGTGACAACGGAACGTGTGTATGAAGTACTGATGACTGTCATGGACCCGGAAATAGACTCGGTGAGTATCGTCGACCTTGGGATGGTGGAGTCCGTTACGGTCGAAGGAAACGACGTCAAAGTTGTTCTGCTGCCGACCTTTCTAGGATGTCCAGCACTCGAGTTTATCGAAAACAACACGAGAGACGCGGTACAGAGCTTGCCCGAAGTGAACAAGGTCGAAGTCGAAGTCGTCTTTTCTCCACCGTGGACGTCCGACCGGATTACGGAACAAGGGCATGTGAACTTGCGGAAATTTGGCATCGCACCGCCTCCCCGTCATTTTGAAGAAGACGGTTCATGGCATGTGGATTGTGCCTACTGCGGATCGACTTACGTATCGATGGAAAACATTTTCGGTCCGACAGCTTGCCGCAGCATTCTGTACTGCAAGAGTTGCAAGAACGTCTTTGAAGCAATGAAACCTGTATCTACATTAATGTAAAGTGAGGAAGATAAAAATGGCAAAATTAATCGCATTGTATAAGCACCCGGAGAACAAAGAAGCGTTCGATGAGCATTACTTCAACGTACACGCACCGATCACAGCAAAAATTCCGGGACTGCGTGAAATGAAAGTGACGAAAACAGTAGGATCTCCAATGGGAGGCGACGCTAAATATTACCTCATGTGCGAAATGTACTATGACAGCCTAGAAGACCTTAAGAATGGTTTGCGCTCTGATGAAGGAAAAGCGTCCGGTAAAGATCTCATGGGATTCGCGGGTGATCTCGTTACATTGATGATTGCCGAGGACGTCGAGTGATGCAATTCGAATTCATTGAAGCGGCTGTGAAAGAGAAGATAGGGGTCATTGAATTGAACCGTCCCCGTCAGTTGAACTCATTGAATCGAAAAATGGTAAGTGAAATATTGGAAGCGATGCAACAATTTGATACAGATGATGAAGTGCGGATCATCGTCCTTTCAGGAAAAGGCCGTGCGTTTTCAGCCGGTGCTGATATTGACGAAATGATGGAAGATGATCCGGTCGCACTGGAACTGATGAACCAGTTTGCCGATTGGGATGCCTTGTCACTCATTAAAAAGCCGATCATCGGAGCCGTCCAAGGATTCGTTTTCGGGGGCGGCTTCGAGTTGGCGCTCTGCTGCGATTTGGTCATCGCCGCTCGCGGAACGGAGTTTTCATTCCCCGAGGTGAATCTAGGGGTAATGCCGGGTGCAGGTGGAACACAACGATTGACGAAACTCGTCGGTCGGGCAAAAGCATTGGAATGGCTCTGGTCCGGTGATCGGATTTCCAGTGAATCAGCTCTTGAAAGCGGTGTCATTAACCGCATTGTCGAGCCTGAAGTATTAATAGAAGAGACGATGAGACTGGCAGGCCGGCTAGCCAAGCAACCGCCTTTGGCCATACGGCTGATCAAGGACTCGGTCAATAAAGCGGTCGATTACAGTTTATATGAAGGAATGCAATACGAACGAAAAAACTTCTATCTACTTTTTGCATCGCAAGACCAGAAAGAGGGCATGAACGCATTCGTTGAAAAAAGAAAGCCCGAATTTCGGGGAAAGTGAGGGAGCGCTTGAATGTTTGAAACGATTCGTTACGACGTGAACAATGGCATCGCCACAATTCGTTTACACAGACCAGATAAGTTGAACGCATTTATCTCACAGATGAACCGTGAAGTGACGAAAGCGGTGAAAACAGCTTCTTCCGATAATGAAGTTCGCTGCATCGTCATCACCGGGGAAGGGCGTGCGTTCTGCTCAGGTCAGGACTTGGCGGAAGTGGATGAAAATATGGATCATGGTCAAGTGCTCAGAGACCATTACGGTCCGATGGTGAAGCAAATCCATCACTGTGAAAAGCCGATTGTCGCCGCGGTCAATGGCGTTGCTGCCGGTGCAGGCTTCAGTTTGGCACTTGCGTGCGATTTCAGGCTCATGTCAGAACGTGCCAGTTTTATAAACGCATTTATCCATGTAGGTTTAATACCAGATTCCGGCAATCTCTATTATTTAACGCAACTTGTCGGACGAGCGAAAGCGACAGAACTTGCAATTTTAGGCGAAAAAGTTTCTGGAGCTGATGCTGTGGAGATGGGCCTGGCAAACAAGCTCATCGAAGCGGACAAATGGGAACAAGATGTAGAAGCTTTCGCTGCCCGACTAGCTGCATTACCGACGAAAGCGATCGGACTCATTAAACGTTCTTTAAATGCAGCCTCCGACTTATCGTTTGAAGATTATTTGGAACAGGAAGCACAAGGGCAACGGGCAGCTGGACTAACAGCCGATCATCGTGAAGGGGTCACAGCATTTATGGAAAAAAGAGAACCTGCTTATACAGGGCAATAGGAGGAATTCATCCATGACAAAAGTTCAAGAAAAAACGACTGAACAACAGCCGATCAAGCGTGACTATTATCAGTTATTGATCAATGGTGAACTGGTGGACAGCAGTGATGGCGGCCGCAGAAAAGTATACAACCCGGCAACAGGGGAAGTCATCGCAGAAGTTGCAGAAGCGACAAAGGAAGATGCCGACAAAGCGATCCAAGCAGCAAGAGATGCATTTGATAAAGGGAAATGGAAAATCACGCCAACAGGTCGCCGTGCACGTGTGCTCAATAAAATTGCGGAGATTATGAGTAGCCGTTTCAAAGAACTTGTCGAGCTGGAAGTGCTGAATACGGGTAAATCGGTTGCTGCTGCCAAAGGTCAAATCGTACAAGCGATCGAGGATTTCGAATTTTATGCAGGCGCCATCGTTGGACATGGAGGTTCCGTCAACAACGTACCGGGACAATTCCATAACTACTCTGAAAAAGAGCCGATCGGTGTTGCTGCCCAAATCGTACCGTGGAATTACCCGCTTATGATGACAGCATGGAAAATCGCTCCGGCTATCGCAGCAGGATGTTCGGTCATCGTTAAACCGGCTTCGTTGACACCGCTTACGGCAATTGTGTTAGGCGAAATCTGTCATGAGGCGGGTGTACCGGAAGGCGTCGTCAACATTTTGCCGGGACCAGGTTCCGAAATTGGAAACTACTTGGTCGAGCATGAGCAAGTGAACAAAGTGGCGTTCACTGGTTCCACGCCGATCGGTAAAGACATCATGGCGAAAGCATCTTCAACATTGAAGCGTGTGACGCTGGAGCTTGGTGGAAAATCCCCTGCACTTGTATTCCCGGATGCTGACATCGACGCTGCTGTCGATGGTTCCATATACGGAATCTATAACAATACAGGTCAATCATGTGATGCACGCTCCCGTATATACATCCATGAAGACATCTACGACGAATTCATCGAGAAGTTCATCACGAAGACAGAGAAGATGCAAGTGGGTGATCCTTTCGACAAGGGAACGCATATGGGAGCCATCATCGATCAAAGTCAATTGGATACGGTGAAAGAATATGTCCAATCCGCAATTGATGAAGGTGCTGAAATTTTAACAGGTGGTAAAGAGCTCAAACCTGAAGGCTTCGAAAACGGCTTCTGGTATGCGCCGACAGTCATCGGAAATGTGACGCAAGAGATGAGAGTCGTCCAAGAAGAGATTTTCGGTCCAGTCGTTGTTGTATCGAAGTTTAAAGACGAGAAGGAAGCAATTGCCTTGGCGAACGATACAGAGTTCGGATTGGCTTCAACGATTTGGACGACAGACGGTGCACGTGCCAAACGTGTTGCCAACCAAATCCAAGCAGGAATCGTCATGATCAACACACCATTCTCCGCGTTTCCGGGAACGCCGTTCGGTGGTTATAAGCAATCCGGTTTCGGCCGAGAGCTTTCGATTGAAACATTAGATCTCTATTCGGAAACGAAAAGTATCATGTCCTATTTCGGCAGTCGTCCACTGAATCCGTTTGGTCTGTAATAAAAGCTTCAATTTTTCGGACAGGGATATGTCATTCCCTGTCCTGTTTATATTTATAGATAAGTCGAATTTTCATATTTTAAATGTGATGGTGACTAATAATTCCGAATATATTGGCGTTTTATGAGTGAAATACGGTATTATTGACTTAAGAACTATGAAAATAGAAAGAGGTTGATGGGGAAATGAAGGAAGTCGTAATCGTAGATGCAGTCCGTACACCGATCGGTCGTTATAATGGTGCGTTGAAAGATGTAAGGCCGGATGATTTGGGGGCCGTCGTCATCAAAGCGCTTGTGGAACGTAATCCTGATGTACCGGCAAAAGAAATCGAAGAAGTGATTTTCGGGAACGCGAACCAAGCGGGCGAAGACAATCGTAACGTTGCACGGATGTCTGCACTACTCGCAGAACTGCCACTCGAAGTGGCTGGAACGACAATCAACCGTCTTTGCGGCTCCGGCCTTGATGCTGTAATGAGCGCAGCAAGGGCGATTGCAGTAGGTGATGGTGATATATACATTGCTGGAGGAACAGAAAGCATGTCCCGCGCCCCGTTCGTCATGGCGAAGCCTGAAAGAGCTTTTCCACGAGGCGATATGAAGCTGTATGATACGACAATCGGCTGGCGATTTACGAATAAAAAATTGGCGGAAATGTACGGCGCCGACACGATGCCGCAAACAGCGGAAAACGTTGCAGAACGTTATAACGTATCGCGTGAAGACCAAGACCAGTTCGCACTTGAAAGCCAGCAACGTGCCAAAACGGCGGTTGAACAGAATCGCTTTGCTGAAGAAATCGTTCCAGTTGTCTATAAAGATCGAAAAGGAAATGAAATTACTGTAACTGAAGACGAGCACCCACGTCCGGATTCGACGATTGAGAAATTGGGCAAATTAAGACCGATTTTTGAAGGGGGAACTGTGACAGCGGGCAATGCTTCAGGCGTCAATGACGGGGCATCTGCACTTCTCTTGATGAGTGCTGAAAAAGCGAAGGAACTGAACCTGAAGCCACTAGCAAGATACGTGGCGGGTGCGACGGCGGGACTTGAACCGGCAGTTATGGGGTTAGGGCCGATCAATGCATCAAGAAAGGTGTTAGACCGTGCAGGCTTGACGACGAACGACATCGGACTGGTAGAGTTGAACGAAGCTTTTGCGTCCCAATCATTGGAATGTATCCGTCAATTGGAATTGGATGAGCAGAAAGTCAATGTCAACGGTGGGGCCATCGCTTTCGGACATCCGCTTGGTGCAAGTGGGGCCCGTATTTTGACGACACTCCTTCATGAGATGAAAAAGCGGGATGTAAAATATGGCTTGGCGACGATGTGTATCGGTGTCGGTCAAGGGATTGCCGCCATTGTCGAAAATATAGAAAATGAATGATGAAAAGAGCATAATTTTCTCCAGAGGGGGAAAATTTTATTTCCTTACGGTCTGCGATATACTGAAAGAAGGGAAGTGTTCGGTTACATCGTTTGAGAAGAGAGTGTGATTAGATGTCCAATGTTCAATCAATGATTTTCACAATTTACGGGGATTATATCCGGCATTATGGTAATAAGATTTGGATCGGGAGTTTAATTCGTTTGATGAAAGAATTCGGTCATAACGAGCAATCAGTCCGGGTCGCCGTCTCACGGACAATGAAACAAGGTTGGCTTGAATCTGATCGTCAAGGCAATAAAAGCTATTACTTTTTAACGCGTCGCGGTGAAACTCGGATTGAAGAAGCCGCGAGTCGGATATTCAAATTGCAACCCCATGATTGGGATGGGAAGTGGCGCATGCTCATGTACACGATCCCTGAAGACAAAAGGCAAATCCGGGATGAACTGCGGAAGGAGCTTTTATGGAGCGGATTCGGGAGTTTTTCAAATGGATGTTGGATATCTCCCAATGATCTTGCGAAAGAAATCAGGGTGCTCATCGAGAAATATGGTATCGAAGATCATGTCGATCTGTTTTTAGCTAGTTATCAAGGATTGGAAACGGATAAGCGCCTCGTGGAAAAAAGTTGGCCGCTTGAAGAAATCTCGGAAAAGTATGAGGAGTTCATTTCCGAATACAGTAAAAAATATATCATGTTGCAAAGTATGTTGGATGAAGGACAGATGACGGATGCTCAATGTTTCGTGGAGCGTACGGAGCTTGTCCATGAGTACCGGAAATTCCTTTTCATCGACCCGGGGCTGCCGAAAGAGTTATTGCCGGAAATTTGGTCGGGCAACCACGCGGCACTTTTATTTAAACAATATTATCAATTGGTGGCACCAGCAGCAAGTCGTTTTTTCGAAGAAGTGTTTCAGGAAGGCAATGACCTTCGTCGAAAAGACAAATCGTATGATGCGACTGACCATCCGTATATATTCACTTGAGAAAGTAGCAGTTGAATATAGAGCATGAAAAAAGCGATCCCTTCTCCCCATAAGTGAGAAGTGGATCGCTTTTTGATCTAGTTTTCTTCGGAACGCGGGAAGATTTCAAGGAAAGCTTGCCCTTTTTCAACATAGCTGTCGATGGACAGTTGAATGAGTTCGAGGTCTTTCTCTTTCAATTGACGTACGACTTTTCCAGGGGAGCCGACGACGAGAGAGCGGGAAGGAATCTTGACACCCGATGGGATCAATGTATTCGCACCGATGATGCATTCTTCCCCGATTTCCGCATGGTCCAAAATAGTGGACCCCATCCCGATGATCGAGCGTTTGCCGACGGTGCATCCGTGGAGGATGACATTATGGCCGACAGTCACTTCATCTTCAATGACAACAGGTGCCCCTTCATACAAATGGACGGTGGAATTGTCTTGGATGCTGCATTTTTTTCCGATTGTGATGGACCCTTCATCTCCTCTAAGCACTGCGTTGAACCAGATGGTAGATGCTTCTCCGACTTTAACATCGCCGATGAGATGAGCGCCGGGCGCAACAAAAACGGTTGGATCGAGTACCGGTTTTTTTCCTTGAAACGTTGTGATCATACTATCGCCTCCAATGAAGATTTAGAATTGTTTTTCTTCTCTATTTAATATAACATAAATCACAAGAGGTGAATTGATAATGTTATATGTTACTGAAATGTTAGGGATCGATTATCCGATTATCCAAGGTGGTATGGGAAATATAAGCAACGCAAAATTAGCGGCAGCCGTATCGGAAGCAGGAGGACTTGGAACGATCGGCTGCGGCACGATGACTCCACAAGAAGTGGAAAAAATCATATTGGAGACAAAGCGGAGGACTGAAAAAAACTTTGCGGTCAACGTCGCGATCAATGTTTCCCCGTATACGAAAGAACTTATGGAACTGATTGTCCAACATGAAGTACCGATTGTCTCCTTGTCTGCTGGAAACCCAGCTCCTTATATTCCATATTTGCATGAACACGGAATTAAAGTACTGACACTTGTGGCATCTGTGAAGCATGCTCAAAAAGCGGAAGAAGCGGGAGCGGATATTTTGGTGGCGGAAGGATTTGAAGCGGCTGGCATCAATGCCAACCTGGAATTGACGACCTTTACATTGATTCCACAAGTTGTACAAAATGTGAGAATTCCTGTCTTGGCGGCAGGCGGAATCGGAGATGGAAAAGGGTTGGCTGCGGCCATCACTCTCGGTGCGAGTGGTGTCCAGCTGGGCACACGGTTGATCGCGACGCAAGAAGCCCCGTTCCATGAAGTGTATAAGCAAAACTTAGTGGCAGCAAATGACATCGATACGACGGTGATCGGTCGCAGTGTCGGACAAGTGCGAAGGGTTTTAAGAACACCTTATGCGGAAAGATTGATGCGATTGGAAAAAGAGGGCATGACGTTGGAGCAGTATGCACAATTGACGACGGAAGACGAGCATATCAAAGGGGCCATTGAAGGTGATATGGAAAACGGTTTCATCAATAGCGGTCAGGTGGCTGGGATGATACGAGATATTCCGACTGTGAAAGCGTTACTGGAGAGTATGATGAGAGAGGCAAAAGAACAATTGGATCATGCGTCAAAAGGATTCAAGCAGTTTAATAAATAATCGCTTCTAATGAAAGCCTCCCTGATCATTCATGAATTACCAAGATTGGCGGCCGTTACTTGAGCAAGCTTTAGAGATGGAAAATATGGAGGCCAGAATGAAGGGTGTCATCGACCAGACAGGAATAACCAAGTTTTTGTCGAATGAAGGCTTAGAGAAGATTGATTCAGAATAATGGAAAAGGGTGAATTTAATGGAGCTAGGCTTACAAGAAAAAGTGGCGATCATTACAGGATCGAGCAAAGGGATTGGGTTGGAGACAGCATTAATGCTCGTAAAAGAAGGCGCAAAAGTGACCATCTGTGCAAGAAACCTTGATAAATTGAAAGAAGCGGCGGCACGAATATATGAAGAGACAAAAACGGAAGTGCATATTGTGCAAGCGGACGTGACAAAAGAGGAAGATTGCAAAAGAGTAGTGGAGTCCACGGTTGAGACATACGGAAAGTTGGATATCATCGTTAACAACGCAGGGACTTCATCGGCAAACCCATTTGAAAAAGTGGAGTCGGATCTTTGGCAACAGGACCTCGACTTGAAATTATTCGGTGCAATCCATTGTTCCCGTTATGCGATTCCACATATGCGTAAAGCTGGTGGCGGAGCGATTGTCAACGTTACAGCTGTTCTCGGAAAAACACCTTCCGCTTCATCGCTTCCAACTTCTGTCAGTCGTGCGGCAGGCATGGCTTTGACGAAAGCGATGAGTAAAGACTTAGGTCCGGATAAGATTCGGGTTAATACCGTTTGTATCGGCTTGATCCGCAGTGACCAAATCGAGAAGAAATGGCAAGCACAAGCGCCAGAGCTGACATGGGAACAGTATGCAAGCAATGATGACCATAAGCGGCGGATTCCATTGGGACGCGTAGGCAATACAGACGAGGCAGCTAAAGTGATCACTTTCCTTGTTTCGGATGCGGCATCGTATGTTACAGGAACCTCTGTCAATATTGATGGGGGACTTGGCGGTGCCTTGTAAAAAACGTTCAGATATATAACTAATGCAAAATATTTGATCATGAAATTGCCACACATAATCAATAAAAATAAGCGCCTTTTTCTACACTGCATTTGTAGAAGAAGGCGCTTATCATGGCTTGTCACAATAAATTTCATTAATGATGTTAAGAAGTTCTTTTAAAGCAAAGGATTGATAAGAATTTTTATTCGTGATGAATCCGATATCCCATACAATTGGGGGATTGACAATGTGGATCGGCACAATCGAGACGCCGTTCAATTTGTTTGCCAGGATGCGCGGAATGATGGTAATGCCAAATTCTGCCGATACCAATTCCAGCATTAAATCCCACTGTGTGCTTTCGAATGCAATTTTTGGGGTGTAACCTGCTTCTTTACATTTGTTCACAATAAAATCATGTAATGCAAATACTTTTGGAAACAAAATGAAATTCTCATCTTTTAATTGGTCTAATGAAACCTCTTTCAAACCCGCCAATGTATGATTCGATGAAACACATAAAACAAATTCGTCTTTATAAATTGAGACTGTATTTAAATTAGCATTCTGTATAGGTAAAACAACAAAACCAATATCTAATTCCCCCGACTCTACAAGTTTTTCGGTGATAATGATGCTTTGCTCTTCTAATTTCAACGTGACACCTGGAAAACCTTTACCATAAACCTCTGCAATTTTAGGGAAGATAAAGGCACCGATGATTGGTGGTAGACCAATTTTAAGTTGACCGGTAACCAACTCCGACAAATCTGATATAGAGGTCGAAATGTTATTGAAAGTTGAAAGGATTTCTTTGCTTTTTTCATAAACAATCATCCCAGCATCTGTGAGGCGAAGTTGTCTGAAGGATCTATCAATCAAGGTTACGTCCAATTCTCTTTCTAATTTCTGAACAGACTTACTCAAGGAAGGTTGGGCAATGAAAAGTATTTCAGCTGTCCTTGTGAAGCTTCTATTTTCGACCACTTTCACAAAAATATTCAAGTCTTTCAATTGAATTTGCATGGTAACCCCTTCTCTACTATTCCCTTTTAGAATAGTTTGTATGAAATATATATATTTTACATTATAAAGACTAGTCTGTAAAATTAATAGTGAATTATCAGAATCTTATGAACTAATAAGGTGATTAGGAGATGAGTATATTGACGAAAATTAAGCAATATAAAGTGGCTGTTGTACAAGCAGGTGCTGAAGTGATGGATAAAGATAAGGGTGTAAAAAAAGCGATTAAGTTAATAGAAGAAGCTGGCAAGAATAATGCTAAAATTATTGTCTTTCCAGAAGCTTTTATTCCGGCTTATCCAAGGGGGATGTCGTTTGGCGCCGTTGTCGGCAATCGGACGAATGAGGGGAGAAAAGACTTTGCGGATTATTGGAATAACTCCATAACGGTGCCGGGTCCGGAAACTGAATTGATTGGTAAAGCAGTAAAAAAAGTCGGAGCTTACGTGATCATCGGTGTGATTGAGAAAGACAATGAATACAGCGAAGGGACGCTTTACTGTACAGCTTTATTCTTTGGACCTGGTGGGGAACTATTAGGCAAGCATCGTAAACTTAAACCGACAGGCTCGGAAAGATTGATTTGGGGTGAAGGCGATGGAAGCACGCTACCTGTTTTCGATACGCCATATGGTAGGATCGGTTCCCTTATTTGTTGGGAAAATTATATGCCACTTGCAAGAGCTGCAATGTATGCAAAAGGGGTTGAAATTTATATAGCCCCGACGGCCGATCATCGGGATGTATGGGAAGCTTCCATGCGGCATATTGCGAATGAAGGGAAATGCTTCGTCTTATCTTGCAATCAATATTTGACGAAGGATATGTACCCCGAAGAGATTTCTTCAAGGGAAGAATTCGCTAAACAACCTGATGAGTTGACGCGTGGCGGAAGCTGTATTGTTGATCCGTATGGCGACTTTCTTGTAGAGCCGGTTTATGGGAAAGAAGCCATTCGATATGCAGATATAGATTTGGACAAAATCGCGGAAAGTCGATTGGATTTCGATGCAGTCGGACACTATGCCAGACCGGATATTTTTCAGTTAGTTGTAAACGAAAAAAAACAAGAAAATGTAATTTGGAATAAGTGAGTTTATCATGAAAAAAGTTCTATTACTGTTAGCAAATGGATTTGAAGCTGTTGAAGCCAGTGTTTTTACAGATGTGCTCGGTTGGAATAAATGTAAAGGAGACGGTACTACGCAGGTAGTTACAGTAGGGTTGCATAGTCAACTTCGATGCACATGGAACTTCAAAGTAACGCCGGAAAAGCAATTGGATGAGATTATCTTGGAAGAGTACGATGCACTGGCGATTCCTGGTGGGTTTGAAGAGGCAGGGTTTTATGAAGATGCGTATAGTGAGGATTTTCAGGAAGTGATTCGTCATTTCGATTCACAGAAAAAGCCGATTGCTACAATTTGTGTGGCAGCTTTAGTAGTTGCACATAGCGGTGTTTTGCAAAATCGGAAGGCGATCACTTATAGCCATTCAAGCAGCAATCGGTTAGCGCAATTGAAAGAATACGGAGTGGAAATTGTCAATGGACGGGTTGTCCGTGATGATAATATTATTACTTCGTGTAATCCCAGTACGGCTTTTGAAGTTGCATTTACATTGCTCGAAATGCTTACATCGAAGGAAAATGCAGGGAAAGTTAAGGAGTTAATGGGGTTCGAGCATGACGTAATATAAAAAGTTTGACAGTTTTCCGCTAAATGCTGCGCACATCCAAGTTTATCATCGTTCAGCAGATGCTCAAAATTTGTCTGACGAAAAAACAACGGGTGCATGACCACAATTGTATTCGTCCCAGCTGCCGGCGGATGTCACAGATTTTCAGAGGAGCTTAAGAAGGCAGTCTAAGACCGCGACTTCCTGGAAAGTGCCTTAATTTCTGCAAAAGGCACAGAAATACGGCAAATCGAACCTTTCGCTGTTCGATTCGCAACGACTGCATGACCAACTTCCTGTTGGCCCCACGCTCGAAAAACCTGGATGCAATTACGCCGAGGCATAATTATTATACCGTTTTACAATTACCGGAAAAATCTATTAGTATGCAGCGACTTTATAGCACACTGAGAGCTGAAGAAGTCATAGGATTAGGCAAGATGGATAATAAACTAAGGGGAGATAATGATAATGAAAGAAAAAGTGACGGTGGCAATCATTCAAAAAAAGCCTGTGTATTTGGATCTTCAAGCCACACTTGTAAAAGCAATCGAATACATTGAAGAGGCGGCGAAACAAGGAGCGGAAATGATTGCGTTTGGTGAAACATGGCTCACTGGTTATCCGACATGGCTCGATCATGTGCCAAGCGCATGCTTGTGGAATCAAAGTTCAACAAAAGAAGTTTACGCGGCTCTTTTGAAAAACAGTCCAACAGTACCTGGAAAAGAAATTGACATATTATGCCAAGCAGCAAAAGAACATGAAGTTGTCATTGTTATGGGGTTAAATGAGCGAGTGGATGACGGTCCGGGACATGGCACGCTATATAATAGTCTGGTCACAATTGACGCAACGGGCGAATTATTGAATCACCATCGAAAACTAATTCCAACATATACTGAGCGTATCGTCTGGGGACCAGGAGACGGGGATGGACTTCATGCAGTTGATACGGCTGTCGGGAAAGTGGGAAGTCTCATTTGTTGGGAACATTGGATGCCATTAACGAGACAGACGCTCCATAATGAAGCGGAACAAATCCATGTTTCGGTATGGCCGACAGTGAATGAAATGCATCAAATTGCAAGTCGGCATTATGCATTTGAAGGTAGATGCTATGTGCTTGCAACGGGGCTAGTAGAGTCAGTCAAAGATTTGCCAAAGCAATTCGATTTACCGGAGCATTTGAAAGAGGATCCAAACAAGCTGTTACAACGGGGAGGAAGTGCAATTATCGGTCCGGATGGGCAATACGTAGCAGGACCAGTATATGATGAAGAAACAATTTTGATTGCTGAAATAGATTTGAGCAAAATTCAAGAAGAAAAGATGACACTGGATGTAACAGGTCATTATTTTCGCAACGATATCTTCTCATTTCAAGTGAAAAAAGACTCCAGAGGATAGATATTTTACGATTACTACCGAATTTAGTGAAGTACAGAAATTCCTTACTCTTCAAAATGAAAGCGGTTTCAACGAGAGGGTTCAAAACTGATGGAAACAATGAAAGGTATTAGCAGACCAAGATCTAAACAGAAAAGCATTCCAATGACGCCATTAAAAGGAGAATATCGAAAATGAATAAATCCGTAATTATGCAACCAAATACTGAAGCAATACGGGCAAAAACGATGAAAAAGATTTTTATTAGGCTCATCCCTTATCTTTTCTTTTTGTATTTCCTTTCCTATTTAGATCGGGTGAATATTAGTTATGTTGCATTGGATATGACGAAAGCTTTCGGGTTAACTGCTACTCAATTCGGCTTGATTGCCGGAATTTTCTTTTTGAGCTATACGATTTTTGAAGTGCCAAGTAATATACTGATGCATAAAATCGGAGCGAAAGTCTGGATTGCAAGAATTATGGTTACTTGGGGAATTGTTGTTGTGTTAACAACTTGGGTTCAAAGTATTGGACAACTGTATATATTACGCTTTTTGTTAGGGGTTTTCGAAGCAGGTTTTTTCCCGGGGGTTATTCTTTATCTGACATACTGGTTTCCCGCAAAAGAACGAGCTCGCGCATTTGCTTTATTCATTTCGGCGCTTGTTGTCGCCAATATGGTCGGCGCACCGCTTACGACTTGGTTAATGGATAATATTAGCTGGTTTGGAATGCCGGGATGGCGCTGGGTTTTCTTCATTCAAGGAGCTCCTGCAATAATCTTCGGAGTGGTAACGTATTTCTATCTTCCCAACCGACCTGAAGAAGCAAAGTGGCTGAATGAAGAGGAAAAAGCTTGGTTGAAAGGCGAGCTTAACAACGGATTGGCATCGACTGGAAAAGGAGAAAGCCTATCTATTAAAGAAGCTTTCTTTGATCCGAAAATAAGAAGAATGGCTTTTGTCTTCTTCGCTGTTTTAACAGGATTGTATGGTGTAGGCTTCTGGATGCCAACGATCATCCAAGCTTATTCGGATAACTTAAGCAATACGAAAGTCGGATTGCTTGTAATGATTCCGTATATTGCGAGCTTTATCGCAATGATTTTATGGGCGCGCAATTCGGATCGACTGAGAGAGCGAAAATTTCATACGGCACTCCCGCCCTTACTTGGCGCAGTGAGTTTAGCCGCTTGCGGATTCACGGAACATCTCTACCTTTCTATTGCATTACTAACAGTTGCATCTGTGGGGATTAATAGTTTCTATGCACCGTTCTGGTCATTGACGTCCAATTTCATGAAGAGTTCAACCGCACCCGTCGCAATCGCATTTATCATCTCGATGGGGAACATCGCCGGTTTTGTTGCGCCATATGGGATTGGCTCGATCATCGATATTTTTGGGAGTGCCAAAATCGGTTTGTTCTTAATGGCGGGCATGCTCTTTCTCGCTACGATGGCAGTCTTAACGATCAAAGGAGAAGATATTGAGGAGAAGGTAGAAGGGAAAGAAGAGGATGCGCTTCTAATGAATGAATTAACAGAAGCGAGTCAAAAAATATAATGATATCAAAATGATTGTGGAGAAAAGAAGGTGGTAAAATGGAGCATTTATTGAATAAAAAAACAAAAGAAGTCGAAGTACCGGCGCTGAGAAAGTTTGCAAATATGTTGGCGGATTATCCCGAAGTAACCAATTTAACGGTTGGGCTGCCGGATTTTTTAACACCCCATCATATTAAAGAAGCGGGTAAAGAAGCCATTGATCGTAATAAGACCGCTTATTCAAATCATGCGGGCATATGGGAGCTAAGACAAGCTGTCAGTCATTTTGGTAGTTGTAAATATGGATTGGATTATCATCCTGAAAATGAAATTATTATTACAAATGGTGCAAGTGAAGCGCTTGATATTAGCTTTCGGACAATTTTGGAAGAAGGAAGCGAAGTCCTTCTCCCGGCGCCGGTGTATCCAGGGTATGAAGCTTTAATTACATTATGTGGTGCCGTTCCTGTATTAATGGACACTTCACCGTATGGATTTAAAGTTACGCCGGAGCTGATCGAACAGCATCTGACGGAAAAAACGAGATGCCTTGTGTTAACGAATCCTTCCAATCCGACAGGTGTATTGTTAAATGAGGATGAACTAGCACAAATTGCATTCCTTTTAAAAGACAAAGAAATTTTTGTTATAAGCGATGAAATATATAGTGAGTTAACGTATGCCGATCGGTTTACTTCTTTTGCGACGCTTCCACATATGAGGGAAAGGACAATCGTCATTAACGGCTTGTCTAAATCACATGCCATGACAGGATGGAGAATCGGCTTTACGTTTGCCCCGCCGTATATAACCGACCAAATGTTGAAAATCCACTATTTCAACACAGTATGTGCAAGTACGATTAGCCAATATGCCGCTTTACAGGCTTTGACGATCGGAATAGATGATGCAATCGGAATGAAAAGAGAATATGAAAAAAGAAGAGAATATACGTATAAGCGCTTAGTAGAAATGGGATTGGAGACGGTTTATCCTGAAGGGGCTTTCTACTTTTTTCCGTCAATCAAACAGTTCAACATGCCGTCTTTTGATTTTGCTAAAAAAATGATCGATGAAGCGCAAGTGGCGGTAGTGCCGGGAAGTGCTTTTTCTGACTTAGGAGAAGGCTATATTAGAATATCTTATGCCTATTCAATGGCACATTTAAAGCAAGGACTGGATCGAATGGATGGGTTTATCCAGACGATAAGAGACAAGCAGGAGGTTTATTCAGGATAAGTAAGCCATTCGAATGAAAGGGAGTATAGAACATTATTGACAATTGAAGCAATATCTTCTGCTGATAAAATGTAGGAGATGATAGTCGATAGCATTGGACATGACAGGAAATTATTTCCGTCCCGATATTTTTTCATTTCATGTGAACAAGGATTATAGAAGACAAGCAATGTTAAATGAAAACGCCATTTTCTTAAAGTTTAATTATAGAAAATGGTGTTTTTATGTTGAAGTAAAATTCCCCACCGTAAGAAATGCCAATCGATTGAATTGGGCGAAAAAGTAGAAAACTATATTGACAATGATTTATTAACGGATTATAGTTGTGTTAATAAGATTCCTGTATAGGGATTTGGATTCCTCAAATAGGAATATGAATATTGTAAAGGGAGAGATGTATGATGAGTGAGCAAGTGTTGTTTCAAACTGAGGGAAGTATTGAGTGGATTACGTTCAATCGTCCAGAAAAAGCAAACTGTATAAGCAGGGAAATATTAAGAAAAGTAACAAGGCATTTGGAAGGCTTAAAGGAAAATAAAGAAATTAGGACAGTCGTTTTCACAGGAAGTGGGTCAAAGTCGTTTTCAGCGGGGATGGATACGAATGCATTTCAAGGTTTAAATGCGCAAACGGCTTATGAAGTTATTTCCGAGTTGAAAGAATTCTGTGAAATTACCCGGAAGATTCCACAAGTTGTTATTGTCGCCATCAACGGTTACTGCATTGGCGGTGCGATGGAACTCGCAATGGCGGCGGATATTCGGTTAGCAAGTGATGATGCCGTTTTCATTATGCCGGAAGTGAAACTTGGCTTACCTTCTGTTTTAGATTCTGTGTTACTTCAACAACATGTTGGCTTAAGTCTTGCAAAAGAAATGCTGTTATTAGGTGAGCCAGTTGGCGTCGATCGAATCAATCAATTCGGCTTAATTAATGAAGTCGTTCCGAAAGAAAAGTTGAAAGAAACAGCGAAAGCCTATGCGGCGAAAGTGAACGAAGTAGACCCGTTTACCATGCAACAGCAAAAAGATCTGTTTGAAACGTGGCAAAATACTTCGCTTGATGTTGCCATCCAAGATAGCATGAACCAATTTTCTATCGCATTCAGTTCTGGCGTGCCACAAAAAATGATGGAAAATGTCATCGGCGTAAAATAGTATTTTATTTTAACTTGCTTCAGCAGAAGTCCCCCACTTCCATAAGTGGCGGGATGAATGCCAAAATGCATTTAAAATCAGAGGGAGTTCAAA
>CAOKMT010000033.1 GCA_948469885.1 uncultured Sporosarcina sp. | reverse complement strand
TATTTATAAAAATAACGTTAGTGAGATTCCATCCCTTCCCCAATTTTAAGGAGAAAGGATTTTCTTTCACCAACGTTATAAATTATAGAACCAAAAAACTCCATTTCTCGAAAATCTTCGAAAAATGGAGCATAGTAGATTGGTATTATTGTAACTCTGAAACTGTTACGAAAGAATAACCTTCAGCTTGTAAATAATTTAGGACGGCATCCAAACCATCGGCAGTCGATTGGTGAATGTCATGCATCAAAATGATGCTGCCGTCTTTCGTTTGTTTTTTTACGTATGCAAGCAACTTCGAAGCATCGCGGTGCTGCCAATCGAGTGTATCGACGTCCCAAAGAACGATCGGTAAATCTGTTTGTCCACGGACTGTATCATTCACCGCACCATAGGGCGGTCTGAACGCGGTCACCTTTTCTCCTGTTACGCTTTCGATGATTGAAGTCGTACGGTTGATTTCGTTTCGCACTTTTTCGACGTTGGATTTTGTCAAGTCGGGATGTGTCCATGTGTGATTGCCGAGCTCATGTCCTGCATCATTTACTTGTTTGGCAATTTCAGGATAATATTCCGCTCGACTTCCGAGCATGAAAAATGTCGCTTTCGCATCGTATTTATGTAACGTGTCTAAAATCTGAGGTGTTACTTTTGGATGCGGGCCATCATCAAATGTAAGTGCAACCCGTTTGACAGGAGGTGTTTTATCTCCTTCGTTCGTATTACTCTTGTCCTTATTTTCGGGTGTCTCTTCTGTCGTTGCGTCATTCTTATTCGATCCGTCGTTTTCATCTGCGGGTTGCGTTGTCGCGTTATCTGCTTTGTCTTCTTCTTTTTTCAATTTAAAATCAGCAGCGACGATGTCATTGATCTGTTCGAGTGGAACGACTGCAATTGGAATACCCGCCGCACCTGCTGCAATTTCATATTTGCTAAAGTAAAAGATGAGTTTGTCTTCCGTGATGGCGAAATTACGGAAGTTGTCCCATTTGGGCGCTGTATGTATATTTACTTCGTCGGGAAAGAGATAGTCTTTTAGTGAAGAATCGGCGTACAGCAAGTCTTTTACAATTTCGGAAACGGTGTCGAGCCGCTTAACATCAGATTCAAAAACTTCTTCGATTGAAAGGCTTTCACCAGACTCAGGATGTAAGTGGAAAGATTGGATATCAGTCATTCCATTGGCACCACCTGTATAGGTAGTACTCAGCAAAACAAAAGTGTAATTTCCTGAATGATGGGGAATTGTTTCAAATGAGATGTTTAATTCGCCCGGTGTCGTTTGTCCCGCTTCTTTAAGATTCGCCATTTCCTCGAGATAATAGTCTTTCGCCTGTTGTATGTACGTAGAAACTTCCTCATTAAATTCATGATAGGCACTTTGAGGATATTGCACTGCAAATGGTGCATAAGAATCATTGGAAATTTCACTACTGATTTTAATTCCTTTGTAATGGGAATCACTAATCGTAGAGGCGGATGCTACGAAATCATTCCTTTTTGAATCTTTAACGGAGTTGAATATAGCAAAACCACCTGTGACGACAAGAGCGAAAATAACGACTGAAAATGTGAAATCGATCCAGGGAGCACGTCGCTTCCTAGCTGTTTTTTTCATAATAAAGACTCCTTTCCTAGTACTAGATAGTTAGACGGACTTGTCGGGACAAAAGTTTCGACAAAATGTGTGACGTGGCACATTTTGTCGACACATCATACTATCTAGTATACACGAAAAAAATCGTTCGCCCAATGAAAGAAACATATAAAAATGTTCTGTTATTCATACTTATATACCTATACAGAATTGATTTTCAAACAGGAGGTAATGACATGGAAAATAAACCAAAATCGCCTTTCAGACCGCTTTGGATATCGATTTTTACAACGATTGTCGTTTTTTTCTTCTCGCTATATATACTCGATCCGTTGTTGACATACATGTTAGGTTATTCGTCGGTGGAGGGGTCTTACCATAGTTTCACACATGCCCTTATCCTTTCTCTTATTCTAGTCGTCATGTTAAGCACTTTGATGATTTTAGAAGAAATGAAGAAATGAAGAAATGAAAACTAGCGGATAGAAGATAAGGTGAGGCGTGCAGCAAGTTTCAAGCAAATCCTCTTTTTCCCGCCCCGGAATTGTGCTATAATAACAACTATCTTTAAGAAACAAGCTATTGTAACATAAAAACAAGGTGGTTAGAAAAGATGGAAAAAAGCACATACCGGGTACTTCTTTTTTACAAGTACGTTGTCATCGAAGATCCGGAAACGCTTGTGGCAGAACATTTGCAAGCGTGCAAGGAGATCGGGTTGAAAGGCCGGATCTTTATCGGCACGGAAGGAATTAACGGTACTTGCTCTGGAACTGTTGAGCAGACGGACGCCTATATAAACATGATGAAACAAGACGAACGATTTGCAGATATGGTTTATAAAATCGATGAAGCAGACGGTCATGCGTTTAAAAAGATGCATGTCCGTGTGAGAGAGCAAATTGTCAATTTAAGTCTTGAAGACGATATTAATCCAAATGAATTGACAGGTGAATATTTAAGCCCTGCGCAATTTTTAGAACAAATGCAAGAAGAAGACACAGTTGTTATCGATGCGAGAAATGATTATGAATATGACCTTGGCCATTTCCGTGGTGCCATCCGTCCGGATATTCGTACATTCCGTGAACTTCCTGAATGGATTCGTGACAACAAAGAGAAGTTCGAAGGAAAGAAAGTGTTGACTTATTGTACGGGTGGGATCCGATGTGAGAAGTTTTCGGGATGGCTTGTCCGTGAAGGGTTCGAAGATGTCGGACAATTGCACGGCGGGATTGTTTCTTACGGGAAAGATCCTGTCGCCAAAGGGCAGTTATGGGACGGGCAATGTTATGTGTTCGACGAGCGGATTGCAGTTCCGGTCAATCAAGTGGAGCATGTTATTGTCGGTCGCGATCATTTCGATGGACAACCATGTGAACGTTACGTAAACTGTGCGAATCCTGTTTGCAACGCGCAAATTCTTTGCTCTGAAGAAAATGAGTACCTTTATATGCGCAGTTGCTCTGATGAATGTCGTGTACACCCTCGGAACCGCTATTTCATCGAGCATGACATGACGGTCGAAGAGTTTGATGCGCGGATGGCGGAGATTGAACGTCATCGGAATCAATCGCATGTTCAGTAAGTAAAAATTGTCTAAGTGAGTCAACACTCGCTTAGACGATTTTTTTATGGCTTATTTGTAATCAACGGTTAGAAGAAATTATTTAGTTCAACTTATATAGACAGAATGAAGTTTCGCTTCTTGTCATATTTGAAGGCTCGCTTCCGATACTAAAAATGGTATACTATTTGCATTCAGTTCAATGACGCCTCAGTGTATTTGCACAGATTTTGACTGTGCTTGCAAGTGGTAAGAATGCAACCACTGACGACTAGCGGACGTTAGGTTATAGAAGCCTTGGCTAAGAACATAATGGACTTTGCTTATATTCTTAAAGTCAGTAGGAAGTTGCATTTCTTATTGAATGGGAAACGTTTGGCATCCACCTTTCCATTTGTTAAAGTGGAGGAATTCTGCGGAATTTAGTTTAAAATTGGAGGAAGTTTGTTTATGGAGTGGAGAAATTTATATCGTGGCTTTTTTATCGGTGTAACCGATTTAGTCCCTGGTGTGAGCGGTGGAACAATCGCTTTTATGTTAGGGATTTACGATGAATTATTGGCGGCAATTAGTGGTTTTTTTAGCCGAGATTGGAAAAAACATATCGGTTTCTTATTGCCACTCGCTGTCAGTATGGGATGTACAATTTTAATATTTAGCAGACTCATCGAATATTTGTTGAAAAATTATTATGCACCGACCCAGTTTTTCTTTCTCGGTCTCATTATAGGGATTATCCCTTTTATGGTGAAACAAGCAGATGTACGGAAAAACTTTAAGTTCGGTCACTTTCTTTTAATTTTAATCGTCGGAGTAGCACTTGCTACGACGGCATTTATACATCCACTTGATAGTACACCGATTAAAACATTAACTGCTTCAAATACGATCTGTCTCTTTTTAGCTGGATGGGCTGGAAGTATGGCGATGCTTTTACCTGGGATTAGCGGTTCTTTCATCTTGCTTCTACTAGGTGTTTATTCGACTGCGATCAGTGCGTTGTCGAACTTCAACATCCCAATCATCCTTGTCATCGGTGCGGGGGTCATGATCGGTTTTATTGTCAGCAGTAAAGTGATCAGTTATTTGTTAACTCGATTTACGTATAGCGCGTTCGCTGTCATCATCGGTCTTATTATCGGATCGGTATTTGTCATTTATCCTGGTCTTCCTGATGACGGCACATTTTTAGTCATGAGTATCCTTACTTTCTTTATGGGTTTTCTCGTTGCGAGTTTAGCGAATCCGTCAAATAAAGCATCCATCATTAACAACTAGAAGAAGCCAACAATCGATCATTTCATTCCTAAAAGTTGAAGAGTCTGTTATTGTTGAAAGAGAAGCATGACTTGAAAGGATGATTCGTATGTCAGGACCTGCGTTACGTCAGCTCCATGCACACCGCGCCATCCATGAGGGCGGTTTGTCCGGTGCTGTGACGAAAACAAATGATATGATGGATTATTTACGTAGAGGGGAAGAGCAGATTGCAAACGAAGCGGCCAATGATTTGATCGATTATTGGAAGACGCGCGTCATTAGCCATGCAGATGCTGAAGAGAGCGGCTTTTATTTGGAAGTGACAAAAGAAAAGCCCGAGCTGAAAGAAGCGGTGACGATGCTGACGCGAGACCATGACTTGCTCAGGATTATTGTGGCAGATATTGAAAAGTTGCGCGAAGAAGAAGGATTGAGTCCGAGTGTCATCCAGAAATTCCATGCGCTCATCGTCGTTAATGAGATCCATAGCCGAGAAGAGGAACGGATGTTGTTTACCGAATGAAGGAAACGCCTCAATGCAGGCGTTTTTTTCGCTTTTAATACATACAAAGGGGGATGGGTTGTGCTGATAGAAGCAACAAATGTATTACGGGATTATTTTGGGTATGATTCATTTCGATTGGGCCAAGAAAATGTTATTGAAAATGTAATGGGAGGTAGAGATTCGCTTTGTGTCATGCCGACAGGGGGCGGAAAATCAGTCTGTTATCAAGTGCCTGCACTCGTCATGAAAGGGACAGTTATTGTCATTTCCCCGCTCATTTCTTTGATGAAAGACCAAGTGGACGCCCTTCATGAAGCAGGTATATCAGCAGCGTACATAAATAGTACGATGACGGCGGAAGAATACCAGATGACGATGGAGGCGACGATTCGCGGCGAGTATAAGCTATTGTATATTGCCCCCGAGCGGCTTGATTCGCCGTCTTTTACGAATCGTCTCCAATTGATGGATGTGTCGATGGTTGCGATCGATGAAGCGCATTGTATTTCGCAATGGGGCCATGATTTCAGACCGAGCTATCGAAACATCCGACAGATGATTTCTTTATTTCACGAAAAACCGGTCGTTCTTGCCTTGACGGCGACGGCGACACCTGCTGTTCGGGAAGATATTTGTGAACAGCTTGGTATCGATGAAAGCGATACGGTCATGACAGGGTTTGAACGGGAAAATTTGACATTCTCTGTCGTCAAAGGACAGGACCGAGAAAAATTTGTGAAAGAGTATGTGAAGAAGAACGAAGGAGAAGCAGGCATCATTTATGCGGCGACACGCAAAGCGGTCGATCATATGCATGATACATTGCTGAAAAGCGGTGTGCGGGTGGCAAAGTACCACGCCGGTTTGTCGGATCAAGAAAGACAAATGGGACAAGACCGGTTTTTGAACGATGAAGTGACTGTTATGGTCGCTACTAATGCATTTGGAATGGGGATCGACAAGTCCAATATAAGGTACGTCATTCATTATCAGATGCCTAAAAATATGGAGAGTTACTATCAGGAAGCGGGCAGGGCGGGACGTGACGGATTAGATAGTGAATGTACATTGCTTTTTTCTTCACAAGATGTGCAGACACAACGATTTCTGATCGACCAGTCGCAAGATGAATCGAGAATCCCGATGGAACTGGAAAAATTACAGTCGATGATTGATTACTGCCATACTGAAACGTGCTTGCAGAAGTTCATCATTGCGTATTTTGGGGAAGAAGATCTTACCGACTGTGGGCGTTGTGCCAACTGTACCGATACACGGGAAAGTTCCGATGTGACGGAAGACGTACAAAAGGTGCTGTCTTGTGTGATTCGAATGGGCCAGCGGTTCGGTAAAACGATAATCGCACAAGTGCTCACCGGTTCCCGGAATAAAAAAGTGTTCGATTTCGGGTTCAATAAATTGACGACATACGGATTAATGAAAGGCCGCAGTGCCAAAGACATCTCCGACTTTATCGAATTTCTCATTTCGGAAAACTATCTTGGCGTTGAAAACGGTCAATTCCCGACCATTTACGTTTGCGAGCAAGGGAAAGCGGTCTTGAAAGGCGAAGTGACGGTGTTCCGAAAAGTGTCCGTGGCGACGAAACAAATTACGAAAGACAATCCGTTATTCGAACAGTTGCGTGCGCTTCGTATGCAATTGGCACAAGAAGCCGGTGTACCGCCTTTTGTCGTGTTTTCCGATAAGACTTTGCAAGATATGGTGAGCAAAATGCCTGTGACGGAGGAGGCATTCCTCGAAGTGAATGGGGTCGGACTTGCCAAATTGGAGCGTTACGGAGAACCGTTTATGGAGGAAATAAAAGCGTTTCAGATGGTGAACAAGTGAAAATGATCCGCTCTGAAATATGAAGAAAGCTGTGTCAAAGACCTAGCCGATAAGGGTCCTTGCACAGCTTTTTATTTTCATTGTTATAGATCCTTGGTAGAGATATCCGGATAAACGACCATTCCATCTGACCGCAATAACGGCGGAGCGCCCCATTTGCCAGGTTCATGTTCGACAATTTCCGTCTTGCCTTTTGAACCGTCAATGATATGACGGACAGTCCAACCGTTCAATGACAGCCAATTGCTGATCAGTAGACGGTGGCAACGGGCGGGATGACGCTCCGAGCAACAATAGGCGACTGTTTTATCCCCCGCATACTCTTTCAGTTCATCAAGCCCGGTTTGAAAATCCTGTTGCAACGTATAGTCTGCATAATTATGAAATGAGCGGTTATGCCAGGCACCATTCACTTCGTCATCCACCGTCTTAGACTTATTGCGTCTGCCTCCAAGCTCTTTTAGATGAAAATAATCGATATCCGCTTCAGGTAGCCAAATACTCATTTGATCTGTATGGAAGTGGGGGAATTTCCTGCTGCCGGGAAAGGCCCGCACATCAACCACCATCTCTATGCCAGCATCCTTCAGAAGTTTCAGGAATTCCTCTTTTGTATGTGTCGAATGCCCAATAGTGAAAATAGCCATGGAAAAACCTCCTTCTCTCATCTATTCCTTGAAATGAAAAAGGACAAACCTCCGTCGAGTTAACGTATCGGTTACGTTTTTTACGCATCTCTAATGCGTATCATAATAAAGCATTGACGTCCTGTTAAAATCGAGTTCTATTCCAACAAACAAAACTAGCCATCCCCTCCATCATTGCTGATTTTTTGGTTACTTATTAGGCATGACATGGGAATTAATGATATTATGAAAAAAGTCAGATTTCAGTTAAGGAGACTTATTAATTTGTATGCAAAATGTATTACATTCAATGAGTTTGGGAATCCCCAAGACGTTTTGAAAGTTGAAGATAAAAGGATCCATCCACCAAAGGCGCATGAAGTCCTTGTCCGTATGTTAGCTCGTCCGATGAATCCTTCTGACTTAATCCCGATTAGAGGTTCTTATGCGCATCGGATTTCATTGCCTAACATCCCTGGATATGAAGGTGTTGGGATTGTGGAAGAGGTGGGTTCTTCGGTTTCGCAAAACCTTATCGGTAAACGTGTGCTGCCATTGCGGGGAGAAGGGACTTGGCAAGAATTTGTTAAAACGTCGGCACAATTTGCAGTGCCTGTCCCTGATGCCATAGATGATTTTACAGCGTCCCAACTGTATATCAATCCGATTACAGCATGGGTCATCTGTACGGAAGTGTTAGCCTTGAAACCGGATGATGTGTTATTGGTCAATGCTTGTGGTTCCGCGATCGGGCATATTTTTGCACAATTATCCAAAGTGCTCGGTTTTCGGTTGATCGCGGTTACTAGAAATCATACATACACAAAAGAGTTGCGTAGATTAGGCGCTTCGTTTGTCATCAATACCTCCGTACACCCATTACGAGAAACGGTTATGGACTTGACGAATGGACGTGGTGCACGTGGTGCGATTGATTCGATAGGCGGTACGGACGGCACTAACTTGGCTTTTTGTGTACACCCTGAAGGTACATTTTTGACAATTGGCCTTTTATCGGGAATCCAAGTGGACTGGGCAGCCATTGCCAATAAAGCGCAAGTGGACGCGAAGCTATTTCATTTGCGGCATTGGAATAACAAGATATCGGCAGAAACTTGGCAAGAAACCTTCCAACACGTGATGACACTCATCAACAATAAGCAGTTAAATCTAATGATACCAAGTGCACAATTCGATTTGTTAAGCGTACGAGAAGCAATTCGTAGGGTGGAATCCAAAAACAATAAGGGAAAAATTTTTTTAACAAGCTAATTGCGGGTAAGGGAGAGATGGGAATGTTAATCGGTCATATTCAAGAAATTGTTCGCCATCCTGTGAAATCATTTCATGGGGAACGTGTACAAAAAACGAATGTGATGGAATATGGTTTATATGGGGATCGCAGTCATGCATTTTTAGATGAAAGCAGGCCAGGAAAGTTTTTATCCATTACACAATTCCAGGAAATGACTCGTTACGAAGCAAGATTCGTAGGGGAAGAGCGGATCGATGCGTATCCGCAGGTTGAAATAGTGAATCCGGATGGGAAGGCCTTTAATTGGGGAGATGAAGAATTGATCGAAGAGATTGAACATAAATCGGGGCGTCCTGTGTCTCCCATTATTTACTCACCCTTACATGTGCCTTTAGGAGCGATTGAAGAGGAGCATATTCAACTGGTAACGGATGCTTCCGTGAGTCAACTAAAAGAATTATGGGGAAAAGATGAAGTTGATTATCGACGGTTCCGCCCCAATTTACTGATCGCAGTAAAAGATCATACACCTTTTATGGAAGACAATTGGTTTGGCAAGAGAATGAAGATAGGCAAAGAAGTAGAAATCGAGTTAAAAAGGCATTGTGAAAGGTGTATGATTATTACCGTTAACCCTGAAACTGCGGAGCGGGATCCGAGTTTGCTGAAAACAGTTGTCAAGGAAAGAAATAATCATTTTGGTGTCTATGCTTCTGTTATACAAACTGGAGAGATCCGTGTGGGGGATGAAGTGATAATTTTTGACTGAACTTTTACTTTATAAGAGGGGGCGTAATTATTGAGACAAGAGTCATTTGAACGGCCAACAGAACACTATGATGAAAACATCGAAGCGATAGATGAACAAATATGCCATCTAATCAAACAACGGAAAGACCTTTCAAATAATAATCCGGGTTTTCCAACGAATGAACTTATTTCAGCATGGGCGGAGAAATACGGTTTATATGAAGACTTTTTAAATGGGGTTTTCGGGCATTTTTTACATGAAGAGATGTTTCGATCAATGGTGGAGCCGAAAGGGTTTCTTCGAAACATACCGATTTTAAAATCATTTGAAAAAGATGATTTGTTTTATTCAGTCACATTTGTACGCCAATTTGAAAATGCCAGTATTGTTCATCTGAACATAGACCGGGATGATTCTGATGATGTGCCTGGTGTGTTTTTCGATCATGATTTCCTCGAGCTTTCCATAGAAGATGGCAAAGGGACTACATATGATTGCCGAAACGCAGGTGGGGGAGGTACGGGAGGGCATACTTCCTATCCGTTTATCGTATCGCCGTCATTACCCGACGATCTTTCCGAAATTGAGCTGGTCTTCAAAGCGTATGAAACGTCTTTTGGCACTGGACAGGCGAGCGATGAGTTTCATATGAAATTGGGTTAGTGCTGGACAAAACCTCTGTATGAAATAGTACCCACTAATACTTGACTCACTCTAAAATGAAAGAATAGTAGTACAATAGAGAGGATAACGTTGAGGGGGCGATAACATGCGAAACAAAGAAATGCTACTCATTCCTGGACCGACTCCGGTCATTGATTCCATCTATGATGCAATGGCACAGGAGACAAGAAGCCATACAGATGGAAGATTTACCGCAATCTATAAAGAGTCCATTGAAATGACGCGGGACATGTTTCGAACGGACGGGGAAGTTTTTGTGATTTCAGGGTCAGGCACACTCGCGATGGAAATGGCACTTGTGAATACTGTTGCGGCGGGTGAAAAATTATTAGTCATTAGCCAAGGCTATTTCGGCGATCGTTTTATTAAACTAGGGGAAGCTTTTGGCATCGATGTGGAAGTGCTACAATCCGAATGGGGAAAACAAGTGACCCCGGCTGAAGTGGAGGCAAAGCTTGCGACAGGTACATTTAAAGCGGTAACGATGACACATGCAGATACTTCAACAGGTGTTGTCGCTGACTTAGAGGCACTTGTGCCGCTTATAAAAAAACATGGCGCGCTCATCATTTTAGACGGCGTCGTTGCCACTGCCGCAATCGAAGAAGATATGAGCAAATCATACGGCCATACGGACTACAAGATTGATGTGATTTTAACAGGTTCGCAAAAAGCGATTGGTGTTCCCCCAGGGCTGGCAATCGTTGCTTTCAATAAAACGGCATTGGCAGCACGAGAACGAATAGAGCGCGTGCCTGCCTACTACGCCGACATCCATAACTGGATGCCGATTATGCAGGATCCCGGTAAATATTTTGCAACCCCGCCAGTAAACTTAATCTATGCCTATCACGAAGGCATGCGCCTCGTCTTAGAAGAAGGCATGGAAAATCGTTATAAACGTCATGCTGCTTATGGCAAAGCGGTGCGCGCCGGATTAGCTGCCTATGGGATGCAAGCGTTAGCAGACGAATCTGTTGCAGCTCCCACACTTAGCTGTATTATATATCCCGAAGGCGTGGATGATGCTACTTTCCGTGCCGCCATGGCAGAAAAGGGCGTTATTTTAGCCGGTGCACTTGCTCATTTAGCTGGGAAAGCATTCCGCATTGGCCATATGGGCAATACAACTGCCGAAATGCTTGAAAAAGCGGTGGATTTGATCGGCGAAGCATTGAATGAGATGGGGCATCCAGTAGACCGGGAAAAGGCGCGACAACAATTTAAGGTTCAATTGAAAATTATAGTGTGAATTAATTAGAATCCCTAACCTATGTAAGCAAAAGCGCCTTTTCTCCATACAAAAAAGCCTCCCAGGTTCTAGATAACCCGGGAGGCATTTTCGGTCTTTAAGCGCGAACCGCTGCTGGATCTGTTTTTTCTTTTCGTTCCGCTCTTCTGCAAATGGCAACGAGTGCGTAGACGACTGGTGTATCAAGAATCGCGACGAGAAATTTGAAAATGTATTGGCTAAATATCATGGCGATCAATGCGCCTAAAGGCATTGTACCTAAAAAAGCGATCGTGATGAAGATGGCCGTATCGACGAGCTGACTCGCCATTGTGGATAGATTATTTCGAATCCAAAGCTTTTTTTCCCCGTGCCTCTGTTTCAATTTATCAAAAATGATGACATCCAAGTTTTGACTAACTACATAGGCTACCAAACTCGCGATGGTGACACGGAAGCCAGCCGTGAAAATGAGCTCGAATGATTGTTGATGTTCGTAAAAAGCGGCAGAGGGTAATTGGATCGCGATCCATATAAAAAACACCGCAAAAATTTGCGTAATAAAGCCTGTAATGACGGTACGATGGGCTGCTTCTTTTCCATAAGTCTCCGTAATGACATCGAGAATGGGATAAGTAAATACGTAAATGATGACAGCTGCGGGCAACACGACCCAGTCGCCGATGCTGAACAGTTTAACTGCCAGCACATTCGATAAAATCAGCAACCCAACGAAAATTCCGTTTAAATAGTAAAGCATATTTGTTGGGTACCTCCTATCGATTGTCGATTTTTTCCGGATACATATCATGATTCATCATGCGATGCTCCGCCATCTGTTCATATTTTGTCCCGGGTTTTCCATAATTGCAGTAAGGATCGATCGACAACCCACCACGCGGTGTGAATTTCCCCCATACTTCAATGTATCGAGGCTCTATTAGGTTGATTAAGTCATTCATAATAATATTGACACAGTCTTCGTGGAAATCTCCGTGATTACGGAAACTGAATAAATATAATTTCAAAGACTTACTTTCTACAAGCTTCCGATCCGGAATGAAGCTAATATACATCGTTGCGAAATCAGGTTGGCCTGTCATCGGACAAAGCGATGTGAACTCCGGACAATTGAATTTCACAAAGTAATCGCGTTCATGCATACTATCGACCGCTTCCAAAATCTCCGGATTGTACGAATACAAGTACTCCGTATTTTGATTGCCGAGCAACTTCAAGTCGGTCAATGTTGATTCATCTCTTCCAGCCAATAAAAAAACCTCCCGTAAATTTTGTCGGGAGAGATCCATAAACGCCGAAAAAAAGCCATGTCACATGGACATGGCGTAAGTTCCGTCATCCATAGTTTTTTATAGAGGGTCGCTAAGAACCTCTCCCGGACAGGGTATATTCAATTACGACATTAAAGGATTCGTTCAGGTTTGTCAAGAAACGTTTTTTAATCTCAAGCCGACCAATGTATAAAGCGCCACGACCAACAAAATGATGCCTGTCAGCATGAATGCGCCTTTGAAGCTCAGTTCCAAGAATCCGATTGTGCCCGAACCGGCGACGACGCCGATGGAAAAGAATGCATAAAAATAACCATATGCTTTCCCGCGGAAATCGGATTTCGACGAATCGATCAACAGCGAGTTGATGGAAGGGAACAGAAAAGCGAATCCGACACCGTAAATTGCCATTGCGATATATAAGTAAGACAACTGTTCGATTTGACTAAGGAAAAGCATGCTCAATCCCATAAGTGAAATTCCAAATGCAAGCGTCACCATCGGACGTGCCCGATCGAAAATTCGATTGATCGGCAATAAAAAGATAAGGATGGCAACAACACCGAATGCACTCAGCAACATCCCGCTCGTTTTCGTATCATAGCCTAGAGCTTCAACTTTTAATGGGAGGACGAGTGCAAGTACACCTTGCGAAAACATTAAGAAGAAAGCACCGGCAAAGGCCCGTATGATCCCCGGATTACGAAATATCCGTCGGGTTTCGCCTTCTTTCGGTTGTGTCGACTTCCGTTTTTTGACAAAATTGAAAGAACGGAGTACGAAGACAGAGAAAATCGCAAGAACTAGCATGATCCCGCCGTTAACAGCCATAATGAATGGCGTACTCGTTTTAGCAGCGACAATCCCGCCATAAGCAGGCCCAAGAATGGCGGCCATCCCGACAAACGCACCGGAAATCGCGACACTACGCCCCCTTTTTGTTTGCTCGGCTCGATTGGCAAGAAATGTGAATGCCGCTGGAACGATCAATCCTTCCATAAATCCATGGACAAACCGGACGCCAAGCAATGTTAAAGGCTCCAATGCAAAACTGTAAAGGAACAGCGACAATGCAGAGGTGAATAGCCCCACGACGAGGATGATGAAAGGTCCTTTCTTATCTGTAATAATACCGGAAAAGATATTACCGATCGTATTGGAAAAAGAATACATGCCAACTGCAAGCCCCGTAAGAAAGGGCGTAGCGCCAAGCGACGCGGCAAACGGGCTCATGACCGGCAATTGGGAAAATAAATCAAAGAACGAGAAGAAAACGATCAAATAGACAAACGCACGCATTGTGAAACCCCTTTTCAATTCATGTCCTTCTATCGTAGCATTTTTTGCAACAAAGGAAAAAGAATAGATTGTTCCTATTTCATAGAGGTGAAGATTGCATATGCGTTATAATTCGCCGTCCTAAAGCAATTGATGTGCGCCCAAATGTACTTGTTCGGCGCCCAAAGTCGGCTGTTTAGCGCCCAAACGTCCTCGTTCGGCGCCCAAAGTCAGCTGTTTAGCGCCTAAATGTTCTCGTTCGGCGCCCAAAGTCAGCTGTTTAGCGCCTAAACGTACTTGTTCGGCGCCCAAAGTCGGCTGTTTAGCGCCTAAATGTCCTCGTTCCGCGCCCAAAGTCAGCAGTCCTGCGCCCAAACCATATCGCCGCTCGCCAAAACAGGCAGTTTTACAACGAAATCGACTATTTTTCACCATAAAATGGCGAATTGAGAGGAACTTATATTGAAAAATGTTAAAATTAAATTATATAGATTGAAAGGGGAAATAAAACAATGACGATTAGAGTTGGAATTGCAGGGTATGGTAATTTAGGACGCGGGGTTGAATCCGCGATTGGCCAAAACGAAGATATGAAACTTGTTGGGGTGTTTACGAGAAGGAATCCCGAAGATGTACAATTGCTGAACAGCGATGTACCTGTTCATAAAATGGATGATATCGAACAATTTACGGACAAGATTGACGTCCTCATTCTTTGTGGAGGATCGAAAAATGATTTGCCCGAACAAGGTCCGGCATTGTCCGCTATGTTTAATACGATTGATAGCTTTGACACACATGCCAATATTCCTGACTACTATGAAGCGGTTAATGCATCGGCAAAACCGAATGGGAAAACAGCGATCATTTCAGTCGGTTGGGACCCAGGTTTGTTTTCATTGAACCGTTTATACGGAGAGGCGATTTTACCGCAAGGGGCAACATACACATTTTGGGGCAAAGGGTTGAGCCAAGGACATTCAGACGCAGTAAGAAGAGTACCGGGCGTAAAAGGCGGGGTTCAATATACGATTCCGAATCCCGAAGCGGTAGACCGTGTCAGAAGCGGCTCTTTGCCTGAATTAACAACACGTGAAAAACATACGCGCGAATGTTATGTTGTGCTGGAAGAAGGTGCTGTCGCAACCGAAGTCGAACAAGCGATTGTGACGATGCCGAATTACTTTACGGATTACGACACGACGGTCAACTTTATTACGGAAGAAGAGTTAAAACGAGATCATGCGGCAATGCCACATGGCGGTTTTGTCATCCGTAGCGGTGAAACTGGCGAAGGCAACCCGCAAGTGATCGAGTATTCGTTAAAATTGGGAAGCAATCCTGAATTCACTTCTAGTGTGCTCGTCGCTTATGCCCGCGCTGCTTACCGGTTGAACAAGCAAGGAGAAATCGGAGCCAAGACGGTATTCGATATTGCACCTGGATTACTATCACCGAAAAGTGGGGCGGCCCTTCGCAAAGAAATGCTTTGATCACAGTAGAGCGGTTATAGGTTGCAGAATCTTTATTAAAATAACGTAATCGGCATATACTACATCTGTTGGGCAGTTGAATAGGTGTAATCGATTTAGTTGGAAACTCAAACGAATCTAGATGTAGGACTGTTTAAGGAGGCGGAGTAATTGAAAAAGCTTGATGATACATTAATCATGTTAAAAGAATTGACAGATGCAAAAGGAATTGCAGGAAATGAACGTGAACCGCGCGAAGTGATGAGAAAATACATAGCGCCGTACGCGGATGAAATCACACAGGATGGGCTCGGTTCTTTAATTGCTAAGAAAACGGGGGAAGAAAATGGCCCGAAAGTGATGGTAGCTGGTCATTTGGACGAAGTCGGTTTCATGGTTTCCCGAATCGATGACAAAGGCTTCATTTCTTTCCAAAGCGTGGGAGGTTGGTGGAATCAGGTGATGCTGGCTCAGCGCGTGACGATTGTGACGCGAAAAGGAGATACTGTCACCGGTGTCATCGGATCGAAACCGCCTCATATCTTATCGCCTGAGGCACGAAAAAAACCAGTCGAAATTAAAGATATGTTCATCGATGTCGGCGCTGCCTCCAGGGATGAAGCACAGGAATGGGGAATTCTTCCAGGAGACATGATTGTCCCTTATTTTGAATTCACGGTGATGAATAATGAAAAACATTTGCTTGCGAAAGCATGGGATAACCGGATCGGCTGTGCCATTGCGATTGACGTCTTAAAAGCATTGAAAAATGAGGCGCATCCGAATATCGTGTACGGTGTTGGCGCAGTTCAGGAAGAAGTTGGATTGCGTGGTGCACGCACAGCAACGACTACAATTCAACCAGATATCGGATTTGCGGTGGATGTCGGCATTGCCGGGGATACGCCGGGCATTTCGGATAAAGAGTCCACCGCTAAAATCGGTGAGGGCCCACAAATCGTCCTTTACGATGCATCGATGGTGTCCCATAAAGGATTACGCAATCTAGTCATCGACACGGCTGAACAAGCGGGCATCCCGTATCAGTTTGAAACGATGGCAGGGGGCGGAACAGATGCGGGCTCGATCCATATTTCGGCGAATGGTGTACCGGCGTTAGCGATTTGCATCCCAACGCGCTATATTCACAGCCACGCAGCCATGCTACACCGAGATGATTTTGAAAACACGGTGAAACTCGTCGTCGAAGTCATTAAGAAATTGGATCGCAAGACGGTAGACCAAATTACATTCGATTGAACTTTTATGACTCAAAACATGAGTATTCTTGGCTACTTGAAAAAGACTCAGATGAACCTGTCCTCGATAAAAGGACAGGTTTTTTGATTAGGAGCGATCCAATGATTTATTAAATCTAGAAGTAGAACGTTCTTTAAAAACGCTAGGGTAGGTTTTCCGTAATATTGCGACAGATTGTATTTTTCAGAATAAAAAATTATCGGAATACATAAATTTTTATAAACATCCACTTGACATTATAATTATACATCTTTATAGTTAATTATACGATTTCATATGGAAGGTGGAGATGAAAGGATGATTCAATTGGTTGAGGTGAAAGAAGATATAGAAATAGGTTTGAAAGGGCGGGACCTATTAAGCTTACTTGATTTTACGAGTGAAGAAGTTTTATATTTGATCGATAAAGCGATTCGACTGAAAAAGGAAACGGCTGAAGGAAAGTTGACACCTGTATTAGCAGGCAAGACACTCGGGATGATATTTGAAAAAAATTCTACGCGTACGAGAGTTTCATTCGAGGTGGGGATGATCCATCTCGGCGGGCATGCGATGTTCATGAATGCACATGATTTGCAGATCGGACGAGGCGAATCGGTTCATGATACAGGAAAAGTGCTGTCGGAGTATTTGGACGGGATTATGATCCGTGCGAATTCACATGAGATGGTGAAAGAACTTGCTAAGCATGCATCGATACCGGTCATTAACGGGTTGACCGATATTTTCCATCCGTGCCAAGCCTTGGCAGACTTACAAACGATTGTGGAAGTGAAAGGGTCGCTTGCCGGCAAGAAGCTCGCTTATGTCGGTGATGGCAATAATGTCGCACATTCATTGGTCATTGCGGCGGCACATGCGGGCATGCATGTTGCAATTGGGACGCCGGAAGGCTACAAATATGACAGCGAACTGCTTGTGAAAGCGAAAGAACTTGCGCAAAAGAATGGCGGAAGTATCGTGGAAACAACAGATCCAGTTGAAGCGGTACATGAGGCGGACGCTGTCTATACAGACGTCTGGACGAGTATGGGGCAGGAAGAAGAAACAGCAAAACGCCTTGAAGCGTTCAAAGACTTTCAAATTAATGACGAACTCGTTGCCCACGCTAAAAAGGATTATATGTTTTTACACTGTTTACCGGCACATCGAGAGGAAGAAGTGGCGACGTCGGTGATCGACGGACCGAATTCGTATGTATTCCAGCAAGCGGGCAATAGATTGCACGCGCAGAAAGCTGTGTTGGCGACGCTTTTATAAAAATTTATTAGATAGATGGAAAAAGGGTGACTCGGCAGTTGTTTTGCAAACTGCCAAGTCACCCTCTTTTTTATTGCGATCGGCTAACATTCATTGAAATAAGTTAATTGTCGTAAGTATGACAGGAATGGCAAAAACGTCTATCAGGAACGCGCCAACAATCGGGACGATCAGGAATGCTTTTCTTGAAGGACCAAATCGATCCGTGACGGCCGCCATATTAGCCATCGCGTTTGGTGTAGCCCCAAGGCCGTGCCCTGTAAATCCGGCGACCATGATGGCAGCGTCGTAATCTTTCCCTAGAAGGCGGAACAGGATGAAAATTCCGAACAAGGCGATGAAAACGACTTGTACAAAGACAATGACCAATAATGGAAGGGCTAAATTCGCAACTTCCCAAAGCTTAATGCTCATGAGCGCCATGGAAAGGAAAATACCCAAAGTTACGTCACCGACTAAGCCAATGCTTTTCATGTCGATTGCATGCGGGTTTATTTTATCGATGATATTTCTAACAATAACTGCGACGAACATCGCGCCGACGTAACCAGGCAGAACAAATCCTGTGAAAGCCGAGAATTGGTCTCCCAAATAAGTACCGAGCGCCATACAGAAAGTAATGAGCAAAATTTGAACGAAGAAAGAATCTGTTTTGATCGGCTTCTCGTTCTCTTCAACATGAGCTTCTGCATATTCTTCGATTTCTGTCGGTTTTAAGTCATATTTTGAAATGAGGTATCTGACGATAGGACCACCGATTAAACCGCCCGCGACGAGACCGAAAGTTGCGGCGGCGACACCGATGGATAAAGCGGAATCGATTCCAAGGTCTTCAACGGTCTGGCCAAAAGCTGTCGCTGCCCCGTGTCCACCTTCCATTGACACCGCACCTGCCATCATGCCGATGAGCGGGTGTAAGTCAAATAAATAAGCCATTGAAACGCCAATCGTATTTTGCGCAACTGCCAAAAATCCACAGGCTAACCAGTAAATAATAAGAAGTTTTCCACCCAGTTTCACGAGCTTAAAACTTGCGCCTAAACCGACTGTGGTGAAAAACGTGAGCATGAACAAACTTTGTAACGATGTATCAAGGGTGATTTCGAGCCAGCCGAGCGACTTGAAAACGGTTGCAAATACTGCGAAAAGTAGCCCGCCAATGACGGGCGCCGGGATACAAAACTTACGTAAGAACCCGACTCGTTTAATAAGGAACATGCCTAATGTTAAGAGCGCAATGGCAAGAAAAATGGTCGTAATTTCGTTTAATACAAGTGTCATTGAATGTTCCCTCCTAATATGGATGTGATGGCTTCATTAACTAAATAGGCACCCAACTTCACCGTCCGGTTATTTTCATCCAAGGAAGGATTCACTTCCGATATGTCAAAAGAAAGTGTCTTATCATGGGAAGCGACGGTCCGGATGATTGCGCGGACAATTGCTGGATCCAGCCCAAACGGTGAAGGTGCGCTAACGCCAGGTGCGACTGCCGCATTGAGGACGTCTGTACATAAAGTAAGCATGATAAAATCATTTTGCTTGATGAATTCATCCAGTTTAGCGTTTAACCCGTCTAAATGTCCGATATGCATATTTTCTTCATATTCATATTGCACGCCGAGCTCGTCTGCTTTATCGAATAATTCTTGTGTATTGCCAAAGCGTTGAATCCCCGCTACAAAATAGTTCGTGTTTTGATCTTGTTCAAGGATTTGTCTGAACATCGTACCCGATGAAGGTTGCTCTTCGTATGAACGCAAGTCGAAATGGGCATCTATGTTAATAATCCCAAGTTTCGCTTCCTCACCGATATGATGACGGACGCCGAGATAATGTCCGTAAGCGGTTTCATGACCGCCGCCAAGAATGACAGGGGATACTTCTTTGTTTAATACTCCGGTAATGGTGCTGCCGAGCTGTTGTTGCGCTTGCTCAAGTTCGTTCCCAATACATTCGATATTCCCGATATCCAAAATCCGTTTTCCGGCTGGTGATTTCCAAGGCATGCTCGCAAGCTCTTTTCTTAATGCGTCGGGTGCTTGTCCAGCCCCTAACCGTCCTTTATTGCGCCGGACGCCTTCTTCCGATTCAAAACCGATAATGGCACAAGTATTTGGTGATTGGGCTAAATGATCTATCTCCATCGTTTCCACGACTTGGTGATAGCGGAAACTGGCTCTATTCGTTAAATGGTCTGTTCGTCCAGACCAAATATTTTGATTTGGTTTCTTCATCAAATTAATCAACCTTTCTCAACCTTCTATAATTTCGATTACAATTATTATATATGCCCCGATTTATTAATTCTAATATATAATTATTATAAAACGATAGCTTATAGTTATAAATGAGAAAGGACGGGATGCGTAAATGGAACTCAAACATCTAAAGTACTTTGTCACCATTGTGGAATATATGAATTTTTCTAAGGCAGCTGAAAAATTGCATATTTCACAACCGTCGCTTAGCAACGCTATGAAAAGTTTGGAAAGTGAATTAGGTTTTCAAATTTTGGAGCGAAGCACGAGGAATATGCGACTCACTGAAGGCGGGGAAGTTTTATACCGCCGGGCGGTACATCTCCTGAAGGAAGCGGAAATCGTCAAAAAGGAAATGGCTGAAGTAAGACAGAGTGGAAGCGGAGACCTTTTCATCGGGATGATCGAATCGGCAAAACACTGGATTCCCAAAATCATTTTTGAGTATAATAAAGAATTTCCAAATATGAATCTTCACTTGACGGAAGTGCTCAGTCAACAAGATGTGAAAACATCATTAAGAAATTATGAAACCCATGCGATTATTACGAATCAACTCATCAAAGAAGAGGATATTGAAATCATCCCTTTGTATCATGAAAAGTTTGTGCTGCTCCTGCATGAAAATCATCCGTTGGCGGATCGTCTAGCGATCACGATGAATGATTTAGCGAAAGAGCCGCTCATCATCACAAGTGAGGGATTTCAAACGAGAAAAGATATTTTAAGGGCGTTTGAACTGGAAAGTATTCAACCGACGATCAAGTATGAAATTGAACGTTTTGAAACGGCTTTAAGTTTTGTAAGTGAGAATTTAGGGATCGCACTTATTCCCGAAAATTATTTGCGCGGCCCGCAAAATTATCACATTATCAGTAAAGCGATCGATTCACCTACGTTGGAAAGAACGGTGTATTTGACGTATATGAAAAATAGATATGTGTCTACAGCCGTTCATGCATTCATTTATAAAATGAAAATATTTTTTAACTAATCGGGAGGCTTTAGTATAAAAATGCCGAGGAGTAAAAAATCCTTGTATTTTAAAAAGGGAACCAGATATTTAAGTCTTCAAACTTAACTAATTTCAATAGACGTAGTTTATGGGGGAAATATATCCATTGAACCTAGGATTTTCCTCCATTTGCAGATTATAGAGTAATGTGATAGATTGTATTTTATTTTAGGCAATACAACACAACATAGTATAAAAATTACATTGGGTTCCCAAGAAATAGCTTTTGTTCCTTTTGCTATATCAAGTTTAAAAAGTGGATTGAATGATTTTACTTTTTTAATTGTACAAAATCCTGACAATCAAAATTTATCAAGTAAGTATAGAATGTCAACGACGGGGTCAAATGTACTAAGTTTAAGGGGAACTGTTAATAATGGTTCGGAGAAAAATAGACGTTCCCCTAAATATGTAAAGTTAAATAAGGCTATGAGGGACCAAAAATTAAGTGGGATATTGTTAACAAAAGAAAAAAACTTAAATCCTTGGTTAACTCAAACTGTTTTTAACGATAATAGAATTATAGATTTTAATATTAATATTGGTAATATGGATGATGAAAATAAACCTTTTGCACTTATTTCCTTCATAGATTGGAATCAAGCTTCTATTAATAATACAGTTGATATTTTTTGGGGTGATATTTATCCAGAAAGTTCTGATACTGTGAAGGGTGAAATTAATATAGTTGATATTAAAGAAAATTCGATATCAAATTACACGACTATTTTTATACCGTATCCCTTTCACCATGTAGATCCTTTAGACCCTTCCTTTATGATAGAATCAAGTGCTAGGGTAGGCTTGGATAATCGAAGTAATTATTAAACTTTCAAATTAAGGTGGTAAAATATTTTGAATTTGAAAACATGGTTAATACCAATCATTTTAATTGTAATTTTGACTTTAATTGTAATGCAGTATTTAGAAATCACAAACACGGCTATTTTGATTGCTAGTTTCTTTTCCTTCATAACGAAAAATTTATTGCCGTGGATTTTCTTATATTGGGTAATTAGATATGTTAAAGCCATAGAAAATCGTTAATGATAAGCAATCCGTTGAACTAAAGAGGACAATCTTATTGAACTAAAGGAAAGCTTAGGGAAAACAAGATTTTCAAAGAAAAGCAGAATGGCTCGGGGGAAACCTCGAGCTATTTTTTGTGTGGAATATATACCCATAAATTTATCGACAATAATATTTGAGGAGTTTAGATAGGAAGCTTGCGATTCGCCTCTATAAAACTCATTAAAATATTTTACGAGTTTTAGGCTTTACTATAATTTTTAATGTTAACTAAACATAACTTAATGTTAATAATACTTTACATGATGTTAAGTTTACTGTACATTAAAAGTGGGAGGTGGCAAGGTGCTGAAAAATCGATTGAAAGAATTAAGAGCCCGTCATAGTTTTACGCAAGTCGAATTGGCGAAACAGGTCGGCGTCACGCGGCAGACGATCGGCTTTATCGAAAAAGGGGAGTTTTCACCCTCTGTCACATTGGCATTGAAACTTGCCCATGCATTGGACTGTGATCTTAACGAATTGTTTTGGTTGGAAGGGGAGGAAAAGGATGAAAAATGATATGCGAGTCACATTGCCGCTTTGGCAAATGGGGGCTATTGTGCTCATGATGATTGTGACTGTTGCTATTAATTTCGCGACGAAAACAGCAACCTTTACGGATGATGGATTCGAGTTTGAAGTGTCCGTGCAAGGGAGTGTGGGCGTTGTGTTAGGGATTGCCATTATTATTTTCACCATTTATTTAGCTTTCTTTTTGGCACGGATTGCAAAACATAATAAACAGTTTCCTGATCGGAAGATTAGTACGTTTACATTTAAACCGCAAGAGTATATCGAAGATGATGAGTTATTTGAGGAAATTACGAAACAGGCGACGAAGAAAGTGTACACGTACTATACTTGGACATTGCCGTTGCTTGTAGGTGCATCTTTGGGGGGATTTTGGAGCCGGACAACAATTCTTTTCGGAATTTTGCTTCTAGCGATGGGGCAATACTGGATTTATTATAGAACGATGAGAAAGTTTCTTGTCCAAGAGGAGGAAGAAGAATGATTGAATACTTACTAGTCTTTTTAGGAGGCGCGATCCCTTGGCTTGAAATCGCACTTGTCGTCCCATTAGGTATCGTAAGCGGTCTTTCGCCGGTAGGGGTGATGATTGCGGCATTTACAGGTAATTTACTTACTGTGCTTTTTGTTATTTTCGGTTTTGAAAAAGTGAAAGATTGGTTGACGTCGAGGAGAAAAAAGAAAGGTAAAGAAGGCGAATCGAAAAAGACAGAAAGAGGCAAACGAATTTGGAATAAGTACGGCATGCCAGGTGTTGCGCTGCTTGGTCCGTTTTTCATAGGGACTCACATTTCAGCGTTTATCGGACTTTTATTCGGCGCGAAAAAGGCGAATGTAACGATTTGGATGATCGCTAGTATTGCGCTTTGGACACTCGTGCTTGGTATAGCTACGGCGCTCGGCTTTAACTTTTTTGTGAGGGAATTTTAAGAGGAAAGACGAATAGCCGAAAAAGAGGTTTTTCAATGTCCAAGAGTATAACACCATTCAACATATCTTTATTATTCCTAGCAGTAGGTATTGCATTTTCATTTACGATATACGCTGAAACGGCTTATTCTATCGGGCTTACGCTGTTCAGCATTGTCTGTGTATTATTCATCCATGAACTGGGGCATGTCATTGGGGGTAGGGCCGTGGGTTACCAATTTGTGTACATGACAGTCGGTCCGATCACGATTGAAAAAGCTCCGAATTTGAAAATCCGGCCAAATCATCATTGGCTTACATTTGGTGGCGTGGTGAATTGTATACCACCGCAAGATCGTTTGAAAAATATAGTAGAGCGCCATAAACGGTTTGTTGCCGGTGGGCCTGTACTCACCGGTATTACGGCCATCGCTAGTTTTGCGGGTTGGTATGTAACTGAGTGGAAGGGACTGCACAATATGGCTTTTTCGAAGCGGAACATCAAGTGACTCAACTTGTGAAGAATCGGTTGGAGCAAATTACATTGAAGCAATGGTGATGAACCTATTGAAGTGAGGGCAATAATAAAAGCCGCTTTTGTGAGCGGCTTTTCAGTCAATTTGTATTCTTTCATTATTTCGCAAATGCTTGTGCAAGTTCTCCGGCCATTTTTGACTTTTCTTGTTCGCCGGCACTGTTCCAAAGTTTCTCGAAAAAGACGCCGAGTCCTGGCAGCAGATGTTCTTCGCCTCTTTTGATCGCGTCCTCTACCACGTTTCGAACGTCTTCCGCTGAATTATTTGTCATGTTTGATGTGATGGCATCTCGTATTTGAAAATTCATTTTTATCATCCTCCTGTATCCATTTTGTACACATTGATCGCCAACTATACCGCCGTTTGGTACACTAAAAAGAAAAAGGCGGTCTACACTTAATGAAACGCATTGAATCCATTCAAAACTCATTCGTGAAACATTGGAAAAAACTTGTACTTACCCGGAAAGAGCGCGACCAATCAGGGGAATTCCTCATTGAAGGATTCCATCTCGTCGAAGAAGCCCTAAAGGCAGGAAATGTCATCTTGACATTAATCAAAAGAGAAGATGTCGAGCTACCAGAAAATTGGCCTATCGACAATGTTGCCATCATTGAAGTAACCGGGGCGGTGGCGAAAGAAATTTCGGAAACGGAACGATCCCAAGGGGTTTACGCGCATTGCCGCCAACCTGTGCATGATGAAACAGCGCAAACATGGGAAAAACTACTATTCATCGATGCGGTCCAAGATCCCGGTAATGTCGGGACAATGATCCGGACAGCGGATGCCGCTGGGATCGATGCGGTCATCCTTGGGAAAGGGTCGGCGGATCCATATAATCCGAAAACGGTACGTTCCGCCCAAGGTTCACATTTCAACGTTCCGGTCATAAGAGGGGATTTGACGGAGTGGGTGGAGAAAGCAAAAGCGAGAGGAATCCGTATCATTGGGACGAGTTTGGAAGACGCGGTGAATTATACGGATGAACAAAGCAACGGAAAATTTGCGTTAATTGTCGGCAACGAAGGCAGCGGTCTGAGTCCTGAACTTCTTTCTTTGACGGATGCCAATGTCAAAATTCCAATCTACGGCAAAGCGGAATCTTTAAATGTTGCTGTGGCGACAGGTATTCTTTTGTATGCTTATTCGACAAAATGACTTAACCGAGTCCATTGTTGCAGGAATAACGACAATGACGTATACTGGGATTGATTAAAAATAAAAGCGATGACTGGGAAAAGTTGACGATAGAGGAATCGAAAGGGAGTTTGCACCTTGACTGAAAGTGCGAACCGGTTCTGTTTGTCGATGTTCACCCCATGAGCTGCCGCCGGGACTGGAGCAATCCATAAAGGCGTGCCGGCACCGGACCGTTATGCCGATTTGAGAGATCATACAACAATTGTATGGTAAATCAGGGTGGTACCGCGAAAACGTCCTCGTCCCTTTTATAGGGGCGGGGTTTTTTTATTTCGAAAGGAGAATGAGCATGGAGCAACAGTTGAATGAACTAAAAGAACAAGCACTCGCAAAAATTCAAGAAGCGACAAATGTCAAAGA
>CAOKMT010000032.1 GCA_948469885.1 uncultured Sporosarcina sp. | reverse complement strand
CATTGGGTCCCCGTTATCGGATATGAAGAAAAGGACAATGATCTTATACTCATCATTCATGACAATGGCAGTCGTAATCAACCAAGTCAAATACGCCATATTTCATATCAACAAAACCGATCGATTTTATCATTTGTGAAAATTGAACCGAGTTGTTAAGGGTGATTCGGGGAAGTAACAGAAGAGATGGACATTCTAACGAAATAAGCGGACACAACTCGTAACGTTGCAAGCACAGCCGATCAAATTCGTTACATTCCCTATTCTCAATTAAAGAAAAAGAGCCTTCTTAATTGAGAAGGCTCCTTACACTATTTATCTTGTTACAAACAGGGATTCTGCTTGTCTCACAATCATGGAATATCCTTGTTGAGCCATTAAATTTCTTACAAGTTCATCATAAACTGGAATTTCCAAAGCCTCAATCGGATCGTTCACTTCAAGATCACAATGGATTTCTGCTAGTTTCTTTGACAACAGCAACATATCCATTCCTTCTTCAATCCGCTTCCGCCTAGCAGGCGTCAACTCATCAAGCGCTTCAATAACACCTTCCACCGTACCGTATTGCTTAATTAACGTAAGCGCAGTTTTCGGTCCAATCCCCTTCACGCCCGGATAACCGTCACTCGCATCGCCCGTAAACGCTTTTTTCTCTATAAATTGGATCGGCGTAATGCCGTATTCTTCCAAAAACCGTTCATCCGTATAAATATCGTATTCACTATATCCACGTTTCATGAAGGCAATTTGTACGCCCGGTCGGAGCAGTTGAAGCAAATCTTTATCGCCCGTCACAATTGTTATATCTGCAACATCGCTCCATGTTTTCACCATCGAGCCGATTAAATCATCCGCTTCCATCCCCGGGATACCATAGTTTTTCCAGCCGATCATTTCTGAAACTTCTCTTGCCATGTCAAACTGTGGAACGAGTTCTTCCGGCGGTGCCGGTCGATTCGCTTTATAGCCATCAAACAAATCATTGCGGAACGTGTGCGCGCCCATATCCCAACAAACGGCCATATGTGTCGGTTTGAAAATGGACATCGCCGTCATTGTATGGCGGGCGAAGCCTTGTACACCATTCGTTGGAACGCCCGCTTCATTTGGAAAAAAGTGCCCCATCGCCGACGTCGCGAAAAAAGAGCGGAATAGAAGCGCCATTCCGTCTACAAGTAAAATATGTGGTCTTTCTTCAATCATCTATGTACAGCTCCTCTATATCTACTACCTTTCATCTTACTCTATCCCCGGTAAGAAAAGTATAACAAACAGTAAAATAAGAACCGCTGTATTCGCCGATGTGAGGATTTTCCCTTGCGTCGTACGGATATTGCTGTACCGAACGAAAATTGACAACACGAAAAAATAAAAAAGACTGAGGAAGTAGACAATCGTTATATCCAAAATCCAATGCATCCCAGGACTAACATCTGAAAGAACCGTCACCCCTAGCCAAATAAAAATCACGACAGATAAAAACAGTAAAACCCCAATAATCGCGGGCATAATCCGCCATAACTTATGGACCAAAATAGGCTTCCCTTTCTTTTCTTGCAAAAGTAACAGCAAGGCAACACCCCAAATAATGAAAATCGTTGTGAAGAAGATGACTAAAATGCTTGGCGCAATCCACCAGGCGACAAATGAAAACAGTACAGCAATCTTTTCAGCAAGCAAATTATTTAATACGATCAAAACGACAAAACCTACCGCGACCAACCATTGATACTTCGTCCATTTCGACAATCGAATCCCCCTTTCAAACCACTCTCCCCTAGTATACGTGCTAGCCTGCCGTATGGATTCACCTTATACAATCGGCTACTCACTCTTTTCTTCAATTACGACAATTCAATGTTAATCGCAAAATACATGTTAATTCGACAATTCTCATGATATTATATAATTGAAAATAATTTTGATAGTTTGAAAGGAATAAATTTAATGTCTCAAATGCTTGCTTTCGTTATTGTCGTCGCTGTCCTCTTTATTGGTGATTTCATTTCCATCCGTACAAAAGCTTGGATCCCTTCCGTTTTCGTCTGTGCAGTCCTCTTCTTAGTTGGATACTGGACGTTCTTTCCAGCAGATATTGTTGAAGTTGCAGGAATCCCTCCCGCTGTCGCATCCGTTTTGATTTACTTGCTTATTACGAATATGGGTACATTACTATCCATTCAACAATTAAAAGAACAATGGAAGACAGTTGTCATCTCTTTATCTGGGATTGCCGGGATTGTCGTTGTTCTTTTTACGATCGGTACATTGATTTTCGATTTTAAGACAGTCATTGTCGCCATTCCCCCACTCGTCGGAGGGATTGTCTCCGCTTTGATCATGTCAGAAGGAGCTGCTGAAGCAGGGCTCGCCACACTTTCCGTTTTTGCCATTGTTATCTATGCCATGCAAGGTTTTGCCGGATATCCACTCACTTCCTTTGCGTTAAATAAAGAAGGCAATCGATTGCTTGCCAAATACCGAAAAGGTGAATTGGCTGCCGTTTCGACAGCATCTTCACCAGTAGTTGAACAGCCAAAAGAGTTGAAGCTCTTTAAAAACTTGCCTGCTAAATACAATACTGATTACTTTAAGTTTTTAAGGCTTGCGATCGTCGGACTTCTCGCTTATCTCACATCGACGGCGCTCGATCCGATCATTACTGTTAGTCCACATGTCCTTTGTCTTCTTTTCGGAATCATTGCGACAAGCATTGGATTCTTGGAACGACAAGCGCTACAACGAGCAAACGGTTTCGGCTTTGCGATCCTTGCCCTGATGCTTTTCATCTTTGACGGCTTGAAAGTCGCCACGCCTTCCATGATGATGGAAATCCTCTATCCTCTCATCGTTTGTATTGTACTCGGCGTCATAGGGATGTATATTTTTTCATTCATTATCGGAAAAGTGTTAAATGTAAGTAAGGAATTGGCTTTTGCCGTTTCATTGACCGCGCTATATGGCTTCCCTGCCGATTATATAATTACGAAGGAAGTCATCAACTCGTTAACGACGGATGAACGAGAAAGAGAAGTTTTGGAAAACCATCTATTACCTCCAATGCTCGTCGGTGGATTCATCAGTGTGACGATTGTATCTGTCATACTTGCAGGCTTCTTTGTTGGCTGGTTATGAATTGAATGACGTGTATATAAAAAACGGAAAGGCAATTATGCTTTTCCGTTTTTATTTACTCAGATCCCTTAGCCTCCCCAACCATTTCCTGCTCCGCCAATACATTCTCTTTCCCCCAAAATGATTTCGTCGTATATTGGGAGGTAACAGATAACGGTGCAACCTCGCTTTCTGCAAAAGTAGACGCTACATCCAAAATGATAGTTCCTGAGCTCAAAACAAATTCCTGACCCTCTATTTTTTTCATCGGATCGATAGCGGTGTAAAATTCATCCAAAAATTGACGAGGTTCTATTTCAGCTATCCGATGAATGACGTCATTTTCATCCCTTAGATTTTCATACGTTAGCAAAGAATACACGTTCTCGGCAATAAAGTAACGATAGTCTACATGAACCAATTGTTTTTTCGTACTTGGTTTGCCGTTCCATTCAAACTCAACGACGATTCTTCCTACATGCCTTCCCATTTCCTCGATACCTGCTACATCCGTAATTGTCGTCACAAAAGTTAAATCTTTGTTTTTGATAGGAAAACGATCTTCTCCGTAAATGATCGAGTGACCGCTTTCATCCGATATTCTTCTATTATGATAGCCGTAGTTTTTCAAGTCCCCCTCGAGATCTAACAACGCCAAATGATTATAATAATTAGGATTGAACGCTTTGATTTTATTGACACTACTGACCGAGTACCCTTCCTGCCTGAGCTCTGTATCGCTCTTTGCCGATAGGGTTTGCATCGCTTCGTAATCATCATAGTCAAATGACTTTCCTTGTCGGAAGAACCAAGATGCAAAGACGACGATCAATACACCGATAATCGCCATGACATACTTTTTATTCATTGCCCCGTCCCCTTACGTTTTCACGTTATGATAAGAAATGAACCATCCCAACGTGATGAGTAGACCATAGATCATCAATAGACTCAGCGTTAGTGATGAAATCATAATAGATAATTTCTTATGTTTTATTTTTGACACATTATGAAAAATAAGGAGACAAACAACACATCCGATGAGCAAAAACCATAATCCGTTTCCAATGAAGTTCGCAACGTAAATGCTTTCATCCCGCGCGTAACCATTTCGTATTTGTAGGTATACTGTTATGCAAAAGAATACGATCGCTACAAGGAATCCCACGCCATTCGACCAATGATCATTTTTATCCCCCATCGTATGCCCCTCCTATCTATTATACATCCCTCAGTTTCGCATATTTTGTATGTCGTTTATATCTAGTTATTGCGGTTTAGACATCGTAGCACGATTTCGAGCATGCTCCTAATTGAAGTTGCCGCATTTCCGCTTCTGTCATCGAGGTATTGAGCATGATCAAATTCATGAGTTGCGGTACTAATCCATGCATGTTGAAAGTTATTTGAATACGCATCAAGCAACCTTTGTTGTGTATCGTCGTTTTCCGAATTTATTGGGCGCCCATAGGGACAGGAAAAACTCTCCAAATCTCAAAACCGCTTCGACCATCCGAAGCGGTTATCTTGCCAGCTCTTCAAAATCTATAATCCGGTGACAAATCCGTTGCATCAATCTCGCCTCATGGCTCACAACGAGAATGCCCATCTCTTTTTTCTGGGCAATTTCGATGACGGCTTGCCAAATTTGTGCTTGTGTGATGGCGTCGAGCATCGTCGTCATTTCGTCTGCGATGAGGAATCGAGTGTCGGGTCCGAGTGCTCTTGCCACACAAAATCGTTGCAGCTCGCCCCCGGATAATTCGTTCGGCCAACGTGTGAGCCATTCCTCTTCGATACCAACCAAATCCAAAATCTCCTGATCCGGTTGCCATCCTTCATTCAATGTCTTATGCATTTTCCAACGTGGATTCACTGCCTTTTCAGGATGCTGGAAAACCAATTGGACAGGATGGTATCCCTTCTGCCGAATCGGCTTGTCGTCGAAAGTGACCTCTCCTTTAACAGGCTTTTCATAACCTGCCAGCAAGCGACAAAAAGTTGTTTTCCCGCGTCCACTCGGTCCTGTGATGCCTATGATTTCGCCCGGTTTTAAAGTAAAATCGATGTCTTGAAACAACCAAGGTCCGTTCCCGTATCGAAAGCTAATATTCTTCGCTTCAAGTTGCATGGATACACCTCACCTTTCCATCACGCAGGTCCTCCATATCCGGCTGCGCCTCCCAACATTCTGACGTCGCCAACGGACAGCGCGGGGCGAACAAACATCCTGAAGGTAATTGATCGGGATGCGGTTGTGAACCGGGTATCGGGATAAAATCGTTTTGTGGTAAAGCACGCCATAACGCTTTGCTATAAGGATGTCTTAATGCCTCGCCTCGACCTATAAAATTTTCGACAGGCGCGATTTCAACGGTCGTCCCTGCATAGAACACAGCAATTTTATCCGCGACCGAGAGTGCCGATTCGATATCATGTGTAATAAGCATGACCGCACATCCATCGTCCGCAATTTCACGGAAACTGCCGAGCGCTTCTTTGATGACGACAGGATCGAGTCCCGGTGTCGGTTCATCGGCAATGACGACTTTTGCCCCACTGACCATTGCGGTTGCGAGCAATGTCCGCCTCGCCATCCCACCGGAAAGTTGAAATGGATACATATTCTCCACTTCTTGTTTCAAATGATAGCGCTCAAAGACTTTTCGTTGAGCCGCTACCGCATTCCCTTCTTTAGCAGAAGTCCGGACTTGCTTGCCAACGCGCATGAGCGGGTCCAAAAAATTGACCGATTGAGGAACGAGCGCGATCTCTTTTCCCCGCAATTTCTTTTGACGGGCAGAGGTTAATGCTTCGCCTCCATATTTAATGACACCGCTCACCGATGCATTGCTTGGGAGGATACCTAAAATGGCATGCGCAAGCAAGCTTTTCCCCGATCCACTCGCCCCTACAACTGCAAGGATTTCTCCCGCCTCTAAAGCAACATCCAAACTTGAAATGACTTGATGGGTTCTCTGTTTAAGCCCTGTTGTATATTGTTTAAATGAAACTGATAAATCTTCAACTTCTAGAATCGGCATGATATCCCCCTTTCCAGATTTAGGCTTGTGTCGTAAAAAATGCTTCTATGATAAGAGGCGGTGGTACAACCCCGCCCCCAGATTGTCCAACGAATCAGAGGTTTCTACAACGGCGAGGCTACATACTCCTACCGCGGAGGGTTTTATTACAATCCCGCCCCCGGATTGTCCTACGAATCGGAGGTTTTCTACAACGTCGACGCTTTAGTCCAACGGCGAGGCTATATACTCCAACCGCGGTGGGGATTAGTACAACCTCGTCCCCGGATTGTCCAACGAATTAGAGGTTTTCTACAACGTCGACGATTTACTCCAACGGCGAGACTACATACTCCAACCGCGGTGGGGAGTAGTACAACCCCGCCCCCGGATTGTCCAACGAATCAGGGGTTTTCTACAACGTTGACGCTTTAGTCCAACGGCGAGACTACATACCCCAACTGCGGTGCAAGTTAGTACAACCCCGCCCCCGGATTGTCCAACGAATCAGAGGTTTTCTACAACGTCGACGCTTTACTCCAACGGCGAGGCTATATACTCCAACCGCGGAGGGTTTTATTACAACCCCGCCCCCGGATTGTCCAACGAATCAGAGGTTTTCTACAACGGCGACGCTTTAGTCCAACGGCGAGGCTATATACTCCAACCGCGGTGCAAGTTAGTACAATCCCGCCCCCGGATTGTCCAACGAATCAGAGGTTTTCTACAACCTCGACGCTTTACTCCAACGGCGGGGCTACATACTCCTACCGCGGAGGGTTTTATTACAACCCCGCCCCCCGGATAGTCCAACTGATTCTTCAAATGGTACAACGAATCCCGGAAACCTTACAACATAGCTAAAATGATCACAGGAACATAGCCCTTTGTCATTCATGCGCTTTCGTCGGATCCATGAGCAACCGGATGCTCTCTCCGATGTGATCGAACACCCTGACGACAATAAGCAAACAAAGCCCTGGGAAAAATGCAAGCCACCACATGCCCGATGACAAGTACTTCATCGATTCTGACAAAATGACACCGATGGCTGGCTCATGTGGGGATAAACCTAACCCCAAGAAAGTGATGGCGGCTTCATGTAAAATGACGTGAGGAAAAAGCAACATAAAGCCGATTAGCAATTGCGGCGCGACATGCGGAAAAATATGATGACGCGCAATCCACCAGCCCGATTTGCCCATCCGCTCGGAAACCTGCACAAATTCCGCCGATCGTACTTGCATCACTTCTGCTCGAATGACCCGCGCCAAACTCGGCCAATGGGTCAATGTCAGCCCGACGATGATGCCTTTAAAGCCGCCACCTAATACAAATGAAATGAGAATCAACGTGACGAGATGAGGCACGCTCAGAAACAAATCGATCAGCCAAGAAATGATCCGATCTGCTGTCTTGCCGAAGATCGCAGCTGACATGCCGAGTACGAGCGCGATCGTCGCACTGCCAATCGCGCCGATTAACCCGACTTTCATACTTAACCCAAGTCCCATTACCGTTCTTGCAAACATATCCCTTCCCAACCAATCCGTACCGAAAAGATATGCAAAAGAAGGCGCTATATTCCTTGCATTAAAATTGGTCGCAATTCGTTCTTCATTGATAAAAGAACCGCCAAATAAGACAAGCAATAAAAAAAGAATCGCTAGAAAAATAAAGAATAACGTCCGTTGCCTGCGGTTTAAAAAGACGTTCTTAAAAATTGTTGTCATATCGACCGCCCCTCTCTCATCCTCGGGTCGACGATGCGATAAATGACATCCGCGAGCAAATTACCAACAAAGACAAACATCGTACTGAAAAGGACGAGCCCAAGTAATAGTGGCACATCTCCTCGAAGTCCTGCTTCCACTGTCGCTTGCCCCAAACCGGGATAAGAAAAAACTTGTTCCGCCAACACGGCACCACCGAATAACTCGCTAAACGCGGCAAATTGAAGTGTGATCGCGGGCAATGCAACGTTCCGCAAGCCGTGCCGCCAAAACAAGGTGAACCCGCTTTCTCCCCTTGCCCTTGCGAATAGAACATAATCACTCGACAAAACATCGATCAATTTTTGACGGGTATGGAGTGCCACATTGGCGACACCGACCAAACTAAGCGTAAGCGCTGGAAGAATAAGATGCCGGATACGATCAAGCAAGGTCACATCTTCCGCAAGAATGCCCGCCGGTACCCCCATCCCGATTGGAAACCACCTTAACCAAACCGCAAAAACGATGAGCACGAGAAGCCCCATCCAAAACGTCGGCGTTGAAGCGAGTGTGAAGCTATACCATTTGATCATCCGGTCAATCCACGTATTCTTTTTCATCGCAGCAATGACACCCATCGTAAAGCCGATGATGCCTGATAACACCCAAGCGGTCACCATTAATGCCAATGAGTTAAAAAAACGTTCGCCAATGACATCGGCGACCGGCCGACGAAACATCATTGATACCCCTAAATCCCCTTTTAATAAAGCAGCACCCCAATTGAAAAACTGCACCATGACCGGCTTGTCAAGTCCCCAATATTCAGCAATCTTCTCCCGTTGCTCGGGTCCGACTTTCAACATATCCGCGCCGACATAAGCTTGCACTGGGTCGATCGGGGAATTTTTGATTAAAAGAAATGAAATGAAAGAAATGGCAACGAGTAAAGTTGCCATTCTTACACTTTTCATGAAAAGAAATATCCAAAATTGTCGTCCGACATATTTGTGCACAGTTACTCAGTCCATTTCCAGTCAACAATATTGTCCGTCGCCGGCCATCCGTGGCCATGGACGTGAATTCTCTGTTCACCGATATCAAGTTCATCTTTCACTAAATACAAGTGGTCGATGTTAACCAACCATGCCCATGCGGCATCACCTTTCGCACTTAAACCGGTCGTCCCATCCCACTGCGCTTTCTGCCAAAACTCATTCGCCTCTGCTTCGCTTGTTGCTCGGAGCGCTTGGGCAAAATACGCATCCACTTTTTCATTTGCATAAAAGCCCGTGTTGTAATAGTCTACGCCCGCAAATTTGCTGCCGTAAATATTGTACATCTCATGAGGATCATGACTTCCCCATCCTAAAAGAACAGGATTGGCATGCATATGCTTAGTGATTAAATCCCAACTCCCGCCTTCCAATTGAATATCAATGCCGAGCGGTTTCATCATGTCTGCGACAGCGATAGCTAGCGATTGTCTTATTTCATCACCCGCCAAATAATAAAGAGTAAGCTGGGCTTTCAATCCATCTTTCTCTAATATTCCATCTCCGTCCGTATCTTTCCAACCGGCTTCTTCCAGCAACTTCTGAGCACCTTCAATGTCTCCATCTTCTATGACCGTATCAGGATTCCACCAAGGTAGTCCATCCACAGATGTATAAGCTGGTGTGCCATGTCCTTCCAATACGCCATCAACAAGCGCTTGTCGATCGACGGCCATATTCACAGCGTGACGGATGGCCGGATCGGCTGTTACGTCATTACCAATTGGAAAACCATCTTCTGTAAATTCTCCCGATTTCACAAACGGAAAGACGATACCTCTGTTATCCACGGTTTGGACTGCTTCCAATCGCATCCCTGGCACTTCCTGATTACTGAATGCAGCCGGTATATAAGCAAGATCCACTTCACCAGCTTTCGCAGCCGCAAACGCCGCATCTTCACCTAAAAACAAAAAAGTAATCTTATTAAAGTAAGATTTCGTATCGTAATACTCCGGGTTCGCTTTCACGATGAGCTGCTGCCCTTTATCCCATTGCACGAGTTCATAAGGACCCGATCCAATTGGATGTTCAGCGTAGTCAGCGCCGTATGCATGCTCGGGCACAATGCCTGTCGCCACGAGTGAGTTAATAAAGGTAGATTGCGGTTCTTTCAAAGTAAAGCGCACTGTGTATTCGTCGGTCGCTTCGACTTTATCCAAAATCGTCAAATCCACAACAGAGCCATTTTCAAGCGCCGTTTCGAAAGTGAAGACGACATCTTTGGCCGTCAAAGGTTCCCCATCGGAAAACTTCACATCTTCTCTCAGCTGCACTGTCCATGTTTTTCCGTCTTTTTCGTCAACTTCATAACTCGTCGCCAAGTCGTTCACGATGTTCAGATTATCATCTCTTTTTAAAAGTGTGCTTTGGAAAAGTGGCGAGCCGTAACGTCCCCAGCCTGTCGTCGGGTCGAAGCCCGTTTCCGGTTCAGAACCGAATGCCATAATCAGTTCGTCTTTCTTCGTTTCTTTTCCAGCGTCATCATCGTTTCCTGTTTGTGCAGGTTTTGATTTGTTGCACCCCGCTAGTAACAAGACAATCGCAATTACAGATAACGCCAACATGCCAAAGATTTTATTCTTCATCCTCTACCACTCCCTCTCGAATTAAGTTAGATCCGTTCCACAGGTGCGACTGTAAAGTTTCCATACTGTACGCCTTTCAAGCTCGTCAGTTTATGGCTAAGTTGCTGGATATCCTTCGCTTTTCCTTTGACGATAATAAGTTCCAGACAACTTGAATGATCCAAGTGGAAATGTGTCGTCGCCAAAATATTGTCATGCATCTCATGTTGGGCTTGCGTTAGTTCTTCTAGAAGATTTCTTTGGTGATGGTCGTAAAACAATAAAATAGTTCCTGCAACGATTTGCTCGTCTTTTTCCCACGAATGTTCGAGCAGAGCATTCCGCACGAGATCTCTTATCGCTTCGGAGCGATTTTCATATCCTCTTTGGTTGATCAAACGATCGAATTTCTGGAGCAATTGTGCCTCCATTGAAATCCCGAACCTTTTCAGAGTTGAATCTTCCATAGCTTCCTCCTCACCTTCCTTCTGGTAGCACGAATGGTAACAAACGTAACACCATTAAACGCGATTTCCCCTTAATTTATTCCAAAAAATACATTCCTATACTATCATGAGAGGGCATCTTATTCAATAAATGCAGCGAATGAAAAAGAAATGAATAAAAAATATTTTCAAATATAAGTATCACTAAAATAAAAAACGTGACACCCTTATCTCTTCGCTAAAAGTGTACCCTTATATGGGATGCACGATTTTCATGCCAAAAGTCCAATCGTGACTATGAATTGTCGCATATACTGGAAAGAATCGCTTGGAAGGAGAGATTTTCGATGGTCAATCACCAATCAGGAGAATCCGAAAGACAACAATGGTATCCTCGCTTGCCTGATGGATACGAACAGAACGACAGACACGGACAGCATACACCACCATCGTATCCACCTTGGTACGGCATGCCAGGAAACCCGAACCACGGACCACAAGGATATCCACCAGGGCAAGGTATGCCAGGTCATTGGGGACCGGGACATCCACCCGGTCACGGGATGCCAGGACACCAACCACCAGGGCATCATCCACCTGGAAGACCACCGGGATACCAGCCACCAGAGTATCATCCACCCGGAAGACCGCCAGGACACCAGCCTGGTCAACAAGCACCTACTTCTCCGCCCCCATCAAGAACACCCGAATATCCTAGTTACCGCCCCTATGCGATCGATCCAGGTGCGATTGCAGGATGCATGTACCGATTCACATACATCTGGACTTCCCGTAGAAACGGTTTTTGGTTCTATCCAACTTTTGTCGGCCGGACATCGGTTTCGGGATATCGTTGGAATCCACAACGCCATCGTTGGGAGTATGCTGGTCTTGACTTGAATAGAATCGATTCTTTCACATGCTATTGAGCCTCTACAATCTATCGCCTCATTCGACAAAATTCTAAAAATTATATTACTTAAACCGAGCGATTCTATCACTTATGTGGAGTCGCTCGGTTAATTCGTTTAGATTGAATTCGACCAAATATGCCTGTAAAGTTTAACTTGGGACTTAAAGGGTAAAATAAAAAGCAAATGGAAAGCTTATGTCTTACTGTTTATGTAAAACAAAAATCAATTGAAGAAACAACTAATTGGAAACGAGGTGAACTCTACACTAAAAATAATGATAATAGTCCGTGAACAAAAGTGAATCGTTACTGGTCCGGACTTGCTTATTTTTTAGTGGATGAACATATGAAAAAAATATCTAATGTATTTTGGATCACACTTGCGCTCGTTGTAATAGCGGTGTCATTTGGCGCATTTGCCCCTGAAGGGTTCAAAAGCGTAACAGATAGTATGCAAGCATTCATCACATCATCATTCGGTTGGTATTATTTACTTGTGGTCACTTCGATTGTCCTCTTTTGTCTATTTTTCATCGTCAGTCCGATTGGACAAATTAGACTAGGTAAACCCGGTGAAAAACCCGAGTACTCACGAATTAGCTGGTTTGCGATGTTATTTTCCGCCGGCATGGGCATCGGGCTCGTTTTTTGGGGAGCTGCGGAGCCACTTTCCCATTTCGCCATCAATCCGGCAACCACTGAACCGGGAAGCCAAGAAGCCTTTCAAGAAGCGATGCGTTATACTTTTTTCCACTGGGGCATTCATGCCTGGGCCATTTACGCAGTCGTCGGAATGTCTCTCGCCTACTTTCAATTTCGTAAAGGGGCGCCCGGCCTCATCTCCTCAACTTTGAGACCTATTTTCGGAGACCGGATCAACGGTCCTTTCGGCACATTTATTGATGTTTTAGCCGTCTTCGCCACGGTGGTTGGTGTCGCAACTACGTTAGGTTTCGGCGCCATTCAAATAAACGGTGGACTTGCTTATTTATTCGACTTACCTATTAGCTTTCCTGTCCAAGTCGTGATTATCATCATCGTCACCATTTTATTTATCGCGTCGGCATGGAGCGGACTAAGCAAAGGGATCAAATATTTATCCAACATTAACATCATCCTTGCTGCAATCTTACTCGTGCTCCTGGTCATATTGGGACCGACCCTTCTTATTTTCAACACATTTACAGACACGATCGGAAGCTATTTACAAAATATCGTACGGATGAGCTTCCAAACCGCACCGGTCAATCAAGAGTTTCGTTCTTGGATTGATGGTTGGACGATTTTCTACTGGGCATGGTGGATTTCTTGGGCACCTTTCGTCGGTGTTTTCATCGCCCGTGTGTCCCGTGGCAGAACGATCCGGGAATTTCTAGTCGGTGTCTTACTTCTGCCGGCGATTGTCAGTTTCTTCTGGTTCTCCACTTTCGGCGCCACGGCAATGGACGTGCAAACCCGAAGTGCTGATTTGACGAACTTGTTGACGGAAGAGACATTGTTTGCGGTGTTCCATGAATTGCCGTTCTCGATGGTCCTTTCAATTGTCGCCGTCCTGTTGGTGGCCATCTTTTTCATCACATCCGCGGACTCTGCAACATTCGTCCTCGGAATGCAGACAACATACGGCTCTCTCTATCCACCGAATATGGTCAAACTGACATGGGGAATTTCTGCATCCGCCATAGCGATGATTCTTCTTTCAGCAGAAGGATTGGATGCCCTTCAAAATGCACTGATCATTGCGGCGTTGCCTTTCTCTTTCGTCATCATCTTAATGATGGGCTCGATTTATAAGGCACTCCATATAGAACAAAAAGAACTCGGTCTTCACATTAGACCAACTCGCCGAAAAAAATGAATCGACAGTAAAATCCCTCTTTCCCTTAATTATCGTTGCGGGAAAGAGGGATTTTTACATCCTTCGCTATTATAAAGTCGTCCATGCTTCCTCTTTGTGGACGGCTTTTTTCTTCACTTGTAATTTCTCAGGAATTCGGTAAGAGACGAAGCTCGCGATGATCAAAATGATCGCTGCACTTCCGAATGACACCCAATGCGTATTGAATCGATCATATCCCCAGCCACCTAATAATGAACTGGCTGTCGCTGCCACTTGATGGGACAAATACGCCCACCCATATAAAATCCCGACGAGACGGACACCGTAGAGATCGGATAAGATCGCTGATGATAAAGCGATGCTTCCCGCCCAAACGAACCCTGCAATGAATGCAATGACATATAATTGAAACACAACAGTCACCCACACAAGAAAAAGGAATCCGATGCCTCTCACGAAGTAAATTAAAGCTAAAAGATTCCTGCGCGGAAGTTGGTCAGACAGTTTTCCTAGCACAATGGTACTTGGAATGGCGACCAAACCGATTAAACCGATCGCGAAAGATGCGGTCATTTCAGTAAAGCCATGATCGACCAACATCGGTATTCCGTGGCTCCCTAACAGATTCATACTGTACCCGCACGCAAAAAGACCAATACATATTTGCCAAAAAGGTAATGTTTTCACCGCTTCTTTTAACGTTAAATCAGAAGAATCATCCGCTTGTAAAAGAGCTTTTTGCTTACGCTTTTCCTGCTGTTCCTTTAAAGTAGGTGCCCCGTCTCCTCCATCCGGGACATCTTCACGGATGATGAAGAGCGCAATCGGAACGACAAGCAAGACGAAGACGATAGCAAAAAGAAGAATCGATCGTTGCCAACCGAATGCTTCGATCAATATCGTCATAATCGGGTTCATCACCGCGATCCCTGCCATCGATCCTGTCGATAAGTAAAAGAGAGCTTGCCCCCGCCGCTTTGTAAACCAGCGCGAAATGATCGGCGTTAAAGTAACTGGACTTGTCAATGCCAATCCTAACGATAAAAAGATCCCAAAAGATAAGAGAAGGCTCATCGGCGTTTTGGCCGAAATCGTCCATAGACAGGATATAAAAACGATGAGAGCGCCCGTTAATAACACAAATCGAGTGCTCAAATGCTTTTCCATATAGCCTGCGAGCGGCATACCAACACCGTACACAAACATGCCGATCGCCACAATTGTCGATAAGTTCGTCCGCGACATATCAAAATCGTTTAACATTGGTAAGAAAAACGGGCCAATACTCATCCGCATGCCAACCGTGATCAATGTTAAAACGGCAGCTGCAATAACAATATTCCACCCGTAATAGCGTTCTCCTTTAACAGACTCTCCCATTTTGTCGCTCCCTTTCATTCCGCTGTACGAACGAAATATTTTGGATCATTCATTTGTAACAATAGAAGTGATGATATGTATAGAATCCCACTCCCCACCGGAGATCTCCACAATCGGATACTTCTTCGGGAAAATTTTCCGGTCGATCGCTTCCACCGACAAACCATGCTGATGCAAAGCGTTCACTTCATCGCAAAGCACTTCTAGGTATTGTAGTTTTTGGCGCAATTTCTTTTTTCCATTTTGAATATAGCCGGCGTGACCACAATACATCGATTGAATCTCATAAGAAAGTAGTTTCCGAATAGAATGCATAATCACCGGGATTGACTCGCTCTCCATAATCACTTTCGTCTTCGTCGATACAAATAGATCACCTGAAAACAATCGCCCTGTCGCTTTGTGGAAAAGGGCAACATGATCTTCCGCATGGCCCGGCGTATAAATGACATCCCATACTTCACTTCGTGATTGGATAACCTTTTCAAATGGCAATGCACGAAACTCTTTTCGCCTTCCCCAAGTCTCTTGACGGTATGCAGGATACGGACATCGCTCCGCACAAATGTCCACCCCTTTCGGATGCACATAGATGGGGACATGCCGATTTTCTTCAATCCATGGCGCCATACCTGAATGATCTTCATGGCTATGCGTCAAAACAACTGAATCAAATGTATGCTTCTCATAAAAAGGGATTAAATCGGCTGCCAAACATTGGGGGCCTGTATCAATTAACATCCCGTCCACTAAATAGTTATAGACTTTCCTTCGAGACCCATCATCCTTCTCCACTGTTCCTTCCACACAGATGACCCCTTCTTTTTCATAAGCCGTAAGCATGTTTTCACTCCCCCATCTATTTCTCGCTTACTTCCCTACCAATAATTTTATATTTCTGATAACTACCATTATACATGCACCATAATGTTTTTGTACATGAAATCTTTTTTTACCAAGATAAAAAGCCCCCCCATTTAAGAGAAGGCCACTGAAAATTTTCGATTTTCTTACAAGCTCTTTTCAAACTTCTTTATTCTTCTTCAATGTTCTCATCATTTCTGTATTCTAAAATGTCCCCAGGTTGGCATTCTAATGCTTTGCAAATCGCCTCTAAAGTTGACAGTCGAACTGCTTTCGCCTTTCCGTTTTTCAATATGGAAAGGTTAGCCATTGTGATCCCAACCCTCTCCGAAAGTTCTGTTACACTCATTTTCCGTTTAGCCAACATCACATCAATATTAATGATAATCGCCATGTTCTTCACCTCAGACCGTTAAATCATTTTCTGATTTTATTAGAATCGCTTCTTGTAAAAGTCTTTGGAGAACAGCCGCAAAGACTGCAATCACTAGGGAAGCAAAAATAATGACCAAACCAATGACGATAATACCAGGAGCATCGTCTGCCTCCGCGATGAAATAAAAGAGTGGCATCCCTATCGCATACAATAGACTAATTGCGATTGCACAGTATGTTATATTCTTTAAAGATCTTACAGTTAGTGCCGAGAACGCTTTGTTCTTGTCAATATAGCTTAAAATTTTAAAAGCTTGATACAAGGCAATGTAAAACGGTATCGCTGCTGCATACATAACGATTAAAACAAGATCGTCTATATAAGCAATTGTTGGATACAATTCTGCTGCAAAATCCGCTACATTGGGCACCAAAAATATGCACAAAGCAAGAACAGGCATCCCAATAAGAATAATAGCTATCTTTAAAAATAATGTAGTTCCTCGTTTCATAAAAGCACCTCACTGATTGATGAATATTTTTTTATTTTATCAACTAACTTTATTTTCCCTTCAGACCGTTAACTCATTTTCTAATTGGAAATCGATCGCTTCCTTTAAAAGCTTTTGAAGAAGCGTCGCGAAAGTCGCAATTATGCTTGAAGCCAAAGTACATATGGAACCCAACATAATAACTCCCGTTCTGTCACCTTCAATAAATATAACGACGAATAAGATCCCTACTACAATAATGGCACTAATTGTGACCGCGCAGTATTTGATAACCTTCAACGCATGTACGGACCGTTCCGAGAATGCCCTACTCCGATCTATATAAGTTAAAAGTTTAAATGTTTGAAACAAGGCAATGCAAAATAAAAAGGACAATATAAACGCACAAACTAAAAAGGGGTATTGCAAGTATGCAGTCTCTGGATTCGCTTCAGCATCTCTACTGGCCACCTCAGGCAACCAAAATAGACACATAGCAAGAACTGGCATGCCCATAAGAAAAACAACTGCCTTTAAGAACATTGTCAAACCTTGTTTACGATTCACAAAAGCACCACCTACCGTTTTTATTTCCAATTTTATTTTAACAGTACATTTATCGTTTTACAATAAATAATTATCCTTTTTACTTATATTATTATCGTTAATGAACATGTTCCTCTCGCATCCTCTACACCAAGTAATAAAAAAAGAGCAGACATTTTTGTCTACTCCTTACTTGGTGATAAAGTTAAATCTCCAAATTTATCTTTAATAGCCTCGGTCGTTGCTTTAAAAATATACTCATCGCCATCTTTTTTTAGTTCAAACAGGATCGGCTCTTCCTCCCCCTCTTCTAAACTAATTTCATCCTTATTGATTTTATACGTAAACCCTCTAGTGAAGCTTCCCATTTTGAAAGAGACCGCATTTTTACCGAATTCTGCCGTATAGGATTCGCCATTGGTAGCAACTACATTCCACTTTTTAGATTGTAAATCATCTGATGGATTTTTACCGCAAGCACTTAACCCAAAAACTGCTATCACTATTAATAAAACATAAATAAATCTCTTCAACTCGTAACGCCCCTTTTTCTGCATTCATTGCTTTTCATCGTAATCTACAAAACTTTAATTGTCCAACTAAGTATAGGGATGACTTATCCATCATCTTTTTCTACTCCTTCTTTCCACAAGACAAGAACGTATATTCGATTCTTTAATAAATAATACAATGCTGAAGCAAACATAAATGTTTCTGCTTCAGCATTGTACCTTTGAAATTCCTTCTAACCTATTCAGTAAGTCATTCAGCGTTCTTTAAGTCATTATTAACAAACACGAATTCACCGTCAATCATCGTATGTGTCACATCTGAACGTAAATCGAATATGTCGCCGTTCCAAATCACAAGATCTGCATCTTTTCCTTTTTCTAATGAACCGACGCGGTCTTCTACTCCCATATAGACGGCCGCACTATACGTAATGGCTTGCAACGCTTGTTGTTCTGAAATGCCATGTTTCACAGCCATAATCGCACTCGTTATTAAATGCTCAATGCCGATTACAGAGTGATCTGTCGTTAATGTAAATAGTATATTTGCGTCCGCTAATGCTTTAGGGGTTTCCCAGGACTTATTTTTCAACTCTATTTTTGACTTCGGGGACATCGTAGGACCAACCGAAACCATGACATCTCTTTCCGAAATATAATCTGCAATGAGATGCCCTTCTGTACAATGCTCGATGGTCACTTCAATATCGAACTCTTCTTTAATGCGTAAAATCGTTACGATATCATCGGCACGGTGTGCGTGAACTCTTAATGGGATTTCTTTCGTCAATACCTTTACAAGATTTTCCTTGTCTAAATGACGGGTTGTCTCGCCTTTTTCAAAGTGGTCTTGATACTCTTTGGCATCGATTAGTGCTTGTCGGAGCATCGCAGCAACACCCATTCTCGTCATGGGCGCCTTGCCTTTAGACCCAAATGTCATTTTAGGATTTTCTCCCAACGCCGCTTTCATACCTGATGGCGCTTTAAGAATACATCTGTCCACCACGATATCTTTTCGCATTTTGACAACTGCCATTTCTCCTCCGATAACATTCGAACTGCCTGGCAAAATTTGTACAGTCGTTACACCCGCTTTTCTCGCATCTTCAATCGCCGGATCAGACATATAAATACCATCAATTACACGTAACTCTGGCGTGATCGGATTCGTTTCTTCATTGAGATCTTCTCCTTCTTCTCCCGTTTCCATCTCTTCAATTCCTAAATGTGTATGCACATCTATTAAACCAGGTGTAATGATACTGCCATCTACGTCCATTACCTGATATGAAGATGGTATTTCTATTGTTCCTTCACCGATTTCCTCAATCTTCTCGTCTCTAATTAAAATCGTTCCATTTTGGATCATGTTTCCTTTTCCATCTAGAATCATTGCATTTTTGATCGCTAACATAAAATCCCTCCTTAATTTTTGAGGCTACTGAAAAAGTCCGCCCCCGCCCTTCTTCAATCCCGTTGATTTTTGTTCCGAGCGGACGCTTTCCGCGGGCACGGCTTCAGCCAATCGCACAACGAAGAATGCGATTGGCCTTAATATCGAAGACTGCTCATAACGCTATGCTTTTACACGCAAAAGCCATGCTTCGTTACAGCTTTCACTATGTACTTTTTCATATATAATTCAATCATCTATTATGGGTCCCATTTAAAAACTCTACGATCGCCCCAGACATTATTTTCGCTGCATTCAGCAATGCTTTTTCGTCAATATCAAATTTTGGATGATGATAAGGATATATAACGCCTAACGCTTCATTGGCAGAACCTGTGAAGAAATAAGTCGCTGGCACTTTTTGAGTAAAATAAGAAAAATCTTCTGTTCCCATATTTGGTTCCATTTTCAAGATGTTTTCTTTCGGAATTACATTACCGGCTTCAGCAACTACGAGTTGATTGATATACGAATCATTTTTGGTCGCTGGATAACCGTGAATGTATTCTATTTCATAGTCAACCCCATACGCTTTACAAGTATGCTCTGTAATTTGTCGAATCGATTTTTCAATCTCTTCTCGCACACTCTCTTCAAACATGCGAGCTGTTCCTTCCATAACAGCTGAAGCTGGTATAATATTGGAAGCTTCTCCAGCATGAAAAGCGCCAATCGTTATAACAGATGATTTTAAAGGGTCTACTTTTCGGCCAGTAATATGGTGTAGTTGGTTAATAATTTGGCTTCCGATTAAAATAACATCTGGAGAATCTTGTGGGAAAGCTGCATGTCCACCTTTACCTTTAATCGTAATTTTAAAATCATCGCAAGCTGCTAATATATAACTGTCATTATGCCAAATGTAATCGATCGGAATATAATTTTCCATATGAGTAGCAAAAATGGCATCGACATTCTTTAAAGCTCCATCTTCAATCATAGACTTCGCACCGCCAGGATCTACTTCCTCCGCATGTTGATGGATAAATACAATATCCCCTACCAGCTCATCCTTCACTTCAGAAAAAGCTTTCGCAATACCTAGAGCTATCGCAGTATGCGCGTCATGTCCACAAGCATGCATAACCCCGTCATTTTTCGATTTATAAGGAACGTCGTTTTCCTCTTGTATCGGAAGTGCGTCAAAGTCAGCACGAATCGCAACCGTCTTACCAGGCTTTCCTCCTTTTAGCCGTGCAACTACACCATTTCCTCCGACATTCGTTCGTACTTCTAATCCTAACTCTTTTTGATAGTTCGCGATAAATGCAGCTGTTTCTACTTCTTCAAATGAGAGCTCTGGATACATATGTAAATGTCTTCTTACGCGTACCATCTCTTCATATAAATGTTCAACTTTTTCATAAACTCTTTTCTTCACGAAAGAACCTCCCTCAAAACAAATTATTTCCACCCATCAGTTATGCATAAAACAAGACCAATCCGAGTAAAGACATGACTAATGATGATAATGCGACCGTAAGTGTAATCGTGAGACTCCATCCATAGGCACGCTTTTTAAATTCTTGTAATTGAATATCTTCACTCAACTGTTTTTCTATTCTTGTTTCAGCCTTTGATTTTCGGAAAATAAAACTTTTCAATTGATGCATACTCGTAAAAAACAAGTCAAAAAAACCGGATTGTATAATCTTTAAAACTACGAAAAACGTTAAGCTTATTAAGCCAATCATAAACGTAAGATTTGTCATGTCTAATATAGTCCAAGAAAAGGATCCCCAAAGGAAAGTCCATAGTGCGACCAATAATAGTGTAGATATGATGTACTTTTTCAAACTTATAATAATCCCCCAATAACAATAGAGGTGTAGGATTTTTCCTACACCTATTGGTTTGCTTATTTAACTTTCACCCATTTTAAATTTGGATAAATGTTACGGTAATATGCAACATCCTCTAATTTATCTTGTGTTAAATATGTTTTAGAATAATAGTAAACAGGAATAAACGGCATTTCTTCCATTAATATATCTTCTGCTTTATGAAGCATTTCGATACGCTTCTCTAAATCAGATTCTACTTTCGCTTCTGCGATGAGACGGTCGAAGTCTTCATTTATCCAGTTCGTCTCGTTATCCGGGCTATCTCCTAAGTAAGCATCTAACATAACGACCGGATCTAGTACAATGCCTGTCCAACCGAGTCTTGCCATTTGATAATTTCCTTGCGCAGTTGTATCTAAGAAAGTTTTCCACTCTTGGTTAACAAGCTTTACTTCTATATCTAAATTTTTTCGAATCATTTCTTGTACTGCTTCTGCAATACTTTTATGGTTTTCATCCGTATTATAAATTAACTCAACAGTTGGTAATGTATCCCAACCTTCTTCTTTCATCCCTTCTTCTAATAGCGCTTTTGCCTTCGCAGCATCTTCTTCAAAATACGGCTCTGCGCCATCCCTGAAGTCTCCTGAATCAGTTTCAACGCCAGGTGGTACCATAGCAAACGCTGGCTGTTCTCCTGCTTTGGTAATATATTTCGTTAACTCTTCACGATTTAACGACATTGCAAATGCTTTACGTATTTTTGCGTTTGTAAACGGTTCTTGTTCTACGTTAAACATATACATGTACGTGCCAAAGTACGGCTCTGTTTTAAACCTTTCGTCATCTTTCACAGTTTCAATCATACTTGAAGGAATTTCCATAATCATATCAAACTCACCAGCGTTGAACATTTGCTGATACGTATTTGCATCATCCACCATCGCAAATTCAATTTCTTCCAGCGTTACTTCATCACTTGCAAAATATTCATCGTTTTTCTCTACTAATACACTGTCATCGTGCTTCCAATTCGTTAAAGAAAACGGTCCATTTCCAACATATGTATCAGCGTTTGCCGACCAGTTTTTATCATTTTCAACCGCTTCTTGTTTTACCGGATAATACGACCAAAATGTCAGCATTTCTTCAAAATAACCAACCGGGCTATCTAATTCTACGACTAATGTTTTATCGTCTTTCGCTTCTACACCAACTTCATCTGCTTCTACTTCACCATTATTATATGCTTTTGCATTTTTAATGTAATACATATAAAACGCCATTTTACTTCCCGTTTCTGGATTTAAAACTCGCTTCCAAGCAAATTCAAAATCTCCAGCAGTTAGAGGGGTACCATCTGACCATTTCGCATCTTCGCGAAGTGTAAACGTATAAACTGTTCGATCTTCTGAAATGTCTACATTTTCTGCAACACCAAGCACGGGTTGTCCATCTTTATCACGCATGTACAGCCCTTCGAATAAGTGATCTAAAATCCATCCTGACTTATTATCCGTCGCTAATGCAGGGTCTAAACTAGGCGGTTCTGTCATTACATTGACAGTGATTGATTGTTCATTTTTCAATTCCTTTTTCGAATCTCCACCATTACTACAAGCTGCTAACATAAGTATAGAGAGAAGCATTACAACTAAAGCTATTGAATTTTTTCTCATTTTTCTCCTCCATTGTTATTTATTATATAAATGACATGCAACCCAGTGATCTTCTTCCACCTCTTGCATTTGTGGAACTTGCTCTTTACAAATATCCATCGCAAAAGGACATCTCGTTCTAAAACGACAACCACTAGGTGGATGAAGTGGATTGGGTGGGTCACCTTTCAACAAAATTCTTTCTTTTTCTGCGTTAAGGTTATTTGCACTTTCAATACTCGGAATGGCAGATATAAGTGCTTGCGTATAAGGGTGAAGCGTATTTTCAAATAAATCTTCACTTTTGGCGATTTCCATCATTTTCCCTAAATACATAACACCTACTCGGTCACTAATGTATTTGACCATACTTAAATCATGCGCAATGAATAAGTAAGTTAGCTCATTTTCTTTTCTTAAGTCTTCAAACAAGTTAATCACTTGGGCTTGAATTGAAACGTCCAATGCAGAAATCGGTTCATCTGCGACAATAAATTTAGGATCTACTGCTAAAGCTCTTGCAATTCCTATCCGTTGTCTTTGCCCACCACTAAACTCACGTGGATAACGTTTAATGAAATCGGGGTTCAATCCGACTTGCTGCATTAAAGCGTAAACCATTTCTTTTCGTTTTTTCCCTGAAGCTAACTTGTGAGCGTCAATTCCTTCTGCAATAATATCCAAAATACGCATACGCGGATTTAGCGATGTTTGTGGGTCTTGGAAAATCATTTGAATTTCTCTATTTACACGCTTCTTTTCATGGCCCTTGTAAGAATCTATCGACTGCTCATTGTAAATAACTTCACCTTCAGTTGCAGGTATAATGCCAGTAATTACTTTTCCTAAAGTAGATTTTCCGCTCCCACTTTCACCTACAAGTCCGAACGTTTCCCCTTCGAGTACATGAAAACTGACATCATCAACCGCTTTAACACTTTCGTTCTTATTTTGAGGAAAATACTTCTTCAAATTTTTCACTTCTAAAATTGTTTTATGTTTGGTCAGTTTCTTCACCTTCTTTACTTGCTTTGAAATGGTTTTCTCCCGCTCTCTCGTCATGTAACCAACAACGAGAAAAATGATTGTGTCTCACTTCAAATTCTGGTGGTATATGATGCTCACATACTTCCAATGCATATTCACATCGTCCCACAAAAGGACATCCTTTAGGCGGGGAGAACAAATCAGGCGGGGAGCCTTCTATTGGAATAAGGCGTTCATTTTTATCCGTCGACACATCTGGCATAGATTTAATGAGCCCTTCTGTATACGGATGAGCTGGACGTTTAAAAATTTGATCGACTGGCGCTTTTTCAACCATCATCCCAGCATACATAACGATAACCTTTTTCGCAGTTTCCGCTACAACGCCTAAATCATGGGTGATCAAAATGATTGACGTATCAAAATTAGCTTGCAAGTCTTTCAACAAATCTAATATTTGCGCTTGAATCGTTACGTCTAAAGCTGTCGTCGGTTCATCAGCTATCACTAATTCAGGATTACATGCTAAAGCAATCGCAATCATCACTCTTTGGCGCATGCCGCCACTAAATTCATGAGGGTATTGTTCCGCACGCAATTCAGGATTAGGAATCCCGACTTTCTTTAAAATATCAATCACTTTTTCTTTCCGTTCACTTTTAGAAAGCCTTGTATGCTCTTTAATACTTTCTTCAATTTGCTTTCCAACTTTCATAGTTGGATTTAAAGAAGTCATCGAATCTTGAAAGACCATACTCATTTTAGAGCCTTTCACTTTTCTTAATTCTTTCTCTGTCATCTGTAGAAGTTCTTTTCCGTCGAGTAAAACGCTTCCATTTCTTATTTCGGCATTTGAAGATGCCATCAGCCCTGTAATCGTTTTGACAGTCACACTTTTTCCGCTTCCACTTTCTCCGACAATCGCAACGATATCTCCGCGATCTACATGAAAAGATACATCTCGAACAGCTTTTACTTCTCCACCATGTGTTTTAAATACGACATCTAAATGATTGACTTCTAGTAAATTACCAATCGGTATCCCTCCTACTCTTTTATACTCGGATCAAGGGCATCTTGGACTCCGTCTCCAAAAACGTTAAAGGCAAACATTGTAATTGAAATTAGGAGACCTGGGAAAAACAATTGCCACCATTCTCCACTAAAGATAACGTTCAAAGCATCATTCGCCATTGTTCCCCAACTTGCGAAAGGTGCTTGTACACCTAAGCCGATAAAACTAAGAAATGCTTCTGAAAAAATGGCGGTTGGAATGGTAAATGACAAATTTACAATAATTATATTTAAAGTGTTTGGCCATAAATGCCTCGTTATAATTTTCCAGTGGGGAGTTCCTAATTTCTGAGCCGCTAATACATAATCTTGTGTACTTAACTGTAAAATTTGCCCCCTAATGATCCTTGCCATTCCAACCCATCCGGTAGCAGCAAGTGCAATAATAATCGTAATTAGCCCTGGTTCCATCACAACAAGTAATAAAATCACGACTAATAAGTAAGGAATCCCGTATAAAATCTCAATTAAACGCATTAAGAAACCGTCTATTCGATCGCCTACTTTTCCTCTCCCTGCGGCATAGCCCGCTATCCCACCGATGACGACACCAAAAACAATATCAATTAGCGTTGCGGCAAGTCCTACTGTAAGTGATACTCTCGCACCTAACCATGTTCTGACCCACATATCCCGACCTAAGTCATCTGTGCCAAACCAATGCTCTGCAGACGGGGGTAAATTAGCATCTTCCAACACTTGCTCAGAATGTCCATAGGGAACCATCTGGGGACCAAATATTGCTAAAAAGAAGATGAGTACGATAAAAACAAATCCTATAACAGCCATCTTATTTTTTAATATATTCATGACCGACTCTTTGAATACGCTAATGCTTGGACGCATGGAATCTTCAGCAAACTTTTTGTCTTTTTGTAACGGTTTAAATAAAGAATCTTCAATGACTTCTTTGCTCATTTTCCATCCCCCTCACTCGTTAGCTTAATCCGTGGGTCTATCAATCGATAAGACATATCAATGATAAATAAAACAAAGACTAAAACTGCACTAAAAAAGATTGTCGTTCCCATAATGACTGGATAGTCTCGATTAAAAACACTTTCAACGAAGTATCTTCCAATACCAGGGATAGCAAAGATTTGTTCGATGACAAACGTTCCTGTAATTAAAGCCGCAAATAAAGGACCTATAAAAGAAACGACTGGTAAAATGGCATTTCGAATCCCATGGGACCAAACAATTTTAAATTTCGAAAGACCTTTGGAATTTGCGGTCATTATGTAATCTTGATTGAGCACTTCTAACATACTAGATCTCATAAAACGAGCAATAATGGCTAATGGCGTAACCGCTAATGCGATCGATGGTAAAACAGAATGCATCCATGTCCCCCATCTAGCAACTGGAAACAATGGCATGTCCACAGCAAAATATTTGATTAAAAAAGGGGCTAAAATAAAGTTAGGAATCGATATTCCGATGATCGCAATAATCGTCGCGAAGTAATCTATAAATTTCCTATGATTTAAAGCTGAAACAACCCCTAACATGATGCCAAATATGGCAGCGACAACCATCGCTTGTAAACCAATGATCGCGGAAACAGGTGCTCCTTGCTTTATGATGTCATTGACCGTTCTTGTTTCAGAATTCAACGACACACCTAGATCGAACGCCAACATATCTTTCATATATAAAGCGTACTGAACGGGTACTGGTTTATCTAAGTTATATTTGGCTCTGACGTTTTGTAAAACTTCTTCTGGTAACGCTCTGGAGTCAGATGCAAATGGATCGCCTGGAATAAATTTCATAATGACAAATGTCAGTGTTGCGATTGCCCAAATCGTTAACAACATAGTGAAGACTCGCTTTACTATATAAATATTCACCACTCCTTTTTAGTTCTTTTTTCTAACCAATCAATCACGCCTCGGCGTGATTGCGTCCAGATTTTTTCGAGCATGGGGCCAACA
>CAOKMT010000031.1 GCA_948469885.1 uncultured Sporosarcina sp. | reverse complement strand
CCTGCTCAAGGAACGACGGTCTCGGTTGGCGACGGGGAGCTGAACTTCCAAATCCGATTGGCGGATTGCGTCGGCTACGTCATCGACGGTGTCAAAGGGTATGAAGACGAAGATGGTCCAAAATATGTTCATACACCATGGCATAATGAACCGATCCCGTTCGAAGAGGCGGCCCGCATCGGAACGGACAAAGTCATTCGGGATCATTCAACGATCGGCATTCTCGTCACGACGGACGGCACAGTGAACAATATTCCACGGTCTGCCGCGGAAGTGGCTGAAGAGGATATTATTGCCAAGTTGAAAGATATCGGGAAACCATTTGTCATCGTATTGAATTCCAAAATGCCGGCACACGAAAAAACGGTGGAATTGAAGCAAGACTTGCTTGAAAAATACGGTGTCCCAGTCATCGCAATTAGTGCTGATCAACTGAATGCTCAGGAAATCCAGCTCATTTTAAAAGAAGCGCTTTATGAATTCCCGATTTCCGAGATTGAACTACAAAAGCCTGATTGGATGGACGTGCTAGGAAAAGAGCATCCTTTGAATGCATCGATCGACCAAATCGTCAGCGAAGGCTTTCTTGAAGTTTCAAAAATCAGGAAAGTACAAGGGCTTGCTGAAAGACTGAAAGACGAACAGTACGTCCGCCATGCTGAAGTTGTTGAAGTCGATGCCGGGCAAGGAAAAGCTTCTTTGAAGATCGAAATGGACGAACAGGCATTCCGCGAAGTATGTGAAGAAATTATGGAACAGGAAATCGGGACGAAAAAAGATTGGCTTTTATTCGTTCAAGAAGCTTCGAAAGCGAAGAGGTCTTACAATATGTATGCAGAAGCGATTGAAACCGCTAAACAAGATGGTTATGGTGTTGCATTGCCCATGATTCAAGATTTCAATCCTTCACCGCCTGAACTGATTAAGCAAAATGACTTTTTTGGGGTACGGATGAAGGCGAAAGCGCCCTCACTGCATATCATACGCGTGGATATGGAAGCGGAATTTTCACCTTTGATCGGGTCGGAATTCCATAGCCATCATTTGCTTAAAGATTTAAAAGACGCATATTTACACGACAGAGAAGCGCTTTGGCAAACGCAACTTTTTGGAACGCCGTTACACGAAGTGATGAAAGAAAGCATCCGTTTCAAAACTGCTTCTGTACCAGCGAACGCCCGCAAACGGCTGCGTGAAACAATTGAACAGATGGTGAATGATGGCAATAAAGGTATGATTACTTTTATCGTTTAGCAAGGTATAGTATGACTGTCTACGTCATAGCATCACTTGTGTTCAAGAAGAATTGTCATACCTGAAAAGGAGTACAGGCGTTTTCAGCGTGTTGGCTGGCGCATCAGACTAGGGGCTGACAACTGCTTGACTTATGTTGTGAGAAGAGGCATACGCAAGCGAAATAAGAGTACCCATTCCGGTGTTTGGCTTTATTTGTAGTTCTTTATGAAGAAGGGAAGCCGCATAAAAGACCCGTTAACATACGGGTCTTTTTCTTCATTTTTAACACAAAATGCATTATAGTGGTAAAACTGCGTAGATATTGTTGCATCGCGGTTTTTCTTGTGATACTCTTTCTACAGTATTGCAATCGACATCCTTTGGAAGGAGGTGAAAATGGTGAATAAATCAGAATTAATCAACGCTGTTGCTGAATCAGCAGGCCTTTCAAAAAAAGACGCGACTTCAGCTGTTGAAGCGGTATTTGATACAATCCAAACTGCACTTGCGGAAGAGGAAAAAGTCCAGATCATTGGATTCGGTACTTTCGAAGTTCGTGAGCGTGCTGCACGTAAAGGCCGTAACCCACAAACAGGGAAGGAAATCGACATCGCTGCAAGTAAAGTCCCTGCTTTCAAAGCGGGCAAGGCGCTTAAAGATGCGGTTAAATAATCGTCACGCTTACATAGAGGTCCGCCCATCGAATCTAGCCATTAGATTCGCGGGCGGACTTCTTTTTTATCACCCCTTAGAACCGAATGTATTTTCTAATGAGTACATGAACTGTACTGCGATGAGGGAGTGTGCTACTATTTTGAAGGAAAAGCTTTCACTTAATTCAGCAAAGGCTCAAACCTTAGTCGAATTAAGCGAAGCCTTTGGTGGATGTCGTAGACTTTGAAGTGGCGTCAGGAAGGCGCTCTAATACAGCGAAGGCCTATCGCGACCAAAGATCGCATGACCAGCAATTGTGCTGGCCTCAAGCTCCATTCAAAATGGAGAGGCAATCACGCCGAGGCGCAAATGAACTGAATGTAATTACGCTATGATGTAATTGATTTTCGATTAGGAGGATTACAAGATGTATGAAGTGGATTATAAGAAAATAGAGAACGCGGTGACGATGATTCTTGAAGCAATCGGTGAAAACCCCGATCGTGAAGGTCTCGTAGAGACACCTAAACGTGTTGCCAAAATGTATGCGGAAATGTTTGAAGGATTGAACAAAGATCCGAGAGACTATTTTAAAACTGTTTTCAATGAAAATCACGACGAAGTGGTCCTTGTGAAAGATATTCCGTTTCATTCAATGTGTGAACATCATCTTGTGCCGTTTTTCGGACATGCGCATGTTGCCTACATTCCACGGGACGGAGTCGTCGCTGGACTGAGTAAATTGGCGAGAGCTGTCGAAACGACTGCAAGAAGACCTCAGCTTCAAGAACGGATCACTTCTACCGTGGCGGATGTACTTATGGAAATGTTGAATCCTGTTGGCGCTTTTGTTGTCATCGAAGCAGAGCATATGTGTATGACGATGCGTGGAATCCGGAAACCCGGAGCTAAAACGATGACGACCGTTGCACGCGGTATTTATGAGCATGATGACATTAAACGGGCGGAAATTTTATCACTCATTAAAATGTCCTAACGCTTTTGCCGATAGCCCCTTTTATATGCTATGATAAAGTATACGAACAGACAGGAGAGGTAAGATTAATATGATGCAATCCGACTATATCGTTATAAAAGCGAAAGAAGATGGGGTAAACGTTTTCGGACTGACCCGGGGAAACGATACGAAATTTCATCATACGGAGAAGCTGGATCGTGGTGAAGTATTGGTCGCTCAATTTACAGACCATACATCGGCGATGAAGATTCGCGGTAATGCGGAAATTCACACTGCACACGGGATTGTGGAAAGCGAAGGGAAGGAGTAAATCCTTCATCTTGCCAACTTTTTCGAAGACGTCTTTGAATGGAGATTCGGCGATGGAAAAACATAACATAAAGCAAATTATCGACAATTATATAAATGACATGAAGCGGGCAGTCCGTCATCCGCTATTGGAAAAAAATATCGGTGAAGTGAAACTGGCTCATTTAAAAGCTTTTTTTTTACTGTTACCGAAGTTGAACGGTGAAAAATGGGTTGCATCCACGCATACCGCTGCAATTGCAGTTGGCGCGGTGCACACTGCTTTCGACGCTCATGATAGGATTGATGAACGTGATGCGACATCTACAACGCAACAGCTTACAGTGCTTTCAGGAGACTATTATAGTGGGATCCATTACAGATTACTCGCTTCACTCCCGGATTTTGAGTTCATTCGTACTTTATCAAAGACGATTGGGGAGATTAATGAGACCAAGGCGGATTTCCATAATCAAGCACCAAGCGGACTGGAACAACTTATAGATGCAGTCCGCACAATCGAAGCGAACTGCATTACAAGTTTTTTACATACATTCGGCTTTTCACAATATGCGCCGTTGGCAGCAGCTGCATTGCCACTTATTTCGTTGGATGCAGAACTTTTGACATGTGAAGGTCGGCCGGACAATGTGGGCAATTATTGGACTACGGATGAATCAGATACTAGTCAAGCAATTGAAGAGTTTCGGAAAGAATTACAGCACGCGCTAGATGATGCAGATTTCCTGCAGCCTTTTCTGGTGAAAGAAATTCGTCAAATGACAACGCCGCTGCTCGGTGAATTGATTTGAAGTTAAGGGGGGTTGACATTGGCTTTATCGAAAGAAGAGAAGGTACACAATGTATTTGAGAAGATTTCTGATGACTATGACAAGATGAATTCCGTTATCAGTTTTAACCAACATAAAAAATGGCGAGACGATATTATGCGTCGGATGGCAGTCCAAGAAGGGGCGCACGCACTTGACGTATGTTGCGGTACCGCAGATTGGACGATTGCGCTCGCGAAAGCGACAGGTCCTTCGGGTCAAGTCGTCGGCTTGGATTTTAGTAAAAGCATGTTGGAAGCAGGCAAACCGAAAGTGGCAAATTACCCAACGATCTCACTTGAACACGGAAATGCTATGGCATTACCATTTCCTGACAACTCTTTTGATTACGTGACGATTGGATTTGGTCTGCGCAACGTACCAGACTACGAAACAGTTTTAAGAGAGATGTACCGTGTCTTGAAACCAGGCGGCATGGTTGCTTGTTTGGACACATCCCATCCCGAGCTCTTTGGTTATAAACAATTATTTCGGTTTTATTTCAAATTTATCATGCCTGTGCTTGGAAAGGTACTCGCAAAAAGTTATAAGGAGTATTCTTGGTTGCAAGAATCAGCCGTTGAATTTCCGGGCATGAAAAAATTGGCACATATGTTTACTGAAGCTGGCTTTGAAAATGTCTCATATAAATCATATAGCGGCGGTGCGGCGGCAGGTCACGTCGGATTTAAACAATAAATACCGTAGGGGAAGGGAATTATTTTGGGAAAACTACAAGCACTATCACTTTATGCCGATTTCCGAAAGGATCTCAACTATATAGAAAAGGAACTTGAACGATCCGTAGATTCGGCTTCCCCCATTATTCGGCAAGCATCGCTACAACTTCTTCACGCTGGGGGAAAGAGAATTCGACCGATCTTCGTTCTCCTTGCTTCCGAGTTCGGCCCTCATTCTTTGGAGGATATTACAAAGGTTGCGGTTTCCTTGGAACTTGTACATATGGCTTCTCTCGTGCATGATGACGTCATAGACAATTCAGACATGCGACGTGGGCTAGAGACAGTTAAAGCGAAATGGGATAATCGAATTGCCATGTATGCGGGTGATTACATATTTTCTCGGGCTCTCCATTCAATTGGGGAAATTGAGTTGCCAGCGGTCCATCAACTGCTGGCAAAAACAATGCTAGAAATTTGTGAAGGTGAAATTATACAAATTGAACACCAACGTGTGGCAAATCAAACGATAAGGGACTATTTGCGCCGTATTAAACGAAAGACTGCATTACTCCTTTCTTCAAGTTGCGAACTAGGCGCGCTTGCCTCGGGTGCAGATGCGACAAATGTTAGGAAGTTAAGCCGATTCGGCTACTTCGCAGGGATGTCTTTTCAAATTACCGATGACATTTTGGATATAACATCTACTGATAAGGAATTGGGCAAACCGGCAGGAAGTGATTTACTGAATGGTCATTTAACATTGCCGATTTTATATGTGAAAGATGATCCGGAATTCCTTCCCTACATGGAGCGTGCCTTCGCTCAAACATTGACCGAGACGGAACGAAGTGCAATGCTTTCTTATATTTGCAATTCAGGTGCGATTGAAAAGGCGGAAGCGGTAAGTGACTTATATTTACAAAAAGCGTTGAAAGAAATAAGTGGGCTTCCTGATAGCAAAGCGAAAAAGGCGTTTAGGCAAATCGCTGCTTTCATTGGACAGCGCAAATATTGACTCGCTTATAGTTGAAAGTTGTCGTAGCGGATGGTACGATGACAAGGGGATTCCCGTATACAGAAATGAAGGAGTGTTTTGAATGGAAAGAACATTTTTAATGGTGAAGCCGGACGGCGTCCAGCGTAACCTAATTGGTGACATTGTAAGCCGTTTCGAAAACAAAGGATTTCAGCTCGTTGGTGCAAAATTGATGCAAGTGACGGAAGAGCTTGCAGAGCAGCACTACGGTGAACATAAAGAGCGTCCATTCTTCGGCGAACTTGTAGACTTCATTACTTCTGGACCTGTCTTTGCTATGGTTTGGGAAGGTGAAAACGTAATTTCAACAGCGCGTCTATTAGTAGGTGCAACAAATCCAACTGAATCCGCACCGGGCACAATCCGCGGCGACTATGCCGTTACTGTTGGGAAAAATATTATCCACGGTTCTGATTCGCCTGAGTCTGCTGTACGTGAAATTGGTCTTTTCTTTAAAGAAGAAGAGCTTGTAGCGTACGACAAGGCTATGAACAATTGGATTATCTAATTTTCGAAAAGCAGCCTAGCGGTAACCGCCCGGCTGTTTTTGTTATCTGGAAATTGTCCGGACGATGATTAAACGAAGTAAAAGAGAGGGCGGGGGTATACACGTTGCCAGACTACACGACTTTTATCGGGAATATTAAACGGAAGACAGGAATCGACTTGTCGCTCTACAAAGAAGCCCAGATGAAGCGAAGATTAACTTCTCTTTATCAAAAAAGAGGGTTTCGAAATTTCGGTGACTTTTATGATGCTATACATAATGATGGAGAAATACTCGAGGAATTCCTGGATCGTATGACGATTAATGTATCGGAATTTTACCGGAACGCACAAAGGTGGGAAGTGTTAGATCGTGTGATATTTCCTATGCTGCTCTCTACGAATAAAAAACTGAAAATTTGGAGTGCGGCCTGCTCCACAGGGGAAGAACCATATTCCCTATCGATGGTGCTCGCTTCACATGTACCACTTCGCGATGTATCCATTTTGGCGACAGACTTGGATGCGGGAGCGCTAGAACGAGCCAAAGTCGGTCTTTATCCCGAACGGGCATTAAAAGAAGTACCAAAGTCTGTTGTGCAGAAGTATTTTGTCAACGACGGGGCTTATTATCAAGTGAATGATGAAATCAAACGGACTGTCACATTTCACCAACATAATTTATTGAGTGATCGGTACGGACAAAGCTATGATCTAATCGTTTGTCGTAACGTGATGATTTATTTCACGGAAGAAGCGAAGGACCAGATTTATACGAAGTTTGCGCAAGCGTTGAAGCCAGGTGGGGTTTTATTTGTAGGAAGTACAGAGCAAATTTTTGATCCTGCTAAATATGGTTTGGAATCAGTGGAAACATTTTTCTATCAGAAAAAATAAGAAATTACGCTTTGGAATCAAGCAACTTGTATTAAGAATCGAATGAAAAGCTGTTTTCTGTTTTACTATCATTACTATAAAATAATATAGGTACATAAGTGGAGGGGGAAGAAAAAGATGAGGTTTATTACAGCGGGAGAGTCGCATGGTCCGCAATTGACGGCCATTATCGAAGGATTGCCAGCGCAAATGCCGTTAACGGTGGAAATGATCAACAAGGAACTAGCAAGACGGCAAGGAGGTCACGGCCGAGGGAGACGGATGCAAATTGAAACCGATGAAGTTGTCATTTCCTCAGGGGTGCGTCATGGGAAAACGCTCGGTTCCCCGGTCACATTGACTGTCGTCAATGATGATTGGAAACATTGGACGAAAATTATGGGTGTTGAACCGTTGGCAGAAGGTGTGAAGCCGGAAGATGTAAAGCGACAAATTTCGCGTCCACGTCCTGGGCATGCGGATCTTGTCGGCGGTATGAAATATGGACATCGTGATTTACGCAACGTACTTGAACGTTCGTCTGCACGTGAAACGACAATGCGCGTAGCGATTGGCGCAGTTGCAAAGCAGTTTTTACAAGAGCTTGGGATTCGGACGGTGGCTCATGTCCATGAAATTGGTGGTGTGAAAACCGATCCTGAAACGTATGCCAATTTGGAGATGGAAGCGTTGCGGGACATCATTGAAAACGATCCGGTCTACTGTGCAGATCCTGAAGCATCGAAAAAAATGGTGCAAGCGATTGACGATGCGAAGGAGCGGGGCGATACAATCGGCGGTGTCGTCGAAGTGATTATTGAAGGATGCCCGCCAGGAATCGGTAGTTATGTCCAATTTGACCGTAAATTGGATAGTAAACTTGCTGGGGCGATGATGAGTATCAACGCCTTCAAAGGAGTAGAAGTCGGTCTCGGTTTTGAAATGGCGAGAAAACCGGGCAGTGAAGTGCATAATGAAATCGCGTGGGATGAACAGCGTGGCTACTACCGGAAAACAAATCGTCTTGGTGGCTTGGAGGGTGGTATGTCCACTGGAATGCCAATCGTCATCAAAGGTGTCATGAAACCGATACCGACTTTGTACAAACCGCTTGAAAGTGTAGATATTAACACGAAAGAGCCTTTTGTTGCCACGATTGAACGTTCTGATCCTTGTGCAGTTCCGGCAGCTTCTGTCGTCGCTGAACATGTCATCGCAACCGAAGTGGCGAAAGCGATCATGGAAGAATTCCGTTCAGATACAATCGACGGGTTAAAACAGGATATTGAAGCGTATAGGCGTTATGTAAAGGAGTTTTAAGTATGGGGAAACTGACAGTTAACGTGAAAGAACATACTTATGATGTCCATATTGGTACAAATACGTACGTTCTTTTTGAAACCGAGTACAAAGAACTTCTAGATAGTGCGGATCGCATTGCAATTATTGCAGATGAACATGTAGCTACGGTTCATCTGCCTATGCTTCAAAAAGCACTTCGCGCGACAGACAGAAAAATTGAAGTGAAAACAGTGCCCGCAGGAGAACGTTGTAAAACAGCGGCTGTTTATGTAGAGTGCCAATCGTTTTTGTTGAATAAAGGGTTTACAAGAAACTCGCTTATTATCGCATTCGGGGGTGGTGCATGCGGGGATCTTGCTGGCTTTGTGGCAGCTACATTTATGAGAGGAATTCGCTATATTCAATGTCCAACTACGATTCTTGCACATGATAGTGCAGTCGGTGGAAAAACAGCGATTAATATGCCAGAAGGAAAAAACCTGGTTGGTTCTTTCCACCAACCGTCTGGCGTCATTTTCGATGCATCTCTTTTTCAGACGCTACCTGCAAAAGAAGTTCGCTCAGGAATGGCAGAACTGTTAAAGCATGCATTCATTTCTGATGCAACTTGGACGATGGAATTACTGGAAAGCCCCGCATTTTCAAAACCTAATGTTGACTGGTTATCAATTGAACTTTTGCGTGGAACACAAGTGAAAGCAGATATTGTGGCAGCGGATGAGTTCGAGCAGTCTACGCGGAAGTTTCTCAATTTTGGGCATACATTCGGTCATGCGATTGAAGCGGTCTGCGGATTCGGCGGGCTAAGTCACGGCGAATCAGTAATGATTGGAATGGCTTATAGTTTAATATTGAGTGAAATAGATGGCGAGATTGAAAAAAGTCTAACGGATGCATTTCTCCACTTTGCGGTAAAGAACGAATATACGTTCAAGCCGGTTCATGAACATTCATTTGCAGTTTTCATGGAGTATATGCAAAAAGATAAAAAAGCATCTTTCGGCAAGCTATATTTTGTTTTATTGCAACGCCTTGGAAGTCCGTTTGTACAAGAAGTATCCAAAGAACAATGTGAAAAAGCTTTTGAAGAACTGAAAAAGAGAACGGAGGAAATGATTTGACAGTAAGGGGATTGAGAGGGGCGACGACTGTCGAACGTGACGATGCACAAGCTGTTCTTGAAGCTACAGAATCGCTCGCTAAGACGATCGCGAAAGAAAACGGCGTTATGCCCGAAGAGATTGTATCGGTTATCGTTTCGACCACGACGGATATCCGTTCAACGTTTCCAGCAAAAGCTGTGAGAAGTATTGACGGGTGGAAATATGTTCCAGTAATGTGTACGCACGAGATGGATGTGCCTGGCGCGATGCCGTTATGCATTCGAATTTTGATGCACGTAAATTCAACGACACCACAAAAGGACATCATCCATATTTATCAAAATGAAGCGATTAAATTGCGTCCAGACCTACAAAAATAAGATAAAGACGGACCGGAGGAATGAGCATGCGTTGGAAAGCAGTATTGGAAGGGATGACCCCTTACAAACCAGGTAAATCTATTGAAGAAGTGAAAGAACTTTATAATTTAGAAGAAGTAGTCAAACTGGCTTCGAACGAAAATCCGTATGGCGCTGCGCCAGCTGTTCAAAACCAATTAGCAGCTGCTACGATCGATCCGGAAGTATATCCGGATGGGTATGCGAGTAAATTACGTACAAAAATGGCCGAAAGATTAGGCGTCGAAGAAGAAGCGCTTCTGTTCGGGAGCGGTTCAGACGAGATTATCGTCATCATTGCGCGTGCGTTGCTCGGACCAGGGACGAATACGATTATGGCGACACCGACGTTCCCACAGTATGCCCATGCCGCTAAAATAGAAGGCGCCGATATTAAGGAAGTTCCACTCATTGATGGTCAGCATGATTTGGAAGGTTTTCTTCAAGCAATTGACGACCAAACGACGGTCATTTGGCTGTGCAGTCCAAACAATCCGACAGGGAACTTGCTGAATAGCCAGGCACTGGAAGGATTCTTGGAGAAAGTACCCGAAAATATACTCGTCGTTATTGACGAAGCTTACTATGAATACATCGTCGATGAAAAATATGAAAATACGATTGAGCTTGTGGAGAAATATTCCAACGTTATCGTATTACGTACATTTTCTAAAGCGTATGGTCTTGCCGGTTTCCGGATCGGTTATGGGGTTACAAGACCGGACATTGCCACCAATCTGAATACGGTTCGCAGTCCATTTAATGTGACGACACTGGGACTTATGCTCGCTGAAATGTCGTTGGAAGAAGAGGCGTTCATCGAGAAATGTCGTCAGCTGAACCGGGAGCAAATGGATCGTTTTATTCAATATGCTGAAAACAACAATCTCCATATGTTTGATTCGCAAGCGAACTTTGTGTTGTTGGAAGTACCGGGAAGCGCAGATGAAGCGGCAGAGAAGCTTCTGCAACGTGGATATATCGTAAGAAGTGGGGATGCACTAGGCACGCCGGGGTATATACGGGTGACAGTTGGTACGGATCGTCAAAACACCGGCTTTTTCGAAGCATTTGACGCCCTTTTGGCAGGTGTAGATCTGGTAAAATGAGTATACATGTTTCGATTATTGGACTAGGTTTAATTGGCGGTTCGCTTGGGCTCTCATTGAAAAGGAATCCGGAGGTCCACGTGACGGGTTTCGACAATTCATATGGCACAATGCAGGAAGCGTATCGTCGAGGGATCATTGATACAATTGCGGCTTCGATTGACAGCGCAAGCAAAGATGCGGATGTTATCATTTTTGCGACGCCTGTCAATACGACAGTCCGTATGTTAAGCGAGGCGGCTGCATGGACGCTGAAACCAGATGTCATCATTTCGGATACGGGAAGCACGAAAGGACCGATTATGAAGGCTGCTGAAGTGTTATTGGAACGGGGGATTACTTTCATCGGTGGACATCCAATGACGGGATCCCATAAAAGTGGTGTGTCCGCCGCCAAGGAGCATTTGTTTGAGAATGCTTACTATATACTGACGCCCCCACCGGGTGTGGCGTCCTGTAAAGTAGAGCGGCTACACCATCTATTGGCACCGACGAAAGGGAAACTTGCTGTTCTTGATGCGACGGAGCATGATCGGATGACAGCAATTGTCAGCCATTTTCCACATTTGATCGCATCATCGCTTGTCGGCCGGCTTTCTGAGCAACAAGAAGGGCAGCCTTTTGTGCGGAAATTGGCGGCAGGCGGATTTCGAGATTTGACACGGATCGCATCAGCCGATCCGACGATGTGGCGTGATATTACAATTCAAAATAGGCAGGAGCTCCTTTCTCAACTGGAAGGCTGGCTAGAGGAAATGAATCATCTCCGGGAGATGCTCGTGCAAAATGATCCTGTTGAAATTCATTCCTATTTTGCCGATGCCAAAAAATATCGGGACGATTTACCGATTACATCCCAAGGTGCACTTTACATGACGCATGATTTACATATCGATGTGCCCGATCATCCGGGGGTCATCTCTGAAATTACTAAAATTTTTGCGGATGAGCGCATTAGTATTACGAATATCCGTATCGTCGAAACACGAACGGATGTTTTTGGTATTCTCGTCGTTAGTTTTCAAACGGTGGAAGATCGGGAAAGGGCACAAGTTGCACTTGCTGCCGCCACAGAATACAGTTCACATATTGTTTGATAGGAGGTTTTTTGAATGGATGAACTGAAAACAGTGCATTTTAATCATCCTGTTTTGTCCGGGGAACTAATTGTACCGGGAGATAAATCGATTTCACATCGTGCCATCATGCTTGGTTCGATTGCAAAAGGGAAAACGGAAGTGACCGGATTTCTTGACGGCGAAGATTGTTTACGGACGATCGAGATGTTTAAACAGCTCGGTGTATCCATAGAGCGGCAAGGGAAGAATGTATGGATTGACAGTCCAGGTTTACAGGATTGGAAAACGCCTACCGATGAATTGTATGCTGGAAATTCAGGAACGACAACACGGTTGATGGCGGGAATTTTAGCAGGCGCGCATGTCACTTCTGTGATGACAGGAGATGCATCGCTCTCCAATCGACCGATGGATCGCGTTACGGTACCACTTAGAGAGATGGGAGCATCTATTTCAAGTGAAACCGCATCTGAATTGCTTCCTCTTCGGATCAAAGGGACTTCACTACAAGCGATCGATTATCAAAATCCTGTCGGAAGCGCCCAAGTGAAGTCAGCTATTCTATTTGCCGGGTTACAGGCGGATGGAACGACGTCCGTCCGTGAAAAAACGACTTCTCGCGACCATACTGAACAAATGTTCAAGCATTTTGGGGCGGATATCGAGTCGGTCGATGGCAAAGTTAGCGTAACGGGGGGGCGTGCCCTTACTGGGAGAAACGTCCATGTTCCGGGTGATATTTCTTCCGCGGCATTTTTCATGGTTGCTGCGAGCATGATCGAAGGCAGTGCCATCACGCTATTAAATGTCGGATTGAACCCGACCCGTACAGGGGTACTCGACGTGTTGAAAGAGATGGGAGCTTCTATTGAGATTACAAATGAAACAGATGAAAACGGTGAGCGGTTAGGCACTGTCAATATTTCGCATCAGCAACTGAAACCCGTCGAAATTAGTGGTGCACTCATTCCGAGACTTATTGACGAACTACCGATCATTGCGCTCCTTGCGACTCAAGCGGACGGGACGACAGTTATCAAAGACGCAGCGGAATTACGGGTGAAAGAAACCGACCGGATTGCTGCGGTGACGGAAGCATTATCGGCAGTCGGGGCGAACATCGAAGCGACTGACGATGGGATGATTATTCATGGACCGACGCCCCTCACCGGTGGTACAATGGACTCTTATGGCGATCATAGGCTAGGCATGATGGCAGCTATCGCTTCACTCGTTGCGTCCGGACCTGTTACAATTAAAGATCCGGCATGTATCGATATTTCCTATCCTGCATTCTTTGAGGATTTGGAAAGACTCGTCCGTCATGAAACGAATAATTAATGGACGCGCCATTTATTATGTATATATCGTGAAAGAACAGGTGAAAATATGGGGCAGTTACAAGAAGTTGAACAACATATTGTCGAAGGCGATGTGGGAGCGTTAGATCTTTTGCTCGACGGATTGATGCGCTCAACCGATTTCGATATGCAGTACGAAGCGGCATCCATGTTAGGGGCTTATGGATTTATGGAACAGGCCGATCGCCTCTACGAAACATTGCTCTTCCATTTTCCGGATGAAGCTCAGTTGAAGATTGATCGTGCAAATGCTTTGATAGAGCTGGGCAATGAAGACGAAGCGCTTTTATTATTGAGCGATGTCCAATCGACAGATGAGGAATACGTTCAAGCACTTCTCGCACTAGCGGATTACTATCATATGACAGGGATGGCAGAAACAGCGATTGCCAAAATTCAAGAAGCGTATTCGCTTATGCCTGAAGAACCTGTCATCCGTTTCGCTTATGCAGAATTATTATTGGATGTAGGGAAATTCGGAGAAGCAGCACGGTTTTATCTTGAGCTGAAGAACGAAATGGACAAAATTGGTGATGTGAGTCTGATTTCAAGATTAGCTGAAACGTATAGTGCAGGTGCTGCTTATGAAGAGGCTATCCCATATTATGAAGAGATGTTACAAGAAAAAACATTGCCTGATACACTATTTTCCGCTGCTTTCGCTTATTATCAAACCGGTAATGCTGAAAAGGCTCTGAAGTTACTGGACGAGCTGATCAAGATCGATCCAGACTATTATTCCGCTTATATGTTGGCTGGCCAATCGAAGCTATTGGCAGGGGATGAAGAGAATGCTTATGAAACGTTTTTAGATGGTATTCAGCGTGATGAGTTTGATAAGGAGCTTCAGTTGTCAGCAGGAAAGGCTGCGTTGAAGTTGGGACGTGTTGAGGAAGCGGAAAAGCATTTTAAACAAGCGCTTGCGCTCGACCCCGAGTATATGGAAGCGATGATCACACTTGCTTCTTTGTATAATGAAAATGAACAAGATGTGGAGCTGTTCGATCTACTTTCCAATACGAAAGGTGAACACGAAGATATTCCTTTATTGCAAGCCTTTTTAGCTTATGCATACGAGCGGACAGAACAATATAAAGATGCATATGAAGCGTTTGTCAACGCATATAGTGAAATGAAAGACGATCACGAATTTCTCGCCAAATATGCAAACTTTCTCATGGAGGAAGGCCGTAGAAGCGAGGCGGTTGAAGTTGTGAAGAGATTAGTGACACTGTTCCCCGAAGATCAGAATTGGAGAGCTTTTCTTGAAGCGCAAACTGACGAGGAGGTGTGACATGAAGGCCATGGTTCCTGTCGCTGCGAAGAAAGAGTTTGTACGATGGTTTCTAAAACGTTATAAATTGAAGCGTCGCGAATGCGTCTGGATTTTGAACTATCTTCTCAGTCATGATTATCTTTTGCAAAATGTACATTTTACAGACGAAGCCCACTACTGTCCAAGGGCGATGGTCATTTCGACGACGAAATCGGAAAGTATTCCTTTCCGTTTCTACAAAGGTAATTTAATGAGTGCTGATGCTGAAAAATCATTTCATGACTTAAGATTGTATCCTGATGACAAAATGTACATTCAGCTCAACTTTCCGAACAGCCACACGTGCCCTAGCTATGCAAGTGTCCGGGAAGAAAATCCGTTTCTTCCATCTTATTTACAAGTAAGCGAGAAGGATAAGAAAACGGCTGAAATATTGCTTGAAGAAAGCATCACTTCCATGACGATCGAAATGTTGATGAAAGGTGTGGACGAAGCACTCGATGCCAACGACAAAGAGCGATTCCTCCTCCTCTCGACCATGTTGAATGAGACGAAAGCGAAGAAAGGTTTGTAACTCCATCAAACTTGATGGAGTTATTTGCCTGCTATTGATTTGAATACGTGTTAAGCACCTCTTTCTATAAGTGGGGATTGTTGTTAGAATGGATACATGTTAAGGCAGATTTTATCTTCATTCAGTAAAAACGCCCTTCTCGATGGAGGGCGAAATGAATGCAATTTAGTTTCCTGTTTAGCGGGTGTGCCAAACACTTGCTGAACGCAGAGAAAGCCTCCGGCGAAGGTCACAGATTTTGAAAGGCAGTCTGAAACTGCGACTTCCTATCACAACGGTTATAGGATCAGCATCGTACTCGTCTCAAGCTCGATTTAAAATCTGGGGGGGCACTTACGCCGAGGTGTAATTGATGGGGGTTTTTTTATGCATTGGAATGCAAAAGATATGGATACATACTTACAGCAAAAAGAGTACATTGATACATTGCTCGTCCCTTTAGTAAGGTTAGAAACCGATCCAACAAAGATGAAAAGCAGCGCGTCATCGACCGAATTTCTTATGCATCTTTCGACATTTATCGAAACACAATTCAAAGGTCGCATGATGGTGATGCCTCCGTTTACCTACACACAATCGACCAACTTGACCGACATGGCGGCTACGTTATCGAAAGATGTCGCATTAACGCCATTTAAACATGTTTTTTATGTCACGACGGATAGTGAATGGACAACAACAGATATCGAAAAAGAAGTCATTTGGCTTCCTGCCATCCCGCTGGAAAGTATGGACAAGTCACTACGGCAATCAGTCATCGAGGATCAGCTTAAGCAAATATTGCCTCTGCTTACAAAAAAGTGGGCGAATGGATAAATTTCAACAATTGTTCACAATTTTTCTTTCTCGATGGAATGGAAGATTGAATTTCCTTTATGGTTGATATATCATAGAAGTGTCCTAGTATTACATTTAGCAAAAGTATGTCCGTTGGACTGACCTTTAAGTTAGAGGAGGGAAATGATGAGTAAGAAACGAGTGTCAAGACGCCAATTCCTTAGCTATTCGCTTATGGGTGTCGGTGGATTCATGGCTTCCGCAATGCTGATGCCGATGGTTCGTTTTGCCGTCGATCCAGTATTGCAACACGGCGGAGCTGGAGATTACACGGCAACGAAACAAAAAGCGGACGAGCTGACGGAGACACCTGTACGTGTCGACTTCACAATTGTCGACCGTGAAGATGGTTGGTATAAATCAGACGAGTCGTATACTGCTTGGGTGTACAAAGATGGCGATACAATCATCGCGCTTTCTCCTGTGTGTAAACACCTTGGTTGCACGGTGAACTGGGGCGGAGATGAGAATCATCCAAACCAATTTTTCTGTCCATGCCACGCTGGTCGGTATGAGAAAAACGGTATGAACGTAGCAGGTACACCGCCAATTGGTCCACTTGACGAATTTGATGTTATGGTACAAGACGGTCTCGTCTATCTGGGAACAACAAAACCGAACACATTAGTTTAAAATTGTAAGGGGGTACGTCCGAAGTGCTAAATAAAATTTATGATTGGGTTGACGAACGGTTGGATATCACCCCGATTTGGCGCGATATCGCTGACCACGAAGTACCTGAGCACGTAAACCCTGCGCATCACTTTTCAGCATTTATCTATTGTTTTGGAGGACTGACATTTTTCGTCACTGTCATTCAAATATTGTCCGGTATGTTCCTTACAATGTACTATACTCCGGACATTGAAAATGCTTGGAAATCCGTTTACTATCTTCAAAATGAAGTAGCATTCGGTGAGATTGTGCGTGGGATGCACCACTGGGGAGCTTCACTTGTTATCGTTATGATGTTCCTACATACGCTACGTGTTTTCTTTACAGGTTCTTACAAAAAACCACGTGAGTTAAACTGGATCGTCGGAGTATTGATCTTCGTCGTTATGCTTGGGTTAGGATTCACGGGTTACTTATTACCATGGGATATGAAAGCATTGTTCGCTACAAAAGTAGGTATCGAAATTGCAGCTTCTGTACCGTTTATCGGTGAACAGATTAAAATTCTCCTCGCCGGAGATGCTGAGATTCTCGGTGCCCAGACATTGACTCGCTTTTTCGCGATCCATGTATTCTTCCTGCCTGCTGCTTTGCTTGGGTTGCTTGCAGCACACTTTATATTTATTAGAAGACAAGGTATTTCTGGACCACTATAATATTTCTAGACGTCCAACATTTTGACTTAAGGAGGGGACATTATGCAACGCGGAAAAGGGATGAAATTTGTAGGAGATTCTCGTATTAAGGCATCGAATAAAATGCCGAACACGCCAAAAGATTATTCGGAGTATCCTGGAAAAACAGAAGCTTTCTGGCCAAACTTCTTGTTGAAAGAGTGGCTCGTCGGTGCTGTTTTCCTAATTGGATATTTGGTGTTAACGATGGCGCATCCAGCACCGCTTGAGCGTCAAGCGGATCCAACAGATACAATGTATATTCCGGTTCCGGATTGGTATTTCCTTTCGATGTATCAGCTCTTAAAGTACTCATTTGCTTCGGGACCTTGGAACATCGTTGGAGCGATTATCATGCCTGGGCTAGCGATCGGTGCATTAATGCTCGTACCATTCATGGATACGACGAAAGAGCGCCGTCCATTTAAACGTCCGCTCCCAACGGCATTCATGCTTCTTACAGTAGCGGCACTTATTTATTTAACTTGGGAATCTGTTGCAAACCACGACTGGGAACAAGCTAAAATTCAAGGTGCGATTGTAGAAGAAGCCGAATTTGACATGGAATCTGAAGGGTATCAAATTTACGCAGAAGCTTCTTGTATCGGTTGTCATGGTAATGCATTTGAAGGTGCGCTTGGACCGTCACTTATCGACACAGGGTTAACAGCTGATGAAATTGCTGATATCGCTGTGAATGGTAAAGGCGATATGCCGCCATCTTGGGATGGATCGGATGAAGATCTACAAGAACTTGCTGAGTTTATCGAAAACTTAAAGTAACGAATGGAAAAGAGTCAGGAAACTGACTCTTTTTTCTATATGGTCATCTGGAGGTGCCTATGCATTTATTCTTCAATACGATTTGGCTGATCTTAACACATAAATCTTTCCTTTGGATTCTGCTTTTTATTAATATAGTCGGAACAGTGTATGGTTATGACTGGTATATGTGGCAACTTGTGATGACTGAGCCGCGGTTTTGGATTTTTGTGCCAGATAGTCCGACGGCAAGTTTGTTTTTCTGCTTGGCAATAATCGGCTGGCTGCTTAACAAAAATTTCAAGCTATTCGAAGCGCTGGCACTGATCACATTGGTGAAGTATGGTCTTTGGGCTGTCGTGATGAATATATGGACGCTCATAGAAACCGGGTCAATCGGCTGGGTCGGGTGGATGCTCGTCATCTCCCATTTTGCGATGGCTGTGCAAGCCGTTTTATATAGTCCGTTCTATCGGTTTGGAGTCGGTCATATCATTATAGCGTCAATATGGACGTTACATAACGATGTGATTGATTATGTCTTTGGCCAAATGCCGATTTACAGCAACTTGATGACATATATGAATCAGATCGGCTATTTTACGTTTTGGCTATCCGTTGCTTGTATCGGACTCGCGTATTACTTATGGAAACGGCGGGACAGATTGCAAATCGGACAAACTTAAAAAGTTGCGAACATTGCTTTACCACTATAAAATAAGAGTATAGAGAGAAAAGGGAGGAAATTGGAGATGTACTGGTTTTACTTAGGTTTGATTATTTTATTGCCGTTGTATGCACAGTTTAAAGTGAAAAGTACTTACAATAAATATTCAAAAGTTCGGTCAACATCTGGAATGACAGGCGCCCAAGTCGCACGCCATATTTTGGATCAAAATGGCTTGCAAAACGTAAAAGTCATTGAATCCCAAGGGTTTTTAAGCGATCATTACAATCCACTTACGAAAGTTGTCGCACTATCACCACATAACTATCGTGAAGCTTCTGTTGCGGGGACAGCTGTGGCAGCCCATGAGGTGGGACACGCCATTCAAGATAAAGAGGCATATGCGTTTTTACGCTTCCGTCATCGTCTTGCGCCAGCCGCCAGTCTAACTTCAAATGCTTCATGGGTATTCATTATGATCGGTCTGTTTTTCTCAAGCATGAATTCTATGCTTGGAATTGGAATAGCCCTTTTGGCGGTTGGGGTTGTCTTTCAACTTGTTACTTTGCCGGTTGAATTTAATGCATCGAGTCGGGCGATGAACCAAATTGTCGAACTCGGAATTATTCGGAATGAAGAAGAAGCGCATGCGAAGAAAGTGCTTAGCGCGGCGGCTATGACATACGTGGCTGCAGCAGCAGTTGCGGTTCTTGAGTTAGTTCGTCTTCTGCTCATTTTCACGAACCGGGATTAATGAGCTGTTCACTACCTTGCTATTTGCGGAACTGTCAAAGAACTAAAAAGGTCTATCCTGAAACACGAGGATAGGCCTTTTTCTTATCATGATAACAGACTTATGGATACATCGGTCTTTTCTGTTTGTCTAGCGTAAATCCTTCGCCCATCACATCATGTACTTCAGTGAGAGAAACAAAAGCGTGCGGATCGATGGATAGGATAATGTCTTTCAACCGCTTAATCTTATTTCGTCCGCCAACGCAATAGAGCACTTCACGGTTAATTTGGTGAAATGTCCATATCCTCTAAGGATGGTTATCCCATGCTTCAGCCGAGACATTTCTGTCCTAGACGTGCCAGTATATCGACACCGCCTGTTGTCCCTCCTATCTGAAAATGATCCCAAGTCCGATGCCGATGAAAATACTGTCAAATAGCACGACAAGCGTCATATCATCTTGCATATGTATGTCAAACTGATAAACCATAAAAATTTCAAGGAAAATAGATACTGCTATCGTGCCAATAACTGTATAATAAAAGACGAGTCTTCCTAATAACTTCCAGCCAATACTGAACATCGGGACGTTCAGTAGGAGACTCAGTAGCGCAGGATTCCAATCGAATGCAAATAAAAGAATCATGTAATACCGATGAAACCACCTTCCGCTAGGGCGTTTTGAATGTTAAAATGAACAAGTCCAAAACTGAAAATCGCCGCTCCAATAAGAATGAAAAAAGTTTTTTATTTTACTACCTTCAAACATCCAATAACCATCATTCCAATAAGAATCAATATTCTTATTAACGACTCTATTTATATCTTTGACAACAGTCGTATAAATTAATACGATGAGAAGAAGAAGGAGGAGGGTACATATGGAAGCGAATCGAACGCTGGCACATTTACAGAAAGAAATCGATGAATACATAAATGGTTTTGAAGAAGGGTACTTTCCTCCAATGGAATTGCTGGCAAGGTTGACAGAAGAAGTTGGAGAGCTATCGAGGGAAGTGCAGCATGTTTACGGGACAAAAAAGAAAAAGTCCGGAGAAGCAGTTCGCTCACTTGCAGAAGAGACAGGGGACTTATTTTTTGTCCTCATCTGTTTTGCGAATGCGCAAGGCATTGACTTGGAAGAGTCTTTAGTGTCTGTGTTAAATAAATTCAAAGAACGGGATGCGGATCGTTGGACAAAAAAGGAGGAAAAACAATGACGATTAAAGTTGCAATCGCTGGTGCTCGGGGGCGAATGGGAACGGCTGCAGTGAAAGCGATCGAGGAAGCGGATGATATGCAAATCGTTGCTGCATTGGATTATAAGTATGACGGATTATTTCTACATGGTGCTGAAGCGACGGAAGAAGTTGGCGGTATACCTATTTATACATCGTTCGAGGCTTTAGTGGCTGATGTGAAGCCTGATGTTTTGCTCGACTTAACCGGACCGGATGCTGTGTTCCAAAATATGCATAACGCTATTGCGAAAGGTGTTCGGCCAGTCGTCGGAACATCCGGCTTGTCTTTTGAAGAAGTTGCAAAGTTGGCCGAATTCGCCAACGGACAAAAAGTAGGCGGGATTATTGCGCCTAATTTTTCGATCGGTGCTGTGCTCATGATGAAGTTTTCAGCGATGGCAGCAAGGTATCTAGGCGATATCGAAATTATCGAATTGCATCATGATCAAAAGCTAGATGCCCCTTCAGGTACAGCGATGAAAACGGCGGAATTGATCATGGATGTCCGGGAGCCGCATGCCCAGGGACATCCTGACGAAGAGGAAAAGTTGACTGGAGCAAGAGGTGCAGATATTGATGGAATGAGGATACATAGCGTCCGCTTACCGGGCCTTCTTGCGCATCAAAAAGTCCTGCTCGGTAGTGAAGGGGAATTGCTCACGATTCAACACGACTCTTTTGACCGTAGCTGTTTCATGCCGGGAATATTATTGTCCATCCGGCATGTGATGAATCAGCAAGATCTTATTTACGGACTTGAAAATATTATTGAATAAATTGCATATAGTGAGTGAATGTTCAACAAGACAGAGTGAGTGAAAAGTGAAAGGGTGGTTAGGGTTTGAAAAAATTAAAAATAGGAGTCATCTGCTACCCTTCTCTCGGAGGTTCCGGCGTTGTGGCGACAGAACTCGGAATTATGATGGCAAATAGAGGCCATGAGTTGCACTATATTACGTCGAGCACGCCGTTTCGGTTTGTTGATGAACATCCGAACATTCATTTTCACGAAGTGACAATCGATGGTTATGCGGTGTTTAAATATCCGCCGTTCGACATTGCACTGGCGAATCGAATCGCACAAATCATCGAGACGGAGCACCTCGATCTACTACATGTCCATTATGCAGTTCCTCATGCGATTTCTGCCGCACTTGGAAAAGATATGGCGGACTCTGATATCGGTGTCATTACGACGTTGCACGGAACGGATGTCACCATACTTGGACGAGATCCAAGCTTACGAAATACAGTACGGTATGGCATTCGAAAATCGACGATCGTAACAGCTGTCTCTGAATCATTGAAACGGGAAACGATGGAATTGATGGAAACGGAGACAGAAACGGAAATTCGGACGATTTATAACTTTATCGATGAAAAAATGTATACACCGAGGCACCCGGGGACATTGAAAAAAGATTTAGGTATCCGGGAAGATGAAAAAGTGCTTATTCATATATCAAATTTTAGAAAAGTGAAGAATATCCCTGATATCCTTAAAGGCTTTCAAGAAATTGTGCGGCGAATTGACGCTAAGCTCCTTCTTGTTGGAGAAGGCCCGGAAAAAGAAAAACTTGAAGCCTTTGCCCGACAGCTCGGTATTCAAGAACACGTCATATTCACCGGGAAACGGAATGACATGCCACAATTACTTGCTATCAGCGACATGATGATCCATCTATCCGAAAAAGAAGCATTCGGTCTCGTTCTTTTGGAAGCACTTGCCTGTGGTGTGCCATCCATTGCAACAGATGTGGGTGGGATTCCTGAAGTGGTTGAGGATGGGGTCAATGGTTTTCTCGTTCCTTACGGGAATGTGGAAGCAGCAGTTGAAAAAGGCTTATTGCTCTTGCGGGATGATGAACTACGCGCGCAATTCAAAGAAAATGGTTTAATCGTTGCTAGGAAGAAATTTTGCTCTTCTGAAATTGTAGCGCAATATGAACGATTATATTATGAAGTGGCGGGAGTGCAATGACCGTTTTTTTTGCCAATGAAGCGAGCCAGGAAGTGATTCGTCGCTTAGAGGAAGCGGGACATGAAGCAGTCTACGTTGGCGGTGCGGTGCGGGATTACGTACTTGACAAACGGGCGGAAGACATTGACATCGCGACCTCTGCGGAACCGGAAGAAGTAAAAGCTATTGTTACAAATACAATCGATGTCGGAATTCTACATGGGACCGTCCTCGTCGTTGTAAAAGGTGAACCGATTGAGGTGACGACTTATCGAACGGAAGGGATGTATTCGGATGCACGTAGACCCGATGAAGTCCATTTCGTCAAATCATTGCGCGAAGATTTATTGCGGCGCGACTTCACGATGAATGCACTGGCGATGACAAAAGACGGAAAACTAGTTGACTTATTCGGCGGGATCGAGGATATGCAAGATCAGCTTATACGAGCTGTCGGCGATCCGCTGGAAAGATTTCAAGAAGATGCGCTTCGGATGCTGCGGGCGATTCGTTTTTCATCGTCGCTCGATTTTGAAATTGAAGACCAAACATTACAAGCGATCCGGCAAAGCGCCATGCAGATTCGTCATATTTCAGTGGAAAGACTAAAAATCGAATTGGATAAACTTTTTTTAGGATTGAATCCGGCAAAAGCGTTCGATTATTTGGTTGCGACAGGATTGGGTGCTCATTTACCATTGTTTCCAAAATCATTTGAAACGCTTGACAGTACGTTACCGTTTAAATCGGCTCGGGAAGGGTGGGCCTTTTTTTCGATAGCGGGACAATATTCGCCTGGGGAAGTGGCGCGGGCTTATAAATTATCAAATGAGGAAAGGAAATTCATTTCGGCAGTTTCCGAAGCATTTACGAAAAGAGAAAATCGGTTATTCTCTACCGACGATTATTATTTGTACGATGTGTCTGTATTAAAAGCGACCGAAAAGTTTTTTCATGCCGCCTATCCGGATCGTCTAACATTGACGGAACAACAACTTCAACAACAAAAAGAATCATTGCCGATCCAATCGGTGAAAGAACTGACCGTCAACGGTAAAAATTTGATTGAATGGTCTGGTGACAGAGCTGGTAAATGGGTAGGGGACTGGATTGGAAAAATCGAATATGCGGTATTACACGGATTTTGTGAAAATGATCCGACTAAGATAAAGGAATGGTTCATGAATGACTTTAAACGCGAAACATGAATTGTTGAAACGATTGTTTGAAGCAAACGGGCAACCGGTATCAGGTCAAGAAATCGCCGATGCGTTCGGTCTGTCAAGAACGGCTATATGGAAATACGTGAAGGAACTTGAAAAAGAAGGGTATGAGATCGGCACCATCCGAAAAAAAGGCTATTATTTAGTGACGGTGCCCGACCGGGTAAATGAAGCGAATGTGAAAAAATATTTGCAAACAAATCTATACGGTTCAACAATCCATTATTTTGATACATGTGAATCAACGCAATTCATAGCCCATAAAGAAGCGCAGAGTGGTGCGCCCGACGGCACGGTCATCATATCAGAAGAACAGACATCGGGAAAAGGCAGAATGTCACGTCCATGGGCATCAGCTGCCCAGAAAGGCATTTGGATGAGTATCATCCTCCGACCGAAGCTTACACCACAACAAGCGCCGCAAATGACACTCGTTGCAGCGGTTGCTGTCACAAGAGCCATTCAAGAAGTGACGGGCATTGAACCGTCCATTAAATGGCCAAATGATATATTGGTCGATGGAAAAAAAGTGACAGGCATCTTAACCGAATTGCAAGCAGATCCCGATCGTATTAAAGCGGTCATTTTAGGTATCGGGATGAACGTGAACCAAACAGATTTTCCGTCGGACTTGGAAACAATCGCCACATCCCTTAAAATGATACTCGGAAAATCGGTCAACCGCGCACAACTTATTGCAAAAATACTTCAGTTTTTGGAGCAGTATACAAAACTGTATGAAACTGAAGGATTTGTTCCTATCAAACTTCTTTGGGAAAGTTATTCAAATACGGCAGGCCGACGCATTCGCGCGGTCATGTTAAATGAAACGATTGAAGGAACGGCGCTTGGCATTTCAAATGACGGCATGCTTGAATTGAAATTGGATGACGGAACAGTCCGAGGGATTTATTCAGCGGATATCGAATTGAGAAAATAGTCTGTACATTGTAAAATTCATTTGGTATAGTGAGTTTGAAGGGCGGTATCACTTATGAGCTGCACCTATTCATAGAATAAAAGAATATGAGAGTTCAAACATGATCTGCCTTGATCTTAATGACAGGGACGGAGGAAACCATTTATTGATAATGACGCAACCCTTCTGTCCATTTACGGGCAAAAGGGTTTTTTATTTGGTTTTCTCCCATAGGAGGAGAAAATATTGAGAACAACAGTCGATTTTTTGCAAATGAAAAACAACGGAGAAAAAATTGCCATGCTGACGGCGTATGACTATCCGTCTGCGATGTTGGCGGAACAAGCGGGGGTTGATATTATACTTGTCGGCGATTCGCTCGGAATGGTCGTGCTTGGATATGATTCGACCGTGAACGTTACGCCCGATCATATGATCCACCATGGAAAAGCGGTTAGACGAGGCGCGAAAGACACATTCGTCGTTGTCGATTTACCATTTGGCTCTTTTCAAGGCTCGGATGACCGAACGTTAAATGAAGCGGTACGCATTTTTCAAGAAACAGGAGCCAATGCGCTGAAAGTTGAAGGGGCAGGAGAAGTAAATGACGTCATTCGGTTACTGACGAGAACCGGGATTCCGGTCGTCGGTCATTTAGGCTTATTGCCGCAATTGGCAAATGTCGAAGGTGGTTATCGTGTCCAAGCGAAGACAGCGGAAGCTGCGGCGCAATTGATAGAAGATGCCCGGGCTTGTGAGGAGGCAGGTGCATTCATGCTTGTGCTTGAATGCATACCGTACCAGCTCGCCAAACAAGTATCTGCTTCCTTATCTATTCCGGTTATTGGGATCGGAGCCGGGGCAGAAACGGATGGTCAAGTGCTCGTCTTTCATGACACAGTCCAATACGGAAGCCATCATATACCGAAATTTGTGGAAAAATTTGCGGATGCGGGATCCGTTATCCACGAAGGGCTTACCGGTTATATTCAGTCAGTAAAAAATGGTTCATTTCCCGATGAAAGGCACCGGTTTACGATGAATGAAGAACAACTGCTTGCCCTATACGGCGGCAAGGTAGGTGTCGAATAAGATGGAAATCATCCGTACCATTCCTGAGTTGCGTGGACTGCTTGAGCGGGGTCGGCAAGGAGGAAAGACAGTCGGATTTGTGCCGACGATGGGGTTTTTACATGAAGGGCACTTGGCTTTAGTGGACAAGGCACGTCAACAAAATGACATTGTCGTCATGAGCATATTTGTCAATCCGGCCCAATTCGGTCCTGGCGAAGATTTTGAGGCCTATCCGCGGGATGAGAAGCGGGATTCGGAAAAGGCGGCACATGCAGGTGTGGATATTCTCTTCATGCCTAGCCGGGAAGAAATCTATCCGCGTCCAACCGATATCCAAATCTTACCGGGCTCCCAAGCGACGGCACTTTGCGGCGCTTCCAGACCAGGCCATTTCGACGGTGTTTTGAAAGTCGTGTTAAAACTGTTTAATATTGTCGATCCCGAACGGTCATATTTCGGTTTGAAAGACGCTCAGCAGCTCGCCATTATCGAAACATTCGTGCGTGACTTTAATTTGAGAACGAAGATTGTCCGTGTACCGACAGTTCGAGAAACAGATGGACTTGCCAAAAGTTCGCGTAATGTCAATTTAAGCGAACAGGAAAGGTTGGAATCGCCCGTCATTCATGAAGCGCTTAAAATAGGGAAAGCCCTTTTTGAGAAAGGAGCATCTGAAAAAGAAGTCGAACAGGAAGTCGCCAAACATATTGCGTTGAATAGCACAGGAACGATAGATTATGTGTCGCTTCTTTCTTATCCGATCCTTACACCGTTTAAAAGTGAGACGAGTGAAGCAATTCTCGCTTGTGCAGTGAAATTC
>CAOKMT010000030.1 GCA_948469885.1 uncultured Sporosarcina sp. | reverse complement strand
CAAGGACAGTCCCAAAACCAGTTTCACTGACTTTGAACCGTCCTAAGACACACAAACTATAGTCGACTATAATTCTTCACCAACGTCATTTGACAAAGAACCGTTTTTTAATGTTAGCTACTGTTAAAATAATTTTGCGTTACTATGATGATTTTTTCTTCAGACGATTTTTTATAATACTAAAGACAGCGGGTAAAACAGATAGGAAAATAATGAGTAAAAGAACAGTCGAGAAATTTTCTTTCACGATCCGTATGTTCCCAAAGTAATAGCCTGCCATTGTACAAATCGCTACCCAAAGCAAAGCGCCCACAATATTATAAAAGATAAAATAACTATAATTCATCCGGCTGGCTCCTGCGACAAACGGTGCAAACGTGCGGATAAACGGCATAAACCGGGCAATAACAATTGTCTTTCCACCATGCTTATTAAAGAATTCCTCTGCTTTTCTCATTTTCTTTCGATTAATCACTTTTCCGATTAAACTATTTGGTGATATCGAGGTCCCCACTTTTTGCCCAATATGATAATTCACGGTATCACCTATTACGGCCGCCGTAAAAAACACGATGAGTAAGATCGCGATATTAAATGCGCCCATCGCTGCAAGCGCACCGCTTGCAAATAGTAAAGAGTCACCAGGCAAGAAAGGGAATATAACGATGCCGGTTTCAACAAATACGATTAAAAATAAAATTGCATATGACCAAACGCCAAAAATTTGGATAATCTCAATCAAGTGTTCATCAATATGCAATATGAAACTGATTAAATTTTGAATGATTAGCATACATTTACTCACTTTCTAAACTCTTTTTTACAGTGGTGACATACACTGCACAGGATGATTATACTGCTTTCTTTGAAAGATGTCACGAAACGGGAAAAGGGGAAGAAAAAAACGCTAAACTAGTTATGTATAGTTTAGCGCTCTTGTATCTTATGATGGACACGTAGGGGGCATGCCTGAAAACTTCTCCTAACTTAGTCGCGGATTTGTCCATTTCCTTGAATAACAAACTTACTAGATGTGAGTGCTTGTAATCCCATTGGACCTCTTGCATGCAGTTTCTGTGTACTAATGCCGACTTCTGCCCCATAACCGAACTCAAACCCATCTGTAAAACGAGTTGAAGCATTGTGATACACTGCCGCCGCATCTACATTATTTAAAAAGAGTACTGCATTTTGATCATCATTTGTTAAAATTGCCTCAGAATGCTGTGTTCCATATTGATTGATATGGGTGATCGCTTCCTCAACAGTTTTCACGACTTTCACTCTGACGGAAAGCCCCAAGTATTCCGTATACCAATCTTCTTCGCTTACTTGTTTCACAAGGTCCGACAGTTTACTGACTGTTTCATCACCGTAAATCTCAACTTGATTTTTTTGGAGTACTTGCACGAGTTCTTCGCCATGTTTAGCAAACCATTGTTCATGAACTAAAATCGTTTCAATTGCATTACATACCGATGGACGCTGAGTCTTTGCGTTTAATACAATTTCAACCGCTGTTTCAAAAGCAAAGGACTCATCGATGAATAGATGACAATTTCCTGCCCCTGTCTCTATTACTGGAACAGTGGATTCACGAACTACCGTTTCAATAAGTTTTTTTCCACCTCTTGGGATTAAGACATCTAAATACTCATTTAAGTTGAACAGCTCTTTTGCCGTTTCTCTACTCGTATCTTCGATCAATTGGACCGCCTCGATGGGAATCGCACTTTTCTCAAGCGCCTTATGGATAGCATGAATGATTGCGATATTCGAAAACGTAGCCGAAGAACTTCCTCTTAATATCACGGCATTTCCTGTTTTTAATGAGAGAGTCGCCGCATCGACAGTGACATTAGGGCGCGCTTCATAGATCATCCCGATAACGCCAAGCGGGACGCGTTTTTTTGTGATGGATAACCCATTTTCTTTCGTAATCGATTCGATCGTTTCACCAATCGGATCTTTCAGTTCTACTAATTCATAAATTGCATTGGACATCGCCGCGATTCGTTCTTCACTTAGCATAATCCGATCGAGCACTTCATCCGTCAGTCCATTTTCTTTCCCAGCTTGAAGATCTTTTGAATTCTCCTTTAAAAGCAGGGGTGTGTCGCCAATTAATTGCTGTGCAATCAGACGTAACGCTTCATTCTTCTCTTCCGTCGTTACGCCCCCCATTATGCGGCTCACTACTTTTGCCTTCTCGCCTTTCTGCTGAACTTCACTCACTGTTTTCACTGAATTCATTTGCCTTTCCCCCATCCCGATTATATTTTCACCCACTTGTCCCGATGGATCACTTCTACGGGCGTTACAGCTGATCTCCTTCTAGGTATTTCACTTCTTTTGCCGATCACTTTCCGTAAATCCGCAGAAGAGTAAGTGACTTCTCCTTTGCCGATCTTACCGTTCGCTCCGAACACTTCCACGACGTCTCCCTTTTGAAAACTACCTTTTACATGAGTGATGCCTGCCGGCAAAAGGTTTTTACTGTTGAATAAAATCGCCTCTTCCGCACCGCGATCAATATAAATTTTTCCTACCGATTCAGAATGAATGGCGATCCACTGCTGGCTAATATTGATGGAATGTCTTATGTCATTGGCGATATAGGTTCCGTCACCTTTGCCTTCCATAATATCCAATAATTTCCGTTGCCCTGTTCCTTGACCAATAAATATCGGGACACCAACGGAAAGTGCTGTTTTGGCTGCGAGCAACTTCGACTGCATCCCTCCTGTCCCCACTTTGGAACCCGAGCTATCCGCAAAACCTAACATTTCGTCTGTAATCTCAGTCAATGAGTCCAATCTCTTGGCATCCGGATTTTGATGGGGATTCGCATCGTACAGTCCGTTGATGTCCGTTAAAATAATGAGTTGATCCGCCCGTATAAAACCACTAACGAGAGCCGATAACATATCGTTATCCCCAAATGTTAATTCTCTGACAGAAATCGTGTCGTTCTCGTTGATAATTGGCAAGATTCTTCTTTCCAACAATTCCATAAGTGCCGCATAGGCATTCCGATACCGCTCCCGATTTGTGAAGTCGTCCCGCGTCAGCAAAATTTGTGCTGGGATGATGCCAAACTCGCTGAACCCATCAATATATGATTGGATAAGCAAACTTTGCCCGACTGCAGCCGCAGCTTGCTTGCCTTTTAACGTAACAGGTCTTGAAGAATATCCGAGTCTTGCAAATCCCGCGGCCACCGCTCCTGAAGAGACGAGGATGACTTCATGTCCTGCCTGACGCAAAGCCGCAAGTGCATGCACATGGTCATTAAACTTTTCCCGATCGATTTCACCCCGATCATTTGTCAATGAACTGCTCCCAATTTTGACAACGATCCGCTTTCTACTCATCTATCATCCCCCCAAACTTCCGTAGTAAATCTGTTATGTAACAAATATAATATTCAATGAATTCGAAAGATATATATTACTCTACTACATCTTTAACTAAAAAGAAAGACCTTAATGTTTAAATATATACAAAATAGAATATTTATTCACTTAATATATAAATAAAAAGCCTTCCTTTAGTAAACCGGATAACTTTCATCCCACGTTTACCTAAAGAAAGACTTCTTTACTTTGCCGGAAGCACTAGGGGTTTGCTATCTACATTCACTTCCGGTCTTCAAATTCAATTTTCGATCCATCTTTAAGTCTTATTTCAAGGTCAAATTCATTGTAATCGGCAGGCAAATTAAAGACTTTAAGTACTTCTTTTATCGCATCGTCTTGGCTTGTCTGACCGTTGATCGTCAACTGCTGTACAAGCGGATAGAGCTCATTGAATGCATCTGTACCTTTTTTCTTTACATTATTCAAGTCGTCTTCAATTTCCGCTTTCACCGAGTTGTTGCTACTCTTTTCGAGTTCAGCTTCATACTCTTTATGATTCCCGTAATCGACTTCCAATTCAAAGTCGGCATAGTCAAGCTCATCCATTTTCGCTTGCATATCATCCTGACTGCTGACATCCGCGTTTTGACCAGCATTTGTTCCGTTCTCTCCGCTCGTTCCTTCTGTACTGTTGAGATCTTCAGCCGTCTCAGGTCCTTCCTTGCCTGTTGAAGGGTCTTCTCCATCCGGCTCAGCCGGTTCAATCGGATCTGTTTCAACTGGGTCACTATTTTGCGGAAGATTATCTTCATTATTCGTTGCACCGCAAGCGGCAACTGTTAAAGCAAGCATCATCAAAGCGATAAGCATATATATTTTTTTCATTTCCAAATCAACCTCCTGTTGCTGTTGTACCCCATCTTCACTTTTTTACACCTTAAATAAAAAAATAAGTCCAATTGTCATAGTCAAATTGGACTTATCTCTTTTAAAGTGATTTCTCTTTTTTGATTTGTTTACTGCGCAATTGACCACATGCTGCATCAATATCCGTTCCTTGTTCATGACGAACCCCACAATTGATCCCTTTGCTTTTCAACGTTTCGTAAAACGCTTTAATCGCTTCGGGCTTACTGCGACTATATTGACTATGCTCGTCAACTGGATTATACGGAATCAAGTTCACATAGGAAAGATGGCGTTTATTGGCAAGCAATTTTGCCAGCTGCTCCGCTTCTTTCACATGATCGTTCACGTCATCGAGTAAAATATATTCAAATGTGATCCGTCGGTTTCTCTTTTCCAAATAGTAATCGATGGCATCCATCAATTTGGCAATTGGAAACGCCCGGTTAATTTTCATAATCTGTGTCCGCAGTTCATCATTCGGTGCATGTAAAGAAACTGCTAAATTTACTTGCAAATCTTCGTCCGCAAATTCTTTGATTTTATGGACGAGTCCACTCGTCGACACCGTAATATGACGAGCCCCAATACCAAGACCTTTTTGCGCGTTGACAACGCGAAGGAAATCCATCAAGTTCGAATAGTTATCGAAAGGCTCGCCAATTCCCATGACGACGATATGGCTGACCCGTTCTTCCAACCCTTTCGCATCCAAATGCTGTTGCACTTTCATAATTTGTTCTACAATTTCGCCACCGACTAAGTCCCGGCTTTTTTTCAATAGTCCGCTTGCGCAAAAGCTACACCCGATATTGCAACCGACTTGAGTCGTCACACAGACGGAATAACCGTAAGGAAACTTCATAAGAACCGTTTCGATCAGGTTCCCATCTTGCATTTTGAACAGAAACTTAATCGTCCCATCTTCGGACTCTTGTTTAACCGACTGTTCCAACGTTTCGATTACATAATGTTCTTCCAACAATTGAATACAATCTTTATTCAAGTTTTTCATATGCTCAAAATTAGTGACACGTTTTTTATAGAGCCAATCCCAAATTTGGGCCGCCCGGAATTTCTTTTGTCCATGATCTACGAGCCATTCACTTAACTGTTCAGGCGTCAATCCGTAAATTGATTTTTTCATTTACTATCCTCTTTTCAAAAATACAATTCACTAAGTATACTACGGGAAATCATGAAAGGGAACAACTAATTTAATCCATCCCGCGAACATAACCTTCTTTTCCAGCGCCCAGTCCAACGATCAATATAATGACAGATGCGACTCCCAGCAAAATGAGCGACAATGTCCAACCACCTGTCATATCCCGCACCAGCCCGAAAAACAATGGACCGAGTGCCGCTAAAAAATAGCCGATGGATTGGGCCATGCCCGACACTTCGGAAGCTTCTTGAACGCTTTCCGTCCGTAAACTGAAGAACATCATCGCCAAACTGAAAGCTGAGCCGGCTGCAATGCCAATGAACACCATCCATAGCAGAATGAAACGAAGATCACCGATTAGCACGCCGAGGATACCAATACAAAATAACGAAGCGGTAAATGCCACAATCATTCGCTGGCTTTTCAACCGACCTGCAATAATCGGGACGACAAATGTAAATGGCAACGTGGAAAATTGAAAGATGGAAACCATCCACCCAGCGGCTGATGCAGTAAGCCCCTTTTCAAAAAGGATTTGGGGAATCCAAGCAACAACTGAATAAAAGATGAGCGACTGCAATCCCATGAAAATTGTAATTTGCCAAGCCAACGAAGACCGCCATAAATGCGTAGCGGCTTTCACTGGCTCTTGTTTCATTTTGTTGTCCGGTGTCTGTCGTTGACGAAGTTGTGGCAGCCAAAAAAGCACAGTCACGAGCGTTAACAGCCCCCAGAACCCGAGCGAACCTTGCCAGCCGAGGCCACGAAAAGAAGCAATTGGCACACTGACACCAGAAGCGATGGCAGCCGTCAAATTCATCGACACAGCGTAAAGCCCTGTCATCATACCGAGACGATGGAAAAACTTTTGTTTCACCAATCCCGGCAATAAGACATTTCCAATTGCAATTGCCAATCCTATGAGCAACGTCCCGATAAATAAAACTTCAATTGTACCTAAAGAACGCAATAAAATACCGAGTATAAGAACAACTAACGAGATAAATAAAGTCAATTCCATTCCGAACCGTCGAGCCAACTTCGGTGCAAACGGAGAAATAAAAGCAAATGCCAATAATGGAAGAGTCGTCAATGCCCCAGCGACTGTATTGGAAATTTGTAAACTATCACGAATCGATGCAATTAACGGCCCAACCGATGTAATAGGCGCTCTCAAGTTGGTTGCCAGCAAAATGATACTGAAGGCAACAATGCCAAGACTCGTATTTGTCGCCATACTTTTTTGTTCTTTCATCCCATTCCCTCCACCTTTAGCAAACTTTCTTAAGCGCATCGATTTCATCATTCGTGGTTTCCTATTAGAAACCGAACAATATTGACTTCCGTTCGGGATGCATGCTTTTCGTAGGGCAACGCTCTTTGCTGGGACACACTTGTCTCAATAATCTCATAGAAGTCGGGCCAATCAACAGAGATAGCGTCACATACAAGTAATCTTCTAAAAAATAAGTAAAATATTTTCACATTTCTTTAAAATTAAAATTGCGAAATTTATTCAAGCATCTGAAAAGTATACAAAAGTTCCGATTGCTTGTCTAGTTCCCTAGGTGGTTCATCTGTTACAATGGCACAAATGAAAGTTCAGAAGGGGGGATGGAATGGAACACTATAAAACGCAACACGAGCCGATTTCAGTCGTACCTTATACCGTGATTGAACGTGTCATTGAGGATTTCGAGCAAAAATACAATGAGCACCATTATCGACTCACTTTATACTCAAATCGTATTGTTACTGCCACTTATACATTTTCACTTGAACATGTATTCGATATTTCATGTAAATCATTTTCCGGGAAATATGCTATTTTATACTTGCATACCCATCAAGGTGTGTGGCCATTTAACATACAGACAGATCCCACACACTTTATAAAACAATACAAAAAATTGCGCGTATAGAAAAAGCTAACCCTGTATAAGGATTAGCTTTTTGTTTCTTCTTATACCGTATGTGCAGGTTGATTGCCACGTTCAATCCGGTCTTCCGGTCTTTTCTTCTGAATGAACCAAATAATACCAATTAGCAGAATCCCGATACCACTTGTGATCAACTCAGGAATAATGAGCATTAAGCCCGCCACGAACAAAATTAGACGTTCCCATATTTTCGATTCACGTGCAAAGTAACCGATCACCGCGCTACTTACACCGATCATGCCCAATATCGCAGTCGTTAACGCTAAGACCAGTTTTATCGCGGTAACATCTACCATCACGAGAATCGGATTATATATGAATATATAAGGGATAATGAAAGCCGCAATTGCTAATTTTACTGCAGTGACTCCCGTCTTAAATGGGTTCCCTTTTGCAATCCCCGCACCTGCATAGGCTGCCAAACAAACGGGCGGCGTAATATCCGCAACGATTCCGAAATAGAAGACAAACATATGAGCCGCGAGCGGTGCAACCATAAACTCATTGATAAGCGCAGGCGCTGCGATTGTCGCCGTGACAACGTAATTCGCAGTTGTCGGCAATCCCATGCCGAGCACGATACATGCAATCATCGTAAAGAATAGCGCCAGTATGAGATGGCCGCTCGATAAGGCAATAATTCCCGATGCAAACTTGGAACCGAGACCTGTAATACTAACGACTCCCGCAATGATACCAGCAGTTGCCACGGCCGAGATAACGGGAAGCGCTACCCGTGCTCCTTGCTCCAATATGTGGACGATTTCTTTTAAATTCATGCGTGATTCTTTTCGAACGTAAGCGATGAGAAACGCAGAAAGAATTCCGAACAATGCAGCACGTTGCGGTGTGAATCCTGACATGATCGTTCCGATAATGACGAAAAGCGGAATTAACATATAGCCATTTTTAATCATTAACGTTTTAAAGATCGGCAATTTCGATTTTGGTAACCCCAATATCCCTAATTTTTTCGCCTCAAAATGCGTACCGATAAAAATACCAGTGAAATAAAGAATGGCAGGAATTAGTGCAGCTAACATAATCGTTGCAAATGAAACACCTAAGTACTCCATCATAATAAACGCGGCGGCACCCATCATCGGTGGCATGATCTGTCCGCCTGTCGATGCTGATGCTTCTGTCGCGCCCGCAAATTCCGGCGTGAACCCCGCTTTTTTCATCATCGGAATTGTAAATGAACCCGATGCAACCGTATTCCCTACTGAACTTCCCGAAACAGTTCCTTGAAGTGCACTTGCCACAACTGCGGCCTTTGCCGTCCCGCCTGTAAACCTACCTGTAATGGCGAACGCCAAATCATTGAAAAAAGTACCGATTGGCGTATGTACAAGAATGACACCAAAAAACAGGAAGAGATAAATAAACTTCGCAGAAATTTGGACAGGCGTTCCGAAAACACCACTTTCTTGAAACCATAGATTCGGCGCCAATCTTTCGATTGAAAAACCAGCGTGGGAAAGTATCTTAGTTGGGACGATATTGCCGTATATCCCATATAAAATCGCCACACTGGCCACAATGACAATCGGTAATCCGACCGTCCTTCTCGTCGCTTCAAGGACGAGAAGGATACCGAGTATCGAGACAGTGATATCAAAAAAGCCGTACCCTGAAACCCGACTCTGTAAAATAGAATCAAAGAAAATAATTTTATGGTACGTCACATACATGGCAGTAAAAGCGAGAATGACGTCATACCATGGAACTGTCTTTTGTGTCTTCATCCATGCTTTTTTGGCCGGGTAAAGCAAAAAGACGATGCCGAGCGCCGTTCCAAGGTGTACAGCCCCTTGCTTCTGTGTTGGTAACGTGCCGAAATAACCTGTATATAAGTGGAATACTGTCAATGCAACACCAAGAAAGGTTACGATCCACGTCCATTTCCCGATTTGAGTACGAAACTGATTTTCCTTATCGTACTTCTCTAAAATTGCTTGTGCATCAACTTGTTGCTGATCGTTCATGCGACGTCCCCCTTTCTTCTAAAGAAATTATCTGATCAGTTTATTTCAAATCATCAAAGCTGTTGATTTTCGTTTTCTCTCTTGTCACAATCTGAATGACTTCAGGATAAATATGACCGATAAATGCCGCATTTTTCACTTCATTACCTTCAAATTCCCCTTCACCTTTCAATGCCTGCAATGCCGGTACATGGACGGCCATGCCTAAGTCCATATGTCCTTCACTGATTGTCGCCAAGTTCTCAACCGAAGCACCTGTCTCCGTATTCGTTACATTAATGCCGTCAACATGTTTGTTCCACAGGTTTGCAATTTCTCCCCCGAGCGGGTAATACGTACCGCCTTGCGACCCTGTTCCAAGGACAAACTCGGACTTTCTACCACTTTTGTCGGCAGTCAGTTCCGCTACTTCGTTTTCAACAGTCAACCCTTGCTCTTCGTAATAGCGTTTCGCTCCCGGATGGATCAACAAGCCTTCTGCGCCGCGGAGCGCATTTTCAAGCGTCATTTCTTTTGCTTGTGCATGCGTGTTTTCTGCCGCATCCTCCACCATACTCTTGGCCAATTCATAGCCTAGTTCTTCATCAATCGTATCGGTGTTCCCCATCAGAATCGCATAAGCCGTTACTGTCTCCACATCTTCCGTCAAAAAGTCATAGGTGTCTTTTGGGATTGTCAGACGTTTATAATCCGAGTGCTCTTCGATATAATCGATCGCTTCATCTGAAAGTCCGAGCATTTTGACATCGCCCGATGAAGCTTGCAAACTTTCGATGCTTCCAGCCGGTAGTCCTAAAATACCGATTGAAACATCTATATTTCCGTCTTGGACACCGTCAGCCGCATCTCCAAAACCTTCTTGATATGCTTTGTAATCTCCTTCTTCAATGCCATAAGCTTCGAGAATGAGTTTCGATACATTATTCGTTTCACTCGCAGGCGGTCCAATGGCAATGTTTTTCTTACCACCCCCACTACACGCAGAAAGAATGAGCATAAGTCCTGCCACCAGAAACAACAATCCACGAATTTTCATCTTATTCATTCATACCAGCCCCCTTCGTTAATTTTCCCCACTCGATAGCGAGCGCTTACATAACTGAATAGTGCGTTTTATTATCAAGTAAATATAGCGCTTAATGTTACTATACTATTAAGTTGTATATATGCAAAGAATTTTCTATTAATTCCAATAACAAATTGCTGAATTTTTACTTTTGGTAGAGAAGCAAATACAACATAAGATGATTCTATCTACATGCGTACCCTTCTTACAAAATGTTCCATTCAAAAAGAGGTTTAGGGAAGAATGTTCTTAGGTATACATAGACTGACAGTAAAATTGGAGGAGATATTTATGGCAGTAAAATTAGTAGTAGAAAATGCAGTTCAAGCAAAAGAGGAAATTGAGAAATTAGATACGCAAGGTTATTCACGAGATAACGTCTACGTTTTTGCTCACTACAAGGAAAGAGGCGATGATATTAATGAGGCTCTGCATACCGAAAAAGCAGGACTAAAAGAGGAAGGCTTCCTCGATAGTCTTAAAAATATGTTCTCTTCAAGAGGTGACGAACTTCGTAGCAAAATGGAAGGCGCAGGATTAACAGCCGATGAAGCGGCAAATGCCGAAGCAGAATTAGATAAAGGTAAATTAATTATCATCGCCAACAAATAACTTCTAAAAAAGGTTGCCCAGTATCGCTCCCTTCCCGTATTTTCACGAAGTTGGACGATACGTGGCAATACAAAAAGGTTCAGCGTTTTTCCGCTGAACCTTTTTGGCATTTGTACCGAATTTATTGGAATACAATCGTTTTGTTATCTTGAACGATAATACGATCTTCAAGATGCCATTTAACCGCACGTGCCAGGACACGGCGTTCGATGGTCCGACCAATTTTCTTCAAGTCGATGATATGGTCTCGGTGATCCACTCGTTCAATATCTTGCTCGATAATTGGTCCTTCGTCGAGGTCATTTGTGACATAATGCGACGTTGCCCCGATCAATTTTACCCCGCGATCGTATGCCCGCTCGTACGGTCGTGCACCGATAAACGCTGGTAAAAAGGAATGGTGAATGTTAATAATCCGGTTCGGGAAGTGACTCACGAAGTTCGGTGTCAAGATTTGCATATATCTTGCCAAGATCAATAAATCAACTTCATATTCTTCCATCAGTCGAATTTGTTCCTCTTCCGCTTGCTGACGAATATCTTTGTTAGCCGGAATATAATGGAAAGGAATGCCGAAAGATTCAACAAGCTCTCTGGAATCCTCATGATTACTAATGACGACGGCAATATCGGTTGCCAAGTCGCCATTTTGCCATTCCCATAGCAATTCCATCATGCAGTAAGGTTCTTTCGAAACAAAAATCGCAGTTCGTTTACGCTCATCGCCATAAGTGAAATTATAATCCATCGTAAATTCAGCTGCGAGCACTTCAAAATCTTGTTCCATTTGCATACGTTTTTCTTTTAAAGCATCACAATGGAATTCGATCCGAATAAAAAAATCCCCACCTTCAGGGTCGCTCGAGTACTGACTTGATTCAATGATATTGGACTGATGATCATATAGAAATTTGGATAGTGCTGCAACGATCCCAGGCTGATCCGAGCATTTCACGAGCAATCGGCCCAAATTTTCATTACGTTTACTTTCTTCATTACTCACATGTATATCGAGACTCATTTTCAACCACTTCTCCTGTTATTGTTTAGTAAGCAGCTTCTAGTATATACGATGATGCGCCAGTTTTAAAATAATTACGCTACGAATGACCAATCTCTCTTCATCAAAAGTTTGAAATTGATTTTGGTAGCGTCTCTTCCATCAATTCGGTATTATGGAAGATGGCGAACTTTTAAGAGAAGAGGTGCTACGATTGGCAAATCATTACGGCAAAGTCGGTGTCATTGCTGGACTCACAACATTCGTCCTTCTGATAGTTGGCGTCCGAAATATTGTTGGTCACACAATTGAAATATTAAACTTCATCGCTTTCTCCATATTCGGGCTTATTATAGGAGTTGCTTTCACCGCTTTGTTATTTTATAGATTAAAAATCGCTTTTCCCATTTTCTTCGTTTCGTGCATCGTCGCTTTTTTCGAGATGTTTCGAAGTTATATTACTGATGTGAATGGACAAGGTGCAGAAATCGGAATTTTATCTTTGTTCATCTTTACATCATTCGGTCTTGGCCTTGCACTGATCGTTCAATTCGGTGTCATGTTTATTCGAAAAAAGAAATGAAACAGCGCGCTCCCCTTCAGTTAACATAGGGACGCGCTGTTTTCAACGTAGATTCGATTCATCCTGCTGTTTTTCTTTTCTCAATTTCACTGTAAATGTCAAAATATTTAATATAAATAAGACAACAAACAGTACGGCAAAACCTGTCTGTCCTTCCACAAAGCGGGTATAAGCAAAATAAGCCATAAATGCGGCAATGACAAGATCAAAATATTTGGACCCCATATCACACAACTCCTTCCTACACCTCACAGTATATCAGTTCCGCTTAAGCATGTTCTATCATATAATAATTCGATCGAACCAACGAAAGGAGAAGTGTTTTTGTCCGAGAATCAACCAGAAGCCTACGAAAATAAACGCCAAGACAACAAACCATCGCAACCCCCACCCTCGACAATCCCTGAAACTGGGACGCTCGCTGTCGATCCCGGTGCGTTGCGCGGATGTCTGTTTCGCGACACCTATGTCACCCTGAAAAACCGCACATCTTTTTGGTATCATCCCACCTATATCGATTATGTATCAACTTCCGGTTTTAAATGGAATGGCAATGCTTGGCTACCGTGGGGAACAGATTTAGATCAAATTGTCGCTTTTCAATGCACATAATACATTTTAAAAACCGTGATGGCCATTGCCTTCACGGTTTCTTTCGCTTCGCCCTTCATTTACCTTCAAGTTATGCGTATAATCTTTCCTATTGTATCGAGAAACCGCTCCATTTCCTCTTCGGTTCCGATTGTGATGCGCAAATGATTATCGATAAGATCCGCATTAAAATACCGAACGAGCACACCTTCCCTTTTCAATTCCTCGTATAAAAATTGAGCAGAATATATCGGGTGTGTGACAAAAATAAAATTCGCCTCAGACGGTAACACTTCGAAGTCCAACTGCGCCATTCTCTCTTTCACTTTTTCGCGTGTGGAAATAATTTTCGCTGTCATTCGTTCAAAATAGTCGACGTCTTCGAACGCCGCTTTCGCTCCGGCGAGTGCTAAACGGTCAATCGTATAAGAATTCATGGAATCTTTTATACGAATAAGCGCATCGATCAATGAACGGTTTCCAAGTGCATACCCGACACGCAATCCCGCCAATGACCGGGACTTCGAGGTTGTTTGGATGACAAGTAAATTTTCATATTTGGGAATGAGTGTCACTGCGGACGTAGAAGCAAAATCAATATATGCTTCGTCAATAATGACGACTTTTTCCGGATTGTTTTGTACGATTTTTTCGATCTGCTCGATCGTAATATATAAACTCGTCGGCGCATTCGGATTCGGCAAAATGACGCCACCTTCCGCTCCGAAATATTGTTCAACCGATAGACTGAAATCCTCTTCCAATGGAATTTCTTCAAACGGAATATCGAACAACTTCGCATAGACCGGATAAAAACTATACGTAATTTCGGGATAACGGATTTTTTCTCCTGGTTCAAAAAATGCCATGAATGAAAATGCCAATACTTCATCAGAACCATTTCCGACAAATACTTCTTCTTTGTCCAATTGAAAATAGGATGCGATTGTTTCCCGAAGATCATCCGCAGTCGGTGATGGATATAATTGCAGTTTCCCTTCCGCTTCTTGGCGGATCGCAGTAAGCACTTTAGGACTTGGCGGATAAGGGTTTTCGTTTGTATTCAGCTTCAAAACGGTTGGATCATTTACTTGTTCACCCGGTATATACGGGTCTGTCCGTTTTACCATACTGCTCCAATATTTATTCATCTTGCACCACTTCACTTTTCGATCTTCGTTTCAACAATTCTTTTTTGACATCCTTCACACGAACACCAGCCAGCTCCATTAAAACGAGGGTATGGTATGTCAGATCAGCTAATTCGCTTGTTAATTCTTGTTTATCTTCATTTTTCGCACCAATAATAACTTCGCTCGACTCTTCCCCGACCTTTTTCAGTACTTTGTCAATGCCTTCCCGGAATAAATACGATGTATACGACCCTTCCACCGGGTTGTTTCGACGGTGCTGGATTTCAGCGACTACGTCATGAACAACTTGTCGATTCGAAGTTTCTTCTTCGAAGACTGTTTGACTGAAACAAGACACTTCCCCCGTATGGCAAGCGGGCCCCATAGGCTCGACTTGCACTAAGATTGCATCTGCATCACAATCAATCGAGAGGCGTTTCACAGCTTGACGGTTTCCCGAGGTCGCTCCTTTGTTCCATAACGCTTGTCTGGAACGACTGAAAAACCAAGTTTCTTTCGTTTCCATCGTTTTTTCCAACGCTTCTTTGTTCATATAAGCTAACATGAGCACATTACCGGTCTGCTCATCTTGCACAATCGCCGGCACAAGACCTTGCGCATCAAACGAAACATCTTCAAGTAGTTTAGTCATTGTACATCCGTCCTTGCATTCAGTTTTTTCGTACGTAGAAAGTCTTTTAATGTAAGTATATTAATTTCATCATAGTGGAAAACAGAGGCTGCTAGCGCTGCATCCGCTTTTCCTTCGGTTAACACCGTTGCAAAATGTTCCATCTTACCGGCACCACCACTCGCAACGACTGGGATACGGACCGCTTCCGCAATCTTGCGGGTCAATTCAACACTATACCCATCCTTTTCTCCATCGCCGTCAATACTGTTGACGACGAGTTCACCTGCGCCAAGCTTTTCCCCTTGTACTGCCCATTCAATGGCATCTATTCCGGTATCCTCTTGGCCACCTCTAACAAATATGGTCCATTTCTCAGGTCCAATTTGTTTGACATCCATCGATAGAACGACACATTCGGAACCGAATTTTTGGGCCGCCTGTTCTATGAATTTAGGATTTTGAACAGCAATGCTATTTATGGAAACTTTATCGGCACCAGCCGCCAATATACTTTCAATGTCTTCGAGCGTTCGAATGCCGCCACCAACTGTAAAAGGGACATGTACTTCTTTCGATAACCGTTGGATCGTCTCCGCAAAAACGGTTCTATTCTCAGTGGATGCGGTAATGTCATAAAAAACGAGTTCATCGGCTCCTTCGCGTACATACTTTTTTGCCAGTTCCAATGGATCCGCCACATCTTCTATATTTTTAAACTTTCGGCCTTTCACAACTCTACCTTTATCTACATCTAAACAAGGAATAATTCGATTAGTTTTCAATACTTTTCCCCCTCGTTAATTGTTCTAGTGATAACGTGCCTTCATATAGCGCTTTTCCAATGATTGCCCCATATAATTCCATATTTTTAAGCCGCTCAATATTTTCCTCTGTGGAAACGCCACCTGACGCAATTATGTCAATCGACGAGGCTTCATCCACAATGCCGAGTTCTTCGAAGTTCGGACCTTGCATCATGCCGTCTTTCAATATGTCCGTATAGACGACCGTTTTGACACCAATTTCTTCCAACTCTTGCAGCAGATCAATTGCCCGTACATCACTTGTTTCTGTCCAGCCATCCGTCGCTACATAACCGTTACGTGCATCAATAGATACCGCGATTTGATTACCATATTTTTCAACAGCTTCTTTTAAAAACGTACGGTTCGTAATGGCCGCTGTCCCTATAATGACCCGACTCACGCCTGCCGCAATATGCTCGTCGATAGTGTCCATCGAGCGGATGCCGCCTCCCACTTGAATTGGAATTGCGACCGCCTTGGCAATCGCTCGAATCGCTTCACGATTTGTTGAATCTCCAGTCTTCGCACCGTCCAGGTCAACAATATGTATATATTCAGCACCTTGCTTTTCCCATTCGAGTGCCATGTCCGTAGGTGAATCGCCGTAAATCGTCTCTTCGTCATAATTTCCTTGAATCAGGCGTACACACTTCCCATTTCTTATGTCAATTGCAGGAAAAAGTATCATCTATTTTCTACCTCTTTCGATTTTTAATGTTAAAGCAAGCCTTTTGTCGACGGAATGCCTTTAATCTTTGGATTGATCGCGCTCGCTTCGTTTAAGGCGCGTCCGAACGCTTTGAATACAGCTTCGATTATATGGTGGCTGTTTTTTCCATAAGCAACATTTATGTGGAGCGTGACACGTGAGTGACTAACGAACGCGTGGAAAAACTCTTCCACCAATTCCGTATCAAAATCGCCGACCTTATCTTTCAGCCCTTCCACATTGAAAACGAGGAATGAACGCCCGCTAATATCGATCGAGGCTGTCGCCAAAGCTTCGTCCATCGGCGTCGAAACTGTTGCATACCGGTTGATCCCCTCTTTTGTCCCGATGCTTTCATTGAATGCCTGTCCCAACACGATGCCGATGTCTTCCACTGTATGGTGTTGGTCCACTTCGATATCCCCGTCGCACTCCACTTTCAAATCAAATAGCCCGTGTTTCGTAAAAGCTGTGAGCATATGGTCGAAAAAGCCGACACCCGTTTTTATATCCGTTTGGCCGCTTCCATCGATTGCAAAATCCAAATTAATCGATGTTTCGGCTGTTGTTCTCGTAATTACTTTTCTACGCATGAATGATCCACCTTTCGTATTGCAATCGAATTGGCATGTGCGGATAACCCTTCCGCAGTCGCCAATGTAATAATGTCATCTGCTGCATCTAGTAGTGCCTGTTCTGAGTATTGGATGATGCTTGATTTCTTCAGAAAATCATACACACCGAGGGGCGATGAGAATGTAGACGTCCCGCTTGTCGGCAACGTATGGTTCGGCCCTGCATAATAATCACCTAACGCTTCAGGTGAATGGTTTCCTAAGAAAATGGCACCTGCATTGTTGATGAATTGCATGTTTTCCATCGGGTTTTCAATCATCAATTGTAGATGCTCGGGTGCCAATTCATTGACGAGTTCAAACGCTTCTGCCAATGTTTCGACGACGACGAGCCGCCCGTTCTGTTCGATCGACTTTTCAATGATTTCTTTCCGTTCCAACGCGATTGTTTGTTCATTCACTTCCGTTTGAAGCGCTTCGGCAAACGATTGGCTCGTTGTTATGCAAATCGCTGTTGCCCGTTCATCGTGCTCCGCCTGCGACAGCAAATCGGCTGCTACGAACTTCGGCTCCGCCGTCTCGTCTGCAACGACACAAATCTCACTTGGCCCTGCAATCATATCGATCGCCACCTCACCGAAAACCCATTTCTTCGCTTGTGCGACATATGCGTTCCCAGGCCCAACGATTTTCACCACTTTCTCGATGGACTCCGTTCCATAAGCAAGTGCGGCAATCGCTTGGGCTCCGCCGACTTTGTAAATTGTATCGACGCCCGCTTCCTGCGCGGCGACGAGTACGTGTGGATTCACTTTCCCATCCGGTTGTGGAGGCGTTGTGATGGCAATCTTTTGGACGCCTGCAATCTTGGCAGGAATGGCGTTCATCAGCACGGTGGAAGGATAAGCGGCCTTCCCGCCAGGCACGTAAATGCCGACACTATCGAGCGGTGTCACTTTCTGACCGAGTAAAACGCCGTTGCCATCCGTTGTAAACCACGAGCGTTCTTGCTGTCCTTCATGGAATGCTTGAATATTACGACGCGCTTTTCGAATTGCATTTTTAAAGGTTTCCGATACAGACGCTCTCGCTTCTTCAAACTCTTCTTTTGAAACGATAAAACTCTCTATTTTCACGTTATCGAATTGTTCCGTATATTCAACGAGTGCTTCATCCCCTTTTGCTCGAACACGACTGATCATGTCGAGCACTGTACGATCCAAATCCTCATTTTGCTGTTGTGTAGTGCCGATCTGTTGCATTTCCTCCGCAAATTGTACACCCGTTATTATTTTCATTATGATTCACCCCACGACTACTTTTAACGTACTAATCACCTGTTCAATACGATCTGTCTTTGTTGCGAAACTTGCTTTATTAACAATGAGCCGCGCACTGACATCGGCGACTTTATCCAAGACGACCAAACCGTTTTCTTTCAATGTCGTTCCTGTTTCGACGATATCTACAATCAGATCCGATAACCCGATGAGTGGTGCCAAATCAATTGAACCGTTTCGACACGAATTCCTTTTTCATCGAAAAACGATTTGGCGATCGCTGGGTATTTCGTTGCAACGGTAATCATTTTGCCATTTTGATACGTTTGGCCGGGGAACCCCGCCACTGCAAGCTGACACTTGCCCACATTCAAGTCGACCAGTTCATACACGTCAGGCCTTTCTTCCATCAATGTATCTTTTCCGATAATACCGATATCTGCTGCACCTTTTTCCACGTATGTCGTCAAATCTGCTGTTTTAACGAAAATCAACTTGATCGTGTTCGTCCTGTCATACATGACTAGTTTTCTACTGTTATTGTGAAAGTCAGGAAAATCCATACCTCCCGCCTCCAATAATTTTATCGCTTGCTTTGCCGTACGACCTGTTGCGATCGCTAACGTGACGTAGCCCAATTAAATTCCTCCTTTTGAGTCGATCATCAGTTTAAGCAATTGCCCAATATCCGAAAAAGCACTTTCTTTCTCTTTATATAAAAATGTCTTCTTCTCTTTTTCGATTTGGATGCTGTATATGCTATTTTGCCGACGCTGATTTTGTTTGCGGGCTGGAATAGAAAGCACACTATAATTTCGTTCTCTTAATTCATTCGCAATGGTAATTGATTCGCCAAGACTCATCTCATCATAAATAATTTCCACATCAATAGGAGCAGGCCCCAAAATCGTTTCTCCGCTCGAAGCTTCTACGAGTGACTCCACTTCACAAGCAAAACCAATCGCAGGTAATGTGGCACCAAATGCGTTACCCAATCCATCGTAACGCCCTCCCATCAGCACAGGTTTGCCTAGTTTTTCGACGAATCCTTGAAAAATAATATCTGAATAATATCCCATATGATTGATCAATCCCAAATCCATGACAATGTATTTCCGCAAACCGTAAACGGTTAAAATATCATAAATTCTCATCAGGTAATCAAGTGTATCGTGCAACCGCTTTGTACCAACAAGCGCTCTTGCTCTTTCACTCACTTCTACCGGGTCGCCATACAATAGTGGGATTGTACCGATTGCGTCTCTTATCTCTTTTTCAATCGATAAATTACTCAGAAATGTTTCGATGTCCACAATATTTTTTGCTTGGATTAAACTTTTCAGTTCGTTCAACTGGCGTGGTGCCAACTCGATATTTTCAATAAGCTGTTTAAAAAAACTTGCATGCCCGATTTCGATTTTAATATCCGTGAACCCTAAATCTTTCAACGTATGACACGCAAGAGCAATTACTTCCGCGTCGGCTTCTGGAGAACTTTCAGTAAAATATTCGACGCCTGCTTGCGTGCTTTCGATACTCTCACTTCGGTCATCCGCTTGTCTGAAAACGTCTTGCACGTAAAAATAACGGAGCTCATTTGGAAGTTCTGTAAACTCTTCCGCTAATTGGCGTGTAATCGGAATGGTAACATCCGGGCGCAAGACAAGCACTTGACCATTATGATCGATCACTTTAATCATTTCGTTTTGATTAATCGAACTATTCACTTTAGAATACAAGTCATATTGCTCAAATGTAGAAGTTTTAATCCGTTTATAACCATATGTACCAAATCGCTTGTTAATTGTCTTGATGGTCCGCTCATATTTCTCATAATCTTTCACATTATCGTCCACAACTCTATAATCGGTGTACATGTTAAATCTACCCGCCTTTCAAAATAATCAGTAACGCCACGGCGTTATTGCATTCGGAGTTTGAGTATCCGCTGAATCGAAATAAAATACTTTATCACTTTACTATGGTGAAGTTATTTATTACTATACGGGTAGGCATAGAAAATGTCAATAGAAAATTGAATGCATCTTTCGTAACTTTCTGTCATTCAAATTTCAAACGTGATGCATAGGGAATTTTCGTGTAAACTTAATGATGGAAGCGGATCTAAAGCGTAGGAGGAGATATGGATGTTTGATTATCATTTACATAGTCACTTTTCGGCGGATTGCTCTATCCCGATGGAGGATATGGTCGTTGGGGCAATTGAGAAAGGGCTGAAAGAAATTTGCTTTACTGAACATATTGATTATGAATACCCAGATGAAACGATTGTTTTCGAATTCGACTTACGTGAATATGAAACACTGCTCAATGAGCTTCAGCACAAATACGCTGATCGGATTCGCTTAAAAAGAGGAATTGAAATTGGCATTCAACCTCATTTATTGCAACGTTATGAGCAATTGGTCGAGGCTGAAAAATTCGATTTTGTCATCTGTTCTATGCATACGACCGAGAAGAAGAGTTTACATTATGGAGAACTTTTTATCGGCAAGACTGTTGATGAAGCGTACAAAACATACTATGACGAGCTTTATGCGTGCATAAAAAAGTTCAAACATTTCAACGTGCTCGGACACGTCGATTTGATTAAGCGATATTCAAAAGAGCCACCGACTTCCAAATTTCATGATGAATTGACCGCGATTTTCAATGAAATCATTCCTGCTGGAAAAGGGATCGAATTGAATACGTCAGGCGTTCGCTATGGCTTGTCACACGGCATGCCAAGTGATGATGTCCTGAAGCTTTATAAGCAATGCGGAGGAGAAATCATCACTTTAGGATCGGACGCTCACCGCCCGGAAGATTTGGCGTTTCAGTTCCGGGAGTCACTTGAATTATTACAGGCGGTTGGCTTCAACTATATTGCGACGTTCGATCAGCAACAACCGTCATTCCATTTGATTGACCGCTTGCTCTGATACTAGTCATTGTCCAATTGAAAACGGTCCAGGCTACTGACTTAAGGAGCTTGGACCGTTTTTCTTATTCTTTGTCAAGGATAGCCAGAAAATCGACGAAAATTTTGGCAGCTTGCCCTCTCGTTGCGAATTGGTTTGGCATAAATTTCCCAGCAGCACCTGTTGCAATATCGAGCTCGTGCAACATGGAAATCGCTCGAACCGCCTCCTCACCGTATGTCCCATAGTCATCATAAGGTGCTAGCTCGGATAACTGGTATTCTGTTCCTGTGGCATATTCATACGTACGCGCAATCATTAACGCAAGATGGGCGCGCTTGACCGGCTCGGATGGGTTAAAATGCTGCTCATCTGCTCCTTTAATGATTCCGTAATGATAAGCGGCTGAGATCTCAGCTTGCACTTCTGCTTTGTAGTGACCGATGTCTTTGAATGGTGCTGGTTCATCCGTCACTAAACCTAATGCCCGGACAAATAATGACGCTGCATGCGCACGCGTTAACGGCTGATTCGGTTTAAATGTCCCATCCGCATAACCGTTTACCAGGCCTTTCGCTACCGCTTGTTCGATGTAGCTTTCAAATCGATTGCTGGCAATATCGGTAAATCCCTTCTTCGGTATCCAAGCATTATTTTTCAACAGTGCGTCATAAAAACGTTTGGCCACTTCTTCATAACCCGCTTCACTTAAATGAATATTTTTCGGATTAGGAAGGTGAGCGTTATAATCTTGTGCGATTTGTTCCGCTGTTGTGACAAATATCGCGCCACTCCCTTCAATTCCTGCGACAATTGCACCGTTTAATTGCTGTAACAATTTGTCAAGTTCGGGTTGTAGCTGTTCAGCCACGTGCGGAAAAGGGTTATAATATCCCATCACATACACTTGGACGTCATCGTTTAGTTCAGTAATTTGCATCATAATGTCTTCATAATTTTTTTGCACTTCGAGAAAAGCGAGCATCATCTCTTCAAGATCAAAACTTACGTCTCCCGATGCTGCGTCAACGTGAACATGTGCCAATACATCATTGGCCCCCGCACTCAGCGTAATCACGTCTGCTTTTGCGATGTCATCCCGAAGTTGTCTCTCACCTCGTTTTACGCTTATTCCGACTGCTTCTTTCATCGCATTGTTATCAATGTCCCTCACTACATCCGCCGTTGTATAACCTGGCGTCGCGAACCCTTTGTTAAACGATTGTAAAATACCGATCGATTCAAGTTTAAAAGCTAGAAAATCGCTGTAACTTTTCCCTAATTCTCCCTTAAAATCCACACCTGCTGCCAGTGAATCCCCTAAAGCGAGATAATCCAGTTGCTCCGCCCCTAACGGCAAATCTTTTTGCGCGGTTACTGTCAAAGTGTATAGTGACGGTACAATCATCAGATGGATAAACAATGCGAAAATAACTATTCGTTTCATCGCCCTTTTCAAGTCTTTTCCCCTCCCTCTTGCTTATTCTTCACTGTTCCACAGCCATCTATGAATTCCTTTTTCTTTTAAAATAAAAAAGCTGTCAAGGTTACCCCGACAGCCATTACTTATGCATGATCGTATTTTTCTGTGAGAGTAAATACCCCACTTTTAATTGATACCGTGTGCGAGCATCGCATTGGCCACTTTCAAAAAGCCTGCAATATTTGCGCCCACAATTAAATTGCCGGGAAAATCGTATTTTTCTGCCGTGTCCAAGCAATTTCGGTAAATATCTTTCATCACTTGTTGCAACCGTTCATCCACTTCTTCGAATGTCCAATTGAGGCGCATGCTATTCTGGGACATTTCCATCGCGGAAACAGCTACACCACCCGCATTGGCCGCTTTCGCCGGAGCAAACAAAACATCATTTTTCATGAATAAGTCTACTGCTTCTTTTGTACAAGGCATATTGGCGCCTTCTGCTATCGCTTTCACTTGATTGCTGACCAACTCAAATGCCGCTCTTTCATCAATTTCATTTTGGGTAGCACAAGGCAATGCAATATCACAATCTACCGACCAGATGCCTGAACACCCCTCATAGTATTTCGCACCTGAATGGTATTTCTTATAGTCTTTAATTCTTTTATTTTGTACTTCTTTAATTTGTTTTACAGTTTCCACGTCGATGCCATTTTCATCGTAAATATATCCACTCGAATCACTGCAAGCGACAACTTTCGCACCGAGGGCAATTGCTTTCTCCATCGCATATGTAGAAACGTTTCCAGAACCCGATACGATCACTTTACTACCTTTGAACGAGAATCCTTTTTGCTTTAACATCTCCTCGGCGAAGTAGACGACGCCATACCCGGTTGCTTCTTTTCTACCCAAGCTTCCTCCATAGTTCGGATCCTTCCCGGTAAAGACGCCCGCTTCATAACCGCCTTTTAAGCGGTTATATTGCCCGAACATATAACCGACTTCTCTACGTCCCACACCAATGTCTCCTGCGGGTACATCGAGGTCTGATCCCAAATATTTACTTAGCTCAGTCATGAAACTTTGGGTAAATCTCATAATTTCCCGATCAGACTTCCCTTTAGGATCAAAATCCGATCCACCTTTCCCTGCTCCAATCGGCTGACCTGTCAGCGAGTTTTTAAATATTTGTTCAAAAGCAAGAAACTTCATGATACTTGTATTTACGGAAGGATGAAAACGGATTCCCCCCTTATAAGGACCCAATGCACTATTAAATTGAATCCGGAAACCACGATTAACGTGGACCTTTCCTTGGTCATCTTCCCACGCCACTCGGAATGTAATAATTCGTTCCGGTTCTGTAATACGTTCCAATATACCGTCCTTTATGAAACTGGGATTTTTAATAAACACCGGACGCAATGAATCAAAAATTTCTCGAGCCGCCTGCAAAAATTCTTTTTCCTCGGGGTTTCTTTTCTTTAACGATGCATATACTTCATGTACGTAATCATTAGCAATTTTTTTGGGGTCGCTATATCCTTCAACTACATTAGTCATTGTATTATCAGCCCTTCCTTGGAATCAAAAAAGAAGAAAAACCTACCTATTCAGGCTTATCCGATATTCCGAATTATTCGTCATTCTTCTATTATAGAATTATTCAGAAGTAGTTACAACTTGAAATTGCTTCCCTCCAAAATAATTGTGTCAATTTCTTTAAAAAAACAGTAGATTTTTTTGACAAAAAGGTGTATTATTTAATTATTCTCAAAATTCAAAAGGAGAGATGAATATTTGATAAACAACCAAATTGAAAGAGGAGGATTTTTATGAAAATCAAAAAAATAATTCGAACTACTTTAAGTGCCAATATCCTATTATTATTTGTTTTTGCCTTCTTACCGGTACTTGCCATCAAGCCAGATATGGAGCTTCTTCAAACGATGCTCACTTATATAAATAAAGACTAATACGAATGCATATTCAATCACTCACGTAAAAAGCCGAAACAGATCGCTGACAAATTCTTCACTTAAGATGTCGCTCGGCTTTTTGCTTTGCTCATAAAAACTTTGCATTTCTTCTTGACAAATGGTTTTAGTTTGTTATGATAAATTCAAATTCAATAATCTTTTTAACTATTTTGATGGAGACACACTTTATGCTGGCAAATCTTTAGAGAGCTGATGGTTGGTGAAAATCAGTGGTTTCTACGTGAAGTAGCACTCCGGAATAGATGGGCTGAACAGACTTCAGTAGGTCCATCCGTATACATGCTCGTTACGCGTGTTCATCAAGACGCCTCTTATGCAATTTGGAAGAGGCTGCAAAAAGGGTGGTACCGCGTAAGTATATAAGCTTTTCGCCCCTTACATTCGTAAGGGGAGGAAAGCTTTTTTGTTTTTACTGATGGAAGGAGGGCCAGTTCGTTTACAAAATATTTAAAAGGAAATTGAATTCCCTGATAAAATCATCATATTCAAGCAAATTTATTGATAACAAGGAGTGCTCTTACATGACGTTCAACATACTAATCACCGATCCATTAAGCGAAGACGGAATTACCCCATTACGCCAAGCAGAAGAAATGAATATCCATATCCAAACAGATTACACACCTGCCGAACTTATCGAAAATATTAGAGATTATGATGCGCTGCTCATCCGTAGCCAAACACAAGTGACACGTGAAGTAATTGAAAATGCACCGAACTTGAAAATAATCGGCCGTGCCGGTGTCGGGGTCGATAATATCGATTTGGATGCTGCGACAGAACACGGAATCATTGTCGTAAATGCCCCTGATGGCAACACGAACTCAGCAGCCGAGCATACGATGGCAATGATCATGGCGCTTGCAAGAAACATCCCACAAGCTTTTAACTCATTAAAAAACCAACAATGGGATCGTAAATCATTCATCGGTGTCGAGCTGAAACACAAAACGCTCGGTATTGTTGGACTCGGCCGGATTGGCGCAGAAGTTGCCGCAAGAGCAAAAGGCCAAAGAATGGATGTTATTGCGTACGACCCGTTCCTCACTGATGAAAAAGCGAGAAAAATGGGGATCACTTGTGGAACACTCGAAGAAGTGCTCAAACAAGCAGATTTCCTGACGATACATACGCCACTCTTGAAAGAAACACGAAATCTGATTAACAAAGAAGCCTTTGACATGATGAAAGACAGTGTTCGGATCGTCAACTGTGCACGCGGTGGTATTATCGACGAAGATGCTTTATACGATGCGATTGTCGCTAAAAAAGTAGCAGGTGCAGCGCTTGATGTGTTTGAAACAGAGCCTTTCGTAGATCACAAACTTCTCACATTGCCAGAAGTAATCGCCACACCGCACTTGGCTGCAAGTACAGTCGAAGCACAAGAGATTGTTGCCGTAGACGTGAGCGCAGACGTCGTCAGCTTTCTAAATGGAGGTGTTGTTCAAAATCCAGTCAACCTACCTTCTGTCTCCAAAGAAGTGATGCTGAAAATCGGACCATTCTTCGAGTTATCAGAAAAGTTAGGTTCATTCCTATCCAGCCTCGTAGATGGTGTTGTAGAAGAAGTGACTATCCATTATTCAGGTGATCTGTCTGAACTGGATGTTCGACCATTGACACGCAACACGCTTAAAGGATTGCTGAAAAAGAATTTAGGCGACCATGTAAATGACGTTAACGCAAGATTTTTAGCAGATCAGATCGGCATCGAAGTAAATGAGTTCAAAACATCCACTTCAAAAGGATTCACGAATTTATTAACAGTTGAAGCGAGAACGGCAAATGGGACGCGCCGCGTTTCCGGTACATTGTTAAACGGCTTAGGCTCTCGTATCGTGAAAGTCGATAAATACAATGTGGACGTCGTTCCAGAAGGTCATTTGATTTTCGTCAAACATAAAGACCAACCTGGTGCTATCGGCCGTGTCGGTACTTTACTCGCTAAAGCAGACATTAACATTGCGACGATGCAAGTAGGACGTGCGAATGCAGGCGGAGACGCTATCATGATGCTTTCTATCGATAAATATGTCGAGCAACAAGACGTTCAAAATTTGACTGAACTTGATGACATTTATGATGTCACAGTGATTGATCTATAAGTGAGAAAAGAGGCCTCCAAAATGGAAGGCCTCTTTCTTTTATGCTGATGATAGAAATCCCTTATGCTTTTTGTTCCAGTAATGGAAAGAGTTCTTCCAAGTTTTCGATTGTATACGTCGGCTTTACTTCGGCATGCGGCTCATTGTCATCTCGGTTAATCCATACAGATGGGATTCCCACTTTGGATGCGCCTAAAATATCCGTCATCAAATTGTCACCGACCATAATGGCTTCTTCCGGTCTAATGTTGCATCTTTCAAGTACATGTTCAAAAATCGAAGGATCCGGTTTCCCTTTTCCAAATGCACCTGAAATAACAATATGTGCAAAATAAGGCACAAGCTCAGGGGTAATTTCCAGCTTTGTATTTTGCAAACTAGGCGAACCATTCGTTAGCAAAACAAGCTCATATTGATCCTTCAAACGATCGAGCACAGCAAAAGTTTCTTCATAAATGAATGGATGTTTCTTCCGCTCTTCCGGGAAGAGCTCTGCCAATTCAGCCCCGAGCTTTGCATCGTCAATGCCAAGACGTTTCAAGCCCCCTGTCCAAGCATCTCGACGATAAGCCGGGACAATCCCTTTCATCTTTTGAAAGAACTCTCCTTCATCCTCAAAGACGCCCCACAGTCCTTCGAAAGGGTTGATCCCGATCATCTTTGTAAATTCATACGTTTCATATGTAGCGTAAATTTCCCTCGCTTCTGCCCTCACCGTTTCTTCCAACTTTACCGGATCTACATCATAAAATTCAGTCGCCTTTTTACAAGTCGCCTCAAATGCGGATGCCACACTTTTTTTATCCCATAATAAAGTATCATCCAGATCAAAAATGACCGCTTTTACCATCGCACTTAACTCCTCGTTTCATATCAAATTATTGTCTTCCCTCACTAGTATAGCGAATTAGCTTATTCTTTCAAATTCATTCAAGTAAGGATGGGAATAAAAAATAAACAATACAACAATCCCACGGAAGTCTCCTTCTTGCAAACTAAATCGCCCCTAATAACTAGAGGCGATTGTCCTGTAAACTATTGTTATCCAATTACTGTTGCCAGCTTCCCAAAAATAGACTAATGCTCGGAATGAACGAAATAATTAGGATATCAAGAATCATAATGATGATAAATGGAATGATTGCCCTGATCAACCCTTCAAATCTCGTTCCTGCTATGTTAGCTGCAACAAACAGATTCAACCCGACAGGCGGTGTGATGAAACCGATCGCCAAGTTGAAAATCATAATAATCCCAAAATGAACAAGATCGATCCCTAGCGC
>CAOKMT010000029.1 GCA_948469885.1 uncultured Sporosarcina sp. | reverse complement strand
GTTCTTTGTTTGGTAGCGTACCGGTGGCCGGCTATTCTTCCAATGCGGGGCTACTCGCGATCACTGGCATTGCGAGTCGGATGGTCATTATGGTGAGCGGGGTTATGCTAGTTTTACTCGGATTGATCCCTAAATTATCCACAGCGATTACGTGCATCCCGGCGCCCGTTATCAACGGGATTTTCGGAATTGTCTGTGTCGCAATTGTAACAAACGGGATGAAAGTCATTCAACCGATTCTCATTGATGATCGGAGTATGATGATTATCGGGATTCCCATCTTGTTGACAATTGCAGTGACCATCATGCCAGCGGAAGTATTACAAACTGTACCGGAATGGATGAGTTATATATTATCTTCAGGCATTACGGTAGGTGCAATGGCGACGGTCATTTTAAACTTGCTCATCCCGAAAGAGAGGAAACCGGTACACTAACTGTTCAAAAGTACCTAAGATCGACCGAGGTCACGAAAAAGCCGACTTATCATCCAAAATGATAAGTCGGCTTTTTCAACTATCCATAAAAACTCGGCAAGTGTTTGTATAGAGGGAATCATAGACTTCGGAAAGCGGCATGTTTTTCAGAGCGGCAATTGCAGAGATCGAATTATGAATCATACGAGGATGCGTCATCTGGTGTGCAAACTCGCTTTCGAATCGCCACGGTCCATCCGTTTCGACCATCATTCGATCCAATGGATATAGTTTCACTAAATCCTGAATTTCTCGCTCGTAAACCACGTCGGGTGTCACCGAAATATGATAGCCGTTTTCAATCATCTGCTCAATCGTGACTGGATCTCCTTTGAACCAGTGGAAATGCGCATTTTCGATGGAATGCTTTTCAAGCAAGTCACAGACGATTGCTGCATCTTCATAGACGGCATGTAAGATTACCGGTTTGTTCCACACTTTTGCTTTTTGAAGAAATTGGTCGAGCAATTCAATATACCCTTCTTGCGGAAAAGGAATATCGGAGCTTGTTTCGTTGCGCAAATAATACGGCAAGCCGATTTCTCCGATCGCGATCATCGCATCTTTGTTGGCGGCCATCCACGTAAAAAGATCGCCCAACTGCGAATCGGTTGGTAACGCTTGTTCTGGATGGAAACCGAATGCGGGTCTCACTTGTGGATAGGTATTTGCCAGCATCAGTGTTTTTTGGCTGGATGCCAAATGGGTAGAAACGGCAATTAAGTGTGTACATTGTATATCATCCAAATGAGCGATCATACTACTGATTTCCTTGTCTGTATACTGATCCAAGTGAATATGCGCATCGATTATTTTATCCATGAGCCTCACCTTTCAAAAATACTTTCGGTCAATTCTCGTTTCCATTGTAAAAACTCCGATGATAAAATAAGTGATTTTTCCCGTGGACGTTCAAATGGAATGATGAATTCTTGCTTTACGGTTGCCGGATTTGTAGAAAGGACGATGATGCGATCCGATAAAAAAAGTGCTTCTTCAATAGAGTGTGTAATAAATAAAATCGTTTTCTGGTACGTAGTCCAAGTCGAAAGCAACCATTGTTGCATTTCTAACCGTGTAAAATCATCAAGTGCAGAAAAAGGTTCATCCAGACAAATGAGTGATTGGGGACTTAGTAATGCTCTTATAAAAGCGACACGTTGTTTCATCCCGCCTGATAATTGTCCAGGAAAAGCATTTTCATAGCCAGCCAACCCTGCTTTTTCAATCATTTCGATTGCCAGTTGTTCATCGCGCTTTCCTTGTAGTTCTTGGCCGAGTAAGACGTTGTCCAAAATGGTACGCCAAGGAAACAGCGTCGGTTGTTGTGGCATATAGCTGATCAATCCGCGTTTGCCTGTCATATCCTCACCATTTAACCGAATTTTCCCTTCGTCCGGTTTTAGCAGTCCGCCGATCAGATGAAATAATGTACTTTTCCCGCTGCCGGAAGGACCGAGTATCGTCACAAACTCTCCTGCATTCACATGCAAGTGAATGTCTTCTAACACATGCAGATGATCGAAACTTTTCGACAGGTGTTCGATTTTTAAAAGTGCCATGACGTCAAGATTCCTCCTCTCTCCATTTCAGTGCCCATCTTTCCGCGGCGGTAATTAACCCGAAAAAAACCAAACTGACAATCATAATGATGAAGATCGCTACGAAGACCCGGTCTGTCCGGAAAGAGGAAGAAGCGAGTGTCATATAGACACCGATCCCCTTTTTAGCACCGAGCCATTCAGAAATAACCGCCCCCATAACACTATAAGTAGCCGAAATCTTCAAACCTGAAAAAACGGCGGGTAATGCGTGTGGCCATTCCAATTTCGCGAATAATTGCGTTTTTTTCGCTCCTGCCATTAACATATAATGTTTCATTTCGGAGGGGGTCGTCCGAAAACCGTTCATCGCCGCGATGGTGACCGGGAAAAAGCAGACGAGTGTAATAACGATTATTTTAGGCAGCAATCCGAAGCCGAACCAAATGACGAGAAGAGGCGCCAAAACGATGATCGGGACATTTTGCGATAAAATTAATAGCGGATAAACCGCTTCTTGCACACCGGGAAGCATATGTAAGACGATGGCTACGATAATTCCGATCGTGCATCCAATTAGAAAGCCGCCAATCGTCAAAAGTATGGTTGATTGGAGATGAGGCATTAAGCCTCCAAATCCATTGCCAAACTCTAGGGCAATGGAGGTGGGTGCGGGAAGGAGCCAACGCGGAATATTTGCCAAGTGGACCGCAGCTTCCCAAATACAGAGTAAAAGGAGAAGAACCGCCGCCGGTCTCCATCCTTTTTGCAAGAGCTTACTCATCCGTCATATTTCTCCGTCAAATCGCCCATCGTGATACCTGTCGGCTGGTATAAAATTTTTACTTGTGAGATGACATTCTTGCTGCCCATCTCGATCATCCGTTTGTTCATCTGTTCGATAATGCGGAACAGTTCGGAGAGTTCACCTTCCATCGTTGTCTCCAACGGACTTACTTTGTATTTGACACCGGCCTTTTGAATGATTTGGATCGCTTCATCTACATAGGGAATCACATCTTCGCCGTTTTTTGTTTTTGGAATAATTTGTATGCTAACAAGTGAATTTGTCATTTATTTATCCTCCTGTTCGGGTAAAAAGTCATTGGTAAATGCTTTCGTAACATCAATTTCTTTTTCAAGCAATCCTTTTTCGAACATCCAGTCCGCGTAGTTTTGCCAAACTTCCAGCTTCTGTTCTCCCCAACGCGAGGCATCATCTTGATATTTGGAGGCAAGCCATGCTTGGCTTTTCTTCACAAGTTCGGCATCCAGATCAGGCTCCGCTTCTATTAAGATTTCTGCGGCTTCGTCAGGATGCGCGATTGCAAATTCATAGCCTTCTGTAACAGCCGCCATAAAGGCTTTGACGATTTCAGGGTTTTGTTTAATCTTTTGTTCATTCGTCGTCAGGACAGGGGTGTAATAATCAAGCTTATCCGTGTAGTCGGTTAAGTAAATCATGTTAATGTCTTCACCGCGTAATTCCGCTTCCACACCAGTCCAAGCATAATAGATCCAAGCAAAGTCAACATCCCGATTCACTGCCGTGAAAAAATCAGTATCGCCCATACTTAGGATATCCAGTTTTTCAATATCCGCGTCATCTGCCGACATTAAAGAAGCGAGTACCGCTTTTTCAAGTGGGGCGCCCCAGCCGCCATATGTTTTGCCTTCAAAGTCTTTCGGCGTTTTAATATTTCGGTCGGCGAGTGAAGCGAAGCCGGACGTATTATGTTGGATGACCGCCCCGATGGAGACAATCGGTACATCTTGAACGCGCGCTTCGGTAATCCCTTCTTGGTAGCCGACACCGAAATCGGCTTTTCCAGAAGCGACAAGCTGATCGGCACCCGCTTCACCTGGCATGATAATTTCAGCATCCAATCCATGGGCTTCAAAATAGCCTTTCGCTTGCGCTACATACAAACCCGTATGATTTGTGTTCGGTGTCCAATCTAAGACGACGCTAATTTTCTCCACTTGCTGATCAGGAGCAGAATTGTTTTTCTGACTGCACCCGGCCAATACGAGTAAAACAATTAAACTGAGCAACCATTTTTTCAAATCGATTTCCTCCTCATTTGGAAAGGGGAAATGAACCGCTAAAAATACGAAAAGACGTCTAGAATGAACCTAGACGTCTGAAAGAACATGTAGTATACCAATGTTCCCTCCGCTGGTGTTAACCAGAGCAGGTTCAAAGGGTCAGCACCTTTCGGGATGCTATCTCAACCGGCCATACCAGTTCCCCCACATTCCATGAAATTGTATTATCGAATTATAGTATAGCATATTGGGAAGAGTGTGGAAGTTTTTCGCCCACTAAAGTTGTGAAGGTCGGTTAGAGGACATAGCTTCACGCCCATGTTAATCCACAGAAAAGATTGACACTTTTTCTATCTACACAAGTTATGAACATCAAAACACAAGTTATAAACAAGTTGTGAACAGATTGAGGGATGTTTATCCACAGTGTGAATGAAACTCAAAAATACTTTTTCTTTTCCATGTGCACTTCTCTTTCTTGGCATTGGAATCTGCTATACTAATAGAAGAAAGTAGACATATAAGGAGCAAAAATATGAATAAGACGGCACTTAGAAACTTTGCTACAAGTGCCCGACAAGAACTTTTACATAAAGTAGAAGAAAGGGCGTTGAAACTAGGCATAACGCCTGGAAAAGTTGGAAAACCAGAAGTTATCCACAGTTGTGAGCGCCGACTATCGCATGTCGAAAAAATGCAACGGATTCAACTGCTCAATCGGATGCAAGAGGTTGGTTTCGACAGTGTAATAGAGGAAGTCGCTTATACGTGGTTTAACAGATTGATCGCTTTGCGGTTCATGGAAGTGAATAATTATTTACCGACTGGGGTTCGTGTCTTGTCTTCGTCGGAGGGTACAATGACGGAACCGGATATGATGAAAGAAGCAGGCATGCTCAGTCTCGACTTGGACGAAGCGTATGTGCATAAGTTGAAAAAGGAAAAGAAAACAGATGAACTATTCAAGTATTTAATCATTCAACATTGCAATGACCTGAATCGCTACATGCCGTTTATGTTCGAGAAAATTGATGACGAATCGGAAATATTATTTCCCGACGGATTACTTGAAGCCGGCGCATTCGTTCAAAATATGACAAATCTCGACGTGCTTGCCGAAGATAATTGGAAGCATGTCGAAGTGATCGGCTGGTTATATCAATATTATATTTCCGCGGAAAAGGCGAAAATTTTCAAAAAGAAAAAGAAGTATGAGGTAGCGGATATTCCATTTGTGACCCAGTTATTCACACCTGATTGGATCGTTCAATACATGGTGGAAAATTCATTGGGACGTTTGTGGATAGAAGCGCATCCTGACCAACAAGACTTACAGGGAAACTGGGCCTATTTCTTGTCAGCAGTGGGAAGTGAAGTTGATCACAAAGTTTCGGAGAACCGGGTGCGGCCATTAGAGGTTGAAACGATTAAGTGTTTTGATCCCGCAATGGGGAGTGGACATATCCTCGTTTACATGTTTGATGTGTTGTACCAGCTGTATAAGAAATCAGGGTATGCGAGACAGGACATACCGAAAAAGATTATCGAAAATAATTTGTACGGGTTGGATATTGACGAACGAGCGTATCAACTTGCCAGCTTTGCGGTCGTCATGAAAGCATTGTCATACGATAGCGGGTTTTTAGAAAAGATCGAGCGTCATGGGCTGTCTTTGAATTTAACAGCAATTCAAGAGACGAATGCATTCACGGACGCACATATTGCGTATATAGCGGATGAAGAGGAAGGTGAACAGTTCGATGAAGTGAAGCGGTTCATTGAACAGTTTCAACATGCCCGTACACTCGGTTCGCTCATTCGCGTCACGGGACAAGTGCCCGTAGGTATACAGGAAAGAATGAAAGCTCTTCAAAATAAGTCTGCGACAAATTTGTTTTCCGTCGAAAAGAGAGAGGAAATCATGACGTCGCTCCCGAAATTAGTAAAGCAGACGGAAATAATGGCACAGCAGTATGACGTGCTTGTTACGAATCCACCCTACGTCGGTGCAAATAAGATGAATCGCGTGTTGGCCGATTTCTTGAACGAGCATTATCCCGATGCGAAGCATGATCTTTTCGCGGCCTTTATGGAACTAGACCACTATTTAAAAGAACATGGCTTTTACGCAAGTATCACCCAACATTCGTGGATGTTTTTATCGAGCTTTAAGAAGTTGAGAAAGAAAGTGATCCGCGATAAGTTCATCGAAAATATGTTGCACTTAGGGCCGCGGGCTTTTGAAGACATCGGTGGGGAAGTTGTTCAATCTACGGCATTCGTATGGAGAAACGTGAAAGCGTCTAATAGAATGGGGACTTATTTACGGCTTGTTGACGCGAAAACACCAAAAGAAAAAAGTACGTACGCATTGGCAAGTGTCCAAAATCCGAAAAACATTGATCGCTATTCGTTTCTGCAATCCAATTTCGAGAAAATTCCTGGCAGTCCAATTGCTTATTGGGTACCGGATGTTCTATTGAATATGTTCGAGACCAACAAGACGCTCGCTGATCATGCGGTTCCGCGACTTGGAATGGCGACTGCGAACAATGAGGCTTTTTTACGTCTATGGTTTGAAGTACCCTTCGATTCCATCCATTTTCGAGCAAAAAATCGAGAAGATGCGATGTTAAGTGGACGAAGATGGTTCCCTTACAACAAAGGCGGGGAATATAGGAAGTGGTATGGTAATCATGCATATGTCGTAGATTGGGAGAACGATGGACATCGAATTAGAAATTTCACGAATAGCCGAGGCAAAGTAAGGTCGCATAATTATAACTTGGAGTATATCTTGAAACCATCTATTACGTGGTCTGCTTTAAGTTCAGGCTCGTTCAGTTGTCGGTATTCACCTGGAGGTTTCTTGTTTGATAATTCGGGTTCCTCCTTGTTTACGGATGAGGGGGGGATGCTGTTTTATATTCAAGGGCTTCTTTCCACTAAAATCGCGCAAAACTTATTTCAAGCGATTAATCCTACGCTGAATTACCAACCAGGAACGGTAGGTATGCTCCCAATGCGTGTTCCTACGAAGAATGATGCTGAAAAAGAAGTGCTTGAGTTGGTTGAACGGAATATTTCATTGGCTCAATCAGATTGGGATGAAGGAGAGACGTCTTGGGATTTTGAGACACATCCATTCTTTAAATATCAAACAGGGGAGCGGACGATTTGTTCATCTTTCCACCGATGGAAAACTGTGGCACAAAAGCGTTTCGATGAATTGCGAAGGAATGAAGAAGCGTTGAATCGTATTTTCATCCGGTTGTACGGACTACAAGAAGTAGTTCCTCCCATGGTGGCGGCTGAAGAAATGACAGTTCGTCAAGCGGAAGTGGAACGTGACGTAAAATCATTCATATCTTATGTAGTCGGCTGTGCGTTCGGTCGTTATTCATTGGATGAAAAGGGACTTGTCTATGCAGGTGGAGCATTTGATTCGACGCGTTATTATACATGCAAGCCGGTGGAGGGTAATATTTTGTCGGTCTCGCCTACCCCCGACTTGAAAAAAGACATTGTTTCGACGTTTGTCGATGTCGTTCAAATGATATTCGGTGAAGAGACATTATCGGCCAATCTTGAATTTGTGGCGGAAGCGCTCGGACGCCGGCGTCACGAAACCGCGCAAGAAACAATCCGGCGATATTTCATGAATGACTTTTTCAAAGATCACATACGTATGTATAGTAAACGGCCGATTTATTGGCAGTTTACATCGGGAAAAGAAAAAGCGTTCAATTGTCTAATTTATATCCACCGTTACGATACAACATTGATTTCTCGGATAAGAGCTGACTATTTACACGTCTATATGCGCCGACGACAGGCGGACAAGAAGACGTGTTTGAAAATACTCGAATGTGCCGAAACGAGTAAGGAGATCAACGAAGCGAAAAAAGAACTGCAATCACTGGAGCGTCAAATCGAAGAATTGGAAGCTTACGACAAGTTACTAAGCGATTTGGCGGCACAGCCTATCAAGCTCGATATGAATGATGGGGTGAAATTGAACTATGGAAAGTTTAAAGATGCCTTGGTGAGGAAATGATATAAAGCAAAGCATAAATGACTTCCCAAAGCCATTCATTTCTAAAGAGAACAGGCGAAGTGAGTCGTACGGTGAAGGTTTACGTCGTGAGGAAGGAGTCTTCTCGTCTGAAAATGTACAACGCATAGGAGGATTTTATATGAATTTACTACAAGTGAGAAAAGGACAATTTGTCTATTATAAAAATGAATTGCATAAAGTGTATTCGGTACGGCCTCTTTCAAGACTACCCGTTCTCATGTATCGCATAAAAGATATGGAGCAAGTTGCAGCAAGAGCAGAAGCGATCGAATATTACCGGCCAAAACATTTGGATGCGCTCATGTTGTTGGGCGTACGTTATACACTTCGAAAAGACGAACGTGCGACAGAAGGAGGGTATATCTTAATTACGAATCCGGATCCTGGGCATTTGGATCACTATTCTTTGAATGAATTTGAAAAAGTTGATAAGTTGGAAGGCGATCGTGTGTATACGACGTTAAACAATACTGTAAAATCAAAAGAATTTCTAGTCATGGTACCGGGGGAGCAGCCGGGCAGTAAGTCGATCGATTATTTGGATTTGTCTGCTGTGACGGACGAGCAATTGGAAGCTGATCGTAAACTGGAAGAAGATGCGGAAAAAGAAGCAGCTGTCAATCCATCCGTCGGGGATATTTATATTAACTTGGACAATGGCATTAAAGCGATGGTCGTCGCTGTCATTGAAGATGAAGTAGTATTGGGTCACGGCGAACGGATCAAAAGTGCGGAGCTATTTAAATCGGATAGCTGGAACGTTATTTATATAACGGATGAAGAGGACTTTTGACAGAAGCCAAAAAATCCAGCAGGCCTATATGGCTTGCTGGATTTTTATCTACTAGGAAAATTTAAACTTTTGTAGGTAACTTGTCAGGACCAACTAGGGCGCTTGCACTTTTGGTTTTTTAGCTTGGATTATGAAAACCCTTTTTACCTTCATTCAATTGCTCTTGTGCTTCGCGCTTAAGCTTTTCGACACTTTCTTCCGCTTTTTTAGCGGCATTATCTGCAGCTTGTGACCAATTATGTTCGCCTTCTTGTATGGTAGGTTCGCTGCTATTGGCTTTATTTGAATAACTTTTTCCGCTCATCCTCATACCTCCATCCATGTATGTCAAAGTTCTTATTTATATTCCCCCATTTCTCCGAAATTAAACGATTCAAAGAAACAGTTTTAGACTAAAAGTGGAATTGACACGGCATGGATGCCTTGTTTCCTTGTGACCGGATGCTCCATTGTTAACTGTTATTCTCCCCGCACACCAAAATAAGCGTTGATGATCATTTGCAAAGTTTCTTCAGGCATGTCCAAATGTTGGATCGGTGTACCGTCGATCAACTGTTGCGTATTGCGATCATCAAAGTCAAATGAACGGGACAAATAATCATTGAAGACGCGAATCATATCGTTTAGCCGCTCTTCTTCAACTGTTAATGTTCCTTCGTCCGTCTCTTCAATGATGGCCAGCTGATTGAAATCGAGTGCATTTTTAATCATCGTTAAAATATCATAATTCGATGCAGGTTTCGGGTTCGTAATATTGTAAATCGTACCTGCTTCTGCTCTACTGGCAGCTATGGCTAAAATATCTGCGACATAATTGACGGGGACGAAATTGGACGTCGCATGTTTGCTTCCAAGCACGCGATAGACCGTCGTTGGATCGGTGGCTGATCTCGTGACACGTCGTTTAAACACATCAAGCGCCCGCATAAATCCGTACAATGTAAACTCTGAATCCGCTTCACCCGTTTCTGAATCTCCGACGATGATAGACGGTCGGAAAATCGATACGTCCATGTCATCCGCATAGGAAAAGGCGAGATGTTCAGATTTCACTTTGCTTTCTTCATATGGATTATGCCCTTCTGCTTCAATCGGATAAAGTTTTTCAACGCCATATTCATGTTTGCCGATCGTATAGGCCGTACTGACGTAAAAGAACTTCTTGGCCGACAGCAATTTAGCGAGTTCCAATGCATGCTTTGTACCGTCGTAGTTGATGGCAAACAATTCTTTCCGCAGTTCTTCATCGAATTTCACAAGAGCGGCGAGATGATAAAAGATATCGATATTACCCGTCAATTCATCGATTTCCATCGCATCGAGTCCGCAGTTCACTTTCGTAATATCGCCTTGCAATAGCCGGATCCGGCTTTCGGTATTTCCGGGAAGCGACGCTACCAGTCGTTCTGCCTTCGCCATGTCCCGAACTAATACGTACAATGTATGGTCGGTCGTTTGTAAAAGGTTGGCCAGCAATTTCCCACCTAAAAATCCAGTCGTACCTGTTAAAAATATTGTCAAGTTATGTCCCTCCATAGCATAAATGGAATGAGGAGATTGTCCCCTTCACTTACTAACCCGATTATCGCATACATCCTACACGTATGGAAAATTAACGTCTTTTTTTGTCGAATAAAGTAGGAATGAGGATACATAGCGATCTTGCATAGCTTATGATAAAATGAAGAATGGTCGAATAAGTATAGAAATGAGTGACAATAGATGACAGTCGGAAACGAAACATTCGTCCCAGTTTTGCTAGGATCGGACATGAATGCATACGGAATGGCGCGTTCATTTCATGAAGCATATGGTATAAAATCGCTCGTCCTCGGACGTGCCGCGTTAAGCGCAACGGCCAACAGCAAAATTCTTACTTTGCGCGAAATCCCGAACTTGAATACACAAGAAGTGTTTTTACCTACTGTATTGAAAATTGCTGAAGAATTTAAAGGACGAAAACTTCTCCTGCTCGCATGTGGAGACGATTACGCTAAACTTATTATTAACAATAAACCTGAACTTACACCCCATTTCGCAGTCCCTTATATGGGAAGAGAATTAATGGAACGCCTTGTGCTAAAAGAGAATTTTTATGAGATTTGTGAACAGTATGAATTTGCTTATCCGAAGACGACGCTTTGCACATTCGACAATAAAGATACGTTTACAATCGATTTCGAATATCCGATCATCATTAAAGCGTCCAATTCAGTCGCTTATTGGAATTGTTCGTTCCCAGGCAAGAAGAAAGTGTTCGTCGCCCATGACGAAGCCGAGAAAAAAGCGATCATCGATGCGATCTATCAATCTTCGTACAAAGATAATTTAACAATTCAAGAGTTTATCCCAGGGGACGATTCTTATATGCGCGTCTTGAATGCCTATGTCGGGAAAGACGGCGAAGTGAAATTGATGTCGCTTGGTAATCCGATTTTAGAAGAGCATTCACCTGAAGGAATTGGAAGTTATGCTGCGATCATTAATACATTCGATGAAGCATTGTTAGATAAAGTCCGTCATTTTTTGGAGGATATCGAATATATCGGTTTCGCAAACTTCGACATGAAGTGGGACGAGCGCGACCGCGAATATAAATTATTTGAAATTAATTTAAGAAATGGTAGAAGCAGTTATTACGTATCTGCCAGCGGCCATAATTTGATGAAATATGTGACGGATGACTATATTTATGACAAGCCGATGGAGTTGACCTATGCAAAAGACAAGCATTTATGGTTAATCATTCCGAAAGGCGTATTATTCAAATATGCGCAAAATGTGCAGTTGAAAAGAGAAGCGAAACGATTGATAGATGAAGGAAAGTGGACGAATTCGCTTTTCTATTCCGAAGATTTCAATATCATTCGCTGGATTAAGTTAAAATTGAACAATTTGAATTACTACCGAAAATATAAAAAATACTTCAATCAAAAAGGTTTGTCTTAATTTATGGGAAAGAAAACATTAGGTATCATTGGCGGTGTGGGGCCGCTTGCGACAATGTTTATCGGAGAAATGATCGTCAGGCGGACCAATGCAGAAAAAGACCAAGACCATGTCGAGATGGTCATTACGAATAACCCGAATATACCCGATCGAACGGCTTTTATATTAGGGGAAAGTGATGACGATCCCGTACCTGTTATTGTAGGAGATGCGAACCGCTTGCGTACGGCGGGAGCCGATCTGCTGATCATGCCGTGTAATACTGCGCATTCTTTTTACGATCGAATTCAAGCAAGTACCGAGCTTCCTGTTATTGACATGATCGGTGAGACTGCTGCGCGTGCTAAGCGTTATGGAGCACGTCGTGTAGGTATTCTAGCAACGACGGGCACGATCACAACGGGCATTTACCAAACAGCTTGTGAGCGTTTGGGGATGACACCGGTTGTGCCGGATGATTATACTCAATCTGTCGTCATGTCGTTGATCTATGATGATATAAAAGCAGGGAAACGTGCAGATCCGGAAAAGTGGAAAACCATTCATGAAGTGATGACAGAGGTTGGGTGCGATGAACTCATTCTCGGTTGCACGGAACTGTCGATTGTTAGACAAGAACTTGAGTTGGAAGGATGCATCGATTCGCTTCTCGTGTTGGCGGAAACGGCAATCGAGCGGTGCGGCTATCGATTGAATTGAAAAGACATCTGGGAAATGCGTCTCTGCGCAACTTCCAGATGTCTTTTTGTTTGGAAGGTTTTACGGATGGCCTTTTAAGGGAAACTTTAACAAGACAACAGAAAGTTCTTTTTGAATTTCCAGTTGGATTTAGGGAAAAGGTATCTGCTAAGGAAAGCCTTCCTCGTACCGATGCCGTGTTGATTGGAGTGAACGTTTAATGATGGACGAAGATTTAAATAAATTGCTCGAAAAGTGGCTTGAAGAAGCGACGATTCGTGAGATGCAAGAAAAGATGGCAAAAGGTGAGTTGACAGCCGAACAATTGACATTAATGTATATGGAGATAATATCTAGTAGCAATCCACATATCAAGGCAGTGCTCGAATTAAATCCACAAGCCATTCAAATTGCAAAATCTCTTGATATCGAGCGCCAACAAAAAGGTAGCCGTTCTTTACTTCATGGCATTCCTTTGTTATTAAAAGATAACATGGAAACGAATGATATGATGCACACGAGTTGTGGATCTCTTGCACTCAAAGATTTTTATGCAGAACGGGATGCATTTCTTGTGAAGCAGTTACGGGCAGCGGGAGCCGTTATTTTAGGGAAGACAAATATGACGGAATGGGCGAATTTCATGTCGGCTCGGATGCCGAATGGATGGAGTTCACGCGGAGGACAAGTATGTAATCCGTATGGTATGTTCGATGTCGGAGGTTCGAGCTCCGGCGCGGCCGCAGGGATTGCGTCAAATATGGCGGCCGCTGCCATCGGGACTGAAACGACAGGATCCATCATCCATCCAGCGGTGCAAAATTCACTTGTTGGGATCAAGCCTACTGTCGGTGCGATCAGTCGTACAGGCGTCATTCCGCTTTCCACCACGCAAGATACACCAGGTCCGCTTGCTAGGACGGTGGAAGATGCGGCGATTATATACCAGTCTCTTGTCGGCTATGATGCGGCCGATCCAATCACGATTGGCGCGACTTTTTTTAACGATGTGGATTGGCGGATTTTGTTCGATGAGCAGGCACTGAAAGGTGTCCGAATCGGTGTTGCACGCGACGTGTTCAGGCGGGAAGTATCAACAGAGCGAATGTCTTTATTCGATGCTTCGCTACGTCAACTTGAAGATTTAGGTGCGATCATCGTCGACGATGTGGATTTAGGTACGATGGAAAACGACCTAGCTTATGAAACCCTTTTGTTTGAATTTAAGGCAGCATTGAATGCTTATCTTGGTCAGACGAAGGCGACGAATCCGATCCGCACGTTACGTGACATTATTGAATTCAACATGAATCATTCGCAAGAGACATTGATGTATGGACAAACGATGCTTGAGAAAATTGACAGGACGAGCGGGACCCTAACTGAAAGGGCTTATCTAGAGGCACTTCAAAGGAATCGGCATTTAGCGGGTGGCACAGCACTCGGAAAAGCGTTTGCCGCGCATAAGATTAAAGCGCTTGTGTTCCCTCAAAATCACGGTTGCAGTTTTGGGGCGGCCGCAGGATATCCATCCGTGGCAGTACCCGCTTCATTTACGAAAGAAGGCGAACCGTTCGGCATTACATTTTACGGAAAAGCGTATGCAGAACCGGATTTGATCGGCTATGCCTATGCATTTGAAAGCTATGTGAAAGCAAGACGAAGTCCATCCTAACAGTGTGTCAAAAGCATCGCTATGATACACTAAAAGGAATAGACTGAAAGTGGGGATGAACATGTCCTTTGTAGAAAAAATGGACGAAGTATTTAAAGAGAAATGGAAATTTAAAGAAGAGATGCCGATTCAGCAAAAAATGATCCCGGAAATGTTGGCGGGTAAAGACATCGTCGCCGAATCACCGACAGGGACAGGCAAGACGCTTGCGTACACATTGCCGCTTCTTCATCTCGTCGATGGCGGTAAACAACAAACACAGGCACTCATTATGGCACCTTCTCAAGAATTGGCGATTCAAATTACCGATGTGATTCGAGAATGGGTTGCAGGTACGAAAATAACGGTCGCACCGTTGATTGGTGGCGCAAATATAAAACGCCAAATCGAACGTTTAAAGAAGAAGCCAACGATCGTTGTCGGAACACCAGGACGGCTCGTAGAACTCGTGAAAAATAGAAAGTTGAAGATGTTCGATATTCGGCATATCGTCTTGGATGAAGGCGATTTATTGCTATCACGGGAACATCGAGTCATCGTGAAAAATATGATTGATGCTGCCAATCCGGAACGGCAAGTCGTCGTCGTTTCAGCGACGATCACCGATGAAATCGAGCGGGTTGCTTCCAATTTTATGAAGGAGCCACTGCGGATTCAGCTGGCGGCGAAGCATCTGCCAAGAACGGGGCAGGTGACGCATTCCTTCATTCAGACAGTCGTGCGGGATAAAACTGATATTTTACGAGGCATCTCCCACGTAGAAGGACTTCGAGCGCTCGCTTTTGTGAGCAATATCGACCAAGTTCTTATGAAAGAAATGAAATTACATTATAATAAAGCGCCGATCGTCGTGCTCCATTCAAATATGCGCTCGCTTGAACGCCAGCAAGCACTTGATAAGTTCAGAAAAGGCGAAGCCCGTATTTTGATTTCGACAGATTTGGCTGCACGTGGTTTGGACATCGAAGGACTGACACATGTCATTCATGTCGACGTCCCGCATACGATTGAACAATATTTGCACCGTTCAGGAAGAACCGGACGTGCGGGCAAGGACGGGGAAGTGCTTACCCTATTAACAGGTGCCGAAGAACGCGATTATCGGAAAGTGACAAAAGGGATCCAACCTGTAGAGAAAATATGGCGTAATGGTAAGTTGCAAGAAAAAAATTCGCCTCGTGGAAGGGTAAAGCGTTCATAACCTTATTGCTGGTCCAAATGAAAAGACTGTTGGAAAATCCAAAAAGGATTTCCAACAGTCTTTTTACCAATGAAATAATTATAGTTCAGTTAAAATGATTGGCTCGTCTTTCGTCACGATAATTGTATGTTCAATTTGTGCAACGAGTGATTTGTCAGGCGTGACAAATGTCCAGCCATCTCCTAGTTCAACGATGCTTTCCGCTTTTTGGGAGATGAACGGTTCAACCGCAAGAACCATGCCTTCTTTTAATAATGTCTTATCCCATGGATCGTAATAGTTCAGGATGTGCTGTGGTTCTTCATGTAGTGATTTTCCGATTCCATGTCCGGTCAAGTTTCTAATAACCGCCAGTCCATTGTTTTTCGCTTCACGTTCAACAGCTTTCCCAATACCGTTCAAGCTGGAGCCTGCTTTCACTCTCGTCATGGCACGGTCAAAAGCATCTTTGGCAACATCGCATAATTTCTGCTTTTTCTCATCAGGTGTACCGACAACGAATGAGATGCCTGTATCGGCAAAATAACCATTATAGGAGCCGGAAACGTCAATATTGACAATATCCCCATCTTTGATCACGCGTGATCCCGGAATGCCGTGTGCCACTTCATGACCCACACTGATGCATGTATAGCCTGGGAAATCGTATTGGCTAATCGGTGCGGACTCTGCCCCTTTTTCTTCAAAAAGGCGGCCGCCTATCTCATCTATTTCTTTCGTTGTCATACCGGGAGTAGTCGCTTCTTTCATTGCTTCCCGAATTTCAGCGACAATTTTACCGATCTTTTTCAAGCCTTCGAAATCTTGTTCCGTTTTAGCGATCATCGAGCTCAAATCCTTCCGTTCATTTATATTCATCCTACACTATATCATATTCGAGAACAGAAAAAAGCCTGCACACTTAACAGAAGGCAGGCAAATTTCAGAAGGGATTGTCCTTATTTTAAAAAGTTCTACAATATGGTTCTGCTTAGGTAAACGTTGATTTCCGCGGGGGCGGGCGTGGTAAGCCCCCTCCTTTGCTTCGTGCGGGCCTCACCTGTCCGCAACGGAACCTACTTCAAATAAATTAGAATGTAAAAGCGCAAGTTTTTCAGTGGTCTCGTTATTTCATCGGGTTCTTTTGCTTAGCTCTCATTTTTCGAACGATTGGATAGACGACTGGCGCCCACCGGATTGCCATTTTCACGATTTTAGAGATTTTCATCGATGTCAACTCTCCTTATATTGTCAATCGGTTTCTATTACTTTCAATACTTTTACCCCTTGAATGACATTCCAAACGAGAATGACGAAAAAAAGAAGGCTGTAAATAACTGTGAAAAGAAAAGGGGCGATGCTCCAAAAGTCGAAACCGCCTCCCATTATGGTGAACATCCTTTTTTCAAACGATACCATGGAAAACGATAATATGATAAATGCTGCAACGAGCAGAATAACCGGGACAAAATGGGAGATAAGCGAACGTTTTGCATGGAATTTGACACTACGGTCCTCGGTTACCAAAAAGATAATAACGGGAAGAAGTAAAGGGAAAAAGAATACGCTGAAATAACATAGGGCAGATAAAAGATTATTGTTCGTCAAATTGCATTCTCCTTTCCAGCTCATGTACCGGGTCTCTTAATAGCTTGTTAATAAGAAAGAGATCTTATACACCGATTGGAAAAAAGTTCATGATGTCCACGCAAGGAACAAGCGTGATTCATGTAAAGAAAAAGGATGCTCTGATAAGTCAGTGTTGTTGACTTACAAGAGCATCCTTCAGGAAGGGGTCGTGTTCTTTTTGTTTTTTAGAAGAACAAAGCAGGCCCCGATAACAGCGGTTAAAAATAATGAAGCGGATGAAACGAATAATGCGTCAAATCCATTTTTTACCGCAATCCCGACAAATGCCCACATGAACATAATATTCAATGGAATGTCCCTGTAATGATACAGGAAGTGAAGTGCGATCGCGGTAGCGAATGTTAAAAATATAACCGTCCACAAATCGTTACTTAATCCCCAGCCGTTCCATTCATGGAGTGTCAAAATATAATTCACATTCGTGACGAAAGCGAAAATCGTCCAGCCAAGATAACAAGAAATAGGCATACGTTGCCAAAAATTATTTGCCTGTTTCGGATAGGTGAAGTAAAGCGCCATCAGCGTTACAAGCAGTGCGGTCATGACGGCGATTGACCAATCGAAAAATTCATATTGCCATAATAAAATCCAAGCGATTTTAAGTGCAGCTCCCACTATGAATAATAAGGTTCTCAAGTTTAGGGTAGATTGTTGAGCAATCTGTTTACCCTTGCGTGAAAAGCCAAAAACCCACAAAGCAAGAAGTGTATAAATAAAAGGTAAAATAAAAAACACGTAATTTGCGGGAATGAACAGCATCGGAAGCCTATTTAAAAGTTCTATCGTTGTTTGGTTAGTGAGTAAAGCTGCGTCTGCTGCACTGTTCACTACGACAACTGCAAGTAATGCGAGCATCATACTAATGATTTGTAACATGTTAAAATCCTCCTACGAAGTATTATACAGTGGAAAAAGTGTCCATGCGGTAGAAAGTATGAAGTTTTCATCACAAATGCGTTATTTCACCTGCTTAAAATTAGTGATATAATGGAGTCGTATATTCGGAAAATTAGGAACAATAGAAAGGAAGGAGGTTGACTGTAACGTATAATAAAAACAGATAAAATATTGGTATTTTGTTGAGAAGGGTGAATGAGAAAATGATTTTACTTGAAGGAGAACATTGTTGTTTACGAATTTTACATGAAGATGATGCGACAAACTTCACGAAAATGCTTAGCGCCAATAAAAAGTACTGGTCCGTGTTCGAGCCGAGACAAGAAGCGAGTTTCTTCACGGTCGCAAGGCAAAGGGAGAAAATTAGAGAGTCGCTCTTCCAAATGAGAGATCGGCGTGAATATAACTTCGGGATATTCGAATTGGATACGGGTGAGTTGATTGGACATATTTCGCTGTATAGCATTAAAAGACTCCCTTTTTCCAGCGGGTTTGTCGGTTACTCGATTGACGAAAGAAAGATCGGCAGGGGAATCGGAACAGAAGCGGTTCGATTAGTAACTGAGTTTGCTTTTGAACAAGTCGCATTGCACCGTGTGGAAGCGTATGTTTCACCCCGCAATAAAGGATCGATTATCGTGCTGGAAAGATCGGGTTATACCCAAGAAGGTTTGTTAAGGAAATTACTTTATATAAACGGGGTATGGGAAGACCACTATATATATGCGATGGTGGAAGACGACTTTTGAAAGGGAAAGGCCGCATTGCGGAAATTGAAAGCAAAATTAAAAAGCCGATTCCGCTAATAAGGAACCGGCTTTTAATTCGTTTAAAGTCTAATAGATGTCTTTTCTTGCCGTCTATTCCCCGGGAAATATGTCGGAAAGAATACGGGGAATTATTTCGTATAACCGTTGACGATCGTATCAAGTGCGCCAGTTGAAGGGTTAATGACAAGTCCATGGATAGGCACCAACGGATCCATGAGCGGATGGTTTTGAACGAGTTCAACACTTGCTCGAACACTTTCCGTCACATCATCGAAGCCGTAAAGCCAATCTTTCATATCGATCCCCGAGTAATGCAGCGTTTTGAAAAGACTTTTGTCGATTCCGCGCTTGACCATTTCCTCAATCATGTCGTCAGTGTTAATGGTACTCATTCCACAATCATGATGACCGACAATGAATACTTCATCTGCTTGCAGTTGATAGACCGCGATAAGGAGACTTCGCATAATCCCACCAAAAGGGTGTGTGACCACTGCGCCCGCACTTTTAATTATTTTTGCATCGCCATTTTTTAAGTTCATGGATTTTAGCAGTAGTTCAGTTAATCTGGTGTCCATACACGTTAATATGACGATTCGTTTATCCGGAAATTTTGTCGTTTCGTATTGTTCATATTGTTTTTCGGATACGAAGTCTTTATTGTATGCTAGGATTTCTGAAAGAAGTGTCATTGCAAGTCCCCCCATTTATTCGTTTTTATATACCATTGTACAAAAAAGTTAGGGAAAAGAAAAGAGGTGCCAATTAAACAGCGAAAAGTTCGATTGGTCTTATTTCTGTAACTTTGCAGAAATTCAGGTACTTTCCAGGAGTCGCGTAGTTAGCTTGCCTTCCTTGACAAGCATTTTAATAGGCTGAAGATACACCTTGACACTCATTTTATCTTTTAAAAAAAGTGTAGACAAAGTCGGAAATGACTTTGTCTACACTCTGAAATGGCAATTCTTATTGTTCTGCTGTATCTGGTTTTGGATCAATTATTTCAGCTTGAGTAGAATCGAATGCTTGCGTAAGGTAATACATGATCGTTCCTGCTACGATTCCCATGCAAACCATATAGCCTGTCACGGTTAAAAACATTAAACCCATCTAAATGACCTCCGCTTTCATTTCGTAGTTTTCTCTCTTTCTGTATTATACAACAAAACAACGAAGATATTAAGAGGGTTGTCTACTTTTCTTTCTAATTGTGACAAAAATTAAAACGTCCAATTGCCATCGCGGAAAATAGCTTCTTTCGTCCCATTTGCCAAGATGCCGTCAATATCCATTTTTTCGGAACCGATCATGAAGTCGACGTGGGTTATGCTTTGGTTTAGTCCGTTCTTTTCCAACTCTTCGCGTGACATCGTCTTTCCACCTTCAAGACAGAATGCATAGGCGCTTCCAAGCGCAAGGTGATTTGAAGCGTTTTCGTCAAACAACGTATTGTAAAAAAGGATGTTTGATTGTGAAATTGGAGAGGTATGGGGTACTAAAGCGACCTCGCCTAAATATTTCGCGCCCTCATCCGTATCGATCAGATGTCGCAATACGTCTTCTCCTTGTTCAGCAGATATATTTGTAACTTGACCGTCTTTAAATGTAATCGTGAAATTATCGATAATATTCCCACCATAGCTTAGCGGTTTTGTGCTCGATACATGACCGTTCACTCCCGTTTTATGAGGGACTGTGAATACTTCTTCTGTCGGCATATTTGCCATGAAAGGGTGACCTTTCACGTTGACGCTGCCGGCGCCACACCATATATGTCCAGCAGGGAGTTCGATTGTTAAATCAGTGCCAGGTGCACGGTAATGGAGCTTGTGATAATTTTTTGCATTCAAGTAATCGACTTTTTCATGCAACAAATTATCATGGTCTGTCCATGCTTGCACAGGGTCTGCTACATTTGCTCGAACAGCTTTAAAAATGGCATCCCACAGTGCGGGGACTTGGTCAGTCTCCGGGAGAGTTGGAAATACTTTTGCAGCCCACTTTTCGGATGGTACGGCAATGACCGTCCAACTAAATTTATCTGCTTGTAAATCTTGCCGGAAATTATCCAAAGCTTTGCCAGATGCTTGCTGGAAGTTCGCGATCCGGGAAGGATCTATCCCTTGTAGCAAGTCGGGGCTTTGGGACATGATGGTCATGAAAGCCGCACCTTTTTCCGCCAACTGTTCACGTTCCATCACTTTCCACTCAGGAAACTCAGAGAAAGAGTCGGCGGGCGCTTTTTCATAACGAAGCCGGGCAATCACATCATCGGAAAAATCGATGAATACTTGACGTGCACCTGCATCATATGCTTTTTCGGTGACGAGACGTACGAAATCAAGCGCATCTGTCGAAGCATTGATGTAGAGGTACTGGTCAGGTTGAATATTGACACCTACTTTTACTGCAAGTTCCGCGTAATGGGCTAGTTGTTGTTCAAATGAAGACATGACAACAGCTCCTTTCTTAAATATCTATAATCTTACCAATTTTTTGTTGAAGCATGCAATGGATGAGCAGTGAGGAAGCGAGTCGTATTTTCTCTTCGAGCTTCTAAAGAAAATGATAAAATGACCGACATAAGAAAGAGAATGGAATACTTGGAGGTTCTACATATGGATTTTTCAACGGTGATCGGACTTGTCATCGGGATAGTGGCACTTTTTGTCGGAATGGCAATGAAAGGTGTAGCACTTGGTAGTTTGTTCAATGTTGCAGCAATCTTAATCATTATTTTCGGAACAGCGGCTTCCGTTATTATCGCGTTTCCGATGAGTGAATTGAAACGGGTTCCGAAGTTATTCGGTGTCCTATTCAAAGAACAAAAATTGGCCTCTGATGCCGAAATTATACGTATGTTCTCGGGATGGGCCGATATTGCGAGACGGGAAGGATTATTATCACTCGAAGCAAAGACAGAAGATATCAATGATCCATTTTTGAAAAATGGTCTCGGTCTTGCCATTGACGGGCAAAATGCCGATTACATAAGAGATGTACTAACGGAGGAAGTTGAGGCAATGGAAGATCGTCATTCGGCGGGAGCGCTCATCTTTTCCCAAGCAGGTACGTATGCACCGACGCTTGGTGTACTCGGTGCTGTCGTTGGTTTGATCGCGGCATTAAAAGACTTGGATGATGTGAACGCACTGGGAGCTGCCATTTCAGCAGCATTTATCGCAACACTTCTCGGTATATTTACGGGGTACGTGCTTTGGCATCCATTTGCCAATAAATTGAAGCGGAAATCCAATGAAGAAGCGCGGCAAAAAATGTTGATGGTCGAGGGGATCCTCTCCGTACTTGAAGGTGAAGCTCCACGTGTTATAGAGCAAAAACTGTCATCTTATTTATCAGTCGAAGAGCGCCGGAAACTAGCCGCTGAAAATCAAGTGGATAAGGAGGCGGCGCAAGTTGGCGAGGAGACGTAAGAGAAAAAAGGATTCAGGGGAAGTGAACGAATCTTGGCTCTTGCCATATGCAGATTTGATGACGCTTCTACTTGCGTTGTTTATCGTTTTGTTCGCATCGAGTGCGGTTGATATGGAGAAATTCAACAAAATCTCTACGGTGTTCAATGAAATTTTTGACGGTGGTCAAGGGATTATGGACCAGTCAGCACCATCTCCTGCACCGATCCCGAAAGACTCTGTCGGTGAGGGGGAAGAGAATACAACGTACATTGAAGATCAGAAGTCCCTTTCCGAAATTCAAAATAGAGTGGACGAGTACATTGCCGTGTATGAATTAGAAAACCAATTCGAAACGACGATGACGGATGAAGGGTTGCTCGTCACCATTCGGGATAGTATTCTGTTCAATCCAGGAAAGGCGGATATTAAACCGGAATATTTTCCGCTTGCTGACGAACTTTCCGAGTTGCTCGTCTTCGATCCGCCCCGGCATATCGTTGTCACGGGACATACCGATGATGTTCCGATGAATAATAATGAGTTTTCTTCAAACTGGGAGCTGAGTGTCATGCGAGCAGTGAATTTCTTAAAGCTGATGGTAAACCATGATCAAGTAGATCCATTGTTATTTAGTGCAAAAGGATACGGCGAGTTTCAGCCGATTGCATCGAATGAGACAGCTGAAGGCCGCAATAAAAATCGTCGTGTCGAAATTCTTATTCAGCCACTCGTTCTCCAAGATGGCAGTTCATACGAATAAACGATTAGTAAAAAGGCCTTCTCATCCAATCAGGAGAGAAAGCCTTTTAACTTCTTCGCTTTAATTTTATAAACCAGTTACATTAATTGCGCAATGAGCCGAGTTCGCTGACGATTAATTCGATTTCATTCGCACTAATATGATTCCGCTTCATCACCATTTTATAAATATAAACTAAATCATCATATTTATTGGTGTTGAAGCTTTCTGCTTTCATTGCGTCAACATTGACCATACGAAGTTTTTCTTTGATTTGTTCGATCATATATGCGATGTTTTCACTAGAAGGTTTTGTCAAGTCCATAGGTAAGCGGGCCACCTTTCATTCGTTTCATTTGTCTGTCAACTATCATTTCATGCTTTTTCGAAGGTGTCAATGGGATTTATCATTTCGGATCACCTTGAGCCCCGCTCCCATGCAGGGAATTGGCTTAAACAGACGTCCAATAGATCATGCAAGACTTTTAGTATTCAACCAAAAAATGGAATGATTTTTGCTTTAATTTGTAAGTTCAGCTATTTGTGTTTTTAACTCGATTGTTAAGGGTATGATAATCAATATGATTTCGTAAGAATGGGAGGATATTCAATGGGTAAGAGCAAGCTTGGAAAATTTATTGTATTTGGGGCACTTACAGGCGCTATTATTAGTCTGTTCGATTACAGCACACGCCGACAAGTGGCAGCCAAGTCGAAACGAACGATCAATGATGTAAGTTTCTATGCAAAAAATCCAGATATTTTAAAAGCGAAAGTGAAGGAAAAATCGGAGAAGTACCAGTCGCTTTATGAGCAGTTTTCCGAGGATGCCACATACTTTAAAGGGAAAATTGATGAATTGAAAGATCTGAGTCCACAAGTGAAAGAGTTAGTCGTCGATACAAAAGATGCTTTTACAGAGGCGAAAGATGAGTATAAAACAATCGTGAAAGAAAGTTCAACAGGTGAAGGACTGGGAAAGTAAGTGAGGAGGAAAGGAGTGGTCGAACAATGAGCAAAAAAGTTTCCACAACTCCTAATCCTACATCTACATCAGCGCCTCAAGCCGAATTGGATCGTGCAAAAAAATCGGAAGATCATGAAGAACAGAGCCAATCAAAATTTAAGGGCTTTTTGGACGATGTCAAAGACGGAGATTTGAATGAGTTTGATGTGACGACTGCGAATGGATTTGCAAAAGAGTTAATTACACGGATAAAGAAAGTTGACGTGACGGGCCTTGGCTCGCAACTCGCTTTCTTTTTCCTGCTCGCATTATTCCCTCTATTAATCTTTATCTTTACGTTATTGCCTTACTTGGATCTTGACCAATCACAGATCTTTTTATTCATTCGTGAGTATGCGCCGGCAAGTGTCGCTTCACTCATTGAAGATACGGTCGGTGAAGTGTTGAACAATCGGAATGGGGGCTTGTTATCGATCGGGGCCCTTGCAACTGTCTGGTCCGCTTCGAAGGGAATGAATGCGCTCACGAAAGCGTTGAACCGTTCCTATTTCACAGAGGAGAGTCGATCATTTGTCTTGGCGCGTAGCATGTCGGTTGTTTTTACAGTCATGCTGATCGCTGTCTTGGTTGTCGCGCTTGTTTTACCTGTTTTTGGTGAACAAATAGGCGTTCTAGCATTCTCGTATTTCGGATTGGAAGAAGGATTTTTGAAAATGTGGGGCAAGTTACGTTGGGGAATCCCCCCTGTTCTCATATTCTCCGTCTTTTCACTTATTTACTGGCTTGTACCAGATTTGAAAATTCGGTTGAGAAGTGTCATTCCAGGCGCTGCAATTGCAACAATCGGCTGGATCTTAACTTCGCTCGGCTTTTCCTTTTACGTGAGTAACTACGGCAGTTATGCGAACACATATGGAAGCATCGGGGCGATTATCGTCTTGATGATGTGGCTATATTTGTCTGCGATCATTCTTATGCTTGGCGGACAAATTAATGCGGTCGTAAGCGAAAGGGCTGAAGTGATACGTGCGAAAAAGAAAAGCGATGCTGTCATTTGATAGCATCGCTTTTTCTTTTTCAATCTATCGGGTTTAACATTCGTAATCCGTTTAAAATGACGAGAATGGTACTGCCTTCATGGCCGATAACACCGATAGGAAGGTCGATGATTTGCATGAAGTTTGCAAGGATCAATAAGCCAATGACACTAACGGACAAGAAGATATTTTGTTTCACAATCCGCTGCATTTTTCGTGAAAGTTTAAGTGCATAGGCGATTCGCGCCAAATCATTTTTCATTAAGACGACATCGGCAGTTTCCAGTGCGACGTCTGTTCCATCCCCCATGGCGATGCCTGAAGTAGCAGTTGCCAGGGCAGGTGCATCATTGATCCCATCTCCGACCATGCCGACCGAATGATATTTCTCAAGCAACCGTTTTAAATGTTCCACTTTCATATGAGGTAGACATTCGGCGATGTACGTATCGAGTCCCGCTTCTTTTGATATGATGGCGGCTGTTTTTTCGTTATCTCCGGTTAACATAACTGTATGAAGTCCTGCTTTTTTCACCGCTTTGATGGCTTGGACTGTTGTGTCTCGCAACGTGTCTTTTAAGGCCGCTATGGCGACAATACCGTATTGATCTTTTAATAAAATGACGGTTTTCCCTTCCTCTTCTAATTGTTGCACAATGCCGTTTTGAAAGTTTTGCGCCATCGTCGCTCCAACGAATCGCGGGTTGCCGACAATCACTTTTTCGTCGTTGTAAGAGGCTCGAATTCCATATCCTGGCACATCTTCAATTTGTAGACCAGGTACTGGTGTGATGCCTTTTTCTTCAGCAAATTGTGTAATGGCGATTGCCAGTGGGTGATTCGATTGTACTTCGATGCCAGCCAATAAGGCGAGGGCAATCTCGGCGGCTTCTCCGTCTCGTACGTGAAAATCTGTGACGACGGGTTTCCCAGTGGTGAGTGTACCAGTTTTATCGAATGCAATGGTCTTCAATGAGGCAAGCTGTTCAAGATGAACCCCGCCTTTAAAAAGTAAACCCCGTTTTGCCCCATGAGAAACCGCGGCGAGCGTCGCTGGCATGATAGAAGCGACAAGTGCGCAAGGAGAAGCGACGACGAGCAAGACGATCGCACGGTACACTGTCGTCGTCCAATCCCAACTCAATAGGTAATGGGGAAGGAACATCATAACAACGACAATGGCGATTACAACTTTGACGTAAGTACCTTCAAAGCGTTCGATAAACTGCTGAGTGGGTGACTTTTCGCTTTGTGCGGTTTGAACGAGTGTCATGATTTTTTGGAAAAGTGTTTCTGAACTCGGTTTTGTCATTTCCATATGAACCGATCCGCTGATATTCACTGTTCCCGCAAATAGTTCATCGCCGAGTCCTTTTAATGCTGGAATCGCTTCGCCATTAATGGCAGACATGTCGACGGTCGTCGTCCCATTTGTAATTTTGCCGTCCACTGGGATGCGTTCTCCTGGCTTAACGAGCAAAAGCGATCCAACTGTAAGTGAACCCGTTGGTACGCTCGTCGTCGTACCGTCTTCTTGCAGCAGAAATGCCTCTTCAGGTTGTAATTCCATAAGTGCCGAAATCTCTTTATGGCTTTTATTCAACGTGTACGTTTCCAGTGCGCCGCTTAGCGCAAAGATAAAGATGAGAACTGCGCCTTCTGTCCAATAGCCAATTAACGCAGAGCCGATTGCTGCAAAAACCATCAGCATTTCCACGTTCAATTCTTTATTGGCAATTGTTTCTTCGATACCTTCTTTCGCCTTGGCATAGCCACCGATTAAAAAGGCGATCACATAAAGAGAGACAGAAAGACTTTCAATATCATTTTTCCCGACTGTCCATGCCGCAATGATGAGCAAACCTGAAAGGGTAGCGGCGATCAATTCTATATGTTCCTGCCAATTATAGGTTTTTTTCTGTTGGTAAGGTTCATTGAAAATAGTCATCTTGCTCCCTCCTAGTTGGTCAGTCACCTGTTACAAATAAATTATAATTACTACTTGTTGATAATCATTATAATTTATAGTATGCCATAAGAAAGGAAAAAGAGCTATTAAATTTACTTCATAACAGAATGAGAAAAGGAGACCAGAACATTTACAATAAATAAATGTTCGTGATATGATGAAATTTAAGAGAGAATGAATAAAAAAGGCTCAGTTTTTATCTGCTATACAGATAGAAACTGAGCCTTTTCTTAATGAATAATTACTTTTGATAAGTCGGTTTTCACAAGATTTCGTAAGTTTTGGTCACTTCAATGGAGCCTGCGACGGATTGCAACATCGCACAATTTTTACTTGTCAGTTCAAGCGCCCGTGGCATTTTCTTTTCTTCAACTTTAGCGCCTTCGATGACGAAATGGAGATGAATCTTTTCTATTTTATTTGCTTCATCGGCGTTGCGATCAACTTCTTTGACTTCAATGGATATATTAGTAGCGGGCATACGCATTTTTTCGAGGATATTGCGTAATACGCCTCCACTGCAAACGGCAAGTGATGATACGAGCAGTTGAAAAGGTCTAAACCCATGTTCCTCATTAGATGAGACTTGAAGCGTACCAAAAGAAGTTTCTGTTTCAAACCCGTGTTCAGTCATAGAAAATCTCATTATTAATCTCCTCCTTATGTTAGAATTATACAGAAATTTATTGTGGATGGGAGCGAAATGCCTATGGATACTACATTTTCAAAGCTTGAGAAAAGAAGATTTAAGATTCTCGTTATTATTGTTGCCATTTCAGGTTTTTCACAAGGCATGCTTTTGCCGCTCATATCCGTGATTTTTGAACGCGATGGTGTGTCAAGTGTGTTGAATGGATTGAATGCCACTGGCTTATATATCGGTGTCTTATTAGTTTCGCCGTTTATGGAAGCACCGCTCCGACGGTTTGGTTATAAACCGATTATTGTTTTCGGCGGTATACTCGTCTTCATTTCGTTATTCGCTTTCCCGTTATGGAAACATACAATATTTTGGTTTTTATTACGATTGATTATCGGAATTGGAGATCATGCGTTGCACTTCGCTTCCCAGACGTGGGTGACGAGCTCCTCTCCTGCCCATAAGCTTGGTCGTAATATTGCAATTTACGGATTATCCTTTGGAATGGGATTTGGAGCGGGCCCATTATTTGTTCCGCTTGTCAATCTGTTCGAAGGATTGCCGTTCATTGTATCAGGCGTGTTTTGTATGATCGCTTGGTCATTTGTATTTCTTTTGAAAAATGAGTTTCCGGATGTGATTAAAGGATCCCCGGGGG
>CAOKMT010000028.1 GCA_948469885.1 uncultured Sporosarcina sp. | reverse complement strand
CACTTACGCTGACGCCCGGTGAGATTTGGGAAGGTGAGTATTTGGGGGGCATCCCGGTCCGCCTTGAAGTGCAACTGGCAGAAGGCAAAACTTTACGTCCAATTGAAGGGATGGAGGAAGTGGACCGAAAAGCAGACGGCACCGTCGTCTATGAAGTCCGTCTTACATCCGATCGTGCACTGACACTTATTGGGAATGAATGATAGGAAGCCGTCCCGTAACACGGGGCGGCTTTTATATGAATTCAGCAGAAATGCCCTCCATTTAGAGGGAGTTCAAACTCTTGCGGAATCCAATTAAAGCCTTCGGCGAATATCACGGATTTTTTAGAGCAAGCTCGAAAAATCCAGGCGCAATTAAGCGAGGCGTCATTGATTCGTCGTTAAAAAGGTGTCGATTGAAAACTTCTGCTATAATGGAAAAAGTATAGAGAACGAACAAAAACTATTGGAATTGTAAACAGTCATAGACAGGTTTACTTTATTTAGGATGGAGTAGAAATGGATATACTTACATTAAATACGAATTTACTTAAGCAATATATAACGCATGAAGAGAAAGCGAAGTATGCGGAAGCCGTTAAGGAAATACATAGAAAGATGAATGAGGGCACTTCAGTCGGTGCTGATTATTTAGGTTGGCTCAATTTGCCGCTAAAAAATCAAGAAACGCTCTTACAGTCAATTGAAACATTGGCGAAAGAAATCGGTGAACGAGCCTCTGTGTTGATCGTCATCGGCGTCGGGGGCTCGTATTTAGGAACGAAAGCAGTCCATGATGCGTTAAGGCCTTATTTTGGAAAAACAGGGCGGACGCCTGAAATTGTGTACGCAGGACAAAATATGAGCGGTGCTTATATGCAACAATTACTGCGTTACATCGAAGACAAAGAAGTGTTTATCAATGTCATTTCGAAATCAGGCACGACGACGGAGCCCGCCATTGCTTTTCGAATTTTAAGGGCTTATATGGAAGAGCGTTACGGGGAAGAAGCTTCTGAGCGCATTGTCGTGACGACAGATCAGATGAAAGGTGCACTTAAACAACTTGCGAATGAAAAAGGATACCGCTCGTTCGTCATCCCGGATGATGTTGGGGGCCGTTATTCGGTATTGACACCTGTCGGTTTATTGCCGCTGGCGGTAGCAGGCTCTGATATCCGGGCATTGTTGGCAGGCGCAAAACGTGCAGCCCAAGAATCGACGGACGATCATTTGGAAAGGAATATGGCTTATCGGTATGCGGTGGCCCGACAAGCTTTATACAAAAAAGGATATAAGATCGAATTATTGGCTTCATTCGAACCGGCGTTGAAAAATTTCCATGAATGGTGGAAGCAACTATTCGGAGAGAGTGAAGGGAAAGCATTGAAAGGGATTTTCCCTGCTGCGGTGTCTTATTCAACGGACTTACACTCGATCGGACAATACATTCAAGATGGTGAAAGAATGTTATTTGAAACATTGCTCCATTTCAATGAGGTGACCGATGACCAAGGGATTCCATTCGACGATGCGGATCGTGACGGCTTGAATTATTTATCGACGAAAACGTTGAACGACATTAACCGCATTTCGAAAAACGGGACTGCACTTGCCCATGCGGATGGTGGCGTTCCTGTCATTCAATTAGAGCTTGGCAAGTTAGACGAGTTCCATCTTGGTTATTTACTTTACTTTTTCATGAAAGCTTGTGCAATGAGTGCCTACTTATCGGGTGTCAACCCATTCGATCAGCCAGGCGTCGAAGCTTATAAAAGCAAGACGTTCAGCTTGCTGAAAAAATCGGGAGAGTAACAGGAGGTTTTAACGATTAACACATATGTTGATGTATATGATAGATGGGCGAGGGAAGTATCCTTGCCCGAAGACATGAAAAAAGAGCTGATCACCATTCGCGATAATCGGCGTGAAATGGAAGATCGGTTTTACCAATTTTTATCGTTCGGAACGGGGGGCATGCGAGGTTTGCTCGGAGCGGGCACGAATCGCATGAACTTATACACGATTCGACGTGTTGCAAAAGGGCTTGCTCTTTATATGAAAGCGGCAGGACCGGAAGCGATGGCACGTGGTGTCGTCATCGCTTATGATACCCGCTATTTTTCTAAAGAATTTGCGCTTGAGACAGCAAAAACGATTGGCAAGTACGGAATCCGCTCATATGTCTTCAGTGAAAGCAGACCGACGCCAGAATTGTCTTTTGCCATCCGCCATTTACAGGCATTTGCGGGTGTTGTCATCACAGCAAGTCATAACCCAGCTCAATATAATGGTTTTAAAGTGTACGGGGAGGACGGCGGTCAATTGCCACCAGAGGCAGCAGACGTTATTGTTGCACATATGGATTCCATTGAAGATTTATTTACCATAGAAGTTGAGCAGGAAGAAACGCTTCTTAAAAATGGTGTATTGCAGTATGTGTTGGAAGAAATCGATACGGCATACCAGCAAAAATTACTGACCATCCGTGAAAATCCTGATGTGCTTGAAAAAGCGGGAGAAAAATTATCGATTGTTTACACCCCATTACACGGCTCGGGTCTTGTGCCAGTGATGGAAGGACTTCGGAATTATGGCTTTACATCGGTTTCGCTCGTTCCAGAACAAGCGAAACAACAGTCGGATTTTCCAACAGTCTCTTACCCGAATCCCGAAGAGCGAGAAGCTTTTGAGCTTGCAATGCAGCTTGGCTATGAACAGGGGGCAGATTTACTGCTTGCGACTGATCCTGACGCGGACCGTCTTGGCGTAGCCGTCCGAAACAAAGAAGACGAATACGAGTTGCTGACCGGGAATCAGCTCGGCGCTTTGTTGCTTCATTATATCCTGTCGCAAAAAGAGAAAAGAAGCGATTTGCCAGAAAACGGTGTGGCGTTGAAGACGATCGTCACTTCAGAATTTGGTAGAGCGGTCGCCGCCAAGTTCGGTGTCGATATGCTCGATACATTAACTGGATTTAAATTCATTTCAGAAAAAATCGAGGAATTTGCGAACGACGGAACTTATTCGTTTTTATTTGGATATGAAGAAAGCTATGGTTATTTAATCGGGGATTTTGCGAGAGACAAGGATGCTGTGCAAGCGGCTTTACTCACGGCGGAAATGGCTGCTCATTATAAATCGGACGGCAAGACATTGAATGATGCATTGACGGATTTATATGAAGAGCTTGGGTATTATAAAGAAGCCCTTCAATCATTAACACTAGAGGGCATTGAAGGAAGAGAAACAATTAGTCGGATCATGGAACAGTTCCGAAACAATGCGCCTTCATCGATTGCGGGTATCGGCGTAAGCGCAGTGGAAGATTACGCGTCCGGTTTACGGACAGAAGACGATGGCACTTCACACCCGTTATCGCTTCCGCAAGCGGATGTCGTCAAATATATACTAGCAGACGGTTCGTGGATTTGCGTGAGACCCTCAGGAACTGAACCGAAATGTAAGTTTTATTTCGGCGTGAGGAAAGACACTGTTGTTGAAGCGGATCACCAGCTGAGTCGATTGGTCGAAGAGATCATGGAACGGATTCGTTGACTAATTGAAAAAGAGACGCCCATACCAAGGAGAAGCCTCCTCGTTATGGGCGTTTCTTGTATTTGATTCCCTTTACAAGTAAGTGAGTCTACCGACGCCAGAACATTTTCAACGAAATTCAAGGAACTTGTATCTGTATGATGAATCTGATCACTTTAATGAAAATAGCGAGTTATCCGATTCTTTCAATTTAAAACATAGTTAATTTGCGGATTGACAATTAAATCGACAACTTGATATAGTATGTGTAACCGGTTACACATTTTTCCGAAAACGAGGTGAAATAGATGGCGAATATACGTGATGTTGCAAAAAGTTCAGGCGTTTCCGTTGCCACTGTTTCACGTTTTTTAAATAACAAAGGCTATGTCAGTCAAGAAGCGAAAGCGGCAATTGAATTGGCGATTCGGGATTTGAATTATAAACCGAATTTAGTAGCACGTTCATTAAGTACAAAACAAACGAAGTTTATCGGTTTAATCGTTCCTGATATTGTGAATCCCTTTTTTCCTGAACTTGCACGAGCAGTTGAAGATGTAGCGTTGCAATATGGGTATACGGTCGTCTTATGCAATTCTGACGAAGATGCCGAAAAAGAAATGCATTATATTGAAACGTTGCAACAAAAATATGTCGCTGGTTTTATCGTGACAACGAATGAGTCCAATACAGCGCAGTATCAAAAATTGGACTTGCCTGTCGTGGCACTGGATCGTAAAATTCATGCGTCAATTCCGACAGTTACTTCCAATAATCATGAAGGGGCCCATATGGGGACATCCTATTTGATTGAACAAGGTTGTCGCCATATTGTCTGCCTGCGAGGGCCGAGAGGAGTCGAACCGGCGGAAGACCGAGTTGCCGGTTTTTTGGAAGCGGTAAAAGGGAAAGGGATAAACACGCTTGTTGTAGACTGTCCATTCCAATTCGATCGATCTGAAGCGATCGCCAAAAGGCTCCTTTTGGAAAACCCAAGCATTGATGGCGTTTTCGCCAGCAGTGATATTTCGGCAGCGGGAGCTTTGAAAGCGGCACATGGATTAGGCATCCATGTGCCTGAGAAACTTCAAATTATCGGGTTCGATGGCATCGGTTTAAGTAGTATGTTGACACCGGGTTTGACAACGGTAGCACAAGATTTGTATAAAATGGGCACAATTGCGACGCGTTTACTGATTCAATCGATTGAAGGGCAATCTTTATCTGAAAAAGAAGTTCGAGTCCCGGTCCAATTAATGATACGGGGAACGACGAGGAGTGAGGAACGATGATAACGGTCATTGGCAGTATCAACATGGATTTAGTTGTGCAAACGGAAAATTTTCCGCGTCAAGGTGAGACGACATTAGGAGAGTCATTTACGACCGTACCCGGTGGAAAAGGGGCAAATCAGGCGGTTGCTGCGGCACGATTGGGCGGGCATGTTCAAATGATCGCCAATGTCGGAAATGATGGTTTCGGTGAAGAGCTGATCGAAAATTTGAAAGCGAATACAGTGAATGTGGAAGGAATCCGCACAATTTCTGGCACGGCTTCGGGCATTGCCAATATTTTATTGTCGGAAGGCGATAATCGAATTATTGTCGTATCAGGCGCAAATTTTGAAATGAGCCCTGCTCATGTGAATGATATGAAAGAGAAGATTGCCAAAAGTCGACTTGTCGTCTTGCAATTGGAAATTCCGATTCCGACAATTGAATACATATTACAATTATGTGCAGAGATGGACATTCCAGTTTTATTGAACCCGGCGCCGGCTGGCGGTTTTCGGGAACAATTTATGCGAAATGTCGCTTATTTGACGCCGAATGAAACAGAGTGTGAGCAAATTTTTGGAACAGATATGGAGACAGCACTGGAAAAATATCCGAACCGATTGATTGTAACTTTGGGCGATGCAGGCGCAAGATTTTTCGATGGCAAACAGCATGTCATTGTTAAAGGATTTAAAACAGATGCGATCGATACAACAGGTGCAGGAGATACATTCAATGGCGCGCTCGCTTATGCGATTGTCGAAGGATATGATTTGCAAAAAGCGGTCCGGTTTGCAAATGCTGCCGGTTCATTGTCGGTTGAGAAATTCGGCGCACAAGGCGGAATGCCGCCACTAGCAGAAGTTCAAAAACGATTACAAAATAATGTCACTGATTAATGCGTTTCCGACTATGATGGAGGGCGGGTGAAGCAATTGATTGAAATGACAGGCATTACGAAAGCGTTCGATGGCAATGTCGTTTTGAAAGACGTAGAATTTTCTTTGCAAAAAGGGGAAATCCATGCGCTAATGGGTGAAAATGGCGCCGGCAAATCGACGATGATGAAAATTTTAACAGGCATTTATGCGCGCGACGCGGGAGAAGTGCGCGTAAGAGGCGAACTTGTCGATTATAAAAATCCAAAAGAATCGGAGCAGGCGGGGATCGCGGTTATCCACCAAGAATTGAACATATTACCACACTTAACAGTGGCAGAAAATTTATTTCTCGGTAAAGAAAAGACATATGGGAAAACAGGTATTTTGAAAACAAAGGAAATGAATGAAGAAGCGAAAAAGATTTTAGCTGAGCTTGGTTTACATGATGATGTTCGAACGCCAGCAGGCAGCCTTTCGGTCGGTAAGCAGCAGATCATCGAAATTGCAAAGGCGATTTCCTCTAATGCAGAAGTCATCATTATGGACGAACCGACAGCCGCATTGACGGATCGCGAAATCGAATCGTTGTTTGAAACGATTCGCTCTCTACAATCGACGGGCGTTTCCTTCGTTTATATTTCCCACAGAATGGAAGAAATCTTTGCACTGTGTGACCAGATCACCATTTTGCGGGATGGTTCGTATGTTGGAACGAAGAAAATCAAAGAAACAGATTTCGATGAAATCGTCCAAATGATGGTCGGCCGTGAGCTGGGTGAACGGTTTCCTCAGCGAAATGCCGAAATTGGCGAAGTGAAGTTGCAAGCGAAAGGATTGTCGAGAGAAGGCATGTTTGAAGATGTGTCCTTTGATTTGCGCAAAGGGGAAGTGCTTGCCATCGCCGGCCTGATGGGTGCTGGAAGAACTGAAGTCGTCCAGGCAATCTTCGGCTATCGAAAACTGACAGCGGGAGAACTGGTATTGGATGGCCAACAAGTGAAAATCAATAATCCGCTGCAAGCGAAAAAACTTGGGTTTGGCTATGTGACAGAAGACCGGAAATCGGAAGGGTTAATCGTCGACTTTTCGGTTCAAGACAATATAAGCTTGACGAATTTCAACAAAGTCGCGAAAAGCGGATTTATTAATACAAACGAAGAAAAGCAATTGTACGACTCGATGGTGGAACGGCTCGGAATCCGATTGTCAGGACCGACGCAAACCGCAAAATCATTGAGTGGTGGAAACCAACAAAAAGTCGTCATCGCTAAGTGGTTAGGGATCGAACCGGATATCTTAATATTGGACGAGCCGACAAGAGGTGTGGACGTCGGTGCGAAAAAAGAAATCTATTCGATCATCAATGAACTGGCGGAAAGAGGCGTGGCCATTTTAATGGTTTCGTCTGAACTGCCGGAAGTGATCGGAATGGCGGATCGGGTGCTCGTCATGCATGAAGGGCAACTGATGGCTGAGATTCCAAAAGAAGAAATGACGCAAGAACATATTATGCATTATGCAACGGGAGGCGACAAAGTTGCTCAAATCTAACACGCAGTCATTCCTGCAAAAAATCGGGCCGTTTATCGGTTTGTTGTTAATCGTGGCCATCATATCGATCATGAGTCCAAGCTTCTTGACCTTGAATAACTTGTTGAACGTTTTAAGACAAGTGTCTATCAATGCGCTGATCGCATTTGGGATGACTTTCGTTATTTTAACAGGAGGCATCGACTTATCGGTCGGTTCCATATTAGCACTGACAGGTGCAGTTTCAGCAGGCTTGATGGCAGGGGGAATGGATCCCCTTCTAGCAATGTTACTTGGCTTGCTACTCGGCGCGATATTAGGGGCGATTAACGGTCTCATTATTGCAAAAGGGAAAGTGGCACCATTTATCGCTACTTTGGCGACGATGACAATTTACCGTGGCTTGACGCTCGTTTATACGGAAGGAAAGCCGATTTCAGGACTAGGCGATTCGATGGCGTTTCAAATGCTAGGAAAAGGGTATTTCTTCGGCATTCCGGTCCCTGTCGTCACAATGATCATCGCATTTGGTGTTTTGTATTTCATCTTGAAGAAGACGACTTTCGGCCGCCGCGTGTATGCGGTCGGTGGAAATGAAGAAGCTTCCCGGCTTTCGGGCATCAGCGTAGATCGCATTAAAATTTACGTCTATGCATTGACGGGGGCTTTGGCGGCACTTGCCTCACTGATTTTGACGTCAAGACTGAACTCGGCACAACCGACCGCGGGTACGATGTTTGAATTGGATGCTATCGCTGCGGTTGTACTCGGAGGGACGAGCTTGACAGGGGGACGCGGTTGGATTGTCGGTACGATTATAGGTGCACTCATTATCGGCGTCTTGAATAACGGTTTGAACTTGATCGGTGTCTCGTCTTTCTTTCAACAAGTTGTCAAAGGTGCAGTCATTCTAATCGCGGTATTACTCGATCGAAAAAAAGAAGCATAAGGGAGAGGTTTTGTAATGAAAAAGTTAAAGTATTTATTCGTCATGGCATTGATCTTCGTACTTGCTGCCTGTTCAATGGATGCCCCGGGCTCCAAAAAAGATGAGGGCGCAACAGAAGGCGGCAACGATGCAAGTATGAAAATCGGCTTTTCAATTTCTACATTAAATAACCCATTTTTCGTCACTTTGAGCGATGGAGCGAAAGAGAAAGCGAAAGAACTTGGTGCCTCTCTTACGGTGATTGACGCACAAGATGATGCGGCTAAGCAAGCAAGTGATGTAGAGGACTTGATTCAACAAGGTGTCGATTTGATCTTGATCAATCCGACGGACTCTGCGGCGGTCGTGACGGCTGTCGAGTCTGCGAATAGTGCAGGGATCCCTGTCATTACAGTGGATCGTACGGCTGAAGGCGGAGAAGTGGTATCGCATATCGCATCGGATAACGCAGCAGGCGGAAAATTAGCTGGAGAATATTTGGTTGAACTCGTCGGCGAAGGTGCGAAGGTTGCAGAATTGGAAGGGGTTTCCGGCTCATCTTCAGCACGCGACCGCGGCACTGGTTTCAATGAAGCGGTAGCGGACAAGCTGGATATCGTTGCGAAACAAACAGCGAATTTCAATCGCGCGGAAGGTTTGACGGTTATGGAAAACATTCTCCAAGCAAATCCTGACATCAAAGGTGTGTTCGCACATAACGATGAAATGGCGCTCGGTGCACTGGAGGCAGTTGCGGCAGCTGGCAAAGACGTCTTAGTTATCGGATTTGATGCAACAGAAGATGCTGTCAAAGCTGTTGAAGAAGGAAAGTTAGCTGCAACTGTTGCGCAAAAGCCGGATTTGATCGGTGAACAAGCGGTTGAAGCGGCGGTACAATCATTAAAAGGTGAAAGTGTAGAAGCATCGATTCCAGTTGAATTGGAATTGATTAAATAAACTTAAGAAGAGCCGTTCTGGAGAAAAATCCAGAGCGGTTTTTTAGTATTCCATTTTCTTGTTGCACGCTTATGTATAATTGTATACAATTATACATAAGCTGTCGGCGATCGTGAGAAAGCTGGGCGCCGGCGAATTAAAAAGGAAAAGAGGGTGCCACAATGAGCTGGTTAGTACGGAATCACGAAGAACATCCGATTGTTCAATTGAGAGAGTTATTGGAAGCAGAAGAAGGGATTTTGAAAATTCCTGGAGCGCATGATGCGATGGCTGCTCTTTTGGCGAAAGAGGAAGGGTTCAACACTTTGTATTTGTCGGGAGCCGCTTTTTCTGCAAGTTTAGGTTTACCCGATCTTGGTTTGATCACATTGACGGAATTAGCGATGAGGACGAGAGAAATTACGCGTGCGACGGGACTGCCGGTACTGGTTGATATTGATACGGGATATGGACCTGTTTTAAATGTCACGCGAACTGTGCAAGAACTTCTTGATGCGGGCGCTGCTGCTATTCAAATGGAAGATCAAGAGCTACCAAAGAAATGCGGTCATTTGAACGGGAAGAAGCTCGTTTCAACAGAAGAGATGATTCAAAAAATCATGGCTGCAAGAGCTGCGAGTCCCGACATCGTCATCGTAGCAAGGACGGATGCAAAAAGTGTTGAAGGGATTGATGCGGCGATCGAACGGGCGAAAGCTTATATGAAAGCAGGCGCAGATGCAATTTTCCCAGAAGCATTGCAAACAGAGGAAGAGTTTAAACGATTTGCACAAGAAGTTGACGCCCCTTTGCTCGCCAATATGACGGAGTTTGGCCAAACACCATATTTCACAGCAGAACAGTTCAAACAATGGGGATATAAAATGGTCATTTATCCGGTCACTTCGTTGCGAGTTGCAGCCAAAGCAATTCGCGATGTGTATAAGCTAATTCAAGAGACCGGGTCTCAAAAAGAGGCGGTCGACCAAATGCAAACGCGGAAAGAGCTTTATGAGACACTCAAATATTTCGATTACGAGGCGTTGGATAATTCTATTGCGAAAACGATTTTACCGAAATAATGCTACTAAATTGGTGAAAGGAATTTTTGAATGAGCGGAAAGCAACGAAATCTTCGACAGTCTTCAAGCGACATTGCTTACGAAGAAGTGAAACGGAAAATCATTGAGTTAGCCTATCCACCGGGAATGCAACTTGTAGAAGAACAGTTGTCGACAGAACTGGAAGTAAGTCGAACACCTTTGCGCCAAGCGCTTTATCGACTGACGTTGGAAAATTTACTCGTTAAGCAATCGAATGGTAGAATGCGAGTGGCGTCAATTACGTTAAGCGAAGTGGAAGAAGTATACAAAGTGCGTGAAGTGTTGGAAGGCCTATTAGTGAATGAAGCGACTGATAAAATGACAACCGAAAAGTTACAAGAGCTGGATGATTTGCTCGTATTAATGAAATTGGCAGCAGAACAAAACCGGCCAGAACATACAGTTGGATATGGGAGCCAGTTTCATAGCGTGCTTCATTCATTGAGCACGAACTTGACGGCGAAGCGTTTTATGGAACAGTTAGATAATCAGATCGAACGTTATCGTCGAATCGGTGGGTATATCAATCCGGCATATCGACCTATGATTCCTGTGCAGGAACATGAAGAGATATTACATTTTATTCATCAAGGGGATGCCCGCAAAGTGGAGGAGGCGATGCGTAAGCATATACACAGAAGCTTTGTCATCGCTAAAGAAACTGTGGAACTTTATTTGGAAAATTGACTTGATTCAGTAATGTTTGTTGCGAAGAAAGCATAGTGACAGGAGCAGAAGTCCCACTTCTATAAAAGGGGGGGATTGTCAAAATGTTATTCAAATCAGCGGAAGTCCAAACGCCTGTGCCTGACGCTTCGCTTTCGGTACAAAACAATTTTACTGGTTCTAGCGCGAGTTTGAAAAAGTTTGGACGCAATTACCGCCAAGATGTAATTGATAAGGTGGCGGTCGGATTGGCCAGACTCTTGTGGCGAGCAAATTGACTATTGTCACCAGTCTGGTTGGTCCAATGTTTTAGGCAGAGTACGTATGAAAGCGTTAGGGGGAATTACGATGGATAAAATGATTTATTTGATCCTCTGTATTGTCGGAGGTTTTCTGGCCGCTTCGGTCGGGGTGCCGGCAGGATGGCTTATTGGGTCTATTATTGTTGGAATTTTATGGGGGGTCTTCAGAGGAGGTTTGTCATTTGATGGGAAGCTTTTTAAAATCGCGTTAGCATTTGTCGCCGCCAATATCGGTTTACGGTTAGATCCACACATTATTTTAGAAATTCGCCATTTGCTTCTACCTCTCTTCTTCATCATTCTTCTAACACTCACTTTAGGCTATTTATTAAGCATGTTTCTCTTCAAAAAGTCTGACCTGGATCAAACAACTTCTTTCTTTTGTTGTATTCCAGGCGGTGCTTCCGAAATTATCGGTATTAGTAAAGAATACGGAGCTGATGAACGGATTGTCGCCGCATTCCATACAGTACGTATTACATTTTTTGTGCTCACAATTCCGCTCATCGTCGGTTCGTTCAATTCCACCGTCGATCTACAAGGCAATCTTCAAACGGCACAGTTTGCATGGATGCACCTGTTGTTTTTCCCTCTCGTCATCGTGTTGACATTGCTGTTAGACAGTAAATTACATATTCCTGGTGGTACTCTTCTGTTTTCTATTGCAATTAGCTTTTTCCTTTCCTCGTTCGTGATGGAAGTGCCGTCATCGCCCGCTTACTTATCGGGTATCGGGCAGGCGCTGATTGGCGGTTTGGTTGGGGTGAGGTTTGATAAGTTTGTGTTGGTGCAATTGCTGAAAGTGGGGAAAATAACGATGATAATCATCACATTTTTCTTTGTTTCTAGTCTTTTAATGGGGGTCTTTTTTCATTGGATGACCAAATTACCCTTTGCGATCAGTTTGCTTGGAACGGTCCCAGCAGGGGCTGCTGAAATGTCCGCTACGTCGATTGCCTTGGATTTAAATCCCTCAATTGTCGCAAGTCTTCATATCATTAGGGTAATCATATTGTTTTTAGCACTGCCATTTCTAATTAAAATTTTCAAATCGATTCATAAAAAAGAACTGATGGTCAAAGACAGCGCCGATCGGTTAAATTGACGGAAGAACGTAGTCGACATGAAAGGCATCGGTTATAATAGGGGAAGTGTACGTGTAGAAAAAAGCAGGTGAACGAATGTTCAAAAAAACATTGCAAAGAAAAATATTGTTCATGGTTATCTCTTTAGTTTTTCTCGTCATGCTTATTATGCAAAGTCTATTCATCTATACGGATTATCAACGTACTTTTGATAGAACAAAAGAAACGAGCTTGTCGACTGCGAAGATGCTATCTTATATGAATTCAATCCAAGAGGCTGTTTTGACAAAAGATGAAAAGGGCGAACTTAAACCGCTTATCGATTATTATGAATCGACTTCGAATGCGGCGTTTATCGTCGTTAAAAGAAAAAAAGGGGAGATTTTGGCCCACCCGCAAAAGGCGGAAGTGGGAGAAGTGATGGAACTTGACAATGAGTATAATGCGGTCGTTTTCGGAGCTTATTATACGGTAATGTCGGATGAAATGCCGGATAAGTCGATCATAGGAATTGCTCCGATATTTAACGATGAGCAGCAAGTGATCGGGGTTGTAAAGGTAGGCTATTATATAAATGATTTATATGGCGCGGTTATTGAGCGAAGTAAGAAATTGCTTTATATCGCTATTTGGATCTTCATAGCTGCAATTTGTTCGAGCATTCTGTTGGCCCGCAATATCCGGAAAGATACGCTTGGGTTGGAGCCTCGACAAATTGCCGATCTTTATACAGAGCGACATGCCGTTCTTTCTTCAATAAGCGAAGGCGTGATTGCTGTTGACAATACGGGGAAAATTACAATGATGAACCTTGCTGCCAAACGGATTTTAGGCTTAGCACAGGAGCACTTGGAACAACCCATTCATACGGTCGTCCCGAATTTGCCGCCGGAAGGTTTTAAAAAACTACAAACGTCCAGCCACTCATTCGAATTGACAGTGAATGAAAAAATCCTCATTTTAAATATGTCCCCCCTGCGCGAAGACATCAACCGGATTGGAACGGTTATTACTTTCAAAGATAAGACGGAAATGGTCGAAGTCCTCAATCAATTATTTGAAGTAAGCCGCTATTCGGAGGATTTACGGGCACAAACGCATGAATTCGCAAACAAATTATATGTTATTTCAGGCCTTTTACAATTAAAAGAGTATGAGGAAGCCATTTTAATGCTACAAGAAGAGATTGATATTAATGAAGCGACCAATCAACTCATCTTTGGGCAAATAAAAGATCCGAATGTTCAAGCCATTTTGCTTGGAAAAATGGGGAAAGCATCGGAAAGCAAATTGTCTTTCACTATCGATGAAAATAGTACGCTGGAAGCACTTCCTTCGTTTATTCGCACGGGATCTTTGTCGACGATTATCGGTAATTTAGTCGACAATGCGTTTGACGCGGTGACCTCAAAAGCAAATGGAGAAGTGAGCTTCTTTGCTCTCGATATGGGAGATGATATTATTTTCGAAGTGACTGATAACGGAGAAGGCATACCACCTGAACGGATGGATGATATTTTTATGCAGAAATATACGACGAAATCGAATGGAAATCGAGGATTCGGTTTGGCAAATGTCCAACAAATCGTGCACGAACTCCACGGGGAAATACAAGTGAATTCGAGTGAACATGGGACAACTTTTTCAGTGTATATCCCGAAACAGTGAAATGGAGGGAAGAAAGTATGGTGAATATACTAATCGTAGAGGATGATTTCCGAATCGCGAGTATCCATCAGAAGTTATTGGAAAGCATCGAAGGCGTTCATGTCATCGGTCAAGCATTACGGGCGGAAGAGGCATGGGAATTCGTGGAAAATCATCCGATCGATCTTCTGCTTGTCGATATTTATATGCCGGACCAATTAGGCATTGATTTAATTATCGGCTTGAAAGAAAAGTATGCACATTTGGATTTTATCATGATTACAGCGGCGAGGGATGTAGAGTTACTCGAAAGAAGTTTGAAAGCGGGAGTTTTTTATTATTTAATCAAACCTGTTCAACTTGAAAAACTAAAAGATGTAATAGAAGCTTTTCAACAACGACAAAAGTTATTCGAAGAAAATGAGATGGTTGATCAAAAAATGATCGACGTGATTTATGGCAAATCGATCACAAGGCTATCTTCAAGTGAAGTTTTACCGAAAGGGATTAATGAGTTAACACTATCCAAAGTGATCGATATTGCCAAAAGTTTACCCGAAGGAACGACCGCGGAAGAAATTGGCGAGCAATTAGGGGCTTCCAGAACGACAGCACGTAGGTATATGGAATATTTAGTGTCCAAAGGCAAAATGAAAGCTGAATTGGAATACGGGATAGTCGGGAGACCTGAAAGAAAATATTTTTACTTATGAGGCGAACGACTTCTTCAGTTCATCCAAACTTCTATAACATAGTCTTAAAAGACAATTTGAGCACTCTCGAAAAGGAGAGTGCTTTTTTGAACTTAATGAACAAAATGGGATTAAAATTTTTATAACTCTTAATATTGTAAACGGTTACAGGTGGGAGTATTCATTGTATTATGAAATTCAAGTAGAAAATTGTCGAAAGGAAGAGAACTATGAGAAGAATTCTATTAATCTGTTCACTATTTATAGTTTGCATATTGGCCGCTTGTTCTTCGGGCGGATCGGGAAGTGGCAAAGAGTTTCCGTCAAAAAATATTGAGCTGATTGCACCTGCATCGCCCGGTGGTGGATGGGATGCAACAGCGAGAGCGATTCAAAAGATCATGATCGATGAAGGACTCGACGATCAAAACATTAATGTTGTCAATAAGCCTGGTGGAAATGGTGAAGTCGGTTGGAATTATTTAAAATCGAAAGATGCGCATAACATGGCGATGACGTCAAGCTTGCTCATCACGAACGAACTTCTTGGCACGAGCCAAATCAATTATGCTGACTTAACGCCTTTAGCCATTTTAACGACTGAATGGGTTGCATTGGCAGTGCCAGAAAAATCTCCATATGAGAATGTGGATGACTTAATGAAAGCGATTAAAAAAGATCCTTCTTCATTCTCGGTCGGAATCTCGCCGGGGCTCGGCAGTAATCATCACTTGGCATTTGTCCGGGCGGCAAAAGAGTACGGCGTTGATGTGAAAGATGTGAATTTCCTAATCTATGAAAGTGGTGGAGATTCAGTCACCAGCTTGTTAGGTGCCCACGTTGATGTTGCTTTGCATACAGTTTCTACATTTAGCGAACAGCACAACGCAGGGAATTTGAACATCTTGGCGGTCACTTCGGATGAAAGATTGGAGGAATTGCCGGATGTTCCGACTTGGACAGAAGAAGGTGTTGACATGGTCTTTCCACACTGGCGAGGTGTTGTTGGTCCGCCTGATATGACGGATGAGGAAATCGCTTATTGGGACAAGACGCTTAGCACAATGGTGGAAACAAACGGTTGGAAGAACTTATTGAAAAACAATGAATGGTCTGAGCTTTATATGAATCATGCAGAGACGATGGACTTTTTGGAAGAGCAACATAGCATGTATGATGAGCTTCTCAAAGATTCCGGATTGACTAAATAAATTTCAAGTACTAGCAGAAGGGATTCACTCCGTTGAATCTCTTCTCCATTTTTATCGCTGAACGAAAGGAGAAAGCGTATGTTAAGGTTTGCAACACCCCTATTTTTCTTGTTAGTGGGCATCGTTTCTTTAATTGCTACGCTCAATTTGCCAAAAGCGACAATCGGAAATGCAAACGGACCGCTTTATTTCCCGTTGCTCATCTCGATTATTCTTATTGTTTCCAGTATCGTTTACTTTTTCCAAGAATGGAAGCTTCGCGGTATAGAGTTTAAAGATTTTAAGTTATTGAAAGAAGGGAAAGCCCCTCGTTATTTAATTCTTTCACTCATTATGATGCTCATCTATACTTTTCTATTTGAAAGAATTGGATTTTTATATTCAACGATTATTTTCCTTGGTGGCTTAATGTTCTTGTTGAATGGTTGGAAAAAATGGTTATTGAATATTTCAATTGCCGTGATCTTTTCATTTATCACATGGTACTCGTTTGCAGTGTTATTACAGGTGAGTTTGCCATAGAAAGGAGTTTTTACATATGGGACTGGATACGGAATTTATCGTTGAGGGTTTTAAGGTTGCGATGCAACCACATAACTTGTTTTGGATTGCGTTAGGCGGATTCTTGGGAACGGTTGTCGGTATGTTACCTGGACTTGGACCAGCGACGGCAATCGCTCTCCTTATTCCAATCACATTCGGAATGGATCCGACAAGTGCACTTATTTTAATGGCCTCAATATACTACGGTGCGATGTACGGTGGATCGCGGAGTTCGATTTTACTGAACACGCCGGGGGATGGTTCGGCAATCGCGGCAACTTTTGATGGGTATCCGATGGCGCAAAAAGGACAAGCGGGTCAAGCGCTTGCGATTTCGGCAATTGCCTCTCTTATTGGGGGACTTATAGCCGTCGTCGGGTTTATCCTTTTGGCGAAGCCGCTAGCTAGTTTTGCGATTAGGTTCGGCCCGGCGGAATATTTTTTGCTGATGATATTCACACTTTCTGCGATTGTCGCTCTGGCACAGGGTGCCATGGTGAAAGGATTTATCGCAATGGCTGTCGGTCTATTAATTAGTACAGTCGGCATCGATTTGCAGACGGGGGTTTACCGTTTCACTGGTGGCAATCCGAACCTTGCAGAAGGGATTGATTTCCTCGTCGTCATCATTGGGATCTATGCCGTCGGGGAAGTGCTCTATAATTATTTGACGATCGATCGCCCATTAGGTGAAAAGAAAAGTGTCGGGAAAAAGTGGATTACGAAAGAACAATGGAACCGAACAAAATGGCCAATGCTACGAAATGGACCTATCGGTTTCTTCGTTGGTGTTTTGCCAGGAGCCGGGGGAGCAATTGCTTCAATGCTCAGCTATTCGTTTGAGAAGCAATTATCCAAGAAGCCGGAGGAGTTCGGTGAAGGGGCGATTGAAGGATTGGCGGCACCTGAATCTTCAAACAACGCTGCGTCCGTCGGTGCGTTTATCCCGATGTTGTCACTTGGAATTCCTGGTTCAGGGACGACGGCGGTCATTCTCGGTGCCATCGTCATGCTTGGATTAAAACCGGGACCGTTGTTATTTGAAAACCATCCAGATATGGTATGGACATTCATCAATAGTATGTTCATCGGGAATATTTTCCTTGTCATTTTGAACATCGCACTTGTCGGCATGCTCGTTAAAGTACTTGATACGCCACCTAAAGTGTTGTATCCGCTTATTTTATTGCTGGCGTTCATTGGTACGTTTACGTTGAATTATAACATGACAGACTTTTTCCTTTTAATCATTTTCGGATTGTTGGGCCTTGTTATGAAGTTGTTACGTTTCCCGGTTGCACCGTTGATATTGGCGGTAATAGTCGGATCAGAAATGGAACAGAATTTCAGAATGAGTATTGTGAAGAATGACAGTTTCCTAGGGATTATTACTGAATCGCCAATTACGATTACTTTGGCAATAATGACAGTTCTGTCCCTAGGCTACCCACTTTTGACAAATTGGTTAAGGAATAGAAAGTTGGAGAAAAATATCGATAGGCAACAATAAACAAAAGGGTCCAGTGAGTAAACAGCTCACTGGACCCTTATTTTGCCTTTTATAATGTAATGGTCAAACGAATTTTTCAAGATTACAATAGGAGTTATAAATTCACTTTTTTCGTCGCTCTAATTGGATTCAATAATTTCATGCTGTTGTAACGACTGCATGACTCGCACGTGAAGACCCCAAGTTCAGCCAGCAGGATGCTGATTGTTAGCCGTTGTCCCAAGGATGAGACGATATTAGGCTAACTTCTTTACTTGATCTGGGCGCAATCACGCCGAGGCGCAATTGATCATGGCCATCGTTCTTTATATTTAGAGCTAGCACAATATCATGTAAACGTGTGCTTATCCAAACCAAAAAATTCATTGCTAATGCGAACAGCCATGTCTGGTCTATCGGTAAAAACTCCATTCACACCCATTTCCATGACAGCGAGAAGTGCGGTCTCCTCATTGACTGTATATGGATGTACATGTAAACCGGCTTGCTGTACATGTGCTATGAAGGTCTGTGTTAATGATTTATAGTTGACGCCTACACCGGATGCATACTTTTTCAGCTTTCGTATTTCCTTTCCCGATAGTGTCGCATCGCTGCCCTTGAATGAATACAGCTGAATGAGCGGTATGGACGGCTCCATATCGAATATTCTTTTCAAACAATCCGCATCGAATGATTGGATGATCACCGAAGGAATCGGTTCATGTTGACCGATTAAAGAATGCGTACGGAGGATTTCGAGCAACTCCTCTTCAATACCGGGATAGCGTTTAGGCGATTTCAGTTCGATATAGAAGTTGGCATTGTTGTCGAAATGCGTCAAAATGTCGTTTAACTCTGGAATCTGTTCGGTTTCATATTCCTGTGAAGCGAAGTCGAGATGCGTCTTATTAAATTGATGCCCGGGAGAAAATTGTTTCAATTCGTCTAGTGTTAAGTCCGAAATGGATGTTTGATTGCCTGCATACGGTATAACTTCATCGTGGATAGAGACAAGTTTACCGTCTTTCGTACGATGTAAATCGATTTCAATATAGTTTGCCCCCATTTGAGCCGCCATGTCATAGCTGATCATTGTATGTTCCGGTGCATAGGTGGAGGCACCGCGGTGGCCGATAACGAGAAACGGTTGTGCAGGTAGCCGTACAGGTTTCCTTCTGAATTTCATCTTTTGATATCTCTCCTTTTTCTATGGAAATACGGTCAGAATTTTTGGAGAAGTGTACCTGTCTTCACTTAGAATATGATATTCTAAAAGTGAATATCAATTCTTCGGATACTAAAATAGGAGTGTGGATCATGCAAAAATTATTAAAAGAAAAAGAACAGGAAATGTTGCTGCTGTTAGAGCAGCTTGTCAATATGGATAGCGGTTCAACGGATAAAGAAGGCATTGATCGCGTGGGAAAGCTTTTGCAACAATCGTATGAACAATTAGGGTTTCAGATTGAAACGATTCAAGAAGAAATCAGGGGGAATCATCTCGTCATTCGCCATAGAGAAGCGGTTGATCCCGAAATAATTGTCGTGGCACATATGGATACAGTTTTTCCAAAAGGTACGGCGGAAAAGCGACCTTTCACAATTCGCGATGGACGGGCTTTTGGACCTGGCGTCATTGATATGAAAGCGAGTCATGTGACATTATTATACGCGTTGAAAGCATTGTATGAGACAGGAACAGCAGGACTGGAAAATACAGTCATCCTTCTGACAAGTGATGAAGAAATTGGCTCAGGAACATCGAAAGAACTCATTGAAAAGCATGCCGAAAACAAAAAATATGCACTCATTATGGAACCAGCAAGGCAAGATGGCTCACTCGTTACAGCGCGTCGTGGTGCCGGAGAGTATTCCCTTTACGTGACCGGAAAAGCTGCACACGCAGGGATTGCGCCCGAATCGGGAAGCAGTGCAATTGAAGAGCTAGCGCAAAAGATTATAAAGCTCCACGGCTTGACCGATCATGCGCAGGGGATGAGTGTCAGTGTAGGCATTATCGAAGGGGGCACAACAGTCAATACAATTGCTCCTGCGGCTGCCGCTCATGTTGATTTGCGAATTAGTACGATAGAGCAAGGCGAGTGGTTGGAGAAAAAAATTGAGGAAATTTGCGCGACGCCCGATGTTGAAGGGACATCCATAGAGCTTGTCGGTGGAATTGAAAGACCTCCGATGGTGAAAAATGCACAAACGCTCGAGTTGCTTGAAGTTATTCAGACGGTTGGTGACGAATTGGGTATCGAGATAACAGACATTTCCACAGGTGGTGGTTCTGATGCGTCCTTTACGTCAGCAAAAGGGGTCGCGACGATTGATGGCTTAGGGCCGGTTGGCGGGAATGCACATACAGAAGACGAGTATTTAGAGGTGGACAGTCTCGTTGAACGAACCGTGTTGTTGGCAAATGTGATTGCACGATTAACAGCGCAGAAATGAGATCGATGACTTATACAGCTTCCCAGAATTAGGGAAAGCATCATCTAAGGTGCATTGCGATCACGATGGGATTTCAAAGTAAAGGGATTATAAGTTTGAGATGGAATCATAGACGCTGTTTGTCTAATTAACGATCAAAAGGGGAAATGGAAAATGAAAGGGAAATTGGGCGTTGTTTTTATGTTGCTTATTGTTTTAATGCTTACTGCTTGTAGTGGGGATGGGCAGAATTCAACAAATTCAGAGGGGAATTCGAATGAAGGTGGCGAAACGAAGACCGTGTTACGCGCCGCCATGCCGGGACAACCATTAACGATGGATCCAGTCGTCACAGCAGCCTCTACGACAAGGTACACTTCAAGATTGGTCTATGAACAACTTTATACATTGAACTCGAATTACCAACCGATTCCGATGTTGGCACAGTCTTATGATGTGAGTGAAGATGGTAAAACATATACATTCACGCTAAGAGAAGGGGTTTTATTCCACAACGGGGAGGAAATGAAGTCGGATGACGTCGTCGCGTCACTGAACCGTTGGATTGAGATCTCTCCGATAGCAAGATCAACATTCGGTGATGCCAAATTTGAAAGTGATGGAGAGTACAACGTCGTCGTGGAATTGGCGGAAAGAGCGTCCGAAGTGCTGGATGTCATCGCTGCACCGAAGCAGTTTGGCGGCATTATGCCGAAAGAGGTAGTGGAAGCAGCCGGTTCTGAAGGCGTCACTGAATATATCGGGACAGGCCCTTTCAAATTCGAAGAATGGAAGCAGGATCAATATATCAAGTTTGCTAAGTTCGAAGACTATAAACCGGTTGAAGGGGAAGCGGACGGTTTAGGTGGTAAAAAAGAAGCGTTGGTGGATGAGCTGTACATGGATAATGTCCCTGATCCGTCTACGCGACTTTCAGGCTTGCAAACGAATCAGTATGACGTATCGCTTGCTGTTCCGCTTGATAGTTATGAACAAATGGACGCCGATCCGAATGTAAAAACATACAAAGATTTATATGGGAATTTAACGCTCATTTACAATAAAGGCGAAGGGATTTTTACCGACGTCAATATGAGGAAAGCCGCTAATGCGGCGATCGATGCAGATGAAGTGCTTCATGCGGCCTTGACTCATGAAGACTTATATGAAGCGAATCACGGGTACATGCATGAAAGTCAGACAAACTGGTATAGCGAAGCGGGGAAAGAACAGTATAACCTGGCGGATCCGGAGTTGGCAAAAGAATACTTGGAGAAAGCGGGGTACGATGGGGAAGAAATTGTGCTCATCGCCACGAGGGAAAACGAGTACCAGTATAATGCCGCGATTGTCACGAAAGAGCAGTTGGAGAAGGCTGGCATGAAAGTGAGAATTGATGTCTACGATTTTGCGACTTTGTTGGAGATCGAGCAAGATCCAAATAAGTGGGATCTTTTAACAATCAGTTTCTCAACGGTGACGACACCTTCACAAATCTTATATTTGACGCCGAATCAGCACGGATTCATGGAGAATGAAAAAATCGATTCGTTGTTGGATGCGATTCGAACATCATCTTCGGATGAAGAGTCCAAGGAATTGTTTGATCAATTACAAGACTACGGATGGAATGAATATTTACCCGTTACCAATTATGGATTTTCCTATGATTTGAGAGCTTCTACAAACAAAGTGGAAGGTATGACCGTATTAGATGGTCCGATATTATGGAATACGAAAGTGTTTAAATAATAAAGGAAAACAAACTGGGGGAATTACGATGTCTTATACAATCATTGAAAATGGTATTTTGATAGATGGTAATGGGGGAGAGCCGATCGAGAACAGTGCAATCCTAATTCAAGATAATGTTATTCAAGCGATCGGTCAGAAAAGATCATTCGCTTTGGATGGACAAGACGAAGTGCGGACAGTCGATGCACAAGGAGGTTATATCCTTCCTGGTTTGATCGATACCCACGTTCACTTGACATTCCAAGTTGGTGATTTGCAAGAAAAAACGGGAAGCCCGTTTTCACTTCGCTTTTATAAAACATTGGCATATATGGAAGCGACAATTAATGCGGGGATCACTTCTGTCAGGGATGCAGGTGGCGCGGATGCCGGGATCAAAGCGGCAGTCGAAACTGGCAGGGTGCTTGGTCCGCGTATGCAAATTACGATTGATGCATTGACGACGACAGGGGGACATGGAGATTCGTGGACATTGTCGGGGATTGATCTGTCGAATCCAGCATACCCCGGATCGCCGAGTGGGCTTTGTGATGGACCTAAAGAAGTGCGGAAAAAAGTGCGAGAGATGTTAAGGGCGGGTGCCGATCTGATTAAAGTGCATGCGACAGGCGGTGTACTTAGCCCGACAGATCATCCGGAATATACGCAGTTCTCACTTGAAGAATTGTCAATCATGGTAGAAGAAGCAGCATTTCACCGCGGGAAAAAGGTAATGGCACATGCCCAAGGAGCAGAAGGGATCAAAAACGCCGTCAAGTCGGGAATCCATTCAATCGAACATGGAATCTACTTGGATGATGAGGCGATCGAATTGATGAAAGCGCATGGAACGTACTTGATTCCGACCTTGCTCGCGCCCGTAGGCGTCCTTGAATCCGCTGAAGCGCATGGCAATATGCCACCTTATGCAGTGAAGAAAGCGGAAGAAGTTGCCGTAGCCCACAAGGAGAGCATCGAAAAAGCATATAAGGCGGGCGTGAAAATCGCTTTTGGCACAGATGCCGGCGTCTTCCATCATGGTATCAATTTACGAGAGCTCGGGTTATTATGTGAAATTGGTATGTCGCCAATGGAAGCGCTCGTTTCATCGACGAAGGTGGCCGCCGAGTGTATGGGATGGGAAGATGAGCTGGGCACAGTGGAAGTGGGGAAGCTGGCGGATATCATCATTGTCAAAGAAGACCCACTCAAAGACATAACGGTGATGGAAAATAATGATAACATCCTCACTGTCTTGAAAGATGGGAAAGTTGTCAAAGATTTGCGCAACGCGTAATCTATAAGAGGTACTTGCCTATTCTACGATCAAAAGAAAAACAGTCCTCCATTTTTGGAAGGACTGTTTTGCATTAATAATACACTTCTGTACTTAAGTAGTTGATGGAAACCTTCAAATTGCCGTTCGCTTTACGAAGCTCGTCCATAAGTGTTTTATCGTCGACGCCAGGCTTGTTTTGAATTACGTATTCAAGTTGAATCATTGTCCCTTGGTTTGACGTTTGGATGGACTGAAGTGAAAACACCGTTAAATGCTCGGACAGAATGTTATTGAAAACCGTTTCGTCATGTAAGTTTTCAGGCACTGTCAACGTCAAACGTTTTTTAATGCTCGCCGTTTGTCCGAAGTTCGTCGCATAGAGGACAAAGATGATGACGACAAGTGTCAATGTGAAAAGAATGGCGATGATGTAATATCCGAGTCCACAAGTGATACCGGCCGCCATTCCGAAGAAAATAAAGGCGATGTCTTTTGGATCACTGATCGCACTTCTAAATCGAATAATGGAAAATGCACCAACAAGTCCAAATGCAACGGCAATATTGTTGCCGATGACAATCATAATGACCGAAACGACAATCCCCATAATGATAATCGTTTGAACGAAAGATTGTGAGTAGCGGGCGCCTGTATGCGTCTTTCTATACACAATCGCGATAATGAGCGTTAAAATAAAACTTAAGAAAATGGCTGCAAAGGCCTCAAGAATTGTGACCCGACCTGTTAAGTCAGCCAGTTGTTGAAGATCGTTCCAAAAATTCGTCATAATACAACCTCACTTAGTAATGGTGGTGGAAGAGATCCGATTTCTTCCAGTAAATCGATGCTCGTACAAAACTTTGAGAAGCCTTGTCGCGAAAAGTTAAAATCACTTAAAATTCGAGTTAGCCAAAAAGGAACGCTGTTCGATACTTTTACTTCCAAAATGACAACATCTTGATCAACGAAATGTAACCCTTCCGGTCCATGTTCAAGCGCTAAGTCGTCCGCTCGACACATTAAATTATAATCGAATGTGACACGCAAGTCCTTTTCGTTTTCAGCAGTGCCGATAAATGCTTGTCGATCATAACTAACAACAGTTGCCGGTTTCAAATCGTACAAGTCTTTAAAGTGAAGTGCTTCCCGTAAGATTTGCGGATTCGAAGCATGCACTTGCTGAATTAATTCTTCGTTATATGGTTCAGCTAGAATTTGGTAAGCTTCCCCTAAAGGAACGACAGATCTCCGTTTGTTGACGACGTTTTTAAATTTCTGTTTCACTTCGACGAACGCATTACTTGAAAGATCTGCGTTGTCATAAACACGTAATCTCAGTTTTTGCCTAAAAGGCAATTTATTCATCGTCTCATAATAGATTTTCTTGTCGTCCGATTCGTAATATAAGGTGACGATATTGTATTTACCTGTGGGATTACCGTATGTGTCGAATCCCATATGTGGTAAAATAGCTTCACGGAGCATCGCATATTCAGCTTGTGTCAAGAGAAACTTCAATTCATAGCGTTTGAAAATTTCTTGAGCCATTTTAAACACTCCTTTATATGAATGTATGCAACAATTAACTTGATTCAGCAAAATTCCCCCACTTTTATAAGGGGAGGGGTGAAGGCTAAAATGCATTTCAAATCAGCGCGAGTTCGAACTCCCTGCTGATGAGAAGAACTCAGGGTAAAGATCTGGATACAATCACGCCGAGGCGCGAATGATTGTGTGATTAGATGACTCACAATAACTTAGTATACTACATTTTTCATTGTTTTTGTAGAGAGACCCGCAGAATGTTCATTCCGTATGAAAGAGGGAGGGATCTGATGATAAAAAAGTATGTACTGGCTGATCCATATATAGAACGTTTGGATCTATCCAATCGAAATTTAACGTCGATTCAAGGGATTGGACAACTTCAACATTTAAAAGAGCTTAATTTAAGCGGGAATTTACTGACGGATGTCCAAGAGCTTAATGCATTGAAAGAGTTGATCACACTCGATTTAAGTTTTAATCTAATACGCGACATCTCCTTTGAAATTAACAAACTAGAAAAACTGAATGTGGCGGGAAATCAACTTACCTCCCTTCATTTTATAAAGCCTTTGACTCAGCTCACCTATCTCAATGTCCGTTCAAACGCCATTACTTGCCTTACCCCTATAAGTAGCTTGCAAAACTTAAAATTGTTAAATATACGCGACAATCAAGTACAATCACTAGATGCGTTAAAGGAACAAGTAAATTTACGGAGCTTGAACATACGTGACAACTGCTTAACATCTATCGAACCACTAATAGAATTGCCAATAGATGAACGATTGTATGTGAGCGGGAATGAGATCGAAGATTTACATTTGTTGGATGGAAAATTAAAAACAATACGGGAAGCGGACTTCCATATTGAGGCACCTAAGCCGACATTCAGTAAAGCAAGTGGCGTCTACAAAGACTCTTTTTTGTTGGAGTTGAAGGCTGCGGATGGTCATGAAATTTATTATACATTGGACGGGTCGAAGCCGACGAAAGCATCGTATCATTATACAACGCCGATCAAAATTTCCTTGCAGTTGATAACGGATCAAAAAGTCCTCTCCAATGTGAAAACGTCACCACTTCAAGAAGGACTTTCGTTTTCCTTTGAAGAAGTACAAAAAGCAGTTGTTGTAACAGCGGTATCCGCTGATGGAGCTGATCGATTCAGCGCGTCTGTCTCCTGTACATATGTTTTGGATCCGTCGTTATTTGAAAGCGGGCTTCCTGTCATTTCTTTCATTGTCGATCCAGATCAATTTTTTGATGAAGAAAAAGGAATTTATGTACCCGGCGTCGCCTATGAAAAAGGGGCGTTGGGGACGGGCAACTATTACGGAAGAGGACGCGGATATGAGAAGGAAGGGGTCATCGATTATTTCAACGGCGACAGCACCTTTGGATTCCAGCAAACGATCGGTATTCGCATTAACGGTTCTTATACGAGAAGGTTGCCACAAAAAAGTTTAAGACTTTATCCGAGAGCCCGTTATGGACAAAGTAAGATTCACTTCAACCTTTTTCGAGAACTTCCGTATAACACGTTTAAACGGATCGTCCTTCGGAATGGGGGCAATGATTATTATTCGACTTATATCCGAGATGGATTGATGCATGAACTGATTAAGGATCGAAACTTGGATGTCCAAGCTTATCAGCCTTCAATCGTATTATTGAACGGCGAGTATTGGGGACTTCATAACATCCGCGAAAAATTTACAAAAGACTATATTTGTACGAAATATAATGTGAAGAAATCCGATCTCGTCATGATGAGCGTCGATTCCAAAAATGGTTTGCGCTTTAAGATGGACGCCGGATCGGAGGAGGATCGGAGCCATTTCGATACCCTTATCGAATACGTCAAACGGAACGATATGACGAAAGACGAACATGTCCATTTTGTTGCCACATTCATGGACATTGCGAACTATCTGGAATATGTCGCTGCGCAAGTGTATTACGCCAATATGGATTCCTTTCATAACAATATGACGATTTGGCGGAAGAGGTCGCGTTATATCGAAGAAGCGCCAAAAGGGCATGATGGCAGATGGCGGTGGATGATTTTCGACTTAGATTGGGGAATGGGGTACCGAATAGAAGGGCAAGGCGATCCCATGACGTTTAATATGCTGAATCATGTGTTAAGAGAAGATCCATCCGTCTTATTATTCCGTCGTTTAATGCTGCATGAAGGGACGAGACGTCGATTTATCGAAACGATGTTAACATTGTTGAATACGAATTTTGAGATGAGGCGTGTCCAAGCGAAAATAGACGAATTGGCAGCTGCAATCAGACCAGAAATCCCGCAATCGATTAAACGTTGGGGGAATATTGAATCTGTTGAGGTATGGGAAAACAATATCGGCGACTTACATCAGTTTGCAGAAATCCGACCTAGCATTCTAAAAGAACATTTAATGCAAGCGTTTGATTTAACGACGGGTGAATTGGATGAAATGGAAAGACAAGTGAAAGTGGACGAGACAAAAAGCAATTTGAAAGGAAGAATAGAATGAAAATTATTAAAGCGACAATCCATGCGGTGAGATTTCCACTCCATGAACCGTTCATCATTTCCTACGGTACTTATCCTGATATGCCGTCTCTCATTTTAGAGCTTGAGACGGATACCGGATTAATCGGTTATGGGGAAGCGGTACCCGATGAACATGTAACTGGCGAATATTTCTTATCGGTTTATGAAATGATGAAAGCGTTATTGATCCCACAAATTTTAGGTGAAAATCCAATGGACATTGAAAAAATTCATGCCAAAATGGATGCCGCGCTTGGCGGGAATCCCGCAGCGAAAGCAGCTGTCGATATCGCTTGTTATGATTTGGCTGGAAAAGCACTCGGTACCCCTGTCTATAATTTGTTGGGTGGACAAGCACATGAGACATTGACATACCCGAAAGTGCTGAGCATCGAAGCACCGGAAATCATGGCAGAAAAAGCGGTGAAAGCGATGCAAGATGGCTATCCGTCATTGAAGTTGAAAGTCGGTCGTGACGGTGCGCAAATGGATGTTGCACGTATTAAAGCCGTACGGGAGGCAGTAGGGCCAGATATCGAAATCCGGGTGGATGTCAACCAAGGATGGAAAACCCCTGGAACGGCAGTTGCGGCAATACGTCAGCTCGAAGATGAAAACTTGACGTGGATTGAACAACCAATCGTCATGGGAGACATACGCGGTTTAGCGGAAGTAAGAGCAAAAACGGCGGTGCCGATCATGGCGGACGAGACGATGCAGTCGATGGAACAATTGCATGAAATTATCCGACACGATGCAGCAGATGTCATTAACATTAAGTTGATGAAATGTGGCGGTATTTTCCATGCTGTTCAAATCGCTAAAGCGGCGGAAGGAGCAGGGATTGCCTGTCAAATCGGTTCGATGGTGGAATCCTCAATCGGTTCTGCGGCCGGGTACCATGCGGCGATGTCGAGACGCAATATCGAAAGTACCGAGCTGACTGGTCCACTTTTATATAGTGAAGAAATCGGTGACTTAACGTATAAATTCCCCGAAGTTCTACTCGCGGACAAACCAGGTCTTGGCGTCACGGTAAATCGGGAACAACTGGAAAAACTGACTGTCAAAAGTGAAGTTATGGAATTTTAAAGTTAGATAAAAAAGAAGGTTGACCGATTGAAAATGGTCAACCTTCTTTTTTATGGAATAAATCGTAGCGATTCAGCGCTTGATACCCGAATGGGGGAGGCACGCCCAAACATATGCCGTTTGCGCCCAAAGAAGGTGTTCTCGCGCCCAAACATATGCCGTTTG
>CAOKMT010000027.1 GCA_948469885.1 uncultured Sporosarcina sp. | reverse complement strand
GAGACTACTGATGAACCAGTAGACGAAGATGAAACGATTGAGGAACCAGTAGATGAAGATGTGAATACTGATGAACCAGCGAATGAAGACGAAACGATTGAGGAACCAGTCGAAGAAGATGAGACTGCTGACGAACCAGCAGACGAAGATGAAACGATTGAGGAACCAGTTGATGAAGATGTGAATACTGATGAACCAGTAGACGAGGATGAAACTGCTGAAGAGCCAGTAGATGAAGAAGAGACTACTGAAGATCCAGTAGACGAAGACGAAACTATTGAGGAACCAGTAGATGAAGATGTGAATACTGACGAACCAGCGGACGAAGACGAAACTGCTGATGAGCCAGTAGATGAAGAAGAAACAGATGAGCCAGCTGACGAGAATATCATTGGGGATACGCCGTCAACTGACCAATCTATTGACAATACAATTATAACAGAAGAACAAGTGAATGAATATAGGTCAGTCATACAAAACTATACAAGTCTGATTGATTATTACGATTACCTGATTCAAGATCACCTTGGCTTAATCTTGCCGGTTGAAGACGATGTAGTGATCGAAGAACCTATTGAAGGCGAAGACATTATAGACGTACCTACTGAAGATGATGCTACTGAAGGCGATGAAGGTACAGATGAAACGATTGAAGATGACGGTATTATTGAACTTCCTACCGAAGACGACATTGTTGTAGATGAAATCGATAGTGAAGACGGTGAAGATGTAGCAGACGATGCCACGGACGGCGATGATGTTACTGATGTACCGGCAGTAGATGAAGAAGATACTGACGAAACGACTGACGGCGACGACGCGACCGATGTGCCGGCTGAAGATGAAGACGGTACTGATGAAACAACTGACGGTGACGACGCGACCGATGCACCAGCAGTAGATGAAGATGGTACTGACGAAACGACTGACGGTGACGACGCGACCGATGTACCGGCAGTAGATGAGGAAGGTACTGACGAAACGACTGACGGCAACGACGTTGCTGAGGTTCCAACAGAAGATGATGAAGTAGCTGAAGATGCTGGCCAAATGACAGTTTGGGATAAAATCGTAGGTTATTATGACCAAGTTGTTGCATCTTACAACTCTCTGTTCAGTTTGTTGAAAAAATAAATACTAAAATAAAATAAGTAAAACCATATACTAGCGGTGCGATATCGCTTACCGCCATGAACCGTATGCCTTACGGTTGTTCAATGAAAAACATAATTATGAACCCCTCGGATCTAATAAAAGGATTCCAAGGGGTTCTTTATCAATTGGCACCCTGGCAGCAATTCACCTTCACTAATCCACTTTTCCACCATCTGATTGAAGAATTGTGGCATGCCTAAAGGTGCTCCATGCCCCATTCCTTGTAGCATGACAGCGGTACAATTTGAATTCACTTCCACAAGTTCTTTTACTGATTTTTTCATCGCTGCTTTTTCTCTTTCCCCTACCGTGACTAATATTTTCCCCTTTACTTGGCTAAACTCCGCCGGTATTTCAAATGACATATTTTCATCCAACACCCTTAAAAGTGTGTCCAACCGCATTCGGCAACTTTCCTCGTAGTACTTTTCAAAATCATCCCTACTGACGTATAATGTTTTAGCTTGCAGTTTGGAAAACCATCTTTTCTTAATGAGTGGGAATGAAAGCTTGATCGTAGAGCGAAGCAACTTCCTGCCGTTCAAGACTGGCCTTGCCAAAGCGCTATTGATCACCGCGAAATCAGCTATATTGGGCTTGATACTTAACATTTGTATAATGATTTGAGCACCTAATGAAAATCCAACAACAATCACTTTCTTCCCTTTCGCTCTTACCTCAATTAATTGAATGAATTGTTCTGCACTGCCTTTTACAGAAAAATGACGCTCACCGCCCGTTTTTCCATGTTCCGGCAAGTCTGGAACGATACAATGATAGTGTGTGAAATATTGAATTTGCTCATCCCACATCCATCCACTCACGCCGCCACCATGCAAAAATAAGATAAGCGGTGCCTCCAGATCACCATACTCCTTATAATACAAAGACATATGTTCCACCTTCTTTCAAAGTCAAGGTTTCCTAAAAAAGTGGGGTTGCTTTCACTAACTATCTCATTAGAGAGGGCAAATCATGAACTTGTTCAAAAAAACTAGCCAGGAATGAACGCGGTCATTCCTGGCTACATATGTAAAACACGTGGTGATCGTTAGGCGATGGTTTCAGGTGTATTTTTTTGAAGTTTCATAGACATTTTCTCTTCACTCAGCCTAAGCGTCTGTGCGGTTGACGTATAGATCTCTTGAAAAAGGGCTGGGTCTTCAGCCAATGACTGTCCATAAGAAGGGATCATTTCTTTTATTTTCGGTTCCCATTCTTTCATTTGTTGTGGAAAACATTTCTCCAACACTTCGAGCATGACGTGAACAGAAGTAGATGCCCCTGGAGAAGCGCCAAGCAATGCAGCGATCGTACCGTCAGCGGCACTTACAACTTCTGTGCCGAATTGCAAAGTTCCTTTTCCGGATTTTGTATCCTTTATCACTTGTACACGTTGCCCTGCAACAACAACATCCCAGTCCTCGCTTTTAGCACTCGGGATAAATTCACGCAACTCTTTCATTCGATCTTCATTCGATAACATCACTTGTTGGATTAAATACTTTGTCAATGCCATCTCTTTTACGCCCGCCGCTAACATTGTAATCATATTATTCGGCTTTACGGAACCAATCAAGTCTAGATTTGAACCCGTTTTTAAGAACTTTGGCGAGAAACCGGCAAATGGTCCGAACAGCAATGCTTTTTCATTGTCGATAAATCTTGTATCAAGATGCGGAACAGACATTGGTGGAGCTCCCACTTTCGCCTTCCCGTATACTTTTGCATGATGTTGCGCGACAATTTCAGGGTTTTTACAGACTAAAAACAACCCGCTTACCGGGAAACCGCCGATATGTTTTGACTCGGGTATCCCCGTTTTTTGTAGGAGTGGCAAACTGCCGCCACCGCCACCAATAAAGACAAATTTCGCAGTATGATATTCGATGATTTCGTTCTCAAGATCTTTCACTTTAACTTCCCAAGAACCATCTTCGGTACGTTTAATATCTTCAACACTATGCTTGTAGTTAACCTCGACATTTTGTCTTTGCAAATGGTCGAACGAAACGCGCGTTAAAGCACCGAAGTTCACATCCGTTCCAGCATCAATTTTTGTTGCCGCAATCGGTTCCTTTGATGTCCTGCCTTCCATAATGAGCGGTAGCCATTCCTTCAACTTTTCAGGGTCATCGGAATACTCCATCCCTTGAAACAACGGATTGTTTGAAAGCGCTTTAAAACGCTTCTGCAAAAACGTTACATCTTTTTCTCCTTGCACAAAACTCATATGAGGAAGCGGTCTAATAAAATCTTGCGGATCACGGATTAAATTACTTTTCACAAGATACGACCAAAACTGTCTTGAAAGCTGAAACTGCTCATTAATGTTCACAGCTTTTCCGATATCAATCGTGCCATCAGGTTTTTCTGTTGTATAGTTAAGCTCGCACAATGCGGCATGACCCGTTCCCGCATTATTCCATTCATTCGAACTTTCCTCTCCTGCACTTGAGAGTTTCTCAAACACTTTGATGTTCCATTCGGGTGCTAACTCTTTCAGTAACGATCCCAAAGTGGCACTCATCATCCCGGCACCAATTAAGATAACATCTGTCTTTTTCTGAATGCTGCTCATTAAAACCCTCCTAATCCCCTATATCGCTAAAAAATAGCTGCTTCTGCTCACTTATTGCGAAAAGCAAAACTACATAGGAAATTCCTTTCCATCTCAATTATACCCCTATTTTAAATATTTTCGATGTTAATTAGCGATTTATTTCTAGTTTTCTTTCTTATTTTTTGGGGGCCTGTCTCAAACCTTCGTTTGGCACATAATTTCTCCCTTCTTTTCTAATGGTTTTACTTTAGTAAAATGAAAATAACAACTTCAATAAATTTATTAACTATGTTGTGTACCGTATACCTTGCAGTATCAAAAAAGGACCTCCCTCATTTTTGGGGAAAGTCCTCATTAATATGATAAGCGTCTAATTATTAGTTAATGTGAAGGGCTATTTTGTTGATTGGAGCGGAAAGCATCATTATTGTTCGGATGTTAATCTCAAAATCCTATTATGAAATTGACTAAATTAGTTTTCCCCTTATTCGTTAAAATGTCCTCTTTGACGAAGCAATTCGCGATTCAGGTCCTTATTCTTCTCGAATGGTGCTCTTCCGTGCAACCAGAACAAATTGTTTAATGCCACAAGATCACCGACCGGTAAGATAAGTTCCAACACACTCTTATCAGCTTCCATCGACTCTGATAATCCTCTTAAATATTTCGCTTGTTCAATGGATTCAGGATATACGAATTGATCAATGAAACAAATACAAGGTTTATCATTTTGTTTAAAGAATGTAGCACGTTGAACTTCTTGGTCAACATTCTTACTTTTTGGCGCTTTATATTGGAATTTGTAGCTTGCTAATGGATGGTCGGTATATTTCTCCAACTCAGCCCAATCGTCTAAATGTAATAGACGGGATTCTCCACCAACCGCATTTTCCTCAAACATTTTCTGCATGATCAACCAGTCAGTCGGCTCATCCACAAATGTTCCATCTGTATGCATCGTGAATAGACGGTATGCCTGACGTAAATAAGAATCGCTATCATCTGTATCTTTCACTTCAAAACGGGCATAGTATTTACCCGACATCGAATCGTGGTTTGGCGTTCCAAGAATATGCGAAATCGCTGTTGAGAAAATTACATATTCATCGGAATCCTTCGTTACACCTTCTAAACCGACTGTAAAACCACCTGTATTCCTATCATGGATAATACCTGTTAAAATGTCACCAAATTCTTCTCCTAGTTCTTCCAAAAGATACGATGATACAATACGTCTTTCAAGTGGCGTGTACTCTAACCTTTCAACCGATTGGCCGTCTTGACGCACTTTATTTAAAAAATTGATCAATGCTTTTTGTTCAATCGTAATATGATAAAGTCGATTAGATTGCGGATGAACCTTTACTTCATAATTAGCCGTTTTCGTTTCGAATGATGTTACTTGTTTTTCTGCAATACTCATGTGTAATACCTCCCAATATAGAATTTTTTAAAATAGAAAAAAGCCAGTTGAAATAAATACCCAGACGTCTTGGGTTTTATTTTACAACTGGCTCCAGTTTACCAACCTGCTCTGCTTTAACAGAGTCAAGGTAAACTCGACAGTATTTTATATAAGTAGTTAGAGAGACTATTTATGTTTCTGAATGGTTTATTCATAAGATAAATATGTCTGATTTGTCTTACACCTATATCTTATCACCGTATTTTGAAAATTGCAACTAAAACTTAAAGATTATTTTAATTGTTGGTAATGTTGCTCTAAGTCCTTTAAAGCAGCGACAAGGGTTTTACTAGCTTTTCCTTTATAGTGATTTTGTATATATTCAGAAGCCTCGCCCACGCCTTCTTTTAAACTAAAGCCCTTCAGTAATTCTCCAATAAAATCTCTTCCTTGTTCAGTGGCCAAAGTACATGAAGCTTCTATAATCACACCATACTTAATATCCACCTCAGCCGTAATACTTAAACTGTCAAATATATTTTTCGCCGCCATGCCTTGTGGTAATCTTGCATGGCCTGCTATGAACATCGTTTTCGCGTTAAACATATGTTACCTCCTTGGCCTTATCCTTTTTTTCCAGTAAATGTTGTTTACCAGCAATCCTTCGTACGATTTCTTTTCCGATTTCAATAGAAGCCGTCGCTGCGGGAGACGGAGCATTGCAAACATGAATTGTATTTTTCCCCATAATAATCCGGAAATCATCTACCATTTTCCCATCATCACTCAATGCTTGTGCCCTGACGCCTGCCGGGGCGGGGATTAAATCCTCTTCCTGTATTTCTGGAATGAGTTGCTGTAAACTTTTCGTAAATCTTTTTTTGCTAAAAGATCGCGCGTATTCTTCCATTCCTTCTTTCATAAATTGATTGGCGAGCAGCCAAAAACCTTTGAACTTTAAAACTTCAGCAAGATCTTTTGCATTAAAATCTGTTTTCTTATAACCTTCTCTTTTAAAACTTAATACAGCATTCGGTCCGGCATCCACTTCTCCTCCGATCATCCTCGTAAAATGAACACCTAAAAACGGGAATTTCGGATTAGGCACCGGGTAAATTAAATGTTTAACCAAATGTCTTTTTTCGGGAACTAGGTTATAGTACTCCCCTCTAAATGGAACAATCTGCATATCTGTTTTATATCCGGCAGCTAGTGCTACACGGTCACTATGTAAACCGGCACAGTTGATCACCGTTCTTGCCTTTAGTGTCTCGCTTTTCGTTTCGACTATTACATAGTCACTTTCCTCAACGATTTTTTCAACCTTTGCATTCAGTTTGATTTCGCCACCATTTGCCACAATAATTTCCGCAAATTTCTGACTTACTTGCTTGTAATTAACAATACCAGCTTGGGGTACCCGAATCGCCCCTAACCCATTTACATGAGGTTCTATTTCTTTTAATTCACCCACACCGATTTTTTGGATATCGAGTTTATTTTCAAGCCCCCTGTCGTATAAATTATCAAGTAAAGGGAGTTCCTCTTTTGTAGTTGCGACGATTACTTTACCACAAATATCATGTTCAATTCCGTGAATTTCACAAAACTCTTTCATGGACTGACTACCTTTTCTGGCGAATTCCGCTTTAAAACTACCAGGTTTATAATAAATACCTGAATGGATCACGCCACTATTATGCCCCGTCTGATGTGACGCAATTTCAGCTTCTTTTTCCAAAATAACCACCTTCGCATTTGGAAAACGATCATATAAAGCCATGCCGGTTGAAAGTCCGACGATTCCCCCGCCAACGATTAGAAAATCATTCATTCGTTTTCATCCCCTTATCAATCGATCATTTCCATGTACTCTAACAAGTTGTTTTTCGTCCTTAGAACATGATATTCCACTGCGGCACGTACTTCAGCGGCACTACCCCGGCATACCGCCTCATAGATCAGTCTGTGTTCACGTTGTGTTTGTTGATAGTATTCATGTAACAAGCTTGGCGCTACTGGAGAGATCCCCAGATTCTCAACAGTTTTCTTCAACCTGACCCAAGGACTTTTTTGACGTAATAATTTATGGTATTCACTGTTAAGCTGAATATATCGTTCATTGTTTTCTTCGTTAATTTCCAGGTTTTCCATTTCTATTAAAATCTTTTCGAGTGCTCCTTTATCCTCTTCACTAAGAAAAGGCAACGCTTTCTCTACTACTAACCCTTCCAAAGCCATTCTCATACTATATATTTCTTCAATATCTTCTTTTGTTAATGAGTTAACAATTGCCCCTTTATGCGGAATCATCTTCACCATCCCCATGGCTTCCAGCTGGGTTAAAGCTTCCCTAATCGGCATCCTGCTAACCTTTAACTTATCAGCCCAGTCTTCTTGGATGATCCGATCTCCACCTTTAAGCGTGCCATCAAGAAATGCTTGTCTAAATTCCTTGATGACTAAACTGACAACTGTAGACTTATTATCATTTTCTCTGCCCATTTCCCACCTTCTCTTTGGATACAATATAAAGTTATTTTATCATGAATTATTACTAAATTCAATATTCTCTAGACACTTTGTATCCAATCTTGTTTTCATGTAAATACGAAAAACTTATGCTCGACATCAACCACACCTATTATAGATGTGGGGACTTCTGCCGAATCAAGTTAACTTTTCAAACTAAAAAGCATGGATCCAATTCGATATTGGATCCATTGGCTACATCTGAAAAAATAATACTTCTAAAACACGAATAGATTCATCAAACTACTTTTTGACTTTCTGTTTTTTCTCTGCTTCTTTTAATATTTTGCAGCCACCGCACTGCTTACATCCTGATTGCACCCGACACATATCGCTTTCCCCTCCTTAAAAGACAATGTCCGTTAAATGAGAAAACGGGTATAAAAAAACCCAGCCCTGCATTTACGTAAGTAAACACATGACTGGGTTTCTGCGCAATTCCAACGGTCTCCCGCGGTGATAACAGATTTCAGCAGTCTTCTTATTTAACAATCAAACTTTTTCGCGTACTATTTTACCAGAACCGGGAAAAGGCTATTTTCCCAGAAAGTAAATTTTGTATGCCTTAAACTAATTGTATATTGTTCTGAATATTATGTCTACACCTTTTTAAAAATAATGTAAGGCAGGCAATTACGTATTCTCACAGGAAGAATCAAATTAATAAGTCCGACTCAATAAGGTGAGTTCTTCTATTCGTTTTAGATCCGGCTCATATCCAATCCCCGGACTTTCAGGAACAGAAATATAACCATCCTTCATTTGCACTTCTGGCTTAATAATATCTTGTTTCCAATAATGCGAAGAAGGTGCGGTATCTCCCGGATAGATGAAATTGCTTAGCGATGTAATGGCAATGTTATGCGCTCTGCCAATTCCTGCCTCAAGCATGCCGCCGCACCACATGGGGATGTCATGCTTAACACATAATTCATGTATTTTTTTTGATTCTGTCAATCCGCCAACACGACCGACTTTAAGATTAATAATCTTACAACTTCCAAGCTCAATGGCTTTTCTCGCATCTTCAACGCCTTTGATACTTTCATCTAAACAAATCGGCGTGCTAAGTTCAGCCTGCAGTTTTGAATGATCAATAATATCATCATGATCAAGTGGCTGTTCAATCATCGTTAACCCGAATTCGTCCAATGCTTTCAGGCGATCCGTATCCCTCAGCGTATAGGCACAATTGGCATCGGCCATCAGCTGAATAGTAGGGTATTCCTGACGAATCATCTTTAATATCTCAATATCCCAACCAGGCCTGATTTTAACTTTCACTCGCTTGTACCCTTGATTCAAATACCCCTCAATTTGTTTTAACATTTTTGCCTCGGACTCTTGGATGCCCACACTTACCCCCACTGGGATTTTGTCTTTTACACCGCCCAACGCTTTTGCCAATGAGATGTTTTGTTCTTTTGCATAGAGATCCCATATAGCTCCTTCAATAGCTGCTTTAGCATTGTAGTTACCACGAATCTCCTTAAACCGTTCCGACACTTCATCGGGATGCGACAAAGGCTCTCGATAAAGCAAAGGAATCAAGTGATCATTCATCATATGCCAATTCGTTTGAACCGTTTCTTCATTATAAATGGGTCGTGTGATAGAAACGGACTCCCCCCAGCCTGATAAGCCGGATTTCGATTTCACTTCTACTAAAATTATATCTTTGTCTTCCTCCGTCCCCACGCTAGTTGTAAATGGGTGAAGCAAGTCCATCTTTATTTGTCTAAGTATAATTTGATTTATTTCCATAGCTGTTTTTCACCTTTCTCCGATAAACTTCTATCCTCTATACCTATCTTCTTTTACCCAATACACCATTCCCCACGCCAGCGAACAAGCGAATAGGGCAGTACGGTTCTACATGTTTTTAAAGCAGAAGCATGATGTATAACGGTAAAATGTGTTTTTAACTAAAAATAAAGTGAGCAATCACAACAATAATTGGCAGCGTAATGAGTGTTCTTAGCAAAAAGACGAGTAGTAAATCTACGATGTTGATGGGCAACTTCGACCCTAGTAACAAGCCCCCTGTTTCAGACATGTAAATTAACTGCGTCACCGATATGCAAGCGATTACAAATCTTGTTAAAGGACTTTCAATCCCGCTTCCTACTACTGCGGGAAGAAACATATCCGCAAATCCGACGACCATCGTAGGTGCAGCGGCAGTCGCTTCAGGAATTTGCATCAAAGTCAAAAGTGGAATGAACGGAGCGCCGAGTAGTTCAAAAACGGGTGTATACTCAGCGATGATTAGCGCAATCGTTCCAATTGCCATGACAATTGGTAAAACGCCTAACCACATATCCATCACATTTTGAGTACCTTCTTTTAAAACAGCATTGAAACGACTTCCTTTTGCTTTCGTCACCGCTTGATAGCCTCCCCATCTAAAAGCGGAAATACCAGCAGGCACCCCTTCTTCTTTGATTAACTCGGCATTCTCATAACTCGTATCCGCTTTTCTAGACAATGGTGGAATGCGTGGCATAATCAAAGCCGCCGCCAATCCAGCAACAAGTATTGTTCCATAGTAATAAAAGAAATACTCTTCCAAATTTAAATAAGTGACAATGACAATCGAAAACGTGATGGATACGACAGAGAAAGTCGTCGCAATAACCGCCGCTTCTCGTTTTGTATAATAACCTTCTTCATACTGTTTCGTTGTTAACAAAACACCAATCGTCGCATCCCCTACCCATGAAGCCAAACAGTCAAGCGACGAACGTCCCGGCAATTTAAACAGAGGACGCATCACTTTTGCAAACAGTGCGCCGAAAAACTCCATGAGTCCAAAGTTCAATAGAAGCGGCAACAGCAGCGCCGCTAACAGCAACGTAGAAAACAGAATCGGGAGTAAATCATACATTAGAAGTGCGCCCGTATCTTCAGAGTGCACCATTGCCGGCCCTATTCTATAAAATGTAAAGCCTGCAAAAATCGCACCAAGCAAGCGGATGATGAACCAAAATGGACGAATATTAAATAACGCATTTAATCCGGGATGTTCCATAATAAAACGTGGTTTTATTATAATCGCAATAAGTGAACCTAACACGGAAATTGCCATAATGATAACAGTCATGAAAGGGATATAATCCCCTAGGTATGCATTGATTTGGCTAGCCAAAAAAGCGACTGGAATTGTGATGCCATCTTCTGTCGTAATGGGCACAATAAATAAAAGAATCCCAATTAAAGAAGGTAGCAAGAATTTTAATACGTCCCTTACCGTGAATGACTTCGTCTCCAAGCTTTTATCTACTACTTTCGGTACTCCATTCATCCAAACACGCCCCCATTTTTCACTCTATAAATAATCCCTGCCCCGTATAGAGCTGTTCTAATTTTTGCTGACGAATACTAATTCTTTCACGATCCCGCTCCCACATAGCCGCAATGATAACTTCTAATAGACTTACTACGGAAGCAATCGAGTGATGGCCCGCCCCCGTCTGCTCCTCCGTTGTTAACGTAATTTCAGAAAGTTGTCCAATCGGCGAAAGCTGTCTATTTGTAATGGCTATAATTTTAGCGCCTTGCCTTTGCGCTAACTTTGCAAGCTCAGCGGATTCCCTTCGATATCTCGGAAAAGAGAAGACTACCACAACAGCATCTTGATTCAATTCATGAACATCTTCAACTGAAAAACCTGTGGGGCTGGATATCAATACATTTTCCCTGTATTGCTTCAGATTGTAATGTAACCAATAAGCTGCGGCATAAGAACTGCCAAATCCCCCTATATAGATTCGCTCTGATTGAATTAACCAGTCCACTGCCTTCCAAACTTCATCCATATCTACTTGCCTCAACAATTGCTGTAAAACGGATTTCTCTTGCTCAATGACTTTACTTACTATGTTCTTTTCATCATTTTCTTGTGTTTGTGCAGGAAATCCTTCATGTACTTCTGCATGTTTTTTTGTTAACCAATTCTTCCGTACCGCCTCCTGCATTTCCGAATACCCTTTAAAACCTAGTGCGTAAGCAAACCGAATGACAGTCGTTTCACTTACGCCGACTTTCTCCCCCATTTGAAAAGCAGTAAGTAATGCACTTTCATCCCAATGTTGATTGATAAATTCCGCGACTTTTTTCTGTCCTGGAGATAAAGAAGTATAGTTCTCTTTAATGATTTGAGAGATCGATTTATATTTCATAGCTACCCCTTCCTATAAACAATGCAGGAAATAATTCTTTTTTTAATTATAGTGTACTTTATGCTTCAGGTCAATTGAATTTTCAATTATTCCGACACTTCTAACAAAGGTCTCCATTTTGGATAACCGAGTCATATTGTATTACTTTAATAAATTAACAGAGGAATAAGTCGGTACAATCACTTTGGAAATCAAAAAAATAATCCGAAAGGAGGGGGACTCGCCATGACATTAGCCGAGCAATGGATGGAGGAAGGTTAGAACAAGGGTTAAAACAAGGGTAACAACTTGCTTTATCCAATACAGCATCTCACAATTAACAAATATTTCCACAATAAATAAAAGATGGATTGGCTCGCGCCGATTTACCAACGTTACAAGCCTTATAATCAGATCATTTAATTAGATCGCTATAATTACTAAGTCCCACTCCTCCTTCATTGAACAACTTAATAAAATTTTTCACTTATGTCACAGTCCCTATACAATAAAAATCGCAGAAAAACCTTTGAAAGGCTCAGCAATCAAAGGTTTTATTACGTTATCAATTTGATTTTCCGCACACTTTTCTTTAAAAACTTCCCGGATTTCATGCCAAAAGCGATCAACATATACAGCAAGTTCAATGTAATTAAAAGAGGGACGGGATGTAAAAAAAAGAAGAGGACTTCTGCCCACGTTCTCCCTGTCAATGCGTTTGTCCACATAAAAATAACATACGCATATAAAAGCCAAATGAGCCCTAAAAACACTATCCGGCCCAATGCATAAAGCGACAACCAACTCATTTTCAAACGCTTTAATTGGCTTGTCGCATTGGCCCACAGATTCGGTTGGTCAAAAAGATCGACCAACATCCAATACCCATCCCCCGGGAGAAATGGCCAAAGCGCAAAAATCATTCGGATAATATGGGCAAACAGGAAAGTCCAAATCCAAGGCGTTGCTTCTTCAACCAATAAACCGATTGCCGCCCCTATGCCAGCGACAAGTAGATCAGCGACAAATCCAGCTAAGTTAATCCGGATCCGTTGCCATTTCGATAGCTTCCAAGCTTCATTGCAAATAATGCTTAACAACGGAATCGGACCGGACCACTGAACTGAAATGGAAATATTTCTATTTCTGGGCATTGTAAGGAGATGTCCAATCTCATGAATAATGACCGATATTGTTAAACATCCTGCCACGAGCCAGAGATCTTTTATACTACCGACAAAAATGAGTGGCGCATGTACGATGAATTGAAAGACTCCAATAATAGAAAGAACAATTGCCAATCCCATTCCCCCCATGAACCACCGGCGTTCAATCCAAGGAATTAAAAATTGATTTCTTCGTTCGCCCTCATGATCGGATAAGTCTCTGCGGGCCCTTTCACCTTTTGTTTCATCAACAAGAATGAACCCCATAGCCGGTGCCAATCCGAGCATTTCCAAAAAATTGGAAATATCCTCCGCTTCAACGCCCAATTCATCAGAAATAGATTGGATCTCCTGATGAGCCGCCAACCTTTCAAGCACCCTCTTTGTATCCGTATCAATTTGGAGCATGCGGCCATCAGGTGTTTGAATCCAAAAGCGGTCAGCCTTTATTTTCCCTATCCGGTACGTGAGATTCTCTGCCAAAGGTAAGTCGCTCATTTGCACACTCATCGCCTTCATTTACTTTTTTGAATTCGATGCGCTTGATCGATTAAATATGTAGCCAGCTGAGACACAATTGTTACCGGTGCCACTTGATCGAATCCTTCGAACATCGGGCTCGGATTACATTCGATACAGACGACTGAGCCATCCGGACGTAACTTTAAATCGACTCCACTGAAAATAAGACCCAATGCCTGACAAGCTTTCACACATAATGCTTCGATTTGGGGAGTGAGTTCATAATGTTTCAAGCTATGGGTACCCTCGCGATAATCGATGCCTTCTCCTTCGATGGCAAAAGAAGCAATCACTTTACCGTCAAGGACGAACACCCTCAAATCTTGTCCGCGTATACATTCTTGGAATTGGACGGGCGCTGTCGCCAAAGCTTCCAATCGTTCCGGCTGTTTATCTTCTTCTGTTAATAAACGGCATAACGCACCACCCGCCACAGGTTTATAGACCACTTCCCGATCTTGGCTAAAGGTCAACAGCTTTTCCGGATTCCCGGTCACTAAAGTTTTCGGTACGGGAATGCTAGCCGCTCTCAGACGCTCCAAATGATAAGGTTTTGCGAAGTGGATCATCAGCGTATCCACAGGATTTACAAGAAGACGGCCATGGTAGGGCGCGGTCATCAGCCAAGAGAGCCATGCTGCATAACGCTCACGTTCCGCGGCATACTGCGCATATCCATCTTCCTCTTTAAGCTCCGTTGCATCGAATGCGGGAGTAGGTAAAAAAAGAGCACGTAAAAAATAAACATCCGTGTTTGCTAAAGACGCACCCTCATACTCGCTTTTCTCTTCGCTAAAACTAAGAGGATAAGACTTACCAGGCATGTTATCCATAATGAAAGGACTTGCTCCCTGACGTTCCAATTCTTGTGACAGATATAGGCTATGCCGCTCATTTTCCGCACCGATAATACCAACTGATAGATTTGTCATGTCAACCTCCATTAAGATGTAAGTTAAAAAAGCGGCGCAGAATGAAATGCTCTGCGCCGCCGCTTATTCACCGTATAATCTGATATTACCTTATTTCAGCAGGCCGCCTTCTTCACCAATTGCAAAAGACGTGGCAATTGGGCCACCTTCCTCACCGACCGCAAATGTTGTCGCAATTGGACCCCCTTCTTCTCCAATCGCTTGTGTGGTAATCGCCGAACCGCCTTCTTCTCCAATCGCCATCGTTGTCATATTCCCTGGATCGATCGGTGCAACAAATAATGGCGAGCTTGATTGACGCACTTCAAGCTCTTCGATAAACAGCTTTTTCTTTTTCATCGTCATCCTCCTCGTATAATTTTTAAATGATACCGGAGTCGTCCTTTAATCGTCACTTTTAGTATAAGTAATATTCAGAATAAATTAAATAGATAATATGAACCAAAAATAGTAGGTTCCTAATTAACCATAAAATGCGCAGGTGCACTAAAATGAATCAGAATTCGATATTCCCTCCCAATCTCTTACTAACTACTTTGGCATGCTTCTTAAGTAGTGAGGCTAGTTCTGGAATCCTTTCTGAACTTAATCGAACCTCAGGTGTAGCAATACTTAAAGACCTCTATTCCCGACGGCATAGAGGTCTTTTTATTTAAATCACTGTGATGAAGGCATGGTGTGGTGCCCAGTTGAATGATTATCATTTCGAAAAATAACTTGTGAAGAACTTATAAAAAAGGAGGACCGCAAGCAGAATACCTACTCGTTTGCATGTTTTAAAGGAAATTCGTTTTTCTTCCTGACTATTTGTCATGAGCATAGCAGCAAGCAAAACAACGAGAGGGGTCAATGTTATAATCATAAATGGTTTGATGATTATATCTAAAGCCCGAATCGTTATGTCTTTTGCATCCAAAAAGAAATAAGTAGAGATGGCCACTGTTGCTACGCTACCTAAAATAATCGCAATCCATTTTGCAGTTGAAAACTTCATCGTTGAATTTCCCCTTCATTGATCTTACAGAAAATAAGCCGTCTATAAAGGTCGTTACACCTTTTCCCGAATCGCGCCATTTCTTCGATATAAAATTTTGTCATGGTAAAGACTTTTTAGTGGTTGTGTGAACAAGAAATCACTTTAGACTACTCGCTATAAACATCGAGGCATCTTGTTTCATAAAAATGTGATTCCCGTGATGGAATGTCTTCATTTCAATTGATTTAAAGCCAACTTCGGCCAATCTTTTTTTCAGCTCTTCATGTGAAAAACCGTTATGAACTTTTGGATGATCTATTTTATTGTTTTTATCAAAATCAACAATAATTAGCTTTCCACCATCATTTAAAACATTGAACAATTGTTGTAGAATTTTTTTCGTATCCGGGATATGAAGGAGGACGAGTGACATTAGAATGATGTCTGCCTTAAGCGCAGGGGTTTCTTGCGTAAAATCTGAGTAGAGCACTTCTGCATTGGGTATTCCATTGTGAGAAATTTTGGCTTTTGCAACTTCCAACATTTGTTCGGATGAATCCACCAACAAAGTGGATGCGACCAGGTCCGATAATTCTAAACTAACGAGACCCGTACCACTTCCATAATCTAGCAATGACTTTGATTTACTATTTCTTAATTCTGATCTTACTTCCTTAACAATAACTTTGGCTAGTTCCATTCTTTCTTCTGTATCATATCTTTTGGCCATCTGTTCAAAAACGTTATTTTCCATATTCCACTCTCCTATTTATTAAAGTAGTTGCATAACGATCATTCGTGTAAAACGTTAGCATGAGTGACTTGATTGCGGCCACCATCCTTTGAAGCATAGAGCGCACGGTCTGCTCTTGATTGTAAAGCATGTTCCGTATCCCCTGATAAACTTGTCGCTACCCCTATACTTATCGTAATATGAGGCACGTCCCACTTTGCGTTTTCGACGTGCGAACGAATCCTTTCGGCGATATTCAACGCTTCTGATTTAGCAGTGTTCGGAAGGATTAATGCAAATTCTTCGCCTCCATAACGAGCGGCAATATCATCCGCCCTGGATTCGTCCTTCAGTAATTTCCCTAACACTTGCAGCACCTTGTCACCCACCATGTGACCATAACGATCGTTTATCTCCTTGAAATAATCTATATCTATCAGCAGAAGTGAAAGGGGCTGAGTCCGCTCTGTATGTAATGGTAGATGTGAAGTCAGTTTTTCTTCTAAGCACCGTCTATTTTTAAGTCCGGTCAGCCCATCCGTTATAGATAACTTTCGTAACTTCTCATTCAATTCCAACAACTCATTTTGCTTGGACTCCAATTCATGACGCAGAAGATCCAGCTCAGCAATTTGCTTCTTCTTTAATTGGTTACGTGCATCCATTTTCTTTTTTATTGCAAGAAGTGCTTGCTCATACTTGTATCGCTGCTTCATCGGGACACATATGCAATCATTGAACATCCTTCCATCACGCTCATTTCGTAAGGCGTTAAGAAGAACAGGAATATCTTGTTCAGCCTTTGACTTAAGTGAAATATACATCTCTTCCACCTTATGCTGAATCCGGATCATTGGGAAAAAGTAAAGTTGATAAAAAGACTGACTTGCACTTGTTAGAATTATGTTAATGTGCTGTCCTTGCACCTCCTGAATATGGTAACCGAGTAAACGGAGCAATGTTTCATTGATCGTCAAAACTATCCCCTCATCATCAAGCGATAAATACCCACATGGCGCAAAGTTTAGTCGGTCATCCATTCGAAATATATTCCTCATAGGTAGTCGCCAAATAATCACCCATCAACCGAATCGTTTCCTTCGGATGACTCATATGAGGACAATGTCCCGTTGCATCCATTAAGTAATACGTACTTTCTGAAAGGATATGATGCATATATCTCCCCACTTCAACCGGCGCGATTGTATCATCGGAACATTGAAGTATGAGCGACGGCACCGTAACTTTCTGTAAATCTTCTCGATTGTCAGAGAAAAAAGTAGCAATTGCAAATTGACGGGCAACAGTCGGGTCCGTCGAACAAAAACTGTCCTCCAACTCTTGTGAAAGCTCCGGCCGTTCAGCGTTTTTCATAATGATTTGCGAAAGATAATTCGCCCAACCGATGTAATTCATCTCCATCATGTCTATCAAGGCTTCCAGATCCTCTTTTTCAAATCCTCCGAAATAATCCGGATGATCATTCAGGTAACAAGGCGAAGGACCAATCATAATAAGACGCTCAAACCGCTCTGGTTCTTGAATGGAGGCTAGCATACCGATCATGCTGCCCACCGAATGCCCTACGAAAATTGCTTCTTTCAATTCCAATGCAGCACATATATCGAGGACATCTTGTGCATATCCGTGAAGATTCTTATATTTACTAGGGCTGTAAGCATTATAATCAGATTTCCCCGAACCGACATAATCGAATAGAATGACACGAAAGTGTTCTTCGAAAAATGGAGCCACCAGCCTCCACATATTCTGATCGCATCCGAATCCCGATGCGAATATCATTGCTTTTGTGCCTTTACCCGTGATGTTTACATTGTTCCTAAAAAGGATGTTTTGATCCATAAAGTAACCCCCATTGATTCAAAAAGGACAAATACGGTCTTTTAGTTATGATTTTACTTAGTAAAATATAGTGCAATAATACTGATTGTTAGTATATATGAAAGCACATACTCTTTCAATGAAGGCTATGTGAGGCTCTTCTTATTGTACAGCACCTAATCTGCATTGTATTCATAGTCTTTTTGGAATTCGGTTTTCACTCCTTCTAAATTTGTCTCTTTTGAAAGAGATAAAAAAAGATGCTTCCGCCAAGATTAAAACTTGGCGGAAACATCCTACAAAATGTTGACTCGATACTTTTTGGTGTATATGTTATTTTCCTGTTACTTTTTAATGGTTGGGGCTCATGTACAGTCCTTTAAACATTGTTATTTCAACGTTTTAGAGACTAGCTTACATCATGCCGCCCATTCCACCCATACCGCCCATGTCTGGCATGCCGCCGCCTGGGTTGTCTTCTTTGATGTTCGCAACGACTGCTTCTGTCGTCAAGAACATGGATGCAACGGATGCAGCGTTTTGGAGCGCGGAACGCGTTACTTTCGTCGGGTCAACGATACCCGCGTCCATCATGTTCACCCACTCGCCGTTCGCTGCGTCGAAACCGATGCCGATTTCTTCACGTTTCAAGCGGTCCACAACGATGGAACCTTCAAGGCCTGCGTTGTTCGCGATTTGACGAACTGGCTCTTCAAGTGCACGAAGAACGATTTTCACACCTGTTTCCACGTCACCTGCTACTGTTTCGCTTAACTCCGCAACTTTGTTGTAGACGTTAATCAGCGCAACACCACCGCCGGACACAATACCTTCTTCGACTGCTGCACGCGTAGAGTTCAATGCGTCTTCAATACGAAGTTTACGCTCTTTCAACTCAGTTTCAGTCGCAGCTCCGACTTTGATCACTGCAACTCCGCCAGCTAGTTTAGCTAGACGCTCTTGTAGTTTTTCTTTGTCGAACTCTGAAGTTGTCTCTTCAAGTTGAGTGCGGATTTGGTTCACACGGCTCGCGATTTGGTTCGCATCTCCAGCACCTTCAACAATTGTCGTATTGTCTTTTGTAACAACAACTTTCGCTGCTGTTCCAAGCTGTGTAATTTGTGTTTCTTTCAGATCTAGACCAAGATCTTCTGTGATCACTTCGCCGCCTGTCAAGATGGCAATGTCTTCTAGCATTGCTTTACGACGGTCGCCGAATCCCGGTGCTTTCACCGCAACTGCGTTGAATGTTCCGCGAAGTTTGTTCACAACAAGTGTTGCAAGCGCTTCCCCTTCAACATCTTCAGCGATGAGAAGAATTGGCTTTCCTTGCTGGACAACTTGCTCAAGAACAGGAAGGATTTCTTGGATATTCGTAATCTTTTTATCTGTGATCAAAATGTAAGGGTTGTCCAATACTGCTTCCATTTTGTCTGTATCTGTCGCCATATATGCTGAAGCATAGCCACGGTCAAACTGCATACCTTCTACAACGTCAAGTTCAGTGACGAATCCTTTAGATTCTTCAATTGTAATGACGCCGTCGTTTCCAACACGCTCCATTGCATCCGCGATCAGTTCACCAACTTCGTCATCGCCTGAAGAAATTGCTGCAACTTGTGCAATCGACTCTTTTTCTTCAATGGATTTGGAAATAACATTCAGTTCGGAAACTGCTGCTTCTACCGCTTTCTCGATTCCTTTACGGATACCGACCGGGTTCGCACCAGCTGTGACGTTTTTCAGTCCTTCACTGATCATTGCTTGCGCAAGTACAGTTGCTGTTGTCGTACCGTCCCCTGCGATTTCGTTTGTTTTAGATGCTACTTCTGCGACAAGTTTTGCACCCATGTCTTCAAATTTATCTTCAAGCTCGATATCACGCGCGATTGTCACACCATCGTTCGTAATGAGCGGTGAACCGAATGCTTTTTCAAGAACAACGTTACGCCCTTTTGGTCCGAGCGTCACTTTTACCGTATTTGCAAGCGTATCCACCCCGCGTTGCATTGCGCTACGTGCGTCTTCGTTAAACAAAATCTCTTTAGCCATGAATAAGTTCCCTCCTGAATTTTCGTGTATTTATACAGTATCGAATCATTCGTGAAATCTGTGGGATTTCTGCTGAATCCAGTTAACCGATGACAGCTAAAACGTCGCTTTCACGTAGAATCAAATATTCATTATTTTCATATTTAACTTCAGTGCCGGAGTACTTGGAGAAGATGATCCGATCGCCTTCCTTAACTTCCAACTCGACACGCTGGCCGTTTTCCAGAACGCGTCCAGTACCTGCAGCGATCACTTTCCCTTCCTGCGGCTTCTCTTTTGCAGAATCTGGTAGTACAATGCCGCTTGACGTTTTCTCTTCCGCCTCGATCAGTTCAATAACGATACGGTCACCTAATGGTTTCAACAAGTGAAACAACCTCCTCAAATTAATACATTTATTATTTAGCACTCACCAACGCGGAGTGCTAACATAATTCATATGATAATAAATATTTCTGTATATTGCAAGCAAAGTCCTTCAATCCATTTAAGGGAAGTACCACATATCAAAGCGAAGTTGAAGATCATGGACTTAGCGCGCCTGACAGTTCTCCACGCGCTGCTTCTCTTTGCTTATCTTGGTAAAAAAAGATAAAATGACGTCATCCCTAGATGAGAGGATGGAGAATTTGAAAAACTGGAAAACGTATTTGTATTTAATTCTGACATACGTCGTTATGCACGTTTCAAGTGTTTTTCTTGCGAAGTTTTTATTTCAGCATTTCGGGAAAAATCCTGACTTAACAGAGAAAGAGGCTTTATTCTATGGCTTCGCTTGGTCACAGTTTAGCGTCAACGTGATCGCCGTCTTGCTGTTTGTTTTTTTCATTGTTCGGCATAAGAAGTTTTTGCATGTCTTTAAAGGAAAACCAGGTTCTACCGGGAACGCAATCCTCTGGGGGTTCCTCGGTTTTTTCCTTGCGTTATTAGGCCAAATGGTCGCGGGGATGATCGAAGACAGCCTCTTCGGCATTGAAGCGGGTTCCGAAAATACTGCACTCCTTTCCGATATCGCTAAAATCTCCCCTATCATTATCTTCTCCATGGTTCTTTTCGCGCCATTTTTGGAGGAAATTATTTTTAGGCGAGTTTTATTCGGTGGCCTATATCAGAAAACGAATTTTATCATTGCAACGCTTGTGAGTGCCGTCGTGTTCGCAGCCGTGCACGGCGAACTCGAACATTTACTCATTTACATGGCACCCGCTTTTGTATTTGCTTATATTTACTACCGGACGAAACGGCTGCTCGCACCTATTATCGCCCATATGCTCATGAACGGATTTGTCGTCATCATCCAGCTGAATGCCGACAAGATTATGGAATTACAAAAAATTCAACAATCCATCATTACATTTTTCCAATGAAAAAAGTCTTCCAACCGAATTTTCGGATTGGAAGACTTTTTATTTTCCTTGCGCATCATCTATTTGCCGTTGTTGCTCTGCTTTCAAATATTTCCGATAGCCGAAGCGGGAAATGATAATGCTAATTTCATATAGCGCGAACAACGGAACGGTAACGAACAGATGAGAAATGAGATCCGGCGGTGTGATAAATGCCGCCACGACAAACAAGCCAAAATAAGCATATTTACGGATATTGACAAGTGTCGTCGGATTTAAAATCCCAAGCCTTGTTAAAAATAAGAGAACGATAGGCAACTGGAATACGATCGCAAAAGGGATCGTCAGTTGAAAGAGAAACGTAAAGTATTCATTGATACCGATCGTCTGCTGAATCCCTAAGTCCACCGATAAATTCATCATGAATTTCATCACATAAGGGAGCAACACAGAATAAGCGAATGCAATACCGCCGACCATCAGCAGAAAAGCATAGGGAATATAGTGCAATGTGGCGCGCCTTTCGCTTTCATGTAATCCCGGTGAAATAAATGCCCATAATTGATACATGAGCAAGGGCGAGCAAAGGACGACCGCAATAAAGATGATGACTTTCAAGTAAATCATAATGGGATCGATGACATTGAACGCGTTCAACGTAATATTTTGCATCTCGCCATCATATTGCAAAAACTGAATCAATGGTTTAGCAAGAAAAAAACTACCTAGCACCGCAATCACAAAGAAAACGACGATTATGATCAGTCGTTTTCTAAATTCATCTATATGTTCAATGATTGTTAAATTCTTTTCATTCATCGGATAACATCCTTACTTACTTCGCTTCTTCTTTCTTATCTTCCGCTTTTTCCACATTGTCATCTTTGGCAAGACCTTGTGTCGCGTTCTTAAATTCACGTAAGGAAGAACCGAACGCCTTTCCGATTTCAGGTAACTTCTTCGGACCGAATACGAGCAATGCAATGATTGCGATGATAATGAGACTCATTGGACCTGGCATCTACGGACACCTCCCTTAATAGGGATCGCTATCATCCCTCTGATTACTTGCTGATGAAGGACCAGACTCGTCCTTCTTGTCCTTTCTATTTTACACGAAAGCAACCGATATTGCTATAAACGAACCCTTAAATATGTGAATCTTTAACGTCATTTTTTATAAAGTAAATAAGTGTCTGCAACTCAACTGATAAATCGATCGTATGGATACGGATATACTCCGGAGCAGCAAGACGAACGGGTGTAAAATTGAGAATTCCCTTAATTCCGACATCTATTAATCCATCCGTCACCTTTTGCGCTTCTTTCGCAGGAACCGTCAATATAGCGATTTCGACTCCGTATTCCTGAAATTTTTCCTGCATCCTATCAGGATGAAAAACAGGAATGCCACTCATCATCTTGCCTTCAGCTGGCGCTTTCGGGTCGAATGCCACGACAATTCGTGTATTGTGATTTTTATGGAAATTATATTTCAAGAAAGCGGTACCAAGACTGCCTACGCCGACTAACGCAACGTCCGTCTCTTCATCCTGATCGAGTGTCTTGCGAAAAAAATCGACAAGATATTCGACGTCGTAACCGTACCCTTTTCTACCAAGTGCACCAAAATGTGAGAAATCTCGGCGGATGGTCGCTGCATCGATTTTCATCGCTTCGCTTAACTCACCTGAGGATACACGTTTCTTTCCCATGTTTGCAAAATTTTGCAGAAATCTATAATAAAGAGGTAGCCGTTTTGACGTTGCTTGTGGTATTCTCATTTTCTCTTCAATCATATTAGCCCTCCCAAACTTACTCCAAGCCCATTCTATCGTATCCTAATCACCCCTTATTGTAAAGCTGACCATTGCGCGCTTTAGGCTCTTCCAGTAGACTAGAATGGAATAGAGGTGCTCAATATGATTGTTTTACAAGTGAATGAAATAACGAAATCATTTTCAGGTACAAATATATTGGAGAATGTCCAACTTGAAGTGCACCAACGCGATCGGGTCGCTCTTGTTGGAAGAAACGGTGCCGGCAAATCGACGTTGCTCAAAATTATTGCAGGTGAAATGAGCGCCGACTCGGGCGATCTCATCATTCCGAAAGACGTCCGGATCGGTTACCTCGAACAACATTCAGGTATCGATTCATCATTGACGATTTGGGATGAAATGATGACTGTCTTTGAACCACTCCATGCAATGGAAAGACGGATTCGTGCGCTGGAAGAGCAGATGGCCAATCCTGAGGTTTATTCGAATCCTGATGAATTTTCACGCGTGACCGCCGAATATGATACACTCCAAACCGAATTTACGAATGCGAATGGCTATCAATATGAGTCGGATACACGTTCCGTCTTACATGGCATGCGCTTTTATCCCGAAGATTATGACAAGCAAGTGAACCTTCTGTCGGGCGGCCAAAAAACGAGACTAGCCCTTGCCAAGATGCTTTTAAGTAAACCAGATCTTCTCATTTTGGATGAACCGACAAACCATCTTGACATTGAAACACTCGGTTGGTTAGAAAAATACTTAGTCGGCTATGAAGGCGCCTTGCTCGTCGTTTCTCACGACCGCTATTTTCTCGATCAGATCGTCACCATCGTCTACGAAGTAGCGCGGACGAAAGTGAAAAAGTATGTCGGGAATTACTCCACTTACTTAGATGAAAAAGCAAAAAACTATGAGCGTGATTTAAAAAGATATGAAAGAGAAACAAGTGAAAGAAAAAATATTGAGGATTTTATCCAACGGAATATTGCACGTGCCTCAACTTCCAAAATGGCGCAAAGTCGACGCAAACAATTGGAACGAACGAACTGGATGGACGCACCCGACGGCGATGAACGTTCGGCAAAGTTCTCCTTTTCAATTGACCGGCCCAGCGGTAACGACGTGCTCACAATCGATGCCCTTGCTATCGGCTATGCGGATAAACCGGTCTCAAAAAATCTCCATGTCCGTGTGTATAAAGGCGATCGAATTGCCATTATCGGACCAAATGGCGTCGGGAAATCAACGTTACTGAAAACGATTGTCAAAAAGCATGACTTCCTTGCCGGCGACATCCGCTATGGGACAAATGTACAATTCGGTTATTACGACCAAGAGCAAGCCACTTTGATTGGCAACGGTACTGTCTTGGAAGAACTATGGAATGAATGGCCGATGATGAATGAAAAAGACATCCGTGGGATATTAGGACGGTTCCTTTTTACAGGAGACGATGTCTCGAAACCAGTTACTTCCCTATCCGGTGGAGAGAAGGCACGATTATCTCTCGCTAAACTAATGCTTCAAAGAGCGAATACCCTTGTCCTCGATGAACCGACAAACCATTTGGATCTGGACAGTAAAGAAATACTTGAAAATGCATTGGATGACTTTCCAGGCACAATCATTTTCGTTTCACATGACCGGTATTTCATTAACCGGATTGCGACAAAAGTGATCGAGCTCCATTCTGATGAGGCCACCGAATACTTGGGGGATTATGATTACTTTTTAGAGAAGAAGCAAGAACAAGCGGAATTTCACGCCGATCATACAGCCACCATTCCTTCCCAGTTAGCCACACAAGAAGTTCAGCAAGATGACGAGAAGGAAAAAAGACGGCAAGAGCGAAGGTTAACGCGTGCCATTGCTGAAATAGAAACGGAAATCGCTACTTTGGATGAAAAAATCGCACATTTGCAAAGCGAACTTGAACGTGAAGACTACGCAGAAGATCATGTGAAACTGATGGAAATTCAAGCAGCCATCGATTTGTTGCAAAACACGCATGACGAACAAGCGGAGCAATGGCTTGAATTGCAAGATGAGCTGGAACAATTATAATTTAACTTTATTCAACCGAAGTCCCCACTGCTATAAGTGCCAGAATGCCTTTCAAATCAGAGGGACTTCAAACTCCCTGCTGATTCACGAAGGGAAGGCAGTCTAAGTACGCGACGTCCTATGAAGAAAGGTGCCTTAATTTCTGCAAAGAGCACGGAAATCCAGCCATTCGAACCCTACGCTGTTCGATTCGCAACAGTTGCATGACCGACATCCCGTCGGTCTCAAGTTCGGCCAGCAGGATGCTGTCGTTAGCCGGTGTCGCAAGGATGCGACGCTAACTTCTTTACTTGATCTGGACGCAATCACGCTGAGGCGCGATTGATATATGTGCTAGCCTACTACTTAACGATAGGCTAGCGCTTTTTGTTTGTCGAATTCTAGCTAATCATGCTGTTTCTCTTTTAACTTTATTCCACAACTTTATCCACAAGGTAAACACGTATATAATCGACTATTAACATAGTTGTGCACACTATCCACAGGAAATGGATTTATTATACACAAAGTTATCCATTTATCGACTTGACTATATGTACAATTTTCATTACTATCCACAAGTTATACACAGATTGTGAATAAGTACGAATGTTCCTCTTGACAAATTAGTTGTCAGACAGATTAAAAACGCGGAATTTGTCCATGTCCGACAAATTCCGCGTGTTCAATTCAATTTGGATCCGGCGACCTTGACCTGAGTCCCCCATCAATGCCAGGACTTGAGTTCCATCCCTGGATTTCCGTTCATTGCGAGTGTGCCTCGTTTACCTGCGTTAAACATGGATGTTCCAGCGGCCGCAATCATGGCTGCATTGTCTGTGCAAAGTGAAATCGGAGGTACATAGAAAGGAATCCCTTCATTTTCAAAGACATCCTCCAATGATTTACGCAATTGGCCATTCGCTGCAACGCCACCTGCCGCAATTACTTGTTTGACCCCGAACTCTTTCGCAGCCTTCAACGTTTTCGACGTTAACACATCAACTACACTCGCTTGAAAGCCAGCTGCTACATGAGCTGGTTCAATCGACTCTCCACGTTGCTCCACATTATGTTTATAATTGATCACCGCCGATTTCAGCCCACTAAAACTGAAATCATAAGAACCGGCTTCCAACCAGGCTCTTGGAAATTCGATTTCGCCATCACTTTCAGTTGCCAATCGATCGATTTCCGGGCCTCCCGGATAGGGTAAACCTAACACGCGCGCAACTTTGTCGTACGCCTCGCCAGCTGCATCGTCGCGCGTCTCACCGATCAACTTGAAAGAACCATGCGTTTCCATTACAACAAGCTCCGTATGACCTCCCGATACGATGAGCGCAAGCAATGGAAACTCCATGGACTGAACAAGCTCATTCGCATAAATATGCCCCGCAATATGGTGTACGCCGACAATTGGTAAACCATTGGCAAACGCAAATGCCTTTGCTGCATTAATGCCGATGAGCAAAGCCCCGACCAAGCCGGGTCCTTCTGTCACTGCAACTGCATCCAAATCCTTCGGCTGCAACTTCGCTTCTTTCAACGCTTCCTCAATAACAATTGTAATTTTCTCGACATGATGCCTAGATGCAATCTCAGGTACCACGCCTCCAAACCTTTTCTGGCTTTGAATTTGAGAGGCAACGATGTTCGATACAATCTCTTTTCCATTTTTCACAACCGAGGCAGCCGTTTCATCACAGCTCGTTTCAATTCCTAATATATATTGATCTTTTTTCATCAGTTTTCGGTGATTCCTTTCGATTAGTCGTATGTTCACATGCCTTATTCATGTTTCAGGAAGCGTCAGCTCGTTTGACGAACCTTCAAATTCAACCCACATGACAAGCGCATCTTCTCCATCATCTGTATAATAATTCTTTCGGATACCTCCATCTTGAAAGCCTAACTTTCTATAAAGATTTTGGGCCGTTTGATTACTTACCCTCACCTCAAGTGTCATAAGCACGACACCTAAACTTTGACAGAGTTCAACCGCTTTTGTCATCAACCCTTCACCAATGCCGAGCCCTCTCAGATGCCTCCGAACAGCAATATTCGTGACATGGCACTCATCCAACACAATCCACATGCCGCAGTGGCCAATCACGTCACCCTCATATTCTGCAACGACATAATGCGCATAATGATTTCCTGTCATTTCATGTGTGAAAATCTCTTCCGTCCAAGGGGTAGCAAATGCTTCTTCTTCAATGCGGACAACCGAGGGAATATCTTCAATTGTCATTTCTCTATAATGAACTTCTTTATCCACGCTGTTGATCCTTCCCTTGCGCTTTTAACCAATTCGCTTCTGCTTCGGCGATACGGCGATAAGACGGGACAAACGTATGGACATCCGACAGTATATCAAATTGCTGGGCACTATAAATCAAAGAAGAAGCTCTTGGAAGATGATGATGAAATGGAGCGATAACCGCATTTTTGCCAAGCCTTTTCACCAATTCTTCCTCATGCAATGCGGTGTCCTTCCCAACAAATAGAATGGGTTGTTTTTGCTGTGACAATAAGCTTAATAGCTCGTCAATCGCATAGTGGGCATCCTCGATCACTGAAGTAAGCATACCATCTTGATAGCGATAGACACCCGCATATACATTTGATCGACGTGCATCTATGAGTGGACAAATTAGCCCTTCAAAGAAAAATGTATTCGTAGCGAGCGCTTGTAAGCTTGATACGCCGATAAGCGGCTTATCAAGTGTCCATGCAAGCGTCTTTGCAATCGTCACGCCTATTCTTACACCTGTATAGGAACCAGGTCCTTCTGATACCGCGATGACATCAACCATCGAAGGCGCCAGACCTGCCTTGGCAAAGATCTCTTCGATTGCCGGCATGGCACCGAGGGAATGATTGACTGCTAATGAATGATTCACTTCAATGAGCAATTCGCCATCTTTCACAATCGCAATAGATAAGGGTTTATTTGCTGTATCAATTCCTAGCCAAATCATACGAATAACTCCTTACAAATTTTTTCATATCGTACACCAATTGGTGTTATGGTAATATGACGAATATCGCCGCCTCCATGTAACAGCCTTATTTCTAAACGTTCTGGCGGTAAATCATCTTTTATCAGATGGGCCCATTCCACAACAGATATTGCATCGCCATAAAACAGCTCATCCCAACCAAGATCTTCGTCACTATCTGAAAGCCGATAGACATCTAAATGATTAAAAGGAAACTTTCCTTCATACTGTTTCACAATTGTAAATGTTGGACTTGAAACAGTCCGTGTGACACCGAGCGCTTTAGCAAGTGCTTGTGTAAAAGCCGTCTTACCCGCACCAAGATCACCTTCGAGCGTAATAAGATCCGGCGGGGCCAGAAGTACACCAAGCTTTGCCGCAAATCGTTCCGTCTCTTCGAGAGAATGAACTGTAAATTCCTTTGCCATATTGATTTCCTTTCTTTGAATCACCATTGATTTTCATTTTCTTAACTTGTTTCAATTGTACCGAAACTTTCGCATATCGAAAAGCATTGATACTTCATTTTCCAATTTTTCCATAACAAAAAACCGATTCCGGGACAAAACCTGGAATCGGTTGAAATGTAAATGTAAATGGCGGTCCCGACGGGAATCGAACCCGCGATCTCCTGCGTGACAGGCAGGCATGTTAACCGCTACACCACGGGACCTAACTATGTATGTATAAAGAAAAGTAAAAGCCTGGCAACGTCCTACTCTTGCAGGGGGAGACCCCCAACTACCATCGGCGCTGAAGAGC
>CAOKMT010000026.1 GCA_948469885.1 uncultured Sporosarcina sp. | reverse complement strand
GTTTAGCACGTTCATCACTCATCAACACAAGTGCGGCCGCACCGTCATTAATCCCCGGTGCATTTCCTGCTGTAATTGTTCCATCCTTACCAAATGCCGGGCGTAAATTTTCTAGAGCTTCTTTTGTTGTGTTCGGGCGGGGGGCTTCGTCTGTATCAACTATGACTGGATCACCTTTTCGCTGTGGAACTTTCACTGAAATGATTTCTTCAGCCATTGTTCCATTTTCAATTGCGTTCAAGGCCTTTTCATGACTACGGGCCGCCCAAAGATCCTGTGCTTCCCGTGATAAATCCAATTGCTCCGCGGTTTGGTTTCCGTATGTTCCCATGTGGAAACCGGTAAAACTACAAGACAAGCCATCATGGATCATTAAATCCATAAGTGGTGTATCACCCATGCGTATTCCCCATCGCGCTTGTGGAAGTGCATAAGGAACATTTGACATGGATTCCATGCCGCCCGCTAAAATGATTTCCTCATCTCCAGCGCGAATAATTTGATCTGCCAACGTAACGCTTCGAAGTCCCGAAGCGCATACTTTGTTGATTGTTTCCGTCTTAACCTTCCATGGAATGCCCGCTTTTTTAGCTGCTTGCCGCGACGGGATTTGCCCTTGCCCGGCTTGAAGCACGTTTCCGAAAATAATTTCATCTACTTCCTCCGGAGTTATGTCTGCCCGTTGCATCGCCTCTTTTATTGCGGTACCTCCAAGTTCACTTGCTTTAAGAGTGGATAGGGCACCACCAAATTTCCCGAAAGGCGTCCGTGCACCTTCTACAATAACTGTTTTGACCAATTACTTCACCTCCATAAGTTTTTCTGATACTTTGAAGTCTGCCTCTGTTTTACTTTTCACTTCATTTATGCTTACACTGTCCATTGTTTCAATAAGTGTCATGCCTTCTTCTGTGAAGTCAAACACGGCTAAGTCAGTAATTAACCGATGGACAACATTTTTACCAGTAAGAGGGAGGCTACATTCTCTTTTAATTTTCGATTCACCGTGTTTGTTCATATGTTCCATAACAACAATTACGCGTTTCGCTCCATTTACAAGGTCCATAGCACCTCCCATCCCTTTAACCATTTTGCCCGGAATCATCCAGTTAGCTAAATCTCCATCCTCTGATACTTCCATCCCGCCAAGTATTGCCAAATCGATGTGTCCGCCACGAATCATTGCAAATGATTCAGCACTGTCGAAGAATGAAGCCCCAGGTATCGTAGTGACCGTTTCTTTGCCTGCATTTATCAAGTCTGCATCTTCTTCACCATCAAATGGATAAGGACCGATGCCAAGCAAACCGTTCTCTGATTGAAGCAAGATGCGGTAGTCTTTTGGGATCTCATTGGCAACAAGTGTTGGAATTCCAATACCTAAATTGACATTCATTCCATTCTTAATTTCCTGTACCGCTCTTCTTACGATTGTTAAGCGAGTATCATGCATCATAATCCACTCCTTATAAGGTTTAGTTCTATTCCGGGGCTAAAATCTTATCTTGCAAAGATATAGATGAGTTAATGGCCTTTATGCTTTAATAACTTTCCTACGTTCAATCCTTTTTTGATAATTCGTCCCAACTAAAATTTTTTGTACAAAGACGCCGGGTGTATGAATTTCATCGGGGTTCAGTTCACCAGGTTCGACTAATTCCTCTACTTCCGCAATTGTTATTTTACCTGCCATTGCTGCAAGTGGATTAAAATTGCGAGCCGTTTTTCGATACACAAGGTTTCCTAATGTGTCAGCTTTCCATGCTTTGACAAGCGCAAAATCACCTACAATTCCTTCTTCAAGCAAATAAGTTTTACCATTAAATTCTTTCGTTTCTTTGTCTTCTGCAATTAAAGTACCAACACCTGTCGCAGTGTAAAAGCCGGGGATACCAGCACCACCAGCTCTTAGGCGTTCTGCAAGCGTTCCCTGCGGTGTCAACTCCACTTCAAGATCATTATTTAAATATTGCTGTTCAAAAATTTTATTCTCTCCTACATAAGAAGACACCATCTTCTTAATCTGGTTGTTTGCTAATAGTAGACCAAGCCCCCAATCATCGACGCCACAGTTATTACTATACACGGTAAGATTTTTCGTACCTTGATCACGAAGTGCTTGAATAGTCTTTTCGGGTATACCGGAAAGACCGAATCCACCTACAATGAGAGTTGACCCATCTTGAATATCTGACACTGCCTCTGAAAACGAAGTGATTACTTTATTCATTATCCAAACCTCCTTGTCCTATTTCTATACAAACAGTTTATGTGTTGTTAGAATATAAGTAAAATTCATAATAGGAATAAAGTTTATTCTCATATCGAATAAATAAAATGAGAAGGATGGGGGATTATGAAATTTCAGGATATAGAGTCATTTATAGGAGTTGTAAATCATGGCAGTTTTACAAAAGCTTCGGAGCATTCTTATATTTCCCAACCATCGATAAGCAAAGCTGTAAAAAGGTTAGAAGGGGAATTACAAGTTGAACTGTTCGACCGGTCAACAAGGCACCTTCGTTTAACCGATGCTGGTAAAGTTGTTTACAGACAGGGGGAGCAGGCACTCACTTCATTAGCCAAATTGCCGTCTATGCTCAATGAGTTGAAAGATGGGACTGCAGGAGAAATTAAAATTGGAATGCCACCACTTATAGGAACGTTGTTCTTTCCAAAGATTGCTCGTACGTTTCGCGAAAGATATCCAAACGTAAAGCTTGAACTTGTAGAACTCGGAGCTCAATTGATTGAACAGCTTGTTGAAAAAAGTAAAATTGATGTCGGTTTGATAGTTCTCCCAGTTGATCAATCATTATTCAATATTGATTCCTTTTATTCTGATGAATTTGTATTGTGTATTCATCAGAATCATCAACTTGCCACGCAGGAATCAGTAACACTAGCAGAATTAAAAGACGAACAATTTATTGTCTTTTCAAAAGGATTCACGTTACACGATTATATTATAAATTCATGCAAAGAAGCGGGATTTGTTCCCTCTATTTTATATGAGAGTAGCCAGTGGGATTTGATTTTAGAGTTGGTTGCTTCAAAGATGGGGATCGCTTTACTGCCAAAATTGATTTTCGAAAGGCAAAATAATTCTGAAGTTAAAACAATTCCGCTGAAATCTCCTAGGCTTTTGTGGGACTTGGGAATTATTACAAAGAAAGGGGGGTATCATTCTTTTGTTTTAAGGAAACTATTGCAACTATTTACTAATTGACTACAATATATAATCAAATAACGACATGGTTTAGAATAGAGATAAAATAAAAAATAGTTTGACAACTATGCAGGATGTTGTTATATTATGTCCAAGCGTCAGTGGTACGGACAACCTGTTAACACATTGACGGACATAGAGCATAAACATAAAGGTTGAAGTGACCAAATAGAAAGGAATGTCTTAAATTTTAAGAAATTGAGGTGAAAGTCAGTTGTTAGATGAAAATAACGCCTTGCCATTATATTATCAATTGAAAGAAGCGCTAAAAGCAGAAATTCAGAAAGGAACATGGCAAGAGGGGCAGAAGATTCCGTCGGAAAGGGAGTTGATGGAAAGTTATAATGTAAGTCGCGCTACTGTAAATAAATCATTAAATTTACTTTTGCTTGATGGCATGATTACGCGGAAGCAAGGAGTAGGAACTTTTGTTTCAAGGACGAAGTATACGCAAGATTTAATCGGAGAGCTAAGTTTTAATCAACAAGTGATCAAGCAAGGCTTGATGCCAAGCTCTAGGGTGATTTATCAAGGCATAGAGACAAAATTAACAGATCATGCTTTCGATGTGTTTGGATTGGAAGAAAGAGATGGAGGAATAATTAAAATTCTTCGCGTTCGGTCTGTGAATGGTGAGCCGTTAATATTAGAGTTTTTATATATTCCTAAGCAGTATGCTCCTAATATTTTATCTCAAGATCTGGAGAAAATAGCCGTATTTGAATACCTTGAAAACACCTGTCATCTTAAATTTACCCATTCAACATTAGAAATAGAGCCGGTGGCAATGGATGAGTTTGTCTCTGAGCATTTAAAAATAGAGACTGGAATTCCTGCCCTTTCTTTGGAAAGAATTATCTATAAAGGAGCTCAAGCAATTGTTATTCAGAAAAGAATTATGAGAGGAGATAGAGGTAAGTTCACGCTTACTTTGGGTGAAGAAGTCTCAAAGAAAACAGATTATCTGTTTGGTTTAGAACTAAGTAAGTAAATTTGAAATTCATAGTTTGTTAATATCTAGAGAAAGTAGTGAAGTGGTTTGGAAAAAACAAGCTTGCATTATTTTTTAAACAATTTAATTGATTATGCGGGTCTATTTCCCCCTGCGAAACTACCCTTGTCATCCGCAATTACTAATTATGTACAATATAAAAAAAGTGAAGATGCTTGGATGATGGGTCCTTTTGTAATTTCAATTTCTCAGTTGGGAGCGCTTCATCCTTATATGGATAAATTCACAAAAGATTTTCCATTGGTCATTTCTGCAACAGGTACAAGAAGTGGCAGTTTGCAGGAGTTTGAAGGTCAGTTGAAAGAAGATTTTCAAAAAATGGACAGTTTTAGTGGGCGATATACAGATATCGCAAAAGTTGGCTTTTTAGAAGTTCCGCTACCCAATTCTGTTCCGAATAAAAAGGAATTGGACATCATTTCAAAAGAGTCAAGTAAACGTAATCTCGTTACATTTTGCGAAGTTAATACTTTAATGGAAGACTGGAAACCCCATGTAGTTGCAACATTGGAGGCCATTGCCAGTTACAACAAAAAGACTGGATCAAAACTTGGCATTAAGTTACGTATGGGAGGAATAAAGGCGGAAATGTTTCCAGATTTTTCACGGATAGCGACTATTATTTCAAAATGTCGAGATTTGAATTTGAGTTTAAAATTCACTGCTGGCTTACACCATCCAATCCGAATGTATCGTGAGGAAGTAAAAGGTTATATGCATGGTTTTCTAAATGTCTTCATAGGCGGCATGCTTGCGCATGTATATGGTTTTAAGGAAGAAAAGATTGAAGAAATCCTAGGGGATGAAAGCCCTTTCAATTTCCGTTTTTCCGAGTCTTTCATAATGTGGAAGGATTATAAGATTGATAATGATGAGATTCAGAAGCTGCGCGAAACTTATTTTCTCTCATATGGAAGTTGTAGTTTTGATGAACCAAGGGAAGAATTAAAAGAAATAACTAATACAGTAGGGGTGTTAAGTTAATGTTGTCTTATATCAATGTAAAACAAGATTCACACTTTCCAATTCAAAATTTGCCTTACGGGGTTTTCCGTACAGAAAATAACCCTTCTCCAAGAGTAGGTGTTGCAATCGGAGATTATATTTTAGATCTTTCGATATTGGAGCAGGTAGGATACTTCAAGGAGACGGTCCTTAAGAGGGAAACAGTCTTTGATCAATCGTCTTTAAATAAATTTATGGAAAAAGGCAAAAAGGCTTGGCAAGAAGTACGAAGAGTGCTTCAAACTGTATTGCATGCTGATGAACCAAAGTTAAGAGATGATGAAAAGCTTCGCAAAAAGGCGTTTGTTCTTCAGCGAGATGCAGAAATGCTACTTCCTGTAAAAATTGGAGACTACACTGACTTCTACGCATCAAAAGAGCATGCCACCAACGTTGGGACTATGTTCAGGGGCAAAGAAAATGCATTAATGGCAAACTGGGCGCATTTACCGGTTGGTTATCATGGACGAGCAAGTTCAGTAGTGGTAAGTGGGACAAATTTCAGTCGTCCGCAAGGCCAGGTAAAGCCGGCTGATTCGACTACACCGATTTTCACACCTTGTCGTCAACTTGATTTCGAATTAGAAATGGGGTGTTTTGTCGGTCCGGGAAATAACCTCGGTGAACCTATATCCGTTGACAATGCAGAAGAGCATGTATTTGGCTTAGTATTGGTCAATGATTGGAGTGCACGTGATATTCAAGCCTGGGAATATCAACCGCTAGGACCATTTTTAGCGAAGAACTTTGCAACGACAATTTCACCTTGGGTTGTCCCATTGGAAGCTTTAGAACCGTTCCGGGTTGCAGGACCAAAACAAGATCCTGAACCGCTACCTTATTTAAAAACATCTAAACCGGATTCTTATAATATTCAGTTGGAAGTCTATCTTCAAGGAGCGGAAATGGAATGTCGACAGTTAATCGCAAAAAGTAACTATAAATATTTGTATTGGAGCATTGCTCAACAAATTGCACATCACACCATTACAGGCTGTAATTTGAATCCAGGAGATTTATTGGCAAGCGGGACGATTAGTGGTCAAGAAAAGGAATCAAGGGGAAGCCTTTTGGAACTAGCATGGCGCGGATCCGAGCCTATCCAATTTGAGGAAGGTGAACAGCGCAGCTGGATAGAAGATGGCGATGAAATTACGATAACGGGTTGGTGTGAAGGGGATGGCTATCGAGTAGGGTTTGGGGAAGTGACTGGTCGAATCCTACCTGCTTTGTCAAAGGTTGGTGATAGATCATCTGCTGAGCATTCAATTGTAAAATAAATTAAGGGGAGAATAACTAGATGGCACATTATAAATCAATGGGGAAAATTCCAAGGAAAAGACATACAATCATGCGGAAAGAAGACGGTTCGTTGTATCGGGAACAAGTAATGGGAACGAAAGGTTTTTCAGGCATACAATCAATTCTATATCACCACCATGCCCCGACAGAACTTACAAAATCAACATTACTAGATGTAAAACCGTTGGAATATGAAGAACAAGGGGCACTACGCCCTCGTCACTTTGAAACAAATAAAGTGAAAAAAGGCCAAGATGCGGTAATGGGGCGGGAGTATTTTTTAGGAAATGAAGACTTGGTCATCGGTGTCGTTTATCCTACAAAAGAAATGGATTTTTATTATCGTAATAGCGATGGCGATGAAGTGTTATTTGTGCATTATGGTTCAGGGAAAATTGAATCAATGTTCGGTACGCTTACTTACGGCGAAGGGGATTACATCGTTATTCCAGTAGGCACAATTTATAAGATTGTGCCAGACGATGATAATACAAAATTTCTTGTCATTGAAACGACGAATTGGATTACGACACCGCGTAGATACCGTAATGAATTTGGACAACTATTGGAGCATAGTCCATTTTGTGAACGGGATTTTCATGGACCTGAAAAATTAAAGACCAATTCGGTTAGAGGGGAGCATGAAGTACGGACGAAAGCAAGGGGAGTACTACACTCTCATATTTATAACCATCATCCTTTAGACGTTGTTGGATGGGACGGCTTTATGTATCCTTATACATTCAATATATCTGATTTTGAGCCGATAACAGGACGTGTTCACCAGCCGCCGCCAGTACATCAGAATTTTGAAGGTCATAATTTTGTCATTTGCTCGTTTGTACCACGGTTATATGACTATCATCCCGAAGCTATTCCAGCGCCATATTATCATAGTAACGTTGATAGTGATGAAGTGTTGTATTATGTAAAAGGAAATTTTATGAGTCGAAAGGGAATTAACGAAGGTTCTATTACTTTACATCCTGAAGGGATTCCACACGGCCCGCATCCCGGAACTATCGAGGCGAGTATCGGTAAGAAAGAAACCCTTGAACTAGCCGTTATGATAGATACGTTTCGTCCGTTAAAAGTGATTCAATCAGCGAATGAAGTTGAAGACAAAAACTATGAAAATACATGGATTGAAGATTAAGTAGTAAACTTCTTATAGGTAAGTGCTTCGTCAGGGAGTTCGAACTAATAAATCTTAAGAAATGGCTATGCAATGATTTATTATATTAGTCTCCCTGATGCTAAAGGTAATCTTTAGAATTATTAATTGGTCAGAGAAGGGATTGAAAAGAGTTCTATAAGGATTGATGTTATGAAGGGAAAAATAAAGCTTTTATGGACTATTTTTTTTACTTTTTTAAAGATTAGCCCTGTAACTTTTGGGGGGGGCTATGCGATGTTATCTTTAATAGAAAACGAAGTTGTGAAAAAACACAATTGGATTGAAGAGAAAGAGCTATCGGATATATTTGCTATTTCTCAATCCATTCCTGGGGCAGTGGCTATAAACTCGGCAATCTTTGTAGGACACCGTGTGGCCAATTTAAAAGGATCATTGGCTGCATTAACAGGAATTACTTTTCCTACTTTAATTATTGTTGTAGGTGTTTCGCACGCTTATTCTTACATACAGGATAATCGGATAGTAAACGCAGCCTTGCTAGGAATAGGGGCTTCAGTTATAGCCCTAATCCTGCATGCCGCCTACACCGTTGGACGCACGGCTATACATGATAGAACGACTTTAATTATCGGAATATTGAGTCTAGCCGGATTGTTATTTTTCCAATTTAACCCTATTTGGGTAATCGTAGGTGGATTTATTGCAGGCATTAGTATTTGCAAACTTAAAGTTTTTAAGAAAGAGAGGTTTTCGCACAGTTCATAATGATTATAAAAAGATATAAGGTGAAAATATGATTTATCTACAGTTATTTTGGAGTTTCTTTCTAATCGGCTGCTTTTCATTTGGGGGCGGTTATGCAATGCTTCCTTTAATTGATCGCCAAATTACAAATTACGGTTGGATGACAACGAAAGATTTTACAGATGTAATCGCTCTATCGGGAATGTTACCGGGATCTATCGGTATAAACGCTGCAACTTTTATTGGGTATAAAACTGCTGGATTGCTGGGAGCGCTCATTGCGTCGATAAGCATGGTGTTACCACCACTACTACTTATCATATTAATCGGAAAATGGTTTAAACGTTTCCAAGAAAGTCCAACTACAATACAGGCCTTTTACGGGATAAAGCCTGCGATTGTAGGATTAATTATTTACTCGGCAATCAAATTTGCTTTATCTATTGAAATGATCACAAGCATTTCATGGGCGAGTACTGGATTGCTTTTCATATTTTTGTTTACGCTATTAGCCCTTCATTACAGGAAAGTTTCACCGATTATAACAATTTTGATTTCCGCATTAGCAGGAATTATATTTTATTATTAACCAATAATACGAACAGATATTAAAAATAAGGAGAGATATGAGATGAACGATATTAAAATCAACATGTTAGGAACAGGAAGTCCAAGAGCTAGCTTAGAACGTTCGGGACCTTCCCAAGTTTTATTAATAGATGAGACGCCAATATTAATCGATTGTGGGGAAGGTACTGTAAGACAGCTAATGAAAGCTAAAATCGACTTAAAAAAAGTTGAGCACCTTTATTTCACACATTTGCATGCAGATCATGTGTATGGATACGGTCAATTTTTAGTTGCAGGATGGGGTAGCGGTAGAAAAAAATTAACAGTTGTTGGCCCGGCGGGTGTAAAGCGCTTTCATAATCAAATGTTGGAACTATTCAAAGATGATATTGCTTATCGTACATCTTTAGGATTTCCATCTAATGGTATTCTGGATGTAGAAGTGATAGAAATTGAAGAGGATGGGGAAGTACCTGGCGACATCCCGGCAAAGGTAAAGGCGGCAAGAATGGTTCATAACGTGCCGACATTCGGTTACCGGTTCCAAGTTGGTGAGAAAGCAGTTGTTATTTCGGGCGATACTGCACCAACACAAAGTTTAATAGAGTTATCAGAAGGCGCTAATGTGTTGATTCATGATTGCTGCCTAACAACTACATCATTTTATAAAGATACAACTAGTCCAACTATGAAGAAGGTGTGGGAAAACTTGCAAAAAGAGCATTGTACACCAAAACAGGCAGCTGAAACAGCACAGAAAGCCGGAGTAAAGCAGTTAGTTATGACTCACTTCTTGCCTGGGATAGACAAAGAAGAGATCTATCATGAAGCATCACAAGTTTTCGATGGGGATATAATAGTTCCAGACGACTTATTAACTGTCAGTGTTAGTGAGAAAACTGAAGTTTTAAACTAAAGAAAAAGGTAGCCTAGTTAGGAATATGAAACGAGGAGTGATTAAGCTTGAAAAGAAATAAATTTCTTGGTTTGTTTTTCGCACTATTATTAGTTATTGGCTTAGCTGCCTGCAGTGATGCACAATCTTCAGCTGAGGCTAAAGAAGGGAAGGGGACCGGGGAGATTAACTTTCCCAAAAAGCCGATAAACTTAATAGTTCCATTTGCTGCTGGCGGAGGCATGGACATGCTGGCGCGTGGACTGGCAGAAGTTGCCCCAGATCACCTGGATCAGCCAATCGTTGTTATTAATAGAGAAGGCGCAGGCGGAACTATCGGAGTGGCGGAAGGTAGCAAGGCAAGACCGGATGGCTATACGGTAACACTTTCTCCTTCAGCTGTCTTTACTTCCCAGCCGCACATGAGAGCTGTACCTTACGCCTTAGAAGAGTTCAAAGTTCTTGCAGGCATTGTATATAAACCTAACGTGTTAGTAGCAAATGTGGACAGCCCCTATGACTCTATTGAAGACATTATAAAGGACGCGGAAAAAAAGGGGAAATCTTTTAAGGTTGGACATCCAGGTGTCGGAAGCCCTGGGCATCTTGCTTTGGAGACGCTTTTCGGAGGATTAGAACTGTCTTTTGAGGGAGTACCATTCGCAGGAAATAATCCTAATATCACTTCCTTATTAGGCAATCATATTGATTTTTCAGTGGCTTATACAGATGAGATTCAACAACACGTAAAAGACAAAAAACTTAAAGTTTTAGGAGTGTTTACACCTGAACAATTCGAAGGAATTTCGGATGTTCCGACTATCGGAGATGAAGTGGCGAAAGCTGGTTATGATTTCGAGTTTAAGGATGCTGCATTTGCTACTACGCTGTTTGTAATTGCTCCAAAGGATACACCGGATGAAATAGCAAAGTATTTAGAAGAAAAACTTCAAGATATGGGGAAAGATGAAAAGTTCGCAGAAATAATGAAGAAGACTGATATTCCTCTTAAAGTATTAAATAGTGAGGAGACAAAAGAGATATTAGAAGATGAGGAGAAAGTATTTAAATCCCTAATTGAAACGCTCGGGCTTGGTGTGAAGTAAAGTTATTTATTCATTTTTTTATACGGAGGTTATTATGCAAACAAGATTAAAAAAAGGATTACCAAATATATTTATGATATTACTAGGAGCCTTTCTGCTTCTAGTAATACCTTATCAAATTAGTGATATACAAATTTCAACTATGAGTCCACGTTTCTTTCCGTATTTTCTCTCAGCTTTGATAGTGATAATAAGTATAGGAACTTTACTTTCAGAACTTAAAACAGCTAAAAGCGGGGAAGAGGATACGGAATTTCAAAACGAAAAGCCAAGCTATACGCGAGTTGTTATCATCCTTTTAGGGTTAATCGCATGGCTCTGTCTCGTCCCCTTGTTAGGTTTTATTTTGACGACGCTCCTTTTGACTATGGGAATGATGTTGTTAATTGGAAATAGAAGATTATTACAAGTTCTTACTGTTCCTTTTATATTTACTTTATTAATTTATTACGTTTTTAAGATGATCATGAATGTACCTCTTCCAGAGGGATTATTTTATTAAAGGAGTTTTACCGATGGGCGAAAATATCTTGTTTGGCCTTTTACAAGTGTTTGAATGGAAACACCTTCTTGCCATGATTGCAGGAGTTTCATTTGGGATGATCATAGGTGCTCTTCCAGGCTTAAGTGTACCGATGGGGGTAGCGCTGATGTTACCGTTTACATTTGGATTACCACCGACAATCGGCATGCTATTGCTTGTTGGAGTGTATTGTGCAGGAGTTTACGGAGGGTCTATATCAGCAATACTACTAAAGACACCCGGGACTGCTGCCTCAGCAGCTACTGCTGCCGACGGATTTGCACTTACACAGCAAGGAAAGGCCGGAAAAGCATTGAATATGGCACTTTATTCGGCTGTTTCAGGAGGTTTAATAAGTGGGTTTATCTTGCTATTGGTAGCTCCTCAAATTGCTAAATTCGCCTTAAGTTTTGGACCCCCTGAGTATTTTGCTTTAGCGCTTTTTGGTATGACGGTTATCGCAGGCGTTAGTGGAAAGTCATTAGGAAAAGGATTGGTTATGGGATGTTTTGGTATGTTAATAGCGACGGTGGGAATTGACCCGATTGATGGCGTGCCCAGATTCAACTTCGGTACTAATTTCTTGATTTCTGGAATAGATCTTATTCCGGCTTTGATTGGACTCTTTGCAATATCTGAACTCCTCAATCAAATTGAGAAAAAAACAAAGGCTCTCTCGGTAAAAGTTAAGTATGAAAAAGACCGATTTGGATGGAGCGATTATAAACCTCATACCAAGACGATATTTAAATCAAGTTTAATAGGTGGAATTATTGGTGCAATCCCAGGTGCTGGTGCGGCAATATCTTCATTTATAAGTTACAACGAAGCTAGACGAACATCTAAAGACCCGGAAAGCTTTGGGAAAGGAAGTTTGGATGGGATAGCGGCTGCGGTGTCTGGGGGGAACGGCACTACTGGAAGTACACTGATACCAATGATGACATTAGGGATTCCTGGGGACGTTGTAACTGCGGTTTTGCTTGGTGCTCTATTAATTCAAGGCCTTAAGCCAGGACCGGAATTATTTACGAACCATGGTAACTTAGTTTACACCGTAATGATAGGTGTCATTGTAGTCAATTTGATTTTATTTGTGCAAGCAAAGCTTGCTATCCGGTGGTTTGCGAAGATCACCCAAATTCCTTCTTCGATACTGCTTCCGATAGTTTTTGGTCTATGTTTATTAGGATCATTCTCTGTTACGAATTCTTTAACTTCCGTTGGGATTACACTGTTCTTCGGTGTATTAGGATATATATTGCCCAAGTACGGATACCCCGTGACACCGATATTAATAGCAATGATTCTTGGTCCGTTGGCGGAGACAAGTTTACGGCAATCATTAATTCTTTCGGAAGGAAGCTACCTTATTTTTTTTATGAGACCGATACCAGTGATTTTTATCTTGTTAATTGTATTGCTATTTGTTATCCCTCTTCTTAAAGGTAAGTGGGGGAACAGGTTGCAAAGAGCATGAAATTAGTTTAACTGCTCTTTAATAATAAAATTTTTGGAGGTATCTTTTATGGACAAGCAGCAACCAAATATAATTATGATTACTTGTGATCATCTGCGTGCTGATTTAATGGGATGTTCTGGTGATCCAATTATACAAACACCTAATATCGATTTGTTGGCGCGTAATGGCGTTCGTTTTGAGCAAGCTTACTCGACGACACCAATTTGTATACCCGCACGTTCAACAATTATGACTGGATTGGAAGGGCATGATTTAGGATTGACGCATTTTCAACCAGGATTTGAACTACCAGTCAGGGAAACATTACCAAAGCAATTAGGTGATGCAGGTTACCAAACAAAGGGAATCGGGAAAATGCACTTCTTCCCCGAACGATGTCATTATGGCTTTGATTCCATGCTTATTTGTGAGGAAGGGCGCAAGCTTGGGATACCATATAATGAAAATAGGGGCTACGATGATTATGAAATATGGCTGGCAGAACAAGGCTATTCAGGAGAGGCATTTTCGCATGGGGTACCAATGAATGGTTATGCTGTTTCTACTTGGCATTTACCGGAACATTTACATCCGACTGAATGGATAGGTTCACAAACATGCAAGGAAATTAAACGACGTGACTGGACAAGACCATTATTTTTGTGGACTTCTTTCACGGCACCGCATCCGCCATTGGTTCCTCTTCTGAAAGACATGTATCTGTATGAGGATGACGAGATGCCTGATCCGGTTATAGGAGACTGGGTGGAAAACCAACCAATTTTTCATGAATTATATGCGGAAAATAAATCTGAAAAGCAAATTAATCAAATTAAGAAAGCTTTTTATTCACTTGTTACACAAATCGATAGGCAGATTAGTAGAATACTTGGAACCCTTAAAGAGGAAGGAATGCTTGAAAATACTTGGATTATCTTTACTTCAGACCATGGTGATAGCCTTGGGGATCATTTACTTTGGAGAAAAACCAAGTTTTTGAAAGGGGCCTGTAATATTCCGTTTATTATTACTCCACCTTTGAGTGAGGAATCTATCACACAATTTAAAACAAATACAGTTAGCAGTTCGGTAGTGGGTTTACAGGACATATTGCCAACTATTTGTGCAATCGCCTCTGCGGAAACTCCAAGTCATATTAATGGCAAAAACCTAAAACCGTTAATGGAGAACCCGGTTGAATCTGTTAGGAATACGATTCTTGGTGAGGTTGGAAAAATGGGAAATCGTTCATTTATGTTGACAGATGGAAAATGGAAGTATATTTGGTACGAAGAGGACGGAACCGAATTACTTTTTCATATTGAAAAGGATCCCGACGAGTTAGAAAATCTAATCTCAAAGGAGCCAAGCGTTCAGGAAAACTGGCGATCTAAATTGATAGACATTTTATCTAACCGTTCAAATGACTCAGCGATAGTTAATGGACAACTAACGGCAACAGCACCCGGAAATAAACTGCCACCAGAAGAATTAACGAGAAGATTAAGGTTTTATCCATACGATATTCCGGTCGGTCAACATTAAATTAAAATAATAAATTTATTTGAGTTAATACTATTATGGAGGCTAATTTATGAAGAAATTACTTCTTATTTTCTTGTTAGTTGTTGCATTGGTAGGATGTACCCCGGCGAATGGAAGTTCATCAAATAAGTCGAAGGATGGTAGTGATGATAACTTTCCAAGTAAATCAATTGAAGTAGTTGTAGGTTATGGACCTGGGGGAGCCTCGGATACGATTGCCCGTACAGTGGCAACAGCTGCTAGTAAGTATTTACCGAACGATCAATCATTTGTAATAAAAAATATTCCCGGAGGAGCGGGAATTATTGGGACTTCAGAAGTTCACAATGCTGACCCAAATGGCTATAAAATTGGATTCTCTCCAAGTGGTCCACTAACGATATTACCTCATATGGGGGAGGCTTCCTATTCGCTCGATAGCCTAGGAGCTGTTATAAAATTGGCCTCAATTCCGCAAATGTTACATGTTAAGAAAGAATCGCCATGGGATAATTTTGAAGAATGGGTGGAGTATGTACAGAACAATCCAGGTGACTTCACGTATTCAACTCCGGGAGTTGGGGGGGAACAGCACCTTGCAATGGAAGCTTTAAACGAGGTGCTTGGTATTACAACTGTCAATGTACCTTATAATAGCGGCGGTGAAAGTTCAGTTGCCCTTATAGGTGGTGAAGTGGATGGCTCAGTTGTATTTCCTGGGACCGTGGCTTCCGATGACGCCAAGATCCTGTTTAGCTTTTCGGGATCCAAGGAAGGTTATGATGACGTTCCCACCTTAAAAGATTTAGGGATTGACGTAGCAAGTAACGTTTACGGAGGGATTATAGCCCCGAAAGAAGTACCACAGGACAGGATAGCAATCATTCACGATGCTTTTCAAAAAGCACTTGAAGATCCAGAGGTTATTGAAAAGTTGGAAGGCTTGGGATACCCAATTACTTATGGAGATTCAGAAAGCTTTCAATCCGAACTTGAAAGTGACTATAAGCAGGCTGGGGATTTACTTAGAAAGTTGGGGCTGGTCCAATAACTTTATGTGCTTATTTTTACGTGCATAAAATATTTGTTTATCCAACAGCGCTTGATACAGAACTTGTTATAGAGGGAGGGGAAGCACTAACACTCCCCCTCATCGGTTTAGAATATGACGTTTATCTTGTGTTTCGAAGGGAGAAATGAATCCAAATTACATACAGTTGCAATCTGCATCGTTCACTGTTCGGAGTTAACTTGAAAATTAAGTCTTACAAGGAGAGATCTATGATGAATTCTAAAATAGGATCTATCGTAACATTACTAGCCATTGTAAGTTTTGGCATCTTTTACTTTTGGGAAATAAATAAAGTTTCTAGTACTTCGAATTCTATCTCATCGGATTTCAAATTTTTTCCTAAAATTTTGTTTTTTCTTCTAATTTTCCTTTGTTTAATAAGTCTTTTTCAAGCAATAAAGAAAGAGGGTACTAAGATTGAAGTAAATTTTAAGTTGTTAGCGATTACAGTTTTTTTATTAGTTGGATATATATTATCTTGGATCTTCACAGGTTACTTTTACCTATTAACATTTGTTTTCCTATTCATTTTATTTACAATTTACGGAGAAAGAGGCAAAAATATCAAAAGGTCTATCGTAGTAAATGTAGCTACCTCTGTTATCACGACCTTGCTTGTTTACTCTTTGTTATCCTTTTTGTCAGTCCAGGTGTAGCTTGAAATGCTATTTGAATATTAAATTAAAGTTTAAAGTAAATCTCGAGTTTCCTTCTATTTTGTACAAATAAGAAATATAGAAACCGATTTAGAACGGGGGGTTCAAGGTATGGAAATATTTAATTTTGACATATTAAGTTTGTTTACACTTACAAACATTATCGCGATCTTTGCCGGGGTTTTTATAGGTTTATTTATTGGAGCACTTCCAGGGTTAGGAGCCTCAATAGCTATTGCTTTACTGTTGCCAATCACTTATAGCATGACTCCTTTAGCCTCCATTTTGATGCTGTTGGCAATTTACCAAGCAGGGGAATATGGGGGTTCCATATCTGCTGTAACGATAGGGATTCCAGGAACACCGTCAGCAGTTGTTACAACTTTAGATGGGAATGCTTTGGCAAAAAAAAGCTACCCAGGAAAGGCTTTAGGGTATTCGCTGGCTGCATCTACTATCGGCGGTCTTGTTGGTGGGTTGGTTCTTTTATTTTTAACCGTTCCGTTAGGAAAGTTTGCTTTAAAATTGTCTGCACCAGAATACTTTTTGATAGGAATCCTAGGCTTAATCGCAGTAGCAAGTCTGAGCTCAAAAGATATAACAAAGAGTATGATTTCCGTCGTTTTGGGTCTAATGGCAGGAACTATCGGTATAGATTTGCTTTCTGGGGTGAGCAGGTTTACATTTGGACGTCCAGAATTAATGGAAGGCTTAAGTATCGTTGTTTTAGTAATTGGTTTATTTGCTTTTTCCGAAATATTTTCTATGGTTAATAAAAACCTTAACACAAAGTATATAACAGACACAAAGGGATTAAAAACAAAGGTGACATTGCAAGAATTTAGAAAGGTCCTGAAACCTACATTTATTGGATCCATCATGGGGTCAATCATTGGTATAATGCCTGGTCTCGGTGCAGGGGCTTCCTCTTGGTTATCATATGCCACTGCAAAAAGGTTTTCAAAGGATCCACAGTCATTTGGTAAAGGTAACCCGGAAGGAATAGCTGCGCCGGAGTCTGCAAATAACGCAACCGTCGGGAGTGCGCTGGTGCCTTTGCTTTCACTCGGTATTCCTGGATCCCCGACTATCGCCATCATAATGGGGGCATTTATAATCCACGGGATACAGCCTGGACCAAAGGTGTTTGCCACTGAAGCGAATTTGGTCTATGGAATCTTTTATGGATTCTTAATTATTACTGTTGTCATGTATTTAATCGGCAGATTGGTTACGCCCTTATTTGCAAGGGCTTTAGCTTTTCCTAACTCGAAAATAACGCCTATTGTTATGGTTTTATCAATTGTAGGAGTGTTTGCAACTCATCTTCAGTACATTCAGATTTGGATAATGCTAGGGATAGGGGTTATGTGTTACTTTCTAAAGGAATTTGATTTCTCACTGCCTTCTATGTTGTTAGCATTTGTTTTAAGCCCGATTATAGAAGAAAACTTAAGAAGGGCACTTCTACTTTCGGAAGGAAGTTATTCAATTTTCTTTACACGGGCATATTCAGTGGTAATTATTCTCTTAATACTTGCAATAGTAGTGAATATGGTTTTCAGTCTAATCAAAGCCAAAAGGGTTCAACGGACGTCAATACCTAGACCTATTTCTTAATAATGGTTTTTGGAGTATCACAGCATTGTTGCTCTGTGTAAATCGATTGTACATTACTCTATATTCCTAGTGAACAGGATAAACGTAGGGAGAGATTTTATATCTATGGATAAGCAAAAGTCTTGTTGTTCGGTTTCCCGTGAAAATTTAATAACTAAGATGCATGAACCCAAGAGACTGACAAATAAACCCTTTAACAAGAAAGAAATGGTACTTCTTAAAGGAGGTAAATTTCTAATGGGTTCAGAGGATCCGGAGGCATTCGTCGAAGATAAGGAAGGTCCGGTAAGAACAGAAGAAGTACCTCCTTTTTATATGGATGAATGTGCAGTGACAAATAATCAGTTTAATGCATTTGTCGATGAAACGGGATATAAAACAGATGCAGAAAAATATGGTTGGTCATTTGTTTTTTTTCAGTTTGTATCAAAACAGGTGTCTGACAACGAAAAAAAGTATTTACCACAGACCCCTTGGTGGCTAGGAGTTATTGGGGCAGATTGGCAAAAACCGGAGGGCAGGGGGTCATCAATAACAAACCGCATGGATCATCCAGTTGTACATGTCTCTTGGAATGATGCTATGGCCTACTGTGAATGGTCTGGCAAAAGATTACCTTCTGAAAAAGAGTGGGAATATGCTGCTCGTGGGGGGTTAGTTCAAAAAAAGTATCCTTGGGGAGATGAACTAACCCCGAATGGCGTGCATTATTGCAATATATGGCAAGGTGAGTTTCCGAAATTAAATACACGTGAAGATGGATATGCCGGTACTGCACCGTCTAAATCCTTCCCTCCAAATGCGTATGGGCTTTATAATATGTCGGGAAATGTGTGGGAATGGAGTTCGGATTGGTTTGGGTCTGATAAAAGTACAAAAGCATTAAGAGGCGGTTCTTATCTATGTCATAAAAGTTATTGTAATCGGTATCGTATCGCGGCAAGAGTTCCGAATACTCCTGATACGTCTTCAGGAAATATTGGATTTCGATGTGTTGGAAACCATAATTAGTTTTGAGTTCAAGCAAAAAGTAAAACAATAATTATAGGTAGAAAGATTTTTGAATCACTTTAAGGTTATTTTTAAAGAACTCTAAACAATGCACTGTGTTTGTGCTTTTGTTTTGGACGTAGAGTTTTGAAAATGGTGAAGTTGGTTTAGTTGAGAGATTCACTTAATGGAAGAATTATGTTACATTAAGTAGTCTGAATTTTAATAACGTAGTTATGATTACTTGACTAGTGTCAATGTCTTATGTTTTATGTATATCACCCAATAATATTTGAACTGACTTACTTATCAGGGAAAAAGGATAGCCTAGTTCCTTCAGAAATAGGTAAACAACCAGTCATGTGTCAAACTGGCAGGGCTAAAATGCTTGCATAGTTTAACCATGGCTGTTTTTTAAATCTTATTATCTTTGTAGAAAAAGGGAGGATTAACACATATGAAAATAATATATTTAAATAAAAATAGCTTTTCTACGGAATATAAAAATCCAAGTGTTCTAGCCTTGGGGTTTTTCGATGGTATTCACATTGGACATAAGCGATTGATTATGAAGGCTCAAGAGATTGCGAAAGAAAAAAGCTTGAAATTAGCAGTCATGACTTTTCATCCCCATCCCAAAGAAGTGATAAGAGGTGAACAGTTCGATTATTTGATGACACTTGAGGCGAAAGCGGAAAAGATGAAAGAACTTGGTGTAGATGCTCTTTATATTGTTAATTTTACCAAGGAGTTTGCTAAATTAAGCCCTGAAATGTTTGTAATGAACTATATAAATGAGTTAAATGTCCAGCATGTGGTGGGGGGATTTGATTATAGCTACGGATATAAGGGGCAGGGGACGATGTCGACAATCAGAAGTCACGGAAACGAACAATTCGATGTGACAGTTTTACCTAAAGTGGAGGTGGAAGGCAGGAAGATTAGCTCTACCCATATTAGAGATTTACTTGCTAAGGGTGAAGTGAAGCAAGTAAAGTCATTCATGGGATCAGAATACGAAACGGTAGGTAGAACAGCCGCCACGTGTTGTAAGAGCGTCATGGAATTACTTCCGAGTCATGCTTGTATGATACCCGGAAAAGGAAAGTATAGGGTTGCAATTCAATTTGCTCATACAATTGAATATACATCAGCCGAGGTATGTGTGGGAAGAAACGGCGAAAAAAACATAAAAATAGAATTGCACAATAGTTCTGAACTTAGGTATAATAACAGGGAGATTTATGTTAAATGGCTTGTACAGTCTAACTATGTTGAGAATAAAGCAGTTAAAAAACAGGTTAATAAAGACTTTGTTCTAAGCATTTAACGACAATAGAAGGGGGAAGGAAAAATTGGTTCAAACGAATGAAAACATCTTGGTAGCCGGCTTTGCTCAACTTCCGAAAGGAACTCCGATTTTTGAAATGCAAAAGACAATTGGTTGTATTCTTGTTGTTGATCCATCTACAACAGTTATTAAAAAGGCTACATTTACCTTTATTCAAGATCTTACAAATGAGTTTGCATCATCTTTAGTTGTGGGGCATAAACTTATGGATGATATTGAGAAAATAACGCAAGAAATTGAAGGGAAACTTCTTATCCCACCTCAACGAGCGGTTATGCAATCGATTATTTCTGCCCGTAATCGTTATTTGGAAATGAATTAAATATAACATTTTAAGAAAGCGCTTGCATTTATACTGTAATTGACATACAATTTAATTAATACAGAAAAATCGTATAATTGCTGGCTAATCTATAGAGTGAAAGATATAGTTCTGAACTCTTCAAAAGTAGGTTACTAACCAGCGGTATCGGTTCTATTCATTTACGGGAATTTAATGCCCGTTTTGAATATGCCTATACTGTTGGTTTTTTTGTGTTGAAACTCACAAAATTTGGAGGGATAAAGAATGGAATTTGGTTTGTTTACAGTATTTGACAATTACAAAGAAGACTTGGGAAGATCACACGAGCAGTTGTTTAACGAAGTTTTGGATCAAACTGTTTTGGCTGATAAATTGGGTTACAGCTCAGTGTGGTTTGCGGAACATCACTTTAGCGAATACGGTATTCTGACAACGCCGCCGTTGCTTTTGGCTGTTGCGGCCGAAAGGACAAAAAATATTCGTCTAGGTGTATCAATTGTGACATTACCTTTTAAAAATCCGATTCAGGTTGCTGAAGACTACGCGTTATTGGATGTTTTAAGTAACGGTAGAGTTAACCTAGGAATGGGTAGCGGATACCTTCCACATGAGTTTTCGGGTTTCAATGTTGACGGAAAAGACAAAGCTTTGCGTTTTAACGATGCACTTGCGGTCATTGAGAAAGCATGGACAGGTGAAAGATTTTCTCACGAAGGGGACTACTACCAATATAGCGATGTGAAGCTTGAGGTGATTCCTAAACAGAAAGAAGTTCCGCTTTGGATAGGCGCGTTAAGTGATAGAGGGTCAAGTTTTGTAGGGAAAATGGGCTATAACATTATGGGTGTCCCTTATGTCGCAAGTAGTTCAATTGAGGAATTGGGAGGCATTATTGCCAACTATAAAAAGAACTATAAAGAGGCTGGTCACGACGTTAGTAAAGTAAAGGTTCCTTTGGCATTACACACATTTGTAGCTGAAACGCGGGAAGAAGCAGAACGAATTTCAAAGAAACATGTGAACTTGTATTTAGATACCCGACAGTACGGCAGAAGCGCACAATTCGAAGACTTGGAAGCCAGAGAGCAATTATTAATCGGTTCACCTGAAGATGTAATTGCAAGAATTAAGAAATATCAAGAAGCTGGCTGTGAGCACATTATGATGCTTATGAACTTTGGCGGTATCCCACACGAAGAAGTTATGAAGTCGTTGGAGCTGATCGCAAAAAAAGTAATGCCGGCTTTTGAAAATAGTGAAAAGAAAGTCCTTGTGTAACGAAAAACCTATTGAAGGGAATGGTGAGAAATGAAGCTGCTTGCAATCTCCGGCACAATAGTAGGCGCTAAAACAGCAGTTGTTGTGAATACGGTTGTTGAGAAATTAAGAGGAAAGTCTTCCGACGTGGACATTGACTTGCTTGACTTAAGAGAGTATGACATGCAGTTTTCGGATGGGAGACCATTTGAAAAGTATAACAAAGATACGCAAGAAATTATAACTAAAGTGTTAGAGGCTGATTTCTATCTTATTGGAACACCGGTTTTCAATGGCTCCATTCCAGCTCCTTTAAAAAATGTATTTGATCTCGTTCCCCCATCAGCGCTTCGCAATAAAATCATGGGATTTGCTGCAAACGGCGGGACGTATCAACATTACTTGATGGTTGAAAACCAGCTTAAACCGATCGCTGGGTATCTACGTGCTTATACGACTCCGAGTTATGTATATGCACACACCTCCCACTTTAATCAAAATAATGAGATTGTCGATGAAGATCTTTTAGGACGTATCGACCATCTAGCTGAAGAGTTGCTTCTCATGCAAAATGCAATAAATGCAGGCAAGGTGGATGATTACAACAATCTACCATCAGTTGCAAAAAACAATCGCATTTACTTAAGTGAAAGAAAGGAAGCTAATATTGGTTGACAGAATTGTCAAGGAAGGTTTAACTCTGCATAGTTCGGATGCTTTTTTAAAGGGATTAATCGATTATGCGGGGTTATTCCCGCCGGCTAGGTTACCTTTACGCGATGCAGTAAAAAATTATGCAACATATGTGAACAATGCGGATTATTGGATGCTAGGCTCCTTTGTTAATCCGGCGTTTGATTTACATGAATTAGATGAATATGTGTCTTTGTTTACAAAAGACAAGCCATTATCTATCTCGACGCTAGGTCGCAAAGGAAAAAATGAGCAAGAAACACTCGAGTTTTTAAAAGAAGACTTGGGTGCTGTCGAGTCTTTCCGAGAAAGGCATGGGGAAAGAGTGGTGCTGAATTTCTTTGAGCTTCCCTTATCCTCTCTCAACCTATCTACTCGATACCTCAGTGAAATAGGTGAATTGATGGCACAACATAAGTTAAGTTGTTATTGCGAGTTGCCTATACAGAGTCAAGAGAGTTCTTGGAAGAGCGGATTGGCGGAGGTATTGAGGAGCATAGCAAAACAAAATGAAAGTACCGGTCATTTGCTAGGCATAAAGCTTCGTACCGGCGGTATTCGGGCAGATCTAATCCCTCCTTTGGAAGTGGTGGCAGCATTTATTCATGGAGGAAAAGCATATAAAATCCCTGCTAAGTTTACAGCTGGGCTGCATCATCCAATCCGTATGTTTAGGGATGAAGTTCAAACGAAAATGCACGGTTTTTTGAATGTATTTACAGCTGCTTTAATGGCAAATGCACATAATTTGAATGAGTCTTCCATATTGGAGATTTTATCTGATGAAAAGTCAAAAGGCTTCGCATTCAAAAGAGATAGATTGGTATGGAATGACTTGGATGTTTCGACAGAAATGATCAAAAAACTAAGGCGGAAATTACTTTGTTCGTATGGGTCTTGTAGTTTCGATGAACCCCGGGAAGAGCTTAAAGCGTTAAATATCATTGAAAGGAGCTAATTGGAAAATGCGTTCTTTTATTTACGTGGAATCTGCTAATCACTTTCCTATCCAGAATTTACCTTACGGGGTTTTTCTGCGCGAAGGAAAAAGTAATGAACCTCGTGTAGGTGTTGCAATTGGAGAATATATTTTGGATCTTTCAGTATTGGAGAAAGAAGGATATTTTAACGAAACACCAATCCAGAATGAGAAAGTTTTCAGTGAGTGTTCTTTAAATAAGTTTATGTCAAAGGGGCATGAAGCATGGCAGGCGGTTCGGAACGTTCTTCAAAAAGTTTTGCATGAAGACGAGCCAAAGCTAAGGGACAATCAACCGCTTCGGGAGCAAGCATTTGTCCTTCAAAAAGATGCAACAATGTTGTTACCTGTTGAAATTGGGGATTATACAGACTTTTATGCTTCGAAAGAGCACGCTGCCAATGTGGGGACGATGTTTCGCGGTAAAGAAAATGCGCTAATGCCAAACTGGACGCATTTGCCGGTTGGTTATCACGGACGTGCAAGTTCAGTTGTCGTAAGTGGAACGGATTTCCATAGACCGCAGGGTCAAGTGAAGCCAGCTGATGCAACGACACCCATTTTCACACCGTGCCGTCAATTGGATTTTGAATTGGAGATGGGTTGTTTTGTGGGACCAGGGAATGATCTCGGTGAACCCGTTTCGGTGGATAATGCAGAGGAAAACATTTTTGGGCTAGTATTGGTAAATGATTGGAGTGCTCGTGATATACAAGCGTGGGAATACCAACCGCTTGGACCTTTCCTTGCGAAAAACTTTGCTACCTCCATCTCACCTTGGGTTGTCCCGTTGGCGGCGCTTGAACCGTTTCGGGTCGCGGGTCCGAAACAGGAACCTAAGCCTCTTCCGTATTTACAAACGTCGAAACCAGATTCCTACGATATTAAGCTGGAAGTGTACATCCAAGGAGATAAAATGGAAAAACGGCAACTGTTGGCGACTAGTAATTATAAACATCTTTACTGGAGCATTGCGCAGCAAGTTGCCCATCATACGATTACAGGATGTAATTTAAATGCGGGAGACTTATTGGCAAGTGGAACAATTAGTGGACCAGATAAAGAATCAAGAGGAAGTTTGTTAGAAATTGCATGGCGTGGCACTGAACCTGTTGAACTTGAAAATGGCGAACAACGCAGTTGGATTGAAGATGGTGACGAATTGACAATCACCGGATGGTGCGATGGCGATGGGTATCGGGTTGGATTTGGTGAAGTGAAAGGGCGGGTTTTACCGGCCAAGGAGAATCTGCTTGGTTCTTCCAAACAGGAAAAAGTAACTGCCCATTCGTAAAGTGATGTTGGAAGGAGGCGCAACCCAAAATGGCTTATTATAAAGAGATGGGGAAAATCCCAAGAAAAAGACATACAGTGATGAGAAAAGAAGATGGCAAATTGTATAGGGAACAAGTAATGGGAACGAAAGGGTTCTCGGGAATCCAATCTATTTTATATCATCATTATTCCCCGACAGAAATTGTAAAGTCGACATTGTATGACAACAAGCAATTGGAATACGAAGAACAGGGTGCACTTAGACCCCGCCATTTTGAAACGGATAAAGTGAAAAAAGGGGAAGACGCAGTCACAGGTCGCGAATACTTTTTAGGTAATGAGGATCTTGTGATTGGTGTTGTCTACCCTGAAAAGGAAATGGATTTCTTCTATCGTAACAGTGACGGTGATGAATTACTTTTCGTTCACTATGGGTCGGGAAAGATTGAGTCAATGTTTGGAACGCTAACCTACGGGGAAGGCGATTACATCGTCATCCCGGTTGGAACAATCTATAAAGTGGTTCCGGATGACGGCGATTCCAAGTTGCTAGTTATTGAAACGACCAATTGGGTTACAACGCCAAGAAGGTATCGTAACGAATTTGGTCAACTGCTCGAACATAGCCCATTTTGCGAACGGGATATCCATGGTCCTGAAGAATTGAAAAGTCATTCAGAAAAAGGGGAGCATGAGGTTCGGACAAAAGCTCGAGGTGTTCTTCATTCCCATATTTATAATCATCATCCTTTAGACGTCGTTGGGTGGGATGGCTATATGTATCCTTATACATTTAATATCGATGATTTCGAACCAATCACAGGTCGAATTCACCAGCCACCCCCAGTCCATCAAAACTTCGAGGGGCATAACTTTGTTATCTGTTCTTTTGTGCCCCGACTGTATGATTATCATCCGGATGCGATACCTGCACCTTACTATCATAGTAACGTAGATAGTGATGAAGTGTTGTATTACGTGAAGGGGAATTTCATGAGTCGTAAGGGGATTGACGAAGGTTCGATCACATTACATCCTGAGGGGATACCGCATGGTCCACATCCCGGCACAATCGAAGCAAGCATCGGAAAAAAAGAAACACTCGAGCTAGCTGTTATGATCGATACATTCAGACCGTTAAAAGTGATCAAATCGGCCACTGAAATTGAAGATGTCAATTACGAAAATAGTTGGATTGAAGATTAAATGTTATTAGTAAAAATTTGGCGTTTCTTTTATTCTCTAAGGAAACGCCAAATTTTATAAAGAATGCAAAGTGAAATGTAAGATTCGCCGGTGTGTGGAAAAGGGGGTGGAATGGTTGAAAATTTTAAGGATTGGACATGCTTCTTATGTTTTAAAGAGTAAAGACAACAAGCGTTATTTGATTGATCCGTTTTTAAGTGCTAATCCTGGTTGTCCTGAGGAATACACGCGCAAGGAATTTTTAGAAACGATTGATGCTGTTTTTTTAACACATGCCCATTTTGACCATACGAATGGGTTGCAAGAAATAACAGAAGTGAATCCTAATGTACTTATTGTGGCACAGTATGATTTTGGCCTCTTGCTGTTGCAAAATGGTTATAAAAATGTACATTTATTAAACTTTGGTGGCTCGATTGAATTAGAGGATGTCAAAGTAACGATGGTTCAAGCGCTTCATACATCTTCCTATGGAGAGACAGAAGGCACTCCGATTTATGCAGGGCAAGCAGCTGGCTTTATTTTTGCGTTCCATGGGGATAGGACACTTTATCATTCTGGGGATACAACGATGATGTCTGACATGAAAATTATCCAAGAATTTTATAAACCCGACATTGCAATCCTTGCATCATCTGGACAATTTGTGATGGGTCCGGAGGAGGCTGCATTTGTCGTGAAAAATTTAATAGATGTCGAGTATGTACTGCCCAATCATCAATTTCCCAATAAAGAAACGACTCCTAGACCGGAAGTTTTAAAAGAAATGGTGGATAATTTCCCTGTGATTGAAACAATGATGGATAAAGATGAAAGGTTAAGTGAATTATTGGTGGGTTCCGAAAAAACGACAGTTGTTATTTTAGAGTACGGGCAGGAAAGAGAGTTTATCAAAAAATAAACTAACTATATGAAAGAGGTTCCTTCTTTGCGAAAGGGAAGGATAGCTTGATAACGATTGACCATTTTAATTATTTTATTGACCAAGTTTAAGGGGTGAAATGACAATGAGTCAAAACATTCAAGAAGTACCTCTAGAAGTAAAGGCTAGCGACAAGGAGAGTACGGGTGTTCCAAGTACTCTAATGTACTTTATAATAAGCGTTTGTTTTTTCAGTATACTAGCCGATGGTTATGACTTGGGCATTTACGGTGCCGTGATCCCCAATCTATTGGACTATCAACCGTGGGGTCTAACCCCTGCACAAGCAGGTACTATAGGAAGTTATGCAATGTTCGGTATGTTCTTTGGCGCGATATTCGTAGGTACGATCACTGACTACGTTGGACGAAAGTGGATGTTGGTTAGTTGTGTAACCTTATTTTCCCTGACAATGATAGCGTGCGCATTGGCTACAACACCAGCAATGTTCGGCTTGTTTCGGTTTATCGGTGGGATTGGGCTGGGGGGCGTTATACCAACTGCTTCCGCCTTGGCGATTGAATATTCACCGGGCCATCGTCGTTCATTAAACTATGCGCTTATGTTTTCGGGTTATTCTTTTGGGACAGTGCTAGCAGCCATTTTAGCAATTTTCTTAATGGATTCATTTGGTTGGAAGTTCATGTTTATGATTGGTGGCATGCCCTTATTATTGGTGCCTATTATGATTAAATATTTACCAGAATCGGTCAGCTTTCTTCTTTCTCGTAATCGAAATGAGGAAGCGGAGGCAATTTGTAGACGATATAATATGAATATTTCCTTCTTTAAGGAGCAGGCGGAACAGGTAGAAAAAGGTGAAGAAAAAGAAGGAAAGTCAATCAAAGGACTTTTTTCAAAGCAATATATGAGGGCTACGTTGTTCGTGTTTCTCGTTTATATCATGGGTTTTTATTTGGTGTACGGTTTAAACACATGGTTACCTCAAATTATGAGAGAACTAGGATATTCACTTAATTCGAGTTTGTCATTTTTACTCGTAATGAATTTGACTGCTGGGATTGGGGCACTATTTGCAAGCGCGATTGCCGATCGGTGGGGATCAAAAAGGGTTATAGGTGTTTCCTACTTATTAGCAGCCATATGTGCCTTCTCCTTAACGCTCGGTGCACCGCCAATTATTTTAACTTATTTATTGGTCGCAATAGCAGGCTTTGGTGCTGTTGGTGGTACAGCGATTGTAAACGCTTTCGTTACAAAGTACTACCCTGCGGGGTCAAGAGCAACTGCGTTAGGGTGGGGGCTTGGTATCGGTAGAATCGGTGCAATATCTGGTCCAATTGTAGTTGGCTTTTTGTTAAGCATGAATGTAGATTTAATCTGGAGTTTCTATACATTTGTGATAGCTGGGATAGTGGCGGTAGTAGCGATTGTATTTGTACCTAGTAAAAAAGGTGAAATTGTTTAATTTCAAAAATGCTCGTTAATCAATTTATTAAAGTTGCGGATCCTTCCACTTTTACAACTTGTGGGAGGATTTTATACTTGATTAGAAGTGAAAATGTAACACTGCTCTGCTAGTCGTACTAGCAACTATGTCTATCCCTACTGTCCACTCCATCCCACAGGGGATCACCGCTCTACACTCCAATCAACAGAATAGCTTCCGTATAGAAGTAGAATAAAAAGTGAAAACAAGCGATTCAATCATAATTTCAACAGAGGAATGAATCGCTTTTCAATTTTTAAAAGAAATAAGTTTTTCAGCACTTTTGCAAAGTTATCCGCATTTTGTGGCTTTAGAACTATCCAATCCAAGTAGAGAATCTTAACGGCGTTCCAACCGAATTACTTTCTTAATATACGACATCAATTTCTCCGCCACATTCAAATCATGTGTCATATATAAAGACCTTGCCCCGACAGGATCTTCGATTTCATTCAGCAACCAACTGCCATCGGGTAATAGTAAGAAGTCGATGCCGATGTAGTCGCTTTTCAGCGCACGGGCAATCGTTAAAGCGTCTCGTTCTTGCCAAATGGCGAGCGGATATTTTTCAATGGTGCCGCCAAGTGTGTAATTGGATTTAAATGAGCCGTTGCCTGTCCGTTTCACAGCGCCTATGATTTCATTTCCAATGATAAAAACACGCACGTCACGGGCGCCGGATTCGATATATGGTTGAGCGATGAGCTGACGGTGTTGAAACTGTTGGAAAAAAGTTTTCGCTTCGGCCGGCGTGGGACAAAGAAATACTTCCTGTCCGCCATGACCATCGACTGTTTTCAGGACGACAGGGTAAGTTGTGACGTCTTCAAGCTGCCGTACTTTTTGCGTCGGAATAGCGGGGATGCCGAGCAAAGTGGCCAATTCGAAAGTTTGGCGTTTATCGTTCGCGATGCGACTCACTTCAGCCCGGTTAAATACCCGAAATCCTGCCTGTTCAAAAGATACGGCTTTTTGGGCATCCCGGTCCCTGAATAAAATGAAATCCGCATCCTTATCCGCTTGCTCATCATCAACCAAAAGCCGTAATTCGATGCCGAGCCGCTTCGCTTCTTTCACAAGATCATCGATAAATGCTTGGTTCCGTTCCGCTTCTATGCGTGTGTAATAGACGAATCCTATCACCGGATTTTCTCCAACACGTACGCAATCATCGCATCGGCTACATTGATGCCTGTCACATTGTAAATATTGCGGATATGGGACGCGGCATTTACTTCGCAGACAAGCGGCTGTTCATTTTCCCCGAATAATAAATCGACACCTGCAAACTCCGCACCGACCGCCTTGGCTGCTTGTAGTGCGAGCGTTTTTTGTGCTTCCGTCAAATCGACGACTTCCGCGGTTCCGCCATTGTAATGTTCGCCCTAAAATCTGTTTCCGAATAACGATACATCGCCGCCACGATTTCATCGCCGACAATATTGACACGCAAGTCCCGGCCTTTGCTCGAAGCGATGAATTGTTGGAATACATAGTCGACACCGTTTAGTTGGTCCACTTTTGCATAAAAATCCGCTTCTGTTTCAATCAAATACACCCTCATGCCGAATGAACCATGTCCTTCTTTAATGATCATCGGGAGGGAAAGACGGTCAAGCACCTTTTCATAGTAATCCGAATGTCGAATCGTAAAGGAAGCATATACTTTTGGTGCGATAATGGTTTGCGGCATTGGAATTTGTTGGGCAGCCAATGCCAAATATTGCTTTGCTTTGTTATCACAAGTTTCGATGACGAGTGGATCGTTAAAAATCGGGATGCCTTTATTTTTTAAATAAGTGGCAAGCAAGATATCCT
>CAOKMT010000025.1 GCA_948469885.1 uncultured Sporosarcina sp. | reverse complement strand
TGTTCAGTTTTCAAGGTTCATTTTAATTCTTTTCGTTTCGCCATCTCTCGACAGCGACTTTTACATCATACCAAATCTCAATCCGCTTGTCAACAAGTTTTTTAAGTAAATTTCACTCGTTGATTCAGGCGTTTTTTCACAACTTCTTTATCATATCGCATCCTTCAATCGAAGTCAATAGTTTTTTAAGAAGTTTATTTCCTGACGCTTCTTGTGGTTCAGCATCCCGAAGGACAAGTATTAATATACCTCACCTCCTATTCAATCGTCAAGTCTTTTTTATAAAAAGATTTTCCTCAACAACTTTCCATCTATTATGAATAACAAAATGCCCCCAATTACAATTAGCCCCCCTGCAATTTGGGTTGCGCTAAGGGTTTCATGAAAAATGTAATAGGCTAAGACGGAAGCCCCTACCGGCTCAAATAAAATTGCAATCGAGATTACGTTCGTGCTTACCCATTTGAGCGACCAATTAAAAAGTGTATGCCCCAATAGATTAGGGATCAGCGCAAGCATGAAAAACCAAAACCAATCTGATCCTTCATATGGACCAAACGACTCTCCTTTGAGCAATACATAAAAAAAGAGCGTAATTGTGCTTATTGAATAGACAATGAACGTATATGTAATAAGAGAGAGTCGCTTTCTAACATCCTGTCCAAATAAAAGGTAGGCTGTAATCAACGCACAACCGATCAGCGCCAGAATATCACCAAAAAATGCAGTACCGCTTAATTTAAAGTCTCCCCAACTAATGATGACACTTCCACATATCGCAATTACAGCGGATAATATCGTTTTTAATGATAACTTTTCTTTAAAAAAGAAGTACGTCCCTACAAATGCAAAGAGCGGTTGTAGTGTGACAAGAACCGTCGAGCTTGCAACCGACGTATAGTTCAATGATTCAAACCAAAAAATAAAGTGAAACGCTAAAAATATACCCGCAATTGTAGAATATAGCCAATCCTTTCGTTGGAGCCATAAAACCTCATTCCTATATCGATAGAAGAAAATAGGCAACATCAATAATACGGAGAATAGCATTCGGTAAAATGCAATGACGCCGGCATCAGCCGTTGCCAATTTCACGAAGATAGCGGAAAGCGCTACGGATATGACACCAATCATAATTGGTATATATGGATGGATAGAAGGTTTCTCCATTTAACCACTTCTCTTTCTTCTGCAATCTTGAAACTTATACGAATTAAGTATAACATGCGACATTTTAAAAACGATATAGAAACTTGAAGGAGTGCAATGGATGAATTGGATTCTTCATGAAACAATATATCCCGAGGTCCTTATAAAGATCCTCCTTGCTTTAACACTCAGTTTGATCATAGGTGTAGAACGGGAAATAAAAAAGAAACCGATCGGATTGAAAACGAGTGCTGTTATCGCCACATTCAGCTGTCTTCTGACAATCGTTTCAATGGAAGCTGCTTACCTCGTACCTGCACGCAATGATATTAATGTAACGATGGATCCGCTTCGTCTCGCTGCACAAATTGTAAGCGGAATCGGCTTCCTTGGTGCCGGCGCTATTTTGCGCAGAGATAATGACAATATTACTGGCTTGACAACGGCAGCGATGATTTGGGGAGCAGCCAGTATTGGGATTGCTGTTGGTGCAGGTTTCTATGTTGAAGCTGCAATAGCTGTATTGGGTGTCATGTTTGTCATCGAAGTATTTGCACCCGCCTTGGCCAAATTCGGACCGAAACGTTTGCGTTCGAACGAAGCAGTGCTGACGATCATCTTATTGGACAAATCGAAAATAAATGAAGTAATTTCTTATTTAAAATCAGAAAACATGATCATCGAAAACTTTCGCATCCAACAGATCGTTTCTAAAGATTTCCCAGTCCGCCATGGATTGCATTTTCGCCTTGATACAGTATCCCAAAAAACAACGACGCAATTATATATCGAACTCACTTCATTCCCTTTCATCGAATCCATCGATATCGAAATTCTTCCTTAAGTCCATTCTTTTTTCTACAACGATCTTACTTATCAAAACATATAACACTTCATTAAAGTGTATTATTCGATATCTATTGGACATACTAATGAGGGAGGTGTATGAATATGGGAACGATGCAACGCTTTGCACTTGCACTCGTCATTATCGGGGCCTTGAACTGGGGACTCGCTGGATTATTTCGCTTTGACGTCGTCGCAGAACTAGCCGGTGGATCCGCAGAACCGATTGCCCGACTCATTTACATCGTCATCGGGGTCGCAGGGCTTCTAAACCTAGGTTTACTTTTTGAAGAATGGCGTGGACGTGATACTGGAAAGCTCCGTTCACCAAATCCTGAGGAAGTGTAAATCATAAAAAACGCCTCCCGGAAAAATCCAGGAGACGTTTTTTAACTGTATTACGCCCAACCACGGAAACGGGATGCTTCCGCTGTCGCACGAACACCAACCATATATGCTGCAAGACGCATATCAATATTACGTGTAGTCGCAGTCGTGTAAACATTTTCAAATGCTTCCACCATTTTTTCTGTCAACTTTTCACGTACTTCTTCTTCAGACCAGTAGTAACCCATGTTGTTCTGTACCCACTCAAAGTAAGACACAGTCACGCCGCCCGCACTTGCCAAAACGTCCGGAACGAGGAGAATACCACGCTCTGTCAATATTTGCGTCGCTTCCGCTGTTGTTGGACCATTGGCCGCTTCTACAACGATGCTCGCTTTGATATTATGTGCATTTTCTTCAGTAATTTGATTTGCAATTGCTGCTGGCACAATAATATCACAATCAAGTTCAAATAATTCTTTATTTGTAATTGTATCTTCAAAAAGCGTTGTAACTGTACCGAAACTATCCCGGCGATCAAGTAAGTAATCGATATCAAGTCCATCTGGATCATGAAGTGCACCGTAAGCATCGGAAATCCCGACTACTTTAGCACCTGCTTCGTGCAAGAATTTCGCCAAGAAGCTTCCTGCGTTTCCAAATCCTTGAATAACAATACGTGCACCTTTCATATCGATACCACGTTTTTTCGCTGCTTCTTCGATAACAATTGTTACACCTTCCGCTGTTGCACGGTCACGTCCTTGTGATCCTCCGAGCACAATCGGTTTTCCTGTAATGAAACCAGGGGAGTTAAATTCGTCAATGCGGCTATATTCATCCATCATCCACGCCATAACTTGAGCGTTCGTGAAGACGTCTGGTGCCGGAATATCTTTAGCCGGTCCCATCACTTGGCTAAGCGCACGCACATAACCGCGGCTTAGACGCTCTAGTTCACCCATAGACATTTCACGTGGGTCACAGATGACCGCTCCTTTACCTCCACCGTAAGGAAGATTAACAATTCCACACTTCAAGGTCATCCACATCGCAAGAGCTTTCACTTCAATATAATCAACTGCTGGATGGAAACGTACGCCACCTTTTGTCGGTCCAACTGCATCGTTATGTTGTCCACGGAAACCTGTGAACACTTTAACTTTTCCATCGTCCATACGAACCGGGATCCGTACTTCTACCATGCGGATCGGGTCTTTCAAAAGTTCATACATACCTTCATCGTAGCCGAGTTTGTCGAGAGCCTCTTTGATGACTTCTTGTGTAGACGTCAACAGCTTCAAATTTTCAGTCAATTGTTATTTCGCCTCTTTGATCATAATTTTTTATTCCGCAAATATTATACCATACTTCAGATGTTATTCACACCGTTTTTCAAGCAAAAACTTTACGGATTCTTTCTAGTGCCCATTCAACTTCTTCTTTTGTGATGACAAGTGGTGGGGCGAAACGAATTACTGTGTCATGCGTCTCTTTACAGAGTAATCCGAGATCCTTTAGTCGTTCACAGTAAGGACGTGCAGCTTCATTCAATTCCACACCGATGAACAAACCGCGCCCTCTAACTTCTTGAATCGATGGGTGATCGATCTTTTTCAACTCATCCATGAAGTAACTTCCGAGCTCTTCAGAATTTGCAGCAAGTTTTTCTTCTTCCAACACGTCGAGTGAAGCAAGAGAAACTGCACAAGCCATAGGGTTTCCACCGAATGTCGATCCGTGGGAGCCAGGGTTAAATACGCCAAGAATATCTTCATTGGCTACAACGCAAGAAATCGGGAACACTCCGCCGCCAAGCGCCTTTCCAAGAATGTACATATCTGGTTCAATGTCTTCCCACTCACAAGCAAACATTTTTCCTGTACGGCATAGACCCGCTTGAATTTCATCAGCAATAAATAGAACATTATGCTTCTCACATAGTTCTTTAGCTGCTTTCATAAAGCCTGCTGGCGGAATCAGAATCCCCGCTTCACCTTGGATAGGTTCAATTAGAAATGCAGCCGTATTTGGTGTAATTGCAGCTTCTAGAGCTTCGATATCACCGAAAGGAACTAGTTTGATACCTGGAAGCATCGGACCAAATCCACGTTGGTATTCCGGTTCAGAAGATAAAGATACCGCTGTCATCGTACGGCCATGGAAGTTCCCATTACATGCGATGATTTCAGCTTGACCTTCAGCAACGCCTTTCACATCATACGCCCAACGACGTGCCGTTTTAACAGCAGTCTCAACAGCTTCCGCTCCCGTGTTCATCGGAAGTGCCATCTCTTTTCCTGTTAGGTCACAAATTTTCTCATACCATGGACCGAGTTGGTCATTATGGAACGCACGTGATGTTAGCGTTACACGATCAGCTTGCTCTTTTAGCGCGCCAATGATTTTAGGATGACGATGACCTTGGTTGACCGCTGAATAGGCAGCAAGCATATCCATATACTTATTACCCTCTGGATCTTTTACCCAAACGCCTTCAGCTTCTGAAATAACGATTGGTAGTGGATGATAGTTGTTCGCTCCGTATTTTTCCGTTTGCACAATTAACTCTTTTGATACTGACATGCAAATCCCTCCCCATTAGATGGCAGACCCCGCCTTAGCATGGGGTCCGCCTTTGCTCTTATTGTTTTTTAGGTTGAAACTAAGAATTTCATTGAATCCGCCACAACTTTAGGTTTAAAAAGTTTCTGAAGTTGTTTTACCTTGCATATGAAGTTGCAAGTAGTCTGGTCCGCCCGCTTTGGAGTCTGTACCTGACATGTTGAAACCACCGAATGGTTGGTAACCAACAATCGCACCTGTACAACCGCGGTTGAAGTATAGGTTTCCAACATGGAAATCTTCACGCGCTTGTTCAATGTGGTGACGGTTATTCGTGATAACCGCACCCGTTAGGCCGTAATCTGTGTTGTTTGCAATTTCAATTGCTTCATCAAAGCTTTTAGCTTTCGTGATACCGACAACAGGTCCAAAGATCTCTTCTTGCATAAGACGTGCATCTGGCGCAAGGTCAGCAAACACAGTTGGTGCAACGAAGAAACCTGTTGAATTATCGCCTGTACCTCCCGCAACGAGACGTCCTTCTTCTTTACCGATTTCGATGTAGCTCATCACTTTATCGAATGAAGCTTGGTCGATAACCGGACCTGTGAAGTTTGAACGATCCGCCGGGTCACCGTACGTAAGTTCTTTCGTCAATTCTTCAACACGTGCTACAACTTGATCATACACGTCTTCATGGATCACAGCACGTGAACAAGCCGAACATTTTTGTCCGCTAAAGCCGAATGCGGAGTTAACGATCGAAGTAGCCGCCAACTCAAGGTCTGCATCGTTGTCTACAACGATCGTGTCTTTACCGCCCATTTCAGCGATAACACGTTTCAGCCAGATTTGGCCTTCGTTCACTTTTGCCGCACGTTCGTAAATACGTGTTCCAACTTCACGAGAACCTGTAAATGATACGAAACGAGTTCTTGGGTGGTCTACGAGATAATCGCCCACTTCCGCACCTGATCCTGGAATATAGTTCACAACGCCTGCTGGCATGCCTGCTTCTTCAAGCACTTCCAAGAATTTGTAAGCAACAACAGTTGTCGTAGATGCTGGTTTCAGAAGAACAGTGTTTCCTGAAACGAGCGCTGCTGCTGTCGTTCCCGCCATGATTGCAAACGCAAAGTTCCATGGAGAAATAACAACACCTACACCTAGTGGGATGTAGTCAAAACGGTTGTATTCGCCCGGACGGCTTTCAACCGGCATACCTTCTTTCAAATCAAGCATTTGACGTGCGTAATACTCAAGGAAGTCAATTCCTTCAGCTGTATCTGCATCCGCTTCATTCCACGGCTTACCCGCTTCTTTTGTAAGAAGTGCTGAGAATTCGAATTTACGGCGACGGATAATTGCTGCCGCTTTAAATAGAACGTCTGCACGGAATTCCGGTTTTACTTTTTTCCAAGTATTAAATGTTTCATCTGCAACATTCATCGCTTTTTCTGCAAGTTCACGACTTGCCTTCGAAACGCGACCAATGATTTCTTCTTTATTAGCTGGGTTTGAAGAGACAAGCTTCTCTTCTGTCATTACACGTTCTCCACCGATAATAAGTGGGTAATCTTGGCCAAGATATCCTTCGACTAGCTTCAATCCTTCAAGGTAAGCTTGTCTGTTTTCTTCTTGTGTAAAATCCGTAAATGGTTCGTGTTTGTACGGAATCATAATTTGTATCCTCCCTTTCATTACAAAACGCAAAAAATATTTGCACTTCGTAATTGATTACATATATAATAATGCAAAAGATTCTTGCGAATAGCAAGTGTTATTCCTTATTTTTTTAAAAAAACTATAAAATCTATCGGATGGTGGTTGTTTTTGGACAATTTAGGTGACGCACTCCAACCTTTTTATACATTTGCTGTCGAACAAGCAGCGATCGGCATTCATGCCATTGATAATAAAGGCGAAACAATTATTTATAATAAAAAGATGAAAGAAATCGAAGGGCTTGCGCTAGAAGATGTACGGGATCGGTCGATACTCGAGTTATTCAACTTTAATCAAGAGGAAAGTACGCTTTTGAAAGTACTGCAAAGTGGTAAAGAATTATTGAATGTGAAACAGACTTATTGGAACAGTAACGGGATTGAAATCACGACCGTCAATGACACATTCCCCGTTTTCGATCAGGGCAAACTCATCGGTGCTGTCGAACTTGCACGCGATGTAACCGCTTTAGAAAAATTCATTCATCAACCTTATCAAAAAAATAGCGATCCCATCACTTTTGATCAAATTATCGCGGCTTCCGCACCGATGAAGGCAGTCATTTCGACCGCCCAAAAAGCGGCGAAAGCTAGACTCCCCGTCCTTCTTATTGGTGAAACAGGCACCGGGAAAGACTTGATTGCAGAAAGCATTCATAATGCATTATCCCCTGCTAGTGGATCTTTTTATACGCTGCACTGTCATAGTGCAACGCCAATTATTGTCAGTCGGCTAGCCGAAGACTTGAATGGGACAGAATCTTATACTTTGTTTTGTGAGCGGATCGATTTACTTACCATTCCGCTACAGCAAAAACTGCTTGCAGCGCTATCGAGTCCGGGGGGAAACGATCGACAATTCATCGCAAGCATCGGGGATGATCCTGTGGAATTGATCGCATCCGGCGTATTACTCAAAGACTTATATTACTTTTTCTCTTCTTTCGCGCTCCGGGTTCCACCGCTCCGCAAAAGAAAAGAAGATATTATGCCGTTTGTTACTTCTTATTTAGAACGAAGACGGGAACGATACGGTACCGGCCTTGAAAGTATTACGGCTGAAGTCGAACAATTTTTTCAACGCTATGAATGGCCAGGCAATGTTCGGGAGTTGGAATTTCTGCTCGATGAGATTACTTCACACACGACGACAGAAACGATGATAACGTATGATATGTTACCCCTCCATTTCCGAATGAAAAGCGATGACTTGACGGATGATTCAATGGGCGCGGAAGATTTCATCGTCCAACGGGACAAAGAATTATTACCGCTTGAAGAATATTTGCGTGAGGCGGAAATCTATTACGTTGAAAAAGCGATGAAATTGCATGAAGACAATGTAACGAAAACAGCGCAGGCGCTCGGTATGAGTCGGCAAAGTTTACAATATCGTTTACGCAAAATAAAAAATGAAGGCTAGACATTTGTCCAACCTTCATTTTCTTCTGTTATTGACCTGATTGGTCAATCCAATCTTGCAACTTGTCTTTCAATGAGTTAAAACCTTCCGCGTCTCTTTCATTGACGCGTTCCTGTAAAGTTTTCCGTGATCGATCATCCCTGTTTTTTGGCGGTGCTTTTTGCAGGGCACGGATCGATAAACTAATTTTTCCCGCATCATCATCCACATCGAGCACTTTCACTTTCACTTCTTCGCCTACGGACAAGTACTCATGAATGTCTTTCACAAAGCCGTACGTAATCTCTGAAATATGGACAAGTCCTTGCGTATCTTCATCAAGTGAGATGAAGGCACCGTATGGTTGGATGCCTGTTACTTTGCCGGTGAGCTCTTCTCCAGATTCGTATTTTCTTACCATTTGAAACAGCTCCCAATCTTTTTTATATCGTATCCGCCAATAATAGCCATTTTAATTGTATCACGAACATCGAATTTGGGCAAAAGTGTTTGAACCGGCGTCTTTTTCTTAGTAAGCCTTCAGTTCTGCTTTCATTGGGCTGCTAGTTCACATAATTATAACTGACTCCACCGAGTTTTCAGTAAATACACCGATCATATATGGGCTAATTTTCGAACTATTATTTTAGTATGATCAGATTGTGAATAATTCAACGAAGTAGGTGTAATCTGTTCTTTATTCATGTACAATAAATCGATGTTTAACTTGATTCAGCAGAAGTCCCCCGCTTCTATCAGTGGGGAATGAACGCCAAAACACCTTTACATTAGAGGGAGTTCAAACTCCTTGCTGATTCAATTCAAGCCTCCGACGGATGTCAGAGATTTTGAAAGGAATTATAGAGGGCAATCTAAGTTCGCCACGTCCTGCGGCGAACAGTTGCAGGATCAACATCCTGTTAGCCTCAAGCACCATTCAAAATCCCGATGCAATTACGCCGAGGCGTAATCGATCTTTTAGAAAGAGTGATAACTTATGGCCCCACGCGAACAGTGGACATCTAAAATTGGGTTCATCCTTGCTGCTGCCGGGAGTGCAATCGGTCTTGGCGCGATTTGGAAATTCCCATATATGGCGGGCACAAATGGAGGAAGCGTCTTTGTTTTACTTTTTATTATCAGTACAATTGCCATCGGCTTACCTATTCTACTTGCCGAGTTTGTCATTGGACGAATGGGACAAGCAGATGCCATTACCACACTGAAACGTTTAAGTCCGGGAAAAAAGTGGACCGTGATCGGCTGGATCGGATTCATTTTCGGAATCATCGTTCTTTCCTTTTACAGTGTCGTCGGCGGTTGGATTCTTTCCTACTTGGCCCGAGCCCTTATTTTCAAGCTCGATGTAACAGATCACGGCGCACTTTTTGCTTCAATTTCGAGTAATCCAGTAGAAGTTTTACTGGCACAAGCGGTCTTTTTACTTTTGACCATTTGGATTGTTCAAGGTGGGATAAAAGCAGGGATTGAACGTGCGAGTAGTTGGATGATGCCGCTATTGTTCATTTTTTTCATTATTCTTGCCATTCGTTCCTTGACGCTTGAGGGCGCGATGGAAGGTGTTCGTTTCTTATTTGTTCCCGATTGGTCTCAATTGACGGGTTCAACATTTTTATTGGCACTCGGGCAAGCTTTTTTCTCCTTGAGCATCGGCGTGACGGGCATGATGACGTATGCGTCTTATTTGCCTAAAGGCGAGCGTTTAGTGCCATCTGCTGTAAATGTATCGATTTTGAATATCTTTATTTCAATCTTGGCTGGACTTGTCATTTTCCCTGCGGTTTTTGCTCTCGGCCAATCACCTGATGAAGGCCCAGGCTTGATCTTCGTCATTTTACCCGCCATTTTCGAACAAATTCCTTTTGGCACTGTGTTTCTTATCATTTTTTTCATCCTTATGCTATTCGCAACGCTTACTTCTTCAATTTCCATGTTAGAGATTGTCGTTTCGATTGGCATCAGGTCTAAATACGATCGGCGCAGAAGGGCAGCTTATGTTTTTGGTGCACTCATTTTCATCATCGGCATTCCGAGCGCCCTGTCATTCGGGGTCCTCTCAGATTGGCATGTTTTTGGCGGCACAATCTTCGACTTCGCTGATTTATTAACGAGTCGAATCGGTATGCCAATCGGTGCGCTTCTCGTTTCAATCTTTGCAGGATTCATCTTGACGAAACAGCAAACATCGGACGAACTAGAAGCCCATCCAATCGTGCATACGATTTGGAAGTTCCTCATTCGATACGCTGCACCTACCGCCATCGTTGTTATTTTTGGGGCATGGATTTACGAACTGTTAAAGTAATATAAGTACTAACTCATTTCATCCTTTTCAAAACAAAAAGACTGTTCCGCTATGACGTTAAGCTCGACATAGGGAACAGTCTTTTTCTTGTTAACCTAAATTTTTGATGTTGAATTTATTAACTCACTTCTCGAATCCATCAGAAGCCAATTCAGCTTTGGTATCCATAATTGTAAATTGGCCAACCGATGCCTCCAACGCCATAGATAATTGCGCCAGTTCTTTCGTTTCTTCGTTAATATGCTCGATTTGGAACGACGTCTGCTCGACCGATGCAGTCGTTTCTTCTACACCTGCAGCGGATTCTTCCGCAGTCGAAGCGACTTCCGTCACACCTTCCGTCAATCGACCGCCAATTTCTTCAATATTACTCAGATCAGTGGACATCGTATTGGTCAACTCATTCATATTCGTCACAAGCGTTGTAATCTCTTCAAATATTCGACTTGTGTTTGCGATTTTTTGTTGGCCATCCGCCACGTGACTGTACCCTGTTTCAAGCGCTTTTACAGCGTTTGACGAGCCTTCTTGGACATTGTCAACAATGGACGTAATTTCATTGACTGAAGCAGCGACTTGTTCGGCTAATTTCTTCACTTCTTCCGCTACAACAGCAAATCCTTTTCCTTCCTCTCCTGCGCGTGCCGCTTCTATCGCCGCATTCAATGCGAGCAAGTTCGTCTGTGCGGCAATTTCACTTATGACCGTGACAAGTTCGGAAATTTCTCTTGTTTCGTTATCCAGTTTTTGAATACGTTCAACTGATTCATTTACAATTTCATAAATTGCATTCATCTGCTCGACGGAACTCGTCATCATCTCATTCCCAGCCGCGGTCCGTTCCAACACAGTGCTTGAAGCGGTTGCCACTTCACTGCCTGCCGCATTGACATTTTGCACATCTTCAAAAAAGTTCCCGACCATTTCCGCCATATTTGTTGCTGTCGTCGCTTGCGTTTCCACGGCTGCGGCGAGTTGTTCCATCGTAGCGGCAATTTGGTTCGAGGAATCGCTCACTGTCCCTGGTGCCGTTGTTAAATTTCCACTTCGTTCATTCACTTGATGGGCAATATTCAATGTACCTGCTAAAAGATCATTGATTTGGATGCTCATTTTATTTGTCGCCATGACGAGCTGGCCCACTTCGTCTTTAGCGTTCGTCGTGAGTGGCTTATTGCTTAAATCCCCCTGGGCAATTAAGTTCATCCGCTCCATCACTATTTTAATCGGTTTGGATATGATGTTGGAGGTGAAAATAGCAGCGAGGATACTCACTAAAATGACCAAAATCGTCACGATCGTCACAACACGTAACGTCGCTTCCCCATTAGCCACAATTTCAGCTTCTGTTTCATTAATGATTTGTTGGCTCGTCTCTGCCAGTTGCTCATAGCCAGCCATAATATTACGTACATCTTCGGCAGATGCGGCTAAATTCGCAAAAGCCAGTTCTTCATTTCCCTTGTCATATTCGGCAAATACTTCCGTTGTAATATATTGTCTCCAAGCGACTGTTTGCTCAACTAGTTTTTCAAATTCTGCGGAAGACCGAATGTTACTCACGATTTCTTCATTCTGTTTACCGATTTCAGTATACTCTTCAAACCGTTCTTTAAAATCTCCCCCGTACAAGATATAACCACGGGCGGTCGAAATGCGATTTGCCATTGAACGAGCCAGTTGCTCATTGGCGATAAGTAGGGGCAATTCGTTTTCCACAATATTTCTTGCTTCTGCATTACTTTTCTGAATGACCGAAAAGTTATAAACTCCGAGTATAATAACGAATAAAATTATAATCGAAAAAGCAAATAACAATTTACTTTTTATGCTTTTAAAATTAAACAATACTGACATTCCTTCCTCATTTTATTTCTTCTTATTTATCGGTCATTGTAGAAGATGTTGAACCAAATGCCATGTATTTTCATTGGAAATTTATACAACAAAAAACCGTCCCCTCTTTTCAGGAACGGTATTATTCGTCAAACGATGCTTTTCGCTTCGTATTTGATCGCTAATAGTTTATAAGAAATTTGGACACAATTTTCAATCGGAATCCATAGTTCATAGGAGTGCTCGTAAATTTCGCGTATTTCTTTTGCTAAATCTGCTGGATGATCGAAACGATGTAATGCAGCGACCACATCCGCGATTTCAGATGCGTATGCTTTTTCTCCTTCGTTGAAAGGATCCCATTGTTCGAGAAGGGCAGCGGCTTTTTTATTCATTTCTATTGTTTCCAAGACAATTCTCCTCATTTTTCAGTTAGTTCTATGATAGCATAAGAGAAGAAAAAGAAAAGAGGGGATTCGAATGAGCGTATTTGAAAATGTCATTGAACGACGTCAAACTCGTTCGCTAAAATGGGATCGTTTGGAAGCTGTATACGGCGTACAAGACAGTTCTGAAATTTTACCTATGTGGGTAGCCGATATGGATTTTGCAGCTCCCGATGTCGTCATAGATGCTATGCGGGAACGGCTAGAGCATGGGGTATTTGGTTACTCTTTCATTTGCGAAGGCTGTAAAGATGCAGTGCGTCACTGGCTCCGCGATCGTCATGACTGGCATGTAGACAATGAATGGATGCTGTTTCATCAAGGCGTCGTCCCAGCCATCGCCTCTATCGTTGAAACGTTTACAGAAAAAGATGATGGCATCCTTATCACCACTCCGGTCTATCCACCATTTTTCCAAGTACCTGGCAGGCTTGAACGAACGATCGTCGAGTATGAAATGGTTGAGGAAAATGGTCGTTATTCGATTGACTTCATCGAATTTGAAAAAGCTTTGCAACAAAATGTGAAAATTTTCATCCTTTGTCACCCACATAATCCGGGAGGGATCGTTTGGCAGAAGGAAGAACTTCAAAAAATGATCGAACTTTGTGCAAAACATGACGTGCTCATTTTGTCCGATGAAATCCATGCAGACCTCGTCTTTCCAGAATATCGCCACACATCACTTGGCGCCATTGCGGGCGATGAGGCAGACCGCATTATCACTTGCATCGCACCTACAAAAACGTTCAACTTGGCAGGTGTACAAGCATCGATCATCGTATCACCGAATGCCAGCATTCGGGAAAAACTTGAAGCCCATGCGCTGGCACACGGCGGCGTATCATTAAATTCTTTCGCTGCCGCCGCTTTAAAAGCCGCATACGAAAAAGGCGGTCCATGGCTGGAGGAACTGCTCCAAGTCGTATCAGCCAATATGGACTATGTCATACAAGAACTACCAAAAGCCGTGCCGGGCATCAAAATTACAAAACCGCACGGAACTTATTTGCTATGGATCGATTACCGGGATACGGGTCTATCGGAAGAAGAGATGATGGACAAGTTATTGAAAAAAGGGAAACTTGCCCTTGAACCAGGCACAAAATACGGAGAAGCGGGACGCGGCTTCCTTCGTATGAATGTCGCTTGCCCACCATCAACCGTACAAGACGGCGTCAACCGTTTTATCCAAGCATTGAATTAAGAAAACGATCACCTTCAATTATGAAGGTGATCGTTTTCTTTTGCTTCGCGGCGCTCCCGTAAAATACGTTCTTCAAGTTCTTTTGTCTCTTCTTCTTGTTTTGCTGAATTGCGTCGGATCCATCTAAATGCAAATGCAAACAAAACCATGAAGATTGCAAACGAAATCGCTGCCGGAATGTATTCTGTTTTATCTTCTGGAAAGTAAAGGAACGGCATTAACAAGACAAACACTTACGTCCACGTCCTAACTTTATAGTTTTCCATGACCTATTTACTTTTGTAAAATTTCAATCGACTCGATGACAACATCTTCAACGGGCTTATCTTGCGCACCTTTTTCCACATCCGCAATGGCATCGACTGTTTCCATTCCTTCAATCACTTGACCGAAGACTGTATGTCTATGATCAAGATGCGGCGTACCGCCCATTTCTTCATAAGCTTTAATAATTTCTTCTGGGAAGCCAGCACTTTTCAACTGCCCAGCTACTCCACCTGGAAGATTCGAAGCTTGGACGATGAAAAACTGACTGCCGTTTGTTGCTGGTCCAGCATTCGCCATTGATAATGCACCGCGCAAGTTGAAAGCTTTCGTCGAAAACTCATCTTCGAACGTAGCGCCGTAAATACTTTCTCCACCCATACCTGTACCAGTCGGGTCTCCGCCTTGAATCATGAAATCTTTAATAACACGGTGGAAAATGATGCCGTCATAATAGCCGTTTTCTGCATGTGTTAAAAAGTTTTCAACCGTTTTTGGAGCAATTTCTGGAAATAATTTAATTTTGATGGGGCCCTGATTTGTGTTCATGACGACGAGCGCCTCATTTGCTGCGACTTCTTTTGTTAATTGTGGATACATAGTTATTGCCTCCTCGTTTTTCAGTTAATAATCTCAATCGATTCAATTGCTATTTCTTCGACCGGCATTGATTGGTCGGTTTCTACTTTCGCAATTTTGTCTACGGTATCCATGCCGTCAATTACTTGTCCGAAAACAGTATGCGCATGGTCAAGGTGCGGCGTGCCACCCAAACTTTCGTAGGCTTCCTTAATCATATCAGAATAAACGAGTTCTTTCTTCTGATTAAGTGAAGCTTCGTCTACTTTCGTGCTTTGCACGATGAAAAATTGGCTCCCATTTGTATTCGGCCCTGCATTCGCCATGGAAAGAGCGCCACGGAAGTGAAACAATGATTCCGTAAATTCATCCTCGAAAGGCTCACCGTAAATACTTTCTCCGCCCATCCCTGTTCCCGTTGGATCTCCACCTTGGATCATGAATTCCTCCATCACCCTATGGAAAATGACACCATCATAATAGCCCTCTTCGGCATGGGTTAAAAAGTTTTCAACAGCTTTCGGTGCCAATTTTGGAAACAGTTTCATTCTAATCGGACCAAGCGTCGTATTCATCTCCACGAGCACTTCGTTGTCCGTCACTTCCGGCGATAATTGGGGATACTCGACGATCCCTTCCTCACCATTGGAAGCCGGCTCATTTTTGTCCGTCGAATCTGGTGCGGAAACGCCATTTTTCGAGCCCTGTTCTTCTGATGCACCAGTTCCACATGCAGTTACTAAAACGAGTATGAAAACCATTCCTATTAACTTAACCATTCTTTTCATGTCAATCACCACGTTTCAGCTTACCATATTCTCTTCAAGATTTCGAAGATTAAGCACGTTTCTTCCTTCGGCACCCGAACTGTTATATCCTAAATGGAGCGCCTCATTTTTGTCGTGAAAAAGAAAGAAGGTTTACAAATGGACGTACATAAACGGAATTTCATCATTATTTGGATATGTAACTTTCTCGTTGCTGGAACTGTAACGATGATTATGCCATTTCTATCACTCTATATTGAAACATTCGGTTCGTATTCGCCTGCCTATGTGCAACGATGGGCTGGTCTCATTTTTGGGGCTTCCTTCGTCACCGCTTTTATCATGTCACCGATTTGGGGCAGAATTGCCGACAAGTATGGCTTCAAGCCAATTCTTCTGATCAACGGTTTTGGCATTGCGACGACCATCTTCTTGATGGGGTTTGTCCAATCCGTTGAAACATTCTTCTTATTGCGCCTTCTAAATGGTGTCGTAACTGGGTTCATTCCCACTTCACTTGCCTTTATTTCTACACAGACAACAAAAGAAAATGCTGGTAAAATGCTTGGGACTCTCCAAATGGGGAGCGTGACAGGAATGCTTTTCGGTCCGCTTTTTGGTGGATTAATGGCCGATACGTTCGGATTTCAATACACTTTTATCATCACCTCCATCTCTATTGTCATGGCGGCTTTTATCATCCTTTTCGGTTTACGTGAACAAGTGAGAGAAAAAAGTAAGAAGCTCGTGAACTACTCCCGTAAAATGATCTTAAGCGGCTTGTTGCGCCATCGACTTATGCTCAATGTCATGATTGTGACAGCACTCATTCAAATTGGCAACTTCAGTATACAACCACTTCTTTCATTATATGTCGCCGATTTAACCGCTGCGAAAGATGTTGCTTTCCTCGCTGGACTTACTTTTAGCGCGACTGGTTTTGGTAATTTATTGTTTGCACGGATCTGGGGGCGACTCGGTGATGATATCGGCTATGAGAAAGTGTTGTCGATTTTGCTCCTTCTCTCCTTCGTCTTCATCATTCCGCAAGCATTTGTCACTGCGCTATGGCAATTGATTATTTTACGGTTATTATTTGGGATTGCACTTGGTGGCATGATTCCGATTACGACTGCGCTTGTCAGAAGAGAAGCACCTATCCAGGTCCAAGGGGAAGTGATGGGGTATAACACGAGTTTTAGGTTTCTCGGCAATATTATCGGGCCGATGTTTGGTGGGATTGTGAGCGGCTTTATCGGAATTCCCGCAGTCTTTCTCGTAACAGGCGTCTTATTTCTTGTTGGATTTGTCTTCCTTTACTTGGCAAGACGGAAACCCGATCAAAACTTCGAAGATTTTCTCGCTTCGGAAAATCCGTCTCAATAATAGCTTAGGAAGTATGCTATTATTTTAATCAATTACGGGATGATTGGAGATTATACATGAAACGAATGATCGGCTTTGGCCTCATCATCTTAGCGATCCCCTTACTTGTGGCAGTCCAAGGAGAGATCGCCTTTGAACTCAACCATTCACACGCCTTACAAGACCAGCTCGCGGATTCGATTGAACTGACACATCCGAATGAGCGCTTGCCCGTTATCATGAAAGATCGAGACGGTTTGATCTTTTCAGAACAGTATATCGAATGGCGCGCTCCCCTATCCTTGTCAGAAATCCCCGCCTTTGTTCGTTATCTCTTCCTTGACAGTGAAGATAGCGGATTTTATGAACATCGGGGCTACGATGTCGCTGCCATCGCGCGCGCCTTTTTGGCAAATACGACGACGGATGGCCTCTCCCAAGGCGGCTCGACCATCACGCAGCAACTTGTACGCATGCGTTTTCTATCGACGGAAAAAACGTATGAGCGAAAACTGACCGAATTGTTTTATGCAGCGGAACTAGAAAAGCAAAATGATAAAGATACGATTTTTGAAATGTATTTAAACGATATGTATTTCGGTAACAAAGTGTACGGCATCGGCGGCGCTGCCACTTATTACTTCAATCGACCATTAGCCGAGTTGAACGAAGCTGAAATGGCTTTCATCGCAGCGATTCCTAACAATCCCTCGCTGTATAATCCGCTTGTTCATTTCGATGAAACGAAAAAAAGGCAAGAACGGCTACTCGACCTACTTGCACGAAATAACCGGATTACACAAGAACAAGCGACAACCTTTAAACAGATGCCGATCCAATTGTCTATCAAAAAGAAAGAGAATCATTCGCCGGCCTATAGTGCATACATACTTACCGAGTTTGATCGGTTAATTGCCGTTTCAGAGGGATTTGCGGAACGACTCCGTCACGCCCAGCATTCCGAAGAACAAAACCAAATCGTCACCGAGTTGAAAAACAGAACGGACGAATTGCTTGCGCGTGGAGTTGTCATTGAAACAGCTTATCATCCGGCCAAGCAACAACGGGACGAACAATCCATGACTGCTTTGTTACGTCCACATGATCTCCAAGCCGGAGCTGTCGTCATTGATAATGCAACACGGGAAATCATAAGCGTCTATGGAGGAAGGGACTATAAGACAGCCGACTTCAATCGGGCTTATCAAGCTGTCAGACAACCTGGTTCAGCCATGAAGCCACTTCTCGTCTATGCGCCGCTTTTCGAAAGTGGACGCTACACGGAGAATATGTCTGTCGATAGTAGTGCGCTTTGTATCGGAACCTATTGCCCGAAAAACTTCGGAGGAATCGAATATGGAAACACAACGGTGAAGGAAGCCTTCCGACATAGTCATAATACAGCGGCCGTCCGACTACTTCGGTTAGTCGGCATCGAAGAGGCCTTTTCTTTTTTGGAGCCATTCCAGTTCCGTTCTATCTCCTCTCGAGATATGAATTACAGTGCGGCGCTAGGTGGTTTTTCAAAAGGTGTAACGCCACTCGAACTGGCGGATGCATACACTTCTTTCATTGACGGCTCTTATCTCCCTGCCCACGCTATTCGGGCAGTGAAAGATAACGAAGGCAATATTTTGTATCAATGGAAGAATGAACGAGCTGAAGTTTGGTCGCCTTCCACAGTGGAGACAATTCGCCACTTATTGGAAGATGTCGTTTTACATGGGACTGGTCGCGGCGTAACTTATCGCACTTCCTATACCGGGGCGAAGACAGGGACGACAGACCAATATAAAGACTTATGGATGGCAGGTATGACCGACACCTACACCACAGCTGTTTGGATCGGCTATGACATGCCCCGCTCAATGCAGCAACTAAGAAATCAACAAATTCATTTACGCGCTTTTTCTGCCTTACTGAAATGAGAGCCGACCAAAAATCGGTTCTCATTCTAGTTTCACCTCTTCGTCAAGCTCTCTATGACTCCCTGACAAATGGTAAACTTGCGATGACCCCGTTGTACAATTTCAACAAAATATAAATGATTCCCGAAACGAGTACACCCCAAATGATAATTTCAAAAAAAAGAATTCCGATCGTACTCACAATGGACATGAACTTACTCAATATGTACACAACGTAAATAAAATAAATAAAGGTCGTCAAAAGAAAAATACCGAGTAACAGTTGGATCGAATGGATGCCACCTGCTGATACCAACGCTCCAAAGAAATAAATAATGGTGCCTCCGCGGGCCTGTAGATACGTCTGTCCTTCCGTATCTTTAGAAAAAAACAACATCGCTGTTTCATGAATCGTTTCGGCAATTAATTTTAACGCAGCAAATAGCATGAAGAATACTAATGTGACAACGATAAGCAAAAATCCGCGAAGTTGAAGGTCCGTCAAAAATTCACGCATGCCTGTGTATAGACCAATTCCTTTAAACAAGTCGATCAACACACCGACCGTATAGACGCCAAATGTCAAACTGAATAAAACAATCGTCACAAAAGGTAAATAACCAAATATGTATGGATTTTTCATAGGACACCTCGAAAACAAATTATTTCGCATCTTTCCTATCGTATAGGAAGAGAATAACATTATACAATAATCCGTTGTCATTCAGCAGAAATTTGGGTCTTGTCGAATGAAGTAAGTTGTCTTATGAATTCGCTTACAAAATTCGATCCTTTTCCCGTTTACAATCTATCAAAGCTATGCTATGCTGTTTTCAGTCAAATAAATGCACGTATTTGGAGGAGTCTGTCACCAAGGGGTACCTATGCCCTGAGGCGACGGACTTTTTGCGTTTTTTGATTAAACAACTTAGAGAAAGACAAGGGCAGAACCGCCTTCAAGGAGGAGCGCCCCAGTTGTACGCGATCAGGAAAGCGTTTGCGCATGGTGGCATGTTTATGCGCACCTTCACTTACACTTTCTGCGGGTACAATGAAAAAATAGTTCATTTATTTTTGGAAGGAGGATTTTCTTGGATTTCGTGTTATTGATATTTCTGCCCGTTTTGGCAGCGCTGTTTGTTCCATTCATTTTCAGAAAACTAAAAAACGTACATACTGGATGGTTCGTGTTTTTTGTACCCGTTCTATTGTTCATCTACTACCTTGGATTTATTAGATTAACAATGGATGGGGAGGTTGCCGTTTCTGAACTGTCATGGATTCCGTCACTTGGTATTTCCTTCACGGCGTATATAGACGGTCTGAGTCTTTTGTTTTCATTGCTTATCACGGGAATCGGGGCACTTGTCGTACTGTACTCCATTTTTTACCTCGATAAAAATCGTGAGAAGTTAAATAATTTTTACGTCTATTTACTGATGTTCATGACGGCGATGTTAGGAATTGTACAATCGGATAACGTCATTTCCCTTTACTTATTTTGGGAACTGACATCCATTTCATCGTTCTTACTTATCGGTTATTGGTTTACAAAGGATCGTTCTCGTTTCGGTGCTTTGAAATCGATGATGATTACCGTATTTGGTGGACTGATGATGCTCGGGGGATTTGTCCTTTTAGGGATTATGGGGGATACGTTTTCCATTCGGGAACTGACCGCCAATGCCTCGACACTTGTAGGACATGAATACTTTACACTTGCCATTGTGCTCGTATTACTTGGTGCCTTTACAAAATCGGCGCAGTTCCCTTTCTATATTTGGTTGCCCGATGCTATGGAAGCGCCTACACCTGTCAGTGCGTATCTGCATTCTGCCACGATGGTGAAGGCAGGGCTATATCTTGTTGCCCGTTTCACGCCAATTTTCGCGGCTTCGGAAGTATGGATTTGGCTCGTCACCGGCATTGGATTACTCACCCTTTTCTGGGGCTCATTCTTTGCTGTTAAACAGACGGATTTGAAAGCCATTCTCGCCTTTTCAACGGTGAGTCAGCTCGGTCTGATCATGTCACTGCTTGGCGCAAGTGCCATTATGTATCATGTCGACGGAACGGATACAGCAATTTTCAAATTCGCCGCCTTTGCCGCCATTTTCCATTTACTGAATCATGCCACTTTCAAAGGAAGTTTGTTCATGATTGCAGGAATTGTAGATCATGAGACCGGAACCCGGGATATCCGAAAACTTGGTGGTTTGATGAGCATTATGCCTGTCAGTTTCACGGTCGCATTTATCGGGTCGATGTCGATGGCCGGCTTGCCGCCGTTCAATGGCTTTCTTAGTAAAGAAATGTTCTTGACTTCGATGCTCGCATTGCGTGAATTTGAATTATTCAATTTTGCGACTTGGGGAATGATATTCCCGATTGTTGCTTGGATAGCAAGCGTCTTCACGTTTGTGTACAGCTTCTATTTTGTTTTTAAGACGTTTGCCGGCAAAAAGAAAAAAGAAGCGCTTCCTCTACAACCGAAAGAGGCGCCACTTGGGATGCTCATTTCACCCGTCATTCTTGCTACGCTCGTCGTCGTTATTTTCTTTATCCCGAATATCATCGGAGACATGTTAGTGAAACCAGCGGTACTTGCGATGCAACAAGGCTTGTACACGCATCCATCAGAAGTCGCGGTGCACGTTTCCGCATGGCACGGCTGGTCGTCACCTGAATTTCTCATGACACTCGGTATTATCGGGGTCGGGGCACTTCTTTTCTTGACGATGTCAAAATGGCAAAAACTGTACGACATACAGCCAGCGTACTTTTCACTCAATGCCTTGTATGATTCGTTCATGATTTTCGGTGAAAGTGGAATGAACCGGCTTTCCCGCTTCTACATGACAGGTCTCATCCGAACTTATCTGCTCTACATGTTCACATTTCTCGTCCTGTTGACGACAGCAGTGTTGTTCATCAAAGATGCGTTTGTCGTAGATATGGATAGTTTTGCGCCTGTCAGTGCGTACGGTATTTTAACAGCCATCATTCTCATTCTCGCTGTTTGCATGGTTTTATTTGCAAAGACGAGATTGGCCGCCATTATCGCACTCGGAGGCGTCGGTTATTCCGTTGCACTGTTTTTCGTCATTTACAAGGCGCCAGATTTGGCATTGACACAACTTGTGATCGAGACGGTTTCTGTCGCACTATTTTTACTTGCGTTTCGACATTTACCTGCTTTAAAAAATCATGGCGAAAGCAAGGGCTTCCGCTTCGGCAACTTTGTCATTTCACTAGGGGTCGGCATCATGGTGACACTCGTCGCATTATCCGCCCATTCACAAAAACTGGTGCCTTCGATTTCTCAGTATTATAAGGACACGGTCTTTACAGAAGCAGCAGGCGGGAATATCGTAAACGTCATTCTCGTTGACTACCGTGGGTTTGATACATTATTCGAAATTGCTGTACTCGCAATTGCAGGGATCGGTGTATACAGTATGATCCGCCTGCGCCTATCAAGAAAGGAGAGTTCTGATGAAAACAAATGACGTTATTTTACAGACCGCCACGAAAGTGGTGTTCTTCATCATCTTTCTTTTCTCAATCCACATTTTCTTTGCTGGACATTTTACGCCAGGCGGAGGGTTTGTAGGGGGATTGCTGACGACAGGTGCGATTGTTCTTCTGTTGCTTGCATTTGATCTGAAGACAGTGCAAAACGCCTTGCCGTTCAACTTCATGATCGTCACCGCGATCGGCTTATTGCTCGCGCTCGGGACGGCAGCTTCTTCCTTGCTGTTCAATATCCCGTTTTTCACACATGCTTTCGATGACGTTTATTTACCATTGTTCGGTGTATCTGCGTTGCACACAGCAATGGCCTTTGACGCAGGTGTCTATCTTGTCGTTGTCGGTTCTACGATTACGATGATCCAAACGATTGGAGGCGATTCGTAATGGAGTTTGTCATGGCCATTATTATCGGGATTCTTTTCATGGCCGCTGTCTACTTAATTTTATCCAGAAGTCTTTTACGCATCATTCTCGGGACAGGACTTCTTAGTCACGGCGCACACTTGTTAATTTTGACAATGGGTGGACTCGGCGGAACATCCCCGCCAGTCCTAGCTGATGGGGTGACTGACTATGCCGACCCCCTCCCCCAAGCGCTTATTTTAACGGCGATTGTCATCAGTTTCGGTGTGACAGCATTCATGCTCGTTCTTTTTTACAGAACTTACGGGGAGCATAAAACGGATAATATGAGTCTAATGAAGGGAAATGACGAACATGATTAATCTTTTATTATTACCGATCATTTTGCCGTTTTTCTTCGGGATCATTCTTCTCTTTTTTCCTAAGCAGATTAAAGTGCAACGGACGCTGGTAACAGTAGGTTTGATCGTCAGCTTCATTTCTGCACTTATTTTGATGGCAAAAGTGAAATCGGATGGAATTCAGACGGTCACACTCGGCAGTTGGCCCGCCCCATTCGGAATTACGATGGTTTCGGATATGTTATCGGTACTCCTTGTGACGACGACAATCGTCATTACATTTTTCGTTGTCGTTTATAGTTTCACAGGAATCGATGAAGAGCGGGAAAAGTTCTATTACTATCCAGCCATATTATTCATGATAACCGGTGTCAACGGTGCCTTTACAACAGGCGATATATTCAACATGTTCGTCTTTTTCGAAGTGTTGCTCATCGCGTCTTACGTCCTGATCGTCTTGGGCGGCGAGAAAAAGCAATTGCGCGAGTCCATCAAATATGTACTCGTGAATGTCATCTCTTCCGCATTGTTCGTCATTACGATCGCCCTTCTTTACTCGGTCGTTGGAACAGTTAATATGGCGGATATTGCCCTTAAAATTACGGACATTGGACAACCCGGGATTATTACCGTGATTGCGGTTCTCTTCCTGCTCGTATTTGGGATAAAAGGAGCGATCTTCCCACTGTACTTCTGGTTACCTGGTTCGTATGCAGCGCCGCCTATGCCGGTGCTGACGCTATTCGGGGCATTGTTGACGAAAGTCGGTGTCTACGCCATTACACGGACCTACACGCTGTTTTTCGTTCACGATACAGCAATGACACATGGATTGCTTTCCATATTAGCCATTTTGACGATCATTGCGGGTTGTATCGGTGCACTTGCGTATTTCGATTTAAAGCAGATTATGATTTACAACATCGTGATTGCTGTCGGCGTCATTTTGTTCGGTGTGGCACAGATGAATGACGCGGGTATGTCCGGGGCGATTTTCTACTTGATCCATGACATGCTCATCAAAGGCGCACTGTTTTTATTGATCGGCATCATTATTGCCGTTACAGGTACATCGAACTTGCGTAAAATGGGCGGGTTGATGAAGACACACGCCGGTTTAGGTTGGATGTATTTAATCGCAGCTTTTGGACTTGCAGGCATTCCCCCGCTCAGTGGTTTCATCGGGAAAATGCTAATCATACAAGGGGCATTTGAAGCCGGAAATGTGTGGGGAAGCATTATCATGCTCGTTTCGAGTTTGATTGTCCTTTTATCTGTCATTCGGATTTTCATATACGCGTTTTGGGGAGAACCCGTCGCATTGCCGAAGACAAGACGGCGCTCTTACCGCAGTTTGATGATGCCAGCCGTTGTATTGGTGCTCATCTCCGTCGCGTACGGGGTCGGTACGGAGTGGCTCATCCCGTATATGACTGATGCCTCAGATGTATTATTAAACCCGTCGATTTATATTGATGCGGTTCTAAAGGAGTAGATGACGATGGCTTTCCAAATATTGTTGAATTTTTTCATCGCGATCATCTGGATGTTCTTGAGTTCTTCGATGACAGCGAAAACATTCGTCATCGGCTACCTAATCGGGATGATTCTCATATTCATGATGGGACGCTTTTTCAAGGAAAAACTTTACTTCCGACGTGTATGGGCGCTCGTGAAGTTGACGCTCATTTTCTTTAGAGAGTTAACACTTTCCAATATTTCGGTGCTCCAAGTAGTGCTTCGTCCAAAAATGGATATTCAGCCGGCGATTTTTGCGATGGAAACAGAGCTGGAAGAGGATTGGGAAATTACTTTGTTGTCCAGCTTGATCACGTTAACACCTGGTACGATTGTCGTGAACGTGTCCGGCGATCAAAGAACTTTATATATCCATGCAATTGACGTTGATGATGTTGAAGACGCTATCTTTTCGATTAAAAACTCGTTTGAAAAAGCGATTATGGAGGTGAGCCGTCCATGATGACGTTTATTTGGATTTCTTTACTGCTTGTCATTTTGTCGATGGCCGCTCTTTTATACCGGGTGTTCCGCGGTCCTTCAATTCCCGACCGACTCGTTGCACTGGATGCGATCGGGGTCATGCTCATTTCATCGATTGCGCTGCTAACCGTTTTATTTGATACACGATTTTTCCTGGAAGTCATTTTGCTAATTGCTATTATGTCTTTCATCGGAACAGTCGCTTTCTCCAAATTCATTGAGAAAGGAGAGATCATAGAACGTGATCGCAATAGCTAAAGCTTTAATCATTTTGATTATCACGATCGGGGTCATTTTCACGATTGTCACAGTGATCGGTGTTATTCGTCTTCCAGATGTTTATACAAGAGCACACGCCGCTTCCAAAAGTGCAACATTCGGGGTTTTGAGTGTCTTGTTAGGGGTTTTCCTTTATCTTTGGATCTTTGATGGCTATTTCAGTATTAAACTGATTCTCGGGATTGCCTTTTTATTCATCACCGCACCAATCGGTGGCCATCTGATGGCACGGGCCGCTTATATGTCCGATGTGAAAACGACTGATTTAACTGTGAAGGATGATCTCGCCCCAGTCGTACAAGAAGCGAGAAAAGAACAAAAATAATAAGTTAAAAATAAAATGCATGGAAACCTTTTCGGTTTCCATGCATTTTTTGTTCTTGTATTTTTGTTTAAAACGGGCCGTAATAGCCATACGGCGGATAACCGTACGGATAGCCCCCATATGGATAACCGTAAGGCTGATAACCTCCATAACGGTAGCCACCGCCATAACCGCCGTAGCCACCGTACCCTGGGAATAATGCATTTCCTAAGATGCCGCCCGCAAGTCCTCCGAGAAAAGGTGCCCCAAAACCGCCAAATCCAAAACCAAAGCCGCCGTCTCTATATCCGCGGTTTCCATAATAACCTCTAGACAATCTACCTCTCTCCCTTCTCAATTATTCTATTCATCATAATCCGGGAAGGAGTAGACGATCGCCTATTCGTTCGCCAAGTCTGTATTTGCCATTCTTGTGACAACAGTTGCAAGTGTCCGAACCATGACACCCGTACCACCTTTTGGACCGAGATCATGCGCCGATGCCGCATCGGACGTCCCTGCAATATCCAAGTGAATCCACGGCATGTCACCGACGAATTCACCAACAAATCCCCCACCGAAGATCATATGACCATCGCGGCCCGGAGAGTTATTCAAATCGGCAACATCACTTTTACGGATGCGCTTTTTATCGTTTTCTGTGAGGGGTAATCGCCAAACAAATTCTCCTGTTTCTACTGAGGCATGCATGAACGTCTCAAAGAACGCTTCATCATTCGTCAGTGCACCTGTCTTGTCATTGCCCAGCGCGACGATGACGCCGCCTGTCAATGTCGCCACGTCGATGACAGAGGTTGCCCCTGCTTGTTTGGCGTATGTGACAGCATCCGCAAGTACAAGACGTCCTTCCGCATCCGTATTGAGCACTTCTATTGTCTTACCGCTTAGCGATGTAATGACATCGTCGGGTTTAAAAGCTTCTCCTGAAATCATATTATCAGTCGATGCGATGACAGCAATGACGTTTTTTTCGGGACGCAATTCGCCAATAATATTCATGGCGCCGAGCACGGCTGCCGCACCGCCCATATCCCCTTTCATCCCAACCATGCCGTCACGCGGCTTCAAAGAATACCCACCTGTATCATAAGTGATTCCTTTTCCAACGAGTCCGACGACATCTTCCCACGTATCTGTCGCAGCGTATTTCAACACGATCAGTTGCGGTTCTTCGACAGAACCTTGATTGACTGCTAGAATTGCGCCCATTCCGAGCTCTTCCATCTCTTTTTTGCCGAGCACGTCGATTTCAAATCCGTGCTTGGCCGCAAGACCTTGTGCATAGGTGGCCATTTCTTTTGCAGTTAATAGATTCGGTGGCATATTGACAAGATTACGTGCTTCATTGACCGCATTGGCATATATTTGCCCGACTTCAAAAGCTTCCTTAAGCAATTGTGCATCCGCAAGAGATATCAACGTCACCGTATCGAGCGACACATCTTGTTCGTTGGAACCGGTTTTATACCCTTCAAACTTGTAAGAACCGAGACATAGCCCTTCCGCCGCTTGTGAGGCGACATCTTCACAAGTCAATTTGTCGTTTGTAAAAGGTGTCGTCCAAATCGCAACGGAGGATGCTTTCATTTGTGCAAGTTCTTTTCCAACCGCGGCAAATGCTTGACGCAAGCGATCTTCAGTGAGTGATTTTCTTGCGCCAAGCCCAATAAATAACACGCGATCATATAATTGTTCACCGAAAGAAGGCATTCTCACAATTTGTTTAAACGCTGTTTTTACATCTCCTGCTTTCACCCAATCCGATAATTTAGTGTTAAATGTGGATGCAAACTGGTCCCATCCTTCGATATTTTCGGGATGTTCAGGAACACCAATAATTAAAACTTCCGCCTTCATTTCATTCAAATTTTGTTCGATGATTATTTGCTTCATAAATACCCCTCCTAGTTATAAAAAGATACCGACACGAGAATCCATGTACTCCTCTCCCATTATATACATAACGACCGAATAACACTCCCGTCCAAACTTTTATTTCTATCCGCCTAACCCTTGCATTGCGATGTACATAGTAATAAGATGTAGTTAAGAAATGAAATGAGGTGATTTCGTGGATAAAGAAATGATGAAAGGAAGCATCGATCTTTTGCTAATGTCTCTTATTGTCCAACGCGATTTATACGGCTATGAGATCATTCAAATTTTAAAGCAGTTAAGCGATGAAACGTACGAAATGAGTGAAGGCACGCTTTATGCCGCTTTAAAAAGGTTGGAGAAAAAAGAATGGTTAACGTCATACTGGCACGCCACAGAAAGCGGCAGAAGGAAATACTATCATATTACGGATACCGGTAAAAAAGAGCTCAACCGGAAACGCGATAACTGGAATTGGATGGATTCACTCGTCCGTAAAAGTTCGGAGGGACTCATATGAATGCGACATTTCATCGATATGTGAAAAAAATCATCCACCAAACGGATGCACCGCCAGATGAAAAAGAAGATTTGTACGAGGAGTTACTCATTCATTTACAATTAACTTTTGAGCAGTATATAAAAGAAGGTTATTCGGAACAGGAAGCGGAAAGAAAAGCATTGGAAAACTTCGGAAATGAAGAAAATATCGGCAGCCAAATTCAACAGGCGATGTTTCCGTATCGGAAAGAAATGCTACTTACACTCGCGTTTGCTTCGCTTCTACTCTCTTTTTCCGTCTATGTGAGTCAATTAATTGTTGAAAGAGATGCGCTCATCACTTGGCTGCTTTTTTCTGTCGGTGTCAGTAGTTGTCTATTGGTTTTTGCCATACAGCCCATCTCTTTTCTCAATCGACGGCTATGGATCAACTGCCTGCTTCTCATTCACTTATTCATTTACCTTTTAGGTGTAGGCTTTGCTTCTAGTGTCGATAGTTTTGTTGCTGTACCATTAAGCATTTTATCTTGGGCCATCTTACTACTAACAATCGTACTCGTGTATCGTACGACGATTTTCGATTATCAACCTCATAAACTAAAGTTAAAAAAACAAGTGAAAATATTTCATGCACTTAATATTACGTGGGGACTCGTCATCGTCAGTAGCTCTTTGTTCTTTCTTTGGGCATTTCTAGCGTTTGGTGGGGGCGATTTCACAATGCTCGCCTTACTAATCCTTTCAGTGCCTATCACTCTATGGATTGTTACTTATAGTATTCAAATGATGCTGCTGAGAAAAGAGAGAAAGAAAACTGCTTATTTTGTAGGGGCCATTCCGTTTGCACTTGTACTTATTTACCTCATTTGGTTTGCATGGGGGGTTATTTAATGAATAAAAATAAAAAGTCCTTACTACTTATTATCATACCTATCGTTTTCATTACTCTCGGGCTCGTCATTGCTGGAGCAATTTTCCAAACAGCAGACTATGAAAAGCAGCAAGGCCTTACATCCGTTTTCGACGTGGCCATTGATGAGACCATTGCTTATGTCACCTATCTCGATGGAAAAGCAGGCATCCGCTTCCGACATGCTGAAAAAACTTTTGACAAGTCGATCCTTTTGTCAGATGTAGATAAAAAAATCAACGATGTCACGTTTTCACCAGACGGCTCTTCAATTGCTTACATCATTGCCGACAAAGATCCCCAGTCGAATTTGAACAGCACAGTTCGCTTATTTACAATGGCAACGGGTGAAGATAAAGAATTGTTTTCAACAGATACGCTCATTACTGAAATCGTATTCAATCCGCAAGATGAAAAAATGTTGTTTTATTTAAAAGCGGGCACTTTTGAAAATTATTCACCGATCGCAAGTGCTCACCCGCATGAATTCGACTTATACAGTTATCATTTAACCGATCAAACCCACCAACAGTATACAAACTTGCGCAAGTATTCAATGCAATCATTAAACATATCACCTTCGGGTTCAATAGCTTTTATACAAATGCCCGATGATGATCATGTCGAAACGGCGGACGATGTATTTGCAATGAATCAACGCGTTTTCCAAATTCCACTTGATTCTCCAGAAGAGCTGGCCGTCGTCAGTGCAAAAAATCGGGAGAAAGATATTTATGACTTTGCCATCATCGGCGATCGGCACGAAATGGTTTTCCAAGCTGTCAGTAAAACCGGTGAGAATGGTATTTTTGAATATGAGCTTTTCTATTATAACTGGGACAATGACGAAGAAAAGCAACTGACAACGCTGAAAGAACATGCAGGCAATCCCGTCATTGGGCCCCATCAAGACAAAATCTATTTCATCGTGGACAGGAAGTTTGGCAAACGGCATGCCGATTTGCATTTATACGAGATGGAGTTGGATGGGAAGAATTTGAAAGAAATCAGTTTGGAGATTGGGGAAAATTGAAACCTAATAAATGATCAGAGTGAAGTCAATTTCAAGGAGTCGCTTGAACGCTGAGCGATTCCTTTTTGCTTTCATGCTGTTCTTAATAATAGAACGAAACCGATTCGCCTTATCGAACGTATATGTAACCGACAGGAGGTACGCGTATGGATAATATTATACTTTTTGGCATCATTTTAATCATCTTGTCCGTTATTGGCGGAATTTTCTTAGAGAAGAGGTTCAAAATTAAGCGGAAAACGAACGAGATGAGCCCGTTCGCCAAGCGTCTACAATTTATTCTTTTAGCCGTAATCTACCTCGCATTTATCATTGTTTCTATCAGACTCATTTCCAACGATGCAGAATTTAATGTTCTGTTTACAATGCTCCCCTTTTTCTTCGCCATATCAATTGTCCGAGGGTTCATGGAATGGAAATATAACCGAAAAGCGAAGAGGTGGATATCCGAAATTTTCGGCACCTTCATCTTCACCACTTTTTTCTTGATCATCCTTTATTTCCAATCGTTCTAAATCCTGATGGGCGAATGACTTTCTTGGGGACGTGGCTATATTTAGGACTGTTGAATAAGTAACTTCCTCGGCAATCGATCAATCGCGCCTCAGCGTGATTGCGTCCAGATTTTTTTCGAGCTCGGGGCCGACAGGATGTCGGTCATGCAGGCGTTGCGACAGGACGTCGCG